>JACRKZ010000179.1 GCA_016235455.1 Armatimonadota bacterium | reverse complement strand
CGCCGGGCGCGTGGAGACAGCGCTGGAAGTTGAAGAGGTCGGGGTTCGTCCACTTGAGCCCGGCCAGATTGGGAATCTGCTCGCGCCCATGGGCCAGGAAATCGGCCATGGGCAGGCTCACGCCGGTCAGCACGGGGATATCGTAGAAGTAGAAGGGCAGTTCAGGCGCCTCGGCGGCCACATGCGCGCAGCAGGCGATGAGCGCGTCGACGTTGGCCGGCTTGAAGTAGCTCGGCGCGAGCATAGCCACGGCTCGCGCGCCGAGCTGCTGCGCCTGGGCGGCCAGCGTGCTCGCCTCGCGCAGGCAGTTGCCACCGACATGCACGACGACCTGCAACGCCGTGCCGCGCGCGATCTCCAGCCAGCGCTGCCCAAGTTCCTGGCGCTCGAGGAAGCTCAGCGACGCACTCTCGCCGGTGCTGCCGCCAATGAACACCTGCGTCACCCCGCAGCCCAGCAGATGCTCCGCCAGGCGCTCGACACCGGGCAGGTGCAACTCGCCCGTGGCGTCGAACGGTGTGTGTGTCGCGGCCACCAGACCACGCAGCGGATCGAACGTCATGCCACAGCTCCCATCAGGTTGGTCAGGCCACGCCGGATGTGTCCGCGCAGCGCTTGCTCGGCTTCGTCGGCGGTGCCGTTCAGCAGTGTGTCGGCCAGCACCTCGTGCTCGCCGGGCAACGGGCTTCGGCCGCGCCCGGTCTCGCTGGCGGCGCGGTACAGAATGGTCAGTGTGACCAGGCACGAGTTCTCCACCAGCCTGGCCAGCGTGTCGGCATGGGTGCCGGCCACCAGGTGGCGGTGGAAGCGCATGTCCGCGTCGCGGCTGGCCGCGGTCTCACCCGCGGCCAGCGCCGCCTCCACCTCGTCCGCCAGCGCGCGCAGCACGGCCCGCTCGGCGGGCGTTGCCCGCTGCACGAACAGCCGCGCGGCAATGCCCTCCAGCGCCTCCCGCGCCAGGTAGGCGCCCTCAATGTCCTCGGCGCTCCACACGCGCACCGCCGCGCCGAAGTTGGCATGAGACACCACCAGCCCGTCGTGTTCCAGCCGGCGGATGGCCTCCAGCACGGGGATGCTGCTCACCCCCAGTCGCTCGGCCAGGACTCGCTGCACCAGCCGCTGGCCCGGCGCCAGCTCACCCGACAACACCCAGCCGCGCAGCGTCTGGTAGACCTGGTCCGACTTGGTCAACGGCGCCTCGTTCATGCTCAGCCTCGGTGCCATGGATGCTATAGCAGACATGGCATCAACGTCAAGGAGCGCATTGTACCAGGTGTGGATCGCTGGGTGCGACGCGCCCGGATCGCACGAAGCCCGCCACGACCGAGGCCGTGGCGGGCTTCGCTGCGGGGCAAATCAGCGGTTACCGCGCTCGACCAGCAGATCGAGGTCTTCGCGCAGGCTCTGCAGGTCCTCCTCGTGCTCCACTTCCTGCTCCAGGATGGTCAGCGCGAGGTTGTAGGTGATCATGTCCTTGTCGCGGCAGAAGTCCATGATCGCCTTGTAGGTGCTGATGGCGCACTGCTCCCCGACGATGTTCTGGTCGAGCAGCACGGCCACGTACGGGTCCGCCGGCGCATCATAGGCGCAGGGGCTCTTCGCCGCCCAGCCCTCGGGCGTCAGCACCGGCGTGCCACCGAGCTGGATGATGCGGTCGGCGACCAGCACGGCGTGCATCTGCTCCTCGGTCGCGTGCAGCGTCAGCTCGGCCGCCACGGCATCCTTCATCGGCCCCTTGATCAGCTTGGCGCCCAGCCAATACTGATAGTAGGCCAGCCACTCGGAGGCATAGGCCGCGTCGAGCATCTCGACGATCTGGTCGACGTCCGGTCCGACGATCTCTCGTGCTCTGGTTCCCATCGTTGCTCACTCCTCAGCGCCCGCCCGGGCGGCTCCCTGTCCATGCTAGCCCGACGGTAACGCCACGTCAACGCGACCGAGCCGACTGGCCGAGGCGCTGGCGCCCGCTGTGCGTCGGCACGGCCGCGTTGTCGGACGGGTCGAAGGAGCGCGCCTCGCTGTCGGCATCGTCGTTGCTGAGCAGCCCCGCCAGGGCGTCGGAGCAGTAGTTCCAGGCATTGACGACGCGCGCCAGGTGATCGGCGATCCAGTCGCCCTTGTCGAACATGTCCTGGCTGGTGGCGGCATCGAGGCCGTTGTTGTAGTGGTCCATGTCGGTCAGGTCGTCGATGGCGCCGTCGTTGCCCTGGTGGTCGAAGTGCTGGTTGATCCGGTCCCAGCGGTCCATAGCCTCGTTGGCCTGGTCGTAGCGCTCCTGCCAGCCGTCGAAGCGATCCTTGAGGTCGCCCACGTCCACCGCGAAGCGCAAGCCGGCCCGGGTGTTGCCCAGGTTCTCGGCGAGGAAGACGCCGCCGGCCAGGCCCTGCTGCGTGCGCTTGCCGGGCCGGCCCACGAAGGTCCAGCCGGGCGCCTTGATCTCGCGCACCTGCACGGCGGCCGCGTCGGCCGGGTCACGGCGCGTCAGCCGGTAGCCGGAGAAGGCGTAGCCCGTGAGCCCGGGGGCCTGGCCATGGGTGAACGGCGCAATGGTGTCGTCGTAGAGCGTCTCAATGACGTTGCCCGACTGGTCGGCCAGGCGCACGATGCGGCGCAGGTTATCGCGGCCGACGGCCCAGCGCTCGGGCCAGTAGACATCGACCTCGGTGCGTGAGTAGCCCTGGGGGTTGTAGCGGATGAACAGCCGCTTGGTCGGGTCGTACGACCACCGGGTGCGCGGCGCCACGGGCCCATCGCTGGCGCCCGGGTCGCCGGCCAGCACGGCAACGCGCTCGAGCTCGTCGTAGCCCGGCAGACTGCGCGCGGAGAAGGCCCGGCGCAGCTTGGCCTCGGTCGCCAGGAGCGGCCCCAGGACCGGCCCGGCCTCGCGGACCAGCCGGTTCTGTACCGCGTCGGGCAGGCTGCCCCACACGCCGCCCGACAGCGCGCCGAACTCCTTGGCGGTCAGCAGCAGCTTGGCCGTTTCACGCAGGTCGCGGTGGGCCTTCGCCAGGTTCGTGCGCGCCAGAACGGCCCAGAGCAGCAACTGCACCTGGTGCTGATCCAGCTCAGGATGCTCGACCGAGCGCCGCAGGATGCCGCGGATGATCTCCGCCCGGGCGCCCTTGAGCGGCGCGTGCAGGTAGCCCTCGCCCTGGCCTGGCCCGTGGGTGCCGGCGCGCAGGCAGTAGCTCTGCAGTGAGAAGTGGTAACGGCCCGGCCCAGGCAGCACGAACGCACCATCCTTGGTCTGCAGACCGCCCTCGGGCAGCTTGGCCAGCGGTGGCTCCCATCGGTCCAGCTCGGGCAGGCTGATCAGGGCGTCGGCCAGGCCGGTGGTCAGCGGCGGCTCCTCCTTCAGCAGCGCGTCGATGCCGATCTCGGGCAGCTTGATGCCACCGGGCAACGGGATGCGCGGCAACTGGGCCTGGCTCGGCGCCGCCCAGACCGCCACCACCAGCAACGCAAGAAGGGACAACACACGCATGGCGACCTCCTGCATGACTGTCGCAGAAGGATGGACCAGCGTCAACGCCCGCCGGTTAACGCGCGTTGACGGCCCGGGCGCTGACGGCTACGCTGGCGCCATGGATCCCGCCGATCTCTACCAGTCGTTGCTGACCATCGACACACGGCCCGAGCCGTTCTCCGTGGGCACGGCCGCCGAACTGTGGACCGACCCGCACGTGGCGCGGCAGATGCTGGCCTTCCACCTCGACCCCGAGGTGAGCGCCGCCTCGCGCCGGCACGATTTCATCGACCGCTCCGCGCGCTGGCTCGCCGATCTGCTGCCCGCCGGCGGTAGTGCGCTCGACCTGGGCTGCGGGCCGGGACTCTACACCCAGCGCCTGGCCCGACTGGGCGCGCGCGTCACCGGCGTCGACTTCTCGGCCTCGTCGCTGGCCTATGCCCGGGCGCAGGCCGAGGCCGCCGCGCTGACCATCGACTACATGCAGGCCAACTACCTGGAGTGGGACGCCGCGGAGCGCTACGACCTGATCACCATGATCATGTGCGACTTCTGCGTGCTCAGCCCCGCGCGCCGCTCCGCGCTGCTGGAGCGCGTCGTCGACTGGCTCCGGCCGGGCGGCGCCTTCGTGTTCGATGCCTACACGCTGGCCGCCTACGCCCGCCGGACCGAGGCCACCACCTGGCGGCACCAGGCCGCCGACGGCTTCTGGTCGGCCGGACCGTGCTTCGAGCTGCACGCCACCTTCCGCTACGACGACGCGGCCGTGACGTTGGACAAGTACACGCTCATCGAGCCCGAACGGCAGCGCGTGGTGCACGTCTGGCACCAGTTCTTCGAACCCGACGCGCTGGTCGCCGAACTGGCCGAGCATGGCTTGCGCGCCGAGGCGCTGCTGGGCGATGTGGCCGGCGCGCCGTTCGACGCGGACGCCGACGAGTTCGCGGTCATCGCCCGGGCGGGCTAGCGCGCCGCCTTGGGCTAAGGCGCCGCCTTGGGCTAAGGCGCCGCCTTGGGGTTCGGCGTGGGCATGCGCGCGCCGACGTCACGGCGCCAGCGGGCCAGCTCGCCCTGGAGCTGCACCGCCAGCTTCGGCTCCCGCTCGGCGATGTTGCGGCTCTCACCGGGATCGGCCAGCAAGTCGAACAGTTCGGGCTTGGGTTCGCCATACCATTCGATCAGCTTGTACTGCCCATGCCGCACCGCGCCGCCGGGCCGGCCGCCTTGGTTACCATAGTGCGGATAATGCCAGAACAGCGGCCGACCCGGCACCATGCCACCGGTCAGCGCCGCGGCCATGTTCACGCCGTCCCGATGCTGCTCGGGACGCAGCTTCTGGCCGCACAGCGCCAGCAGCGTCGGGTACAGGTCACAGGTGGTCATCGGCACATCGCTGACCAGACCCGGCTTGCAGCGGCCCGGCGCGCGGATCAGCAGCGGCACGCGCACGCCGCCCTCATACAGCCAGCCCTTGCCCGCGCGCAGCGGCGCGTTGGAAGTTGGCGTACCCTCGCTGGTGGACAGGCCGCCGTTGTCGCTGGTGAAGACCACGATGGTCTCGTCGGCGATGCCCAGCGCCTCCAGCCGGCCCATGACGCGGCCCACGGTGTCGTCGAGGCAGGCCATCATGGCGGCATAGACCGCATGATCCTGGCGTCGCCGGTCACGCGAGGCGCCTTCGGGCCGGAAGCGCTGGTCGGGCGTCAAGCCCAGCGCCGCCGACTTGGCGCGGTACTTGGCCACAACATCGGGCTTGCTGGTCAGCGGCGTATGGACATCGTAATGGGTGATCAGCGACAGGAACGGCCCGGCCCGATGCTGCTCCATGAAGGCCAGCGCCTCATCGGTCAGCCGGTCGGCCAGATACTCGTCCTTCGGCCCGTCGGGCAGGTTGGGCAGCATGTACGGCGGCGTATGCGGGCAGGCACCCTTGCCGCAGCCGCCGCGATTGACCTGATAGCCCTGCTGCTCGGGCCAGAACCCGGCCTCGCCCAGGTGCCACTTGCCGAAGAATCCGGTGGCATAGCCCGCCGCGCCAAACGCCTCGGCCAGCGTCACCTCCTCCAGCGGCAACTGCTCGCGATACGGCGCGGGCAACAGCGGCGTCGGCCGCGGCCACCTATCCGGCTGAGCCGCGCCGATGTAGTCGGTGATGCCCACGCGCTGAGGGTATTTGCCGGTCTGCAGGCTGGCCCGGCTGGGGCTGCACACGGGGCAGGTGGCATACCCGTTGGTGAAGCGCACGCCCGCGCTGGCCAGGCGGTCGAGATGCGGCGTCTCGTAGAAGTCGCTGCCGGTGCAGCCCAGATCGGCCCAGCCCAGGTCGTCGGCCAGGATGAGCACGACATTGGGCGGCCGGCGCGCGGGCTGGGCCGAAGCGGCGGCAGCCGCGGCGGCGGCGAAGAAGGACTGTCCCAGGAACTCTCGACGGGTGGGCATGGGCGGCACTCCACGGAGGACTACGTTCGCTCTCCTAACGCGGCACTCCTGCCGAGGACAGCCGCGCTCCTTGGCGAAGTCATTGCCGCTGCCGCGAGGATGCTCGATGAGGATGTGGCGTTGGCTGCCGATGGCGCTCGTCTCGATCGGCCTCTACGCCGCCGAGCTCAGCCCGGCGGTGCGCGAGCGCATCGAAGCCGGATGGCTGCGCGGCGAACAGGTCACCTGGCAGAGCCGGGCGTTGCGCGGGCCGCCGCTGGCAAGCCCGGCGCTCGATGGCCAGGTCCCGACGATCGAGGAGTTCCGCTTGCGCTCCCCCGCCAAGTGACAGGAGACGCCAATGCGTACGATCGCCCTCACATCCCTGCTGCTGGCACCATTGGCCGCCATTCAGGCCGTGGAGCCAGTGCCGAACGCGCCGGAGGGTACCTACGATCTGGTCGTCTATGGTGATTCGGCAGCGGCGGTAAGCGCCGCCGTCCAAGCCCAACGCTCGGGATTGAGCGTCGTGCTGGTGAACTCGACCGGCTTCCTCGGCGGCATGACGTGCAGCGGACTGTCGGCGAGCGACATCTTCCACCGCGACGCGGTGGGCGGCATCGCGCGCGAACTCTATCAGCGCATCGGCCGCCACTACGGGCAGACCTACGTCGATTACTTCGAGCCGCATGTCGCCCAACAGCAGATCGACGCGCTGGTGAGCGAGTCCAAGGTCGAGGTGGCGCTGAACGAACAACTCGACCGCAGAACCGGCGTAAGGCAACAGGGCCGCCGCATCGTCGCCATCTCCACCTTGTCGGGCAAGACATATCGCGGACGGATTTTCATTGACGCCAGCTACACCGGCGATCTGATGGCCGCGGCAGGGGTCAGCTACACCGTCGGACGCGAAGGCAACGCGCGCTACGGCGAGACACTCAACGGCGCCCAGCGCGGCGACACCAAGCCGCGCACGCACTACACGCAAGGCGACAAGGACCATTTCATCCGGAAGGTTGACCCCTACATCCAACCCGGCAACCCGGCCAGCGGCCTGCTGCCGGGCATCCACGCCGCCCAGCCCGTCGACGGCGAGGGCGACCACCGCATCCAAGCCTACAACTACCGGCTCTGTATGACCACCGAGGTCGCCAACCGGCTGCCCATCGAGCAGCCCGCTGGCTACCGGGAGGCCGATCACGAGTTGCTGCTGCGCAACTTCGAGGCTGGCGATCTGCGCTTGCCGGCGTTGATTCATAAGCTGCCGGCCGGCAAAGTAGACTGGAACTCGATGCACGCCGTCGGCACCGATTTCGTCGGCGCGAACTGGGACTACCCCGAAGCCGATGACGACACGCGTCGACGGATTGAGCAGCAGCACGAGTTCTACATCCGCGGCCATCTTTGGACGTTGGCCAATCACCCGCGCGTGCCAGAGGTGATCCGCCAGCAAGCCGCCCGCTACGGTCTCTGCAGGGACGAGTTTGCCGGCAACGCCGGTTGGCCGCCGATGCTCTACATCCGCGAGGCCCGCCGGATGGTGAGCGACTACGTGATGACCGAGGCCGACTGCAAGGCCCAGCGCAGCGCGCCCGAGCCGATCGCGCTCGCCAGCTTCGGCATGGACTCGCACGCCGTGCGGTACTTCGTCACGGCAGCGGGTTTTGCCGAGCGGGACGGCGTGATCTGGCAAGTGCCGCCGCATCCATACGGCATCTCCTACCGCAGCATCGTGCCACGGGTCGGGGAGTGCGAGAACCTGCTCGTGCCGGTCTGCTTGTCGGCCACGCACGTCGCGCACGGTTCAATCCGCATGGAACCGGTCTTCATGGAACTGGGGCAGGCCGCCGCGCTGGCCGCCTCCATCGGCATCGCAGAGCGCGTCCCTGTTCAGGAAGTCGCCTATGCGAAGTTGCGGGCGGCACTTGAGGCGAGCGGGTTGCCCGTTGACTGGACGCCGCGGCCATAGGGCGAGTGCGAGCCGGCCAGAACGGCCCGGTCATGCTGGTCGTCGGCACGTTCGCCGAAGAGGACCGCCGCGACTACGCGCGGCGCGACCGAACCTTCGCCGAGATCCGCTGGATGCGCATCGACGAGTACCTGAAGGCGGAGGTCGCCGCTGGCCGCACGCCGGTCACGCGCATCCCGTTCAAGGGTGAACGCCTGGACCGCGACAGCATCCTGCGCCTGCGCGCCGAACTGCTGCACCCGGCACCATGACCCACCGGCGTGGCCGGCGCAGGTGCGGGCCTCGCCACGGCGAACATCGCCGCCGGCAGCGGGACAACTGATGCACATCTGGCGCTGGTTGGCGGCGACGGTGGTTCTAGCCAGTACGGTGGCGTGCGCGCAGCCGGCGCGCGATCGCATCGAGGCCGACTGGCTGCGCGGCGAGCAGGTCACCTGGCAGCGCCCGGCCGACAGCCCGGCCGCGCTCGCCGCGCTGCTCACACGTGGCCGCAAACTACTCGACAGCCTCGGCGACCTGCCGCAGGCCGCCACGGCGCGCGCCGTGTTCGACACCGTCGAGCGCGATGCCGCGGGACCGGTCCTCGACCGCTACCGGCGCACGCGCTGGGCGCTGCGCGAGGCGGCGCTGGCCAGCCCGGCGCTGGATTACGAGCAGATCCTCTTCGTCCGCCGGCAGTGGCCCGGCTGGAACCACCAGTGCTCGCACCGCGTGGGCGAGGCGCAGACGCCGGGCGCCAATCTGTGCGTGGTCAGCGGCTGGCGGGGCGAGCCGCGGGTGCGTGACCTGCTGGCCGGCGAGTTCGCCGCCGGTGGCATCGGCCGGCCCGACCTGTCGTTCGACGGACAGCGCATCGTCTTCCCGTACGCGCGGCCGCGTCGGCCCGCCACCGGCTACGGCTACGGCGAGCCCGGCGTGCGCGGCGGGCCATGCGGCATGTACGACCTCTACACCGTGGGCATCGACGGTGGCACGCCGGCGCAACTGACCGACACGCCCGCCGCCGAGGACACCGAGCCCTGCTGGCTGCCCGACGGGCGCATCGCCTTCGCCTCCTCGCGCGATGGCCGGCTGGTGCAGTGTGGCGACTGGGCGCTGGTCTGCGGCATCCACTCGGTCAACGCCGACGGCAGCGACGCGCGCCGCATCACCGAGCCCCAGGAAGGCGAGTTCTACCCCAGCCTGCTGGCCGACGGGCGGATCCTCTATACGCGCTGGGACTACGTGATGAAGGGCTACAACGTCATCCAGCAGTTGTGGACCGTGCATCCCGACGGCACGCGCGCGCAGTTGGCCTATGGCGACTGGTATGCCCACAGCCTCGGGCCCATCGGCCTGTATGAGGCGCGGCAGGTGCCCGGCACCAGCCTGGTCATGGCCACCGGCTCGGCCCATCACAACACCGGCGCCGGGCCGATCATGCTGGTCGACCTGGCCCAGAGCCGCGGCGCGCTGTCGGGTCTGACCAACCTGACGCCGGAGATAGGCTATCCCGAGGCCGTCGGCCAGGACGAACGCTGCCAGCCGGCCTCAAGCCCGATCCCCGCGGTCAGCAACACCCACAACGCCACCGGCTGGTATGCCGCGCCCTATCCGCTGAGCCGCACGCAGTTCCTCGTGTGCTGGTCGCCCGAGGCCTACAACGGCGCACCGACCGGCTATGGGCTGTACCTGCAGGATGTCTGGGGCAACCGCGAACTGCTCTACCGCGCGCCCGACGCCTCGTGCTACGCGCCGCTGCCGGTGCGCCCGCGGCCAGTACCACGCGTCCTGCCCGACCGCGTGCGCGGCGTCGACCCGAGCACGCCGGGCACACTGCTGGTGAGCGACATCTACCGCGGCCTGCCCGGCGTGCCGCGCGGCTCGGTCAAGTCGCTACGCGTGCTGCGCGTCTTCCCCAAGACCGAGCACACCGTGCCCCAGCGCGTCGATGTCGGCGCGGGCTGCGGCTGGGATGTGCGCGGCGTGTTGGGCGAGGCGCCCGTCGAGCCCGACGGCTCCGCCCATCTCCAGGTGCCTGCCGGCCAGATGCTGTTCCTCGAAGCCATCGATGCCAACGGGCTCGAGGTGCGGCGGATGCGCAACTACCTCAACCTTCAGCCCGGCGAGCAGCAGAGCTGCGTCGGCTGCCACGAGGACTACGCGACGGCGCCTCCCTCGCGGCCGTCGCTCGCGGCCCGACGTGCGCCGTCGACCCTCACGCCACCGCCGTGGGGCACGGACGGGTTCAGCTACCAGCGCGTCGTGCAGCCGGTGCTCGACCGGGCCTGCGTACGCTGCCACGACGGCCAGACCGACCAGCGCGAGCACAGCGTCGACCTCCGCGCCACCACCTGGCGCGCGGCGCCGGCACCCCTGGACGCCGACCAAGGCCCCCAGCATGCCGTCACCGACTCGTTCCTATCCCTTCTGAAGCACGTCAGCTACATCAAGGTCGGCGGCTATGGCGGCCCCAAGCTGCCGTTGGCGCCCTATGCCGTGGGCTCGGGCGCCAGCCCGCTGCTCAAGCTGTTGCGCGCGGGCCATCACGGCGTGACGCTGAGCCCGGACGACATGCTGGCCATCACCGCCTGGATCGACTGCAACGCGCCGTTCTATGGCGGGTGGGACGAGATCGTGCTGCCCGAGGTGGTCGCCAGGGCCCTGCGCGAGCCGAGCGCCGCCGACCTCGCGGCCATCGCGGCCCGGCGGCGAGACCTGGCGGCGAGCCTGCCCGCCGGCCGGCGACTGGTCGCCTACCTGGCCGGCGGCCTGACCCTGACCGACGGCGCCGAGCCCGGCCCGCGACTGCTATGGCTCAACGGCCAGGGCTGGAGCGACGATGTGCTGCGCGGCATACCGGACGTGCTCGACACCCAGCGCACGCTGGCCTGGGACGAGGCGGCACTGCGTCTGGCGGCCAAGGGGCTCGACCCGGCCAGGCGCTACGACCTGGTGCTCTGCTGGTGGGACTACAACGCCGCGTCCCGCCGGCAGAGCGTGGGGGCCGTGCTGCCCGACAAGAGCCGCCGGGTCCTGCTGCCGGCCACCGACCTGCCCAATTGGACCCGCGACCGGCAACGGGCGGCCACCGTGACCGTGCAGATCCCGGCCGACCTGACCGGCTCGGGGCAGGCCAACATCACCATCGCGCGCGAAGGCGGCGCCAATGTGGTGGTCAGTGAGGCCTGGCTGACCGAGAACGACTGAGCATGACGCTCAATGCAGGGAGATCGGCCATGAAACGCGGCATCAACCCAAAGCGCATCAGCGTGGGCGTGCAGATCGCCCGCATCGTCATCCTCGCGGTCGTCGTCTGGTATGTGGTCACCCACGGCCTGGCACAGTACACAGGGATGGTCAACGAGCTGACGCAATGAGCCCGTACGAAGTCATCGAAGCAGAGCAGGCCGAGCGGCCCGACCTGATCGGGCCGACCATGCAGCTCGCCCTGACCTCACGAGACCACCGGCTGCGGTGGGCGGCGCTCACGTTCCTGCCCAAGAGCGCGATGGACCAGCCCGAGTGGGCCGCCTTCGTGGCCGCGGCCACCGTGGACCGGTCACCCCTGCTGCGCTACAACGCTCTGGAAGCCATCGTCCGGTTGCGCTGGCAGGCGTTGGCCGACTGCGTGCCGCCCCGGTT
>JACRKZ010000033.1 GCA_016235455.1 Armatimonadota bacterium | reverse complement strand
GTGCTCGGTGTACGACAGTCAAGCTTGGCATATGCCTCTCCTCGAACTGCACTGCCCGGCTGTCCACGGCGTGGCCCCGTCGCGTCGTGGCGAGAGGCGGATAGCCTGGGTCTCAATGGCCTATTATGGCTTTTTTGAGTGCGTGGTGAAACGGAAAACCGAGCGGCCTGCACGCCTATTTTGGGCAAAGCCGGTCGTTTGTTGCGCCACCCTACACCTGCCTAAAGAATGGTTCCTCGGCAGCGACGGCGCACGAGCCGAGGCCTGCCGCACACGTCATTGGCGACGCCGGGTATCAGCGTCTGGAGGAAGTGCGCTGGCCCGCTCGCAGCTGTGGGCAAGGCGACCCGGATGGCAGGAAAGAGTCGTCGTGGCAGGGGGAACCGCGGGGCCGGCGCAGCTGGCCGCGTCGCCCGGTCGCTAGGCCCTGGGCTCTTCGTCATGCGCCAGGCTGATGCCGCGCTCGGAGCCGCCCACCTCGGGCTGCGACAGGCCGCGCTCCATGCGCGCCAGCAACGCCTCGTCCCGCTCGCGCCGGTCAGCCACGAGGCGCTCGACGATGGCGATGGCCTCGGCGGTTTCGTCGCAGCGCGCCACGCGGATGACGTGCTGGCTGGCCAGGCGAATGGCCACCGTCCCGTCAGACTCGGTCATGTCCAGCACGTCGGCCCACGGAGCACGCTCGAACCGTCGGCTCGTCCAGTACTCCAGGTGATCGGAGTAGGCGAACAGGTACTGGCCGACGGGCTCCGCCCCAGCTGACCGCTGGCCGCGCGGCGGTCGAACAGACGCCCCCGTGCCTACAGGGGAGCCCATGGACAGCCCCACGAGCACCAGCGCAACCAGGGAGATCGCCACCACCCCGACGGCCGCAAGGATCGGGCTTCCGCACTTGCCCAGTAGGTACCAGAACGCCAACACCGGGGCGGCGGCGACGAGCACCGCCGCAAGGACGTCAAGAACCGGCTTCAGCGGCCCGACGGCGCTTGCCAGAAACCTGCGGCACCGGTTGCCGGTCGCCCCCTCGGCGGCCCGACGCCGGAAGTCCTCCTGCCAGGCCTTCACCTGGTCAGGGTTCGGGCCCGAGGCCTGGTTGTCACCCTGATCGCTCATTCCCACGCGAACAGCACACTCAGTCCATCAATCGCCTGCTCCGCCAGCCGCCGGTACGCCTCATCGCACTCGCCCGGCGCGACCACCTCGGCCAGGCCAGCGACATCGACGCGGCCGGCGCGCAGCCAGTCCAGGGCGGCGGTCATCTGCTGGTCCAAGCTGGTCGGCGAGAAGTCGCGCGGGTGCGTGGGCACCTCCCATTCCCAGCCGCTACGCAGCACCACGTAGCGGTGGAAGATGACATGCAGCAGATCGTGTGCCGGCAAGTCGCTCAGCTTGCGCCACGGCACGCCGACCAGCACCACCTCGCCTCGCTTACGCACCAGCCGGCAGGCGTCCAGCACGGCCTGCTCGTGGCCTGAGCACTCCACACACAGCCCGAACGTGCCCGCCAGGGCTGGGTCCACTTCGGCGCAGGTGGGCACGGTGGCCAGGCCCTTGCTCTCGGCCAGCGCACGCCGCGCCGGCGACGGGTCGACGCCGGTGACGCGGTAGCCCGCGGCGGCGAAGATCTGCGCCGCCAGATGTCCCACGGGACCAAGGCCGGTGACCAGCACGGCGTCAGCCGGCCGAGCGGTGGTCGTGGTCAGCGTGCTCCAACTCACGTTCATCAGCCGCGCGAAGGGCGCGGCAACGGCGTCGAGCCCGGCCGGCACGGGGATGACGTCGGCGCGGCGGCAGCGCTGCCAGGAGCGATGGTTGCCCATGCACAGCGCCAGATCGCCCGGCGACAGGTCCGTCACGGCGTCACCGACCGCCTCGATACGGAACACCGAGGCATAGCCCGGATGGCGCGGGAACTCGGCCGCGAAGTAGCAGTAGTTCAGCTCCGTGCCGGGGCTGACCAGGCTGTACACCGTGCTGCCGGCCACCTCGCCCGCGCCCACCGCCGTGTCAGGTCGCGGCGCGGGCAGCAGCTCCACCCGGCGCGGCCCGGTGACCACGATCTGCCGATCCTCAGGCATCACTTCTCTCCCGCGCGCACCAGGATCTCGATCTCCGCCGAAGCTACGCAGACCTGGCCGGCGACCTCGTCGGGATAGGCGATCTTGACGTAGCGGCCGGGCAGCGCCTGGCCGAACTCCACCTGCCGCCAGGCGTGGGGGTCGACCTTGAAGTCACCGAACGTGCCCTCAAAGCCGGGATCGGCAGCAAAGGCTTCCGGGGCGTCGGCTACCCACACGCGTACGCCCTTGGGCATGGTGCCCACGGCATCCTGGCGCGCTAGATAGGCCAGACCGTCCACCGAGTAAGGCGCGCCCAAGTCGACCACGATCTCGTGCGGCGGCTTGGCGTTGCCGCCCCGCCAGGCGGTGTGCCACATGGTCCGTGGGTCACCATCGAAGGCCAGCTCGGGCCGCGCGTCGGGCTCTGAGGAGCTGGCGCTGACCACCTTGATGCGACTTTGGGCCAGGCCGAAGCGGCGCGTGGCGATGGGTCCGGCCGGCGCGGCGGCGTCCTCGATCTCGAAGTAGCGCGCGCGCACCGTGCCGCCGAGCGGCAGTTGCTGCGGCTCGTGGTAAAGCGTCGAGGTGCGTGTCGGCTCACTGCCGTCGAGGGTGTAGCGGATCTCCCAGTCGGGCGTCGGGCAGTCGATGGCAAAGATGCCGTCGCGGCTGCGCGACAGCTTGGGCGCTCGCATGGCGGGCCGGCCGCCCTCGCGGTAGGCGATGGCCGGCACGGGCCGGTCGACGCGGTGGACCGCGAATTCGGCGATGGTCACCGGCGCCACGCTCTCGCTGATGGTCAGCCGCACGGCCGTCACGGTTTCCGGCGCGATGGGGATGATCTGCCGCACGGCGATCTGGCTGCCCTTGGCCAGCGGCACCCACTTGCCGTTCGCTCGCCTACCCTCGACCAGGTACCCGCGCACGCGCTCGCCGCCCTTGATGTCCTCGCGTAGCACCAGGTGGTCGATGGTCTTGGTGCCGCCGAGGTCCAGGCTCAGCGCGTTGCCTTCGCCGTGGGTGGTGGCCAGCGGCTTGGCGAAGCGTCTGCGCACCTCGTCGCCAAACTCGGCCAGGCGCTTCATCTGCTCGGCCGGCACCTCGCCGCGCGGGTCGGGCGTGGCGTTGAGCAGCAGATTCACGCCGCGGCCAACGGACATGTAGTAGATCTCGACCAACTGGTCGAGGCCGAGCAGTTGCCGCTCACAGCCGGGGAACCAGAACCAGCGCGGCCGCAGCAACGAGACGTCGCACTCGGCGGGACACCAGGCATTGCCGTCGGGCGAGCCGGGCCCTTCCTTGGGCGTCTCGCCCGGCTGCCAGGCGATGGAGTTCCAGCAGGGATACGGCGCGAAGCCATGCTCCGTGCCCACCCAGCGCGAGCCGCCGGCGCGCCGGCCCTGGAAGGAGATGATGCCCGGCGCCAGCTTGTCGATGGTCTCGTTGATCGGCACGATGTTGCCGCCATCGAACCACATCTCGAACATGGGGCCGTAGTTGGTGAGGATCTCAGTGAGCTGGGCGCGATAGATGTCGTTGTAGGCGGCCTGCTTGGCGGCATCCTTGGCCTGCCCGCCGGTGTCGACGCCATGCACGTCGTCACGCGGCGAGAGGTAGATGCCCAGGTGCAGCTTCTCACGCGCGCAGGCTGCGGCCAGGTCGCCGACCATATCGCCCTTGCCCTGCTTCCAGGGCGAGGAGACCAGCGAGTAGTCGGTGGTCTTGGTCTGCCAGGCGCAGTAACCGCCGATGTGCTTGGCAACGAAGATCATGTAGCCCGCACCGGCCACTTGGCAGGCCTTGGTCCACTGGCCCGCGTCGAAGTGGTCGGGGTTGATCTGGTCGCGCGGCACCGACAGGTCGTCGCCCTCGATGCCCTTGATGCTGTTGGGCGCCCAGTGGAAGAACAGGCCGACACCCGATTCGTGCCAGGCCACCTGCTCGGGCGTGGGCACGGGAATGGCCGCGACCGACGAGGCCAGCAAAGCGGTGAGGTTCAGCAGACTCGCGCTCATGGGACCGTCTCCGCGGGTGAGCGTAGTCGGTGGCCGGGGACCGCGTCAAGCGGATTGGCGCCACCGGCGGCGGCCCGCTACACTGTGTTTGCAGGGGCCCGCCGCCATGGACATCGACCAATCCGCCAAGGACGAACTGCCAGAGTGGCTGCGCAACAGTCTGCGCACGAGCGCCCGGCCGCATATCCGGGGCCGATCCTGGCTGACGCGCTTGGCGCCTGGGCCATTGGTACGGTTCGGACTGGGCGCGGTCGTCCTCGGTACCGTGCTACGCCCATACCAGGCGACTGCCGGCTCTTGGCTGGTCGCCGCGGGCGCAGCCGCTCTCTACATCGCGGCGACCCGCCTGCTCGACGCCGACGCCACGCTTCGCCGGCCCGCGGTGGTGGCCTCGCTCGAAGGGCTGCGACAAGGCGAGGTGCTCCTGCCGTGGCTGCGGATCCGTGCCGCGCGCCGTCACATCGGCACCCGGTGGCTGATCGAGAGCGACGACGCGGCGCTCGAGTTGAACGAGTACTGGTCGGACGAACGCGCCTACCTGTCCATGGTCCGGCGCCTGATTGAGTACCACGCCAACGAGCGCGGCGTCGCTGGTGACAGGTCCCTGTCGCGCGCCTCCGCGGGCCCTGACCGGCCGGCCGACAGTGCGCTCAGCTTGAGCGGGGACGACTGAGCACTGTCGTCAAGAGACGGCGCCGAGACGTCGGTCGACGACGACCCACCGGCCCTCGCGTCGCACGAGCCGCACATCCTGGTGCCCGGCGGCCAGCGGCCCCTCGTGATCGTAGAGGTGCACCGTGGCCAGGTCGCGGCGCACGGTGACCTGCCACGTCACGCTGATCTTCGAGCCGCGGCGCTGCTTGTCCCACGCCTGGCGGCCTGCCTTGTACAGGACCGGTCCCGCGTAGCCCCACAGCGCCACCGGGCGACAGTCCGGCGTGGCCAGCATGACGTGGTGCGCGCCACTCAGTCCGTAGGCGGCGTAGAAGGCCTTCTGCACCAGCACATCCTCGTCGGTCTCGGCGGCCGGAGGGGCAAAGTCGGGCGTGATGTCGTTGCCGTCGCTGATGCCGTCGCCGTCGGTGTCGGCGTTGAACGGATCGAGCCCCAGGCGGCGCTCCTCGCGGTCGGTCCAGCCATCGCTGTCCGAATCGGCCAGCGTGTCCAGCAGCCGCACGGTGACGCTGCGCGCCTCGCTGGCCATCCTGCCGCGCCGCTCTGGCGTCGGCACGAAGTACTGACGCGTGTAATCACAGCGTATCGCCTCGATCGGCGCGGGCGAGAGCGAGGTGAGCGTCACATAGTCCTCGACAGAGGCGGCCAGCCGGGGCCTGGCCCAGGTGCCTCGGGCGCGGTCCTCCTGCCAGGTCAGGTAGATGTCGAAGCCCGCCATCCAGGAGCCCGTGACCATCGCGTAGGTACGGCCGTTGACCAGCGTCAGACAGGCTCGCGGCTCGAACGGCGTGTCGTCGTAGTGGAAGGCGGGATGCATGCCGGAGTACACATCCCAGCCGCCGGCGCTGGGCCGCACCTGCCTGGCCGCGGCCTCGATGCGGTCGACGGCGGCCAGGCTGTCGGGCGTGTTCAGCTCGCCCAGCCGGGCGTAGGCCACGGTGCGCAGGTCCTTGGCGCCGTCGCCCATGCCACCGGCCGGGTTGAGCGCAGCGGCGGCCGAGGGCGAACTGGCGATGCGCTCCAGCAGCGCGACATCGCGCGACTCGCCGACAGTCTTGAACGGGTCGAGGGGCTCCAGCGCCACCGCCGCGGTCACCCACGCCGCCACCAACAGCACCGCTCGCGCGCTGGTCCTACCCATGTCCGGTCTCCCCGCGGGCGCGCTGGGCGGCGCGCCGCTCGTCCCTGCGCACAGTGTCGCACACGACCGAGGCATGATGCCAGTGCCGCCGGCCCTCGCCGGCCACGGCGCCAAACGCACTGGCGGTGCAGCCCGCGGCGGGGCATGCTTGGCAACGAGCCCCATGGGGAGACGTTCCATGCACAACTGCCTTCGCATCGGCTGGTCGCAAGCCGACATCACACCCCACCGCCCCGTCGCCCTGCGCGGTCAGTTCAACCTGCGCCTGGCCACGCGCGTCCAGGACCCGCTCACGCTGACCGCTCTGGCGTTGTCCAGCGACGACGACCAGGCCATCTTGGTGTCCATCGACTCCTGCTCGGTGGACGACGAGGTGTTGGCCGGCGCGCGGGCCATGCTGGCCGAGCGGCTGCCCGACTTCGACCCGCGCAAGCTGATCGTCTGCGCCACACACACCCATACCGCGCCATTCGGCGGCAGCGGCGAGGCGCTGCAGAAGGATGAGGACCACCTGGCCGCCATCCGCGCGCGCTACCCCGACTACATGACCGCCGCCGAGTATGGCGCGCTGTTGACTATGGCCCTGGCGGACGCCTGCTGCCAGGCCTGGGCGGCGCGCGCCGCGGGTTTCGTGGCCTGGGGCTACTCACACGCGGTCGTGGGTGAGAACCGGCGGGTACGCACCTTCGACGACAGCGCCACCATGTATGGCAGCACCAGCGCCGCCGAGTTCTCGCACATCGAGGGCCATGTGGACCATGGCGTGAACCTGCTGTTCACCTACGATGCGAAGCGGGCACTGACTGGGGTGCTGGTCAACCTGGCCTGCCCGTCGCAGGCCAGCGAGAGTGGACAGGACTTCATCTCAGCCGACTTCTGGCACGATGCCCGCGAGGAACTGCGTCGCCGCCATGGCAGCGGTCTGTTCATCCTGCCCCAGTGCTCCGCTGCGGGCGACCAGAGCCCGCACCGCCTGATCGGCACGCGCGCCGAGGCGCGGATGCTGCGGCTGAAGTACGGTGACGGCGTCGGCCGGCCGCTGAACGCCGCGCTCCGCCGTGATCTGGCGCGACGCATCGCCGGCGCCGTGGACGACGCCGAGCCGGCGGTGCGGGCGGACATGCGCGAGAAGGTCGCCTTCGGGCACCAGAGCCTGGACCTCGACCTGCCGCACTGGGACCTGAGCCTGGCCGAGTATGACGCGCTGGGGCAGGAGATCGCCGCGTTGGGCGAGCAACTGGCCGAACTGGGCGACTGCGACCCGCTCGGCGCGCAGTTCACCGCGCTGCACTGCCGCCGGGCCTGGTGTCAGCGCGCGGCGCGGCGCTATGAGCATCCGCTGCCTGGCGTGCGCGCGGAGGTGAACGTGGTGCGGCTCGGCGAGATAGCGCTGGTCACCGCGCCGTTCGAGTTCTACCTGGATTTTGGCGACCGCATCAAGGGCCGCTCGGCCGCGGAGCAGACGTTTGTGGTGCAACTGACGTCGTTGGCCTCGGGCGGCTGCTACCTGCCCACCGAGCGTGCCGCGGCCGGCCTGAGCTATGGCGCGGTGCCGGCCAGCTGTCGTGTGGCGCCGGCCGGCGGGCAGATGGTGGTCGAAGCGGCGGTGCGGACCATTGCCGAGCTGTTCGCCGCCCACGCATGAGCCGGCCGGTTACCTCCTGGGCTGCGTCGCGCCGGCCGGGCTGGCCGGCGGGCAGAGCAGTCGCGGCGCCAGCTCGGCGTCCGTGGCCCGCGGAGCGGCAGCGAGCACCCGGCCCACCGTGGAAACGAGGTCGCAGGCGCGGAACGGCTTGGCCAGCAGCGCTACATGCGGCGCGGTCAGCACCGCGTCGGGCACGGCGTCGGTACTGGCGGTCACGAAGACGAACGGCACCTCGGGGCAGGCGTGTCGGATGTAGTGGAACGCGGTGACCCCATCGACGCCCGGCATATGCACATCCATGAGCACGGCATGGATGAGCGGGGCGTGGAGTTCGAAGGCGGCGATGCCCAGCGAGCCGCCGATGGCGGCTACCACGAAGTGGCCGGCGGTCTGCAGGACGCGCGAGCTGAGTGAGACGATGGTCGGGTCGTCATCGACGACCAGGAGTGTTGCCAAGAGTGACCCTCCAGGTCGGGCGGGCATCGCCCGCCGGCCTCACCGGCCATGGTGCCAAGGACGGCTGGCCGCGGCCATCGGGACAATCCCTGCCGCGGCGCTCGGGAAACATGGAGATCAGCGCGGGCCGCGCATCTGCCACAAGGCCAGACTGGCCATCGTGAGACAGATTGCGACCAGCGTGCCCACCACCCAGACCAGGCGGGTCGGGTTGGCGGTCGGGCGGTGGCGATTGAAGCTGATGCGTCTGAGCCTGGCATACATGGCGGGTTCACCCTTCGCACTGTCAGGGTGGCACGCCGCGGGCATCTGGCAGCGCGCAGAGGCCATGGTTTGGCGGAGGGGTTGGCTGTAGATCGCGCTCAGGCGGCAGTCAGGCCGTTGCGCACGGCGCACTTGGTCAGCTCGGCCACACTGTGCAGATCGAGCTTACGCATCAGGTTGTGGCGGTGCGTTTCGACGGTCTTCTCGGAGATGTGCAGCAGGCCCGCGATGGCGGGCGAGGTGCCGCCCTCGGCAACCAGCTGGAGCACCTCGCGCTCACGTTCGGTCAGCGATGAGAAGGCCGAGTTGGCCGGCTCCGCGCCGCCCTTGACGGCCAGGTTCATGACCACGCCGGCGACGCCGGCGCAGAGGTAGCGGCGGCCACTGGCCACGGCGCGAATAGCACGGATGAGCTCGTCGGAGACCGACGCCTTGGCCACATAGGCGGCGGCGCCGGCGTCCAGCGCAGCCAGGATATAGGCGTCGTCGGTGTGCATGGAGAGCACGACCACCTTGACCCGCGGGTAGTCGCGCACCAACTGGCGCGTGGCATCGATGCCGTTGAGCGAGGCCATGCCGACGTCCATGACCACCACATCGGGCGAGGTCAGGCGTACCGCGTCGAGAGCGGCGCGGCCATCGCAGGCCTCGCCCACCACGTCCAGGTCGGGCTCCAGCGCCAGCACGGCGCGCAAGCCCTCGCGCACGACCGCATGGTCGTCTACGAGCAGCAGCCGAGTCGTCATAGCTGACCTCCACCGGTGAGCGGGGCAATGAGGCGAACCGAGGTACCGGAACCCGGGCTGGAGCTGATCTCCAGCCGTCCGCCGAGGTGGTCCAGGCGCTCGCGCAGGCTGACCAGGCCGATGCCCGCCGCCCGGCCGCTCGTCACTGAGCTCTCGGGCTCAAAGCCGACGCCGGCATCGGCCACCTCAATCTGGATCTCGTCACCGGCCAGCCGTGACAGGCGCACGGCCGCGCTGCTGACCTGCGCGTGCTTGGCGACGTTGAGCAGTAGTTCCTGCACGGAGCGGAAGAGCAACACCAGCAACGGCTCCGAGTCTGGCTCAGCCAGTGGGTCGGTGTCGAGGCTGATGGCCAGGCCGTACTGCTCCAGGCTGCGTTGACCCAGTTCCGAGAGGGCAGCACCCAGGCCAAGCTGGTAGAGGATCGGCGGGGACAGCCCCCAGGTCAGCGACCGCGTGGAGTTGACCGCCTCGGTGATGATCTCGCGAACGCGACGCGCCGAGTCGCGCACCATGTCGGGCGACGTCTGGCGCAGCAGCGCGTCGGTATGCATCAAGGCACCCACCAGCAATTGCTGCACATGGTCGTGCAGCACGCCGCGCAGCACACGGCGCTGACGGTCCTCGGCCAAGGTCAGGTCGGAGGCCAGGCCACGCAACTGCTGGGCCCGCTCCTCGAGCGCCGCGTTCGACTCCACCAGGCGGCTGGTCTGCTCACGGACCTGTGCCTCGAGCCGGTCGCGCAGCGACTCCTCGAAGCGCCGGCTGATGGTCACGTCGAGCGAGGCGCAGGTCACGCCGATCACCGCGCCGTGCACATCGCGCAACGGCTCGCTGGTCAGGTCCCAGACGCTGCTCCGGCCGTTGACGGTCAATGGCACCTCGGTGCGTTCGCCTTCGCCCCGGTCCATCACACGGCGCTTCACCTGGTCCAGCAGCGCCGCGGACTCCGGCGCCACCAGGTCGGCGTCGCGGAGGCCAACGATGTCGGCGCGGCCGAACGGCCCGCTGGCGTTGTGCACCCAGGTGTAGCGCAGGTCGCGGTCCTGGTGGGAAACCATGACGGGCGAGCTGCGTAGCGCGAGCCTGAACTTCTCATCGCTCTGCCGTAGGGCCTCGGCCGTCAGTTGCCGCTCCGCCATGCCCTGCTCCAGTCTCGTCGCATAGTCCAGCACATCGGGATAGGAGGCCATGGCCTCGCGTACCAGCGCCGCATAGGGAAGTCGGCTGCTCTCCATGCCCAACCACGGCAACGGCGTGATGGGGCCGCTGCTGCGCCATTCGACGGCAAACTGCCCGTCCCCGCCACACCGCCCGACATACGCATGGGTGGTCACGTGGTGGTTGGGCTCGACGGTGATGGCGCCCGCCGGGCCGAGAAAGCTCTGACCAACCAGCGTGGCCCGCAACTCAGCCGCGCCGAGCCCGTTGGCGGCCAACACTGCCTGGCGCCAGAGATGCACCGCGCAGTAAGCCATGGCCATCGGCGCCGAACAGACTCGGTCGGGCCCGTAGCGCGCTCTGAACCGGCGCACGAACTCGTGGTTTGCGGGTATGTCCAGCGACTGGAAGTAGTTCCAGCACGCCAGGTGCCCGGCCGCCACATCGCGGATCGGGTACAGCTCGGACTCCGACACGCTGACCGACAGGATGGGCAACTCGCTGGCCGAGATGCCCCCCATGGCGTGGTACTGGTGATAGAAGGCCGGGTTGCAGTCGCCGTTCATGGTGTTGAAGACCAGGTCAGGCTGGCTATCGCGAATGGCGGTCACTACGGCGGCGAAGTCCTGCTTGCCAAAGGGCAGGTAGCGTTCGCCGGTGACCGTGGCGCCATTGCCGGCCCCCTCCACCAGGGCGCGAGCCAGGCGGCTGGCGGTGCGCGAGAAGACATGATCGGTGCCGAGCAGGTAGACGCGCTGGCCGACGTGCGCCAGCGCCCACTCGATGGCGGGGATGGTCTGCTGGTTGAGGCAGGCCCCGATGTAGACGATGTGCTCTGACTCCTCCAGCCCCTCGTAGTGCACGGGGTACCAGAGCAGGCTGTCGGCGGCCTCGATGACGGGCTTGACCGCTTTGCGCGATGCCGAGGTCCAGCAGCCAAACAGTGAGGTGGCGCCGGCGGCAAGCAACTCGCTGGCGCGCTCGGCAAACGCGGCTGGATTGGACGCGCCGTCCGCGACCAGCGGCGCCACCCGCCGGCCGAGCACGCCGCCCTGGTCGTTGATCTCGTCGATGGCCATCTGCTCGGCGTCGAGAAGCACCGCCTCGCTGATGGCCATGGTGCCGGTCAGCGAGTGCAAGAGGCCAATGTAGACGGGGTCGTGCGGTGACAGGGCATCCATCGGTTCGGCGCCCCCTGGCCCGCCGAGTCGCCGCCCTCTGGGGATGGCAACGGGCCAAGCGCTTGGTCGCTGACAACATTGTGCCACGCGCCGGGGCCCCCAGCCATGGGTGGCCGCCCAGATCCGCCGTTCCTCGCCCCGATCTAAGGTCTTCCCCTGACCCGGCGGCACAGGCCAGACGGGAAGGACTCATGTCGCGCGCGCCCAACAGGCGCGCATGGAACACGCCCTGCTGGCCGTACTCGCGACCGCGAGCATCGCCGTCGCCGCGCCGACCTACCCCTCCGCGGTGTACCCCACCCCGCGCGAGCCCATTGCGCGGCGCACGGAGGTGCCGTACACGGAGACCGAGCCGTCGCGCCGGCTCGGGTACAACATGCCGTTCCCCGACGTGGCGCGCACAGCGTTCCGCGTCGAAGACTACGGCGCGGTGGCCGATGGCGTGACCGACTGCACGCCGGCGTTCTACCAGGCGCTGGCCGCGGCCAAGGCCAGCGGCCAGCCCGCGGAGCTTGTCTTCAGCAGCAGCGGCCGCTACTTCTTGCTGCCGCACGCCGAGCTGGGCAGCGACGACCAGTCGATCCTCAACGCGCGCGGACTGGACAACGCCGTCATCCGGGGCCAGGGCTTCGCCACCCAACTTGTCGCCGGCGAGCCCAAGCTGGGCTGCCTCATGGTCAGCGACAGCCGCGGCGTCATGGTGCGCGACCTCGCCATCGACTACAACCCGCTGCCGTTCACCCAGGGCACGGTGACCGAGGTCAAGCCCGACGATGGCTACTTCACGCTTCGGCTGCACGACGGCTACTCGACACCGGCGGAACTGGCCGCGGCCGTGCCGGGCAACCATGCCGGCTACGTGATGTACAAAGCGGCTGGCTGCCGTTGGCCGTCGATCACGCCACTGTTCATCGCCAAGACGGTCCGGGTCGAGGGCACGGTCTGGCGGTTCGAGGCTGACCCCAAGGCGCTGAAGGGCTACCTGGCGGCCGGCGACGATTTCGTCTACGTCGGCCGGCGTATCGCCCAGCAGGCCTTGAGCGCGGGCTTCGTGCGGGGCTTCCAGGTCAGCCGGGTCACGGTCCATGCCTCGCCCACCTGCGGGTTCGGTCTGTGGAACGTCGACGGCGCGCTGATCGACGGCTACGCCGATTGCCCGCCACCGGGGTCCGACCGGCTACTGGCAAGCAACGCCGACGGGCTCTTCGTCCACGGCGAACGCGGCGGCATCACCGTGCGCGGCAGCTACTTCATGGGCCAGGGCGACGACTGTATCAACCTGCACTGCCCCGGCCTGCCCGGCAGCGCGGTGAAGCTGACGGGGGACCGCGACATCGAGTTCCGCACCGAGCTCGACCTGCGCCGATTCGATGTAATCGAGGTGATGAACCCGGCCACCAACCAGCTCAAAGGCCAGGCCATCGTGGAATCGGTGCAGCCACGCCAGACCGGCGTCACGCGCTGCCGGCTCACCAAGAAGCTCGCCGACCTCGGCTACGACGCGACCACGGACGAGCTGTACCCCGTGAACCTGTCGGCCTCCAACTTCAAGATCGTCGACAACTACTTCGGCCAGAACCGCAGCCGCTGCCTGCTCATCCAGGCGCGCGACGGACTGATCGCGGGCAACACCGCCGAGAACGCCGAGGGCTACGGTGTCATCCTCGGCTACGGCGGCACGGCCTGGCATGAGGGCGTCATGCCGGCCAACGTGACGATTGCGGGCAACCTGTTCCGCAACGTCACCAACCGCGGCATGGCCGGCGTGATCGAGGCCAATGGCGGCCGGTCACGCCTGCTGCGCAACCTGACGGTGAGTGGGAACCGTTTTGAGAACCCGCGCAAAATGGTGCTGGCCGTCAGCGGCATCGCTGGGCTGACGGTCACCGACAACGCGGCGGCCACCGAGGCCGGCCATCGCATGACCTGGAACCACCCCGAGTGGTATCCGGTGGATTGCAGCCTGTACCTGGTCAACTGCGCTGAGGTGGTGGTCGACAGCTACCGCCTGCGCGACCCTGACCTGAAGGACGCTGGAATCCACATCGGCAAGGACTGCGCGGCAGGCACGGGCGTCACGGTGCGGGGCGTTACCGCCGAGCTGGCGGCCGGCGTGCCGACGGTGCAGGACCGGCGTTGAGTCAGATCAGCATACCCACCACGCACGCCGTCATGTGCGCCGCCAGCGTCCCGCCGACCAGCGATGGGATGCCCAGCTCGGCCAGTTCGCGCCGCCGCGACGGCGCGAGCACCCCGACGCCGCCCAACAGGATGGCCACAGACCCGAAGTTGGCGAACGAGCAGAGCGCATAGGTGGTCAGGATGCGGCTGCGCTGGGTCATGGCGGTTGGGTTGGCCTTCAGGTCCGAGCCCATCTGCAGGTAGGCCAGGAACTCATTGAGCACCGTGCGCAGGCCGAGCAGCTCGCCGACCCGCGGGATGTCCTGGCGCGACACGCCCAGGCCCCAGGCCAACGGCCGGAAGGCAACGCCGAGCGTGCCCTGTAAGGTGGGCGCATGCCACGCGCGTGACTGCAGGCCGGCGCGGTCGGCGGCCGCCTGGACGCCCGCGGCGTCCTCGGGCTTGACGTCCGGCGCGGCGGCCGCCTGGACGATGGCCTGGTTGTGCCAGCGCGCGGGCGCGCCAATCACGCCGTTGCACAGCGAGACAATGGCCACCATGGCGATGAGCATGGCCACCACGCCCGCCGCCACACGCAGCCCGTCAGCCGCGCCGGCGGTGATGGCGTCCATGACGTTGGCGTAGGGCTTTTCGGCGACCACCTCAACGCGGCCGAGCGTGGCCGGGGTACCGGTCTCGGGCAGCATGATCTTGGCGATGACCAGCCCAGCAGGCATGGACATGACGCTCATAGTCACCAGGTGGCCGGCCGCCGTGGGCAGCACGTCGTGCAGCAGCCCGGCATAGACCGCCAACACACTGCCGGCCAGGTTGCTCAGCCCGCAGACCATTACGCAGAACAGCTCGGACCGCGTCAGCGCGACCAGGTAGGGACGGATGGTCAGCGGCGCCTCGACCATGCCCAGGAAGATGTTACCCGCGGCCGACAGCGTCTCGGCGCCGGAGGTGCCCATGACCCGCACCACCGCCCGCGCCACGAAGCCCACCATCCACTGCAACACGCCCAGTTGGTAGCCCACCGAGGTCAGCGCCGAGAAGAAGATGATGGTCGGCGCGAGCTGCTGCACCGCGAAGATGGTGGCGTTCTCCGGACCGAACACCTCACCCAGCTTGGCCTGGTTGGTGAGCACGCCAAACGGCAGCTTGGCGCCTTCCAGGGCATGCGCCAGCAGGCCATTGACCAACTCGCCGCAGCCGCGGAAGAAGGCGCCGGCCCAGGGCAGCCGCAGGATGATGATGGCCAGCAGGAACTGCAGCACCACGCCCCAGCCGATGGCACGCCAGACGATCCGCCGCCGACCGTCGCGCGGGCAGAACAGCCACGCGATGGCCATGAGCATCAGCAGCCCGACGAGGCTGCGCAGCCGTTCCTCAACCATGCGCTACGCTCACTTGCCGGGCGGGAGCAGCTCAATCTCGCTGAGCTGGGCCGCATCGGCATAGGCAGTGCTGGACGATTTGCGAATGGTCAACCGGAAGAAGCGCGCCTCCACCGGCGCGATGGTCTTGTCGTAGACCATCGCATCCTGCCAGTCGGCCTCCTCGAAGACCTGCTTCCAGGCCTGGCCGTCCGCGCTCACTTCGCCGACGAACGACACCGGATGGCCCTTGGGATCGGCCGAATGCACGACCACACGGCCGATGGCCGCCGACTTGGCCAGCTCGATCTGCGCCCAGTGCGGATGAGGCTTGAGCGCGGCGTGCCAGCGATGGCCCTCGAAGTCGTCTGGCCCGGTGATCTCGCCGTCGATGAGCAAGGCCGTGCAACCGGGCTCACGGTCGTACTCGGAATCGCTGGTGGCCTTGCCGCCAACGGTCAGGTTGCCCGGTCGCGGCGCGGGCTTGGTGCCTACGCCGAAGGGAATGACGCCGACCTGCGTGCGCCCGACTGGCGCGATCTCCAGGCTGCCGCGCAGCTCCCGCGCGGCGACGGGCGCCACCGACAGCTCGGCGGTCACATCGAGTTTGCCGCTGGCCGGCAGTTCCACCGTGCCCGGCTCCGGCCCGGTCAGCCCATCGGCCAGACGCCAGGTCAGCTTAACCCGCTGCGCGTGCGGCGTATGGTTGACCAGCGTGACCGTCACCGGCCACGGCGTGCCCGCGTTGGGGATGGGCTCGGCGCGCAGGTCGAGGGTGGCCTTGAGGCAGATCAACTCCGCGCTGAGCTGCCAGGGCGAGCGCGCCCACAGCGCCTTGGCTGCGGCCGGGTTGGCCAACGCCAGTTCGCCGCGCGTTTCGGCCCGAGCGCCGAGCGCCACGGGCGCATCGTACTCGGCGAGCACGCGCCGCGCCATGGCCAGCGTCTTGTCGGTCAGCAGGCTGATGGTCTTGGGGTTGTCGAAACCGGCGATGGCCACCGTGATGATCTCCTCGCCCACCGGCGCGCGCCAGCGTTCGGGGATCGACTTCGACCCGCCCAGGATGCCCAGGAGGCTGCCCAGCGTGGCGCCGGTGCAGTCGGTGTCGTCACCGCAGTTGACCGCGGCGCAGATGGACTTGCCGAAGTCGCCGTCGCCGTAGAGCCAGCCGAGCACAGTGAAGGCGACGTTCTGCGGCGCCATGAACCAGCCGGTGCTCGCCGATTCCTTGACCACCAGTTCGCGCGCGGCCTTCAGGTCAAGCCCGTCGGCGCGCGCCTTCATCGCCGTCTTGACGCTGTGCGCCACGGCGCAGTCGGCGGGAATGTAGCTCAGCGCGATGGCCAGTAGCTTGTCGCGGTCCTTCTCAATGAAGGCCGCGCTCTCCAGGCTGGCGGTGAACATCTCGGCATAAGTGCCTTCGGCGGTGCCATGGTCGACGCTGGCGTCTTCCC
>JACRKZ010000173.1 GCA_016235455.1 Armatimonadota bacterium | reverse complement strand
GTTGTCGACCAGCTCGAGCTTGGCCGGCGCATCCTTCGGCAGCACCCCCAGTCGCCAGTGCTTGATGTTCTCGAAGCCGTCGAGCGTCTTGCGGCGGCCTTCCGGCACCTTCACCGGCTCGCGCTTGACGCCCTGGCCGGGCCGCAGGTCGCCCGCGGGCGGATTCGGCGTGACCGGCGTCGGCGTCGTGCCGCCCGGGTTGGTCGGCGGCTTGACGCCACCGGGGTCCGGCGTGACCGGCGTAGCGCCGCTCTTGGCCACCCGCACGGTGATGGTGGTGAACTTGTCGCCCAGCCGCACGGTGAGGCGTCCGTTGCCTTCGCGCTTGGCCACGAACGCGCCGTCAGCGGTGATCTCACCCAGCGGCTCCGCGCCGGCCGGGCCGATCTCGTAGCTGAGCTTGGCCAGGTCGAGCGGTACCGCGACGCCTTGCGCGTCCAGGCCGGTTACCTTGATCGGCACGGTCTCGCCAACGGAGGCTGTCAGCTCGGCCGGCTCCACGCCGAGCCGCGCCAGCTCGCCCGCGCCTGCCGTGCCGCCCGGGCCAACCGGCGTCACCGGCGGGTTCGTGCCGGGAATGTCAGGCGTGCCGGGCGCCACGCCACCGCCCGACACGGTCGGGTTGGGCAGCGGTACATCGGTCAGGCGGCCGGTGGTCAGCAGCAGCAGCGCGCTGGCCAGCGCCCGGGGTTGGCCGTCGCTGGGCCGGTTGACCAGACGGTCGCGCACGTACATGGTGGTTGCGCCGCCGCCGTCGAACTCCATGGCCTGGGTGCAGCCCAGGTCGACCAGCACCTGCGCCAACTCGGCCAGGTCGATGCCGATGCTGTAGCCCGGCTGGCGACCGTCGGTGGCGACCATGAACAGCGTGTCGCCGGAGATGCCGACCGCCGAACGCGGCTGGCGCCCCATGTTGAGCCGGACAGACAAGCCCTCCTGCTCGGCCTCAATCGAGACCCGACCGTCGCGCACGATGCGCGGCCCGGCGCCCAGAGCGCAGCGCACGGGACCGAGGTTGGGCACCATGTCGAAGCGGAAGGTCAGCCGCTCGCCGACGCGACGCTGGTTGAGCCAGCTCTCCACCGCGCCGGAGCCGGCCAGCACCACGCCGTCGGCGGGAATTTCCACGTTGACCATGCCATCGACGATGGCGGTCACTTCGGCCACCTGCTCGGCGCCGGGCGACAGCTTCATGCCCTCGGTGAAGGCGTGGCTGAGCACCACCTGGCGGCCGGCATCGCGCACGCGGGTGGCGGGGTTGAAGCGCGGCGTATACATGACCAGCTCGCCAGGCAAGCGCGGCCGGTTGAGGCCCGACACCGTCTGCGAGCGGCCGTCGATACCGACGATCGTGCCACGCAGGCCGAGGGACTCGATGCGCGGCGTGCCCGACGTGCCGAACACCAGGCACGAGCGGCGGGTGGGCCAGGGGTCGCAGAGCAACTCGCCGTCAGAGATCAGCAGGCCGATGGGCGCGCCCTGATCGGCCTGGAGCAGGCTGTAGCCACCGTTGATGGCGCCGGCGACACTGCCGCCGCTGCCTTGGCGACCCACGATGGCGGGTAGCGTGGCCATATCGAGCACGCGCGCGCCGCCGGCCGCCACGGTGGGCGCCAGCGAGGCCTCGCCCAGCGAGGCGCGCAGCACATGCATCACCACCGGCCCAGGGCGCACCATCTGCTCGTAGGTGATGCCCGGCGCGATGTTGACCGCTTCGGCGCAAACCGGCAGCGACCAGAGCCCCAGAATAGCGATGCCCAGCCCGATAAGCCGCTTCACAGGCCACTCCTGCGTCGTGTCGCCTGGCGGCGTCAAGACGTGCAGATTATGACCGGTCAGCGGGGCAGTGTCAAATGCTAGGCGCCCTGCCAGTCACGCGGCAGGAAGAGGCGCAGATAGGTGTCTTTGGCGTAGCGATCCGACATGCCGGCCAGATGGTCGGCCACTGCGCGGGCCCGGTCGGCTGGCTGGCTCAGGTCCAGCGCCGGATGCGGCCGCGGCAGTCGCTCGGGCTCGGCCATGTGGGCCTCGAACAGCGCCCCGAGCAGTGCCTTGATGCGGCCGCGGTCGGCGTTGGCGGCCGTGGCCGAGAGGTAGACGTGGTCGTAGAGATGCTCCTTGACCGCATCGCTGGCTTGCGCCACTTCGGTCGACATGCCGATGGCCGGTTGGCCCAGGCTGCGAGCCACGACGTCGTGCACCATGGTGTCGATACGCTGGCCATGGCCGCGGCCCAGCACGTCCAGTGCGTCCGCCGGCAGGTCGTCGAGGGCCATCACGCCCGCGCGCAGCGCATCGTCGATGTCGTGGTTCAGGTAGGCGATGCGGTCCGACACCCGCACCACTTGGGCCTCCACCGTGGCGGGCGATGAGCCGACCGCCGAGTTGGCCCAGTCAGTGCGACCTTTGGTGTGCGAGAGGATGCCGTTGCGCACTTCGAAGGTCAGGTTCAGCCCGACACCATCGTTCTCCAGATGGTCGACCACGCGCAGGCTGTGCGGCGCATGGTGGAAGCGCCCGCCGTGGCGGCGATAGGCGTCGTCGAGCCCTTCCTCGCCCGCATGGCCATATGGTGCGTGGCCCAGGTCGTGGGCCAGGGCAATGGCTTCGGTCAAGTCCTCGTTGAGCGATAGCGCGCGGGCGATGGTGCGGGCGATCTGCGCTACTTCCAGCGTGTGGCTGAGACGCGTGCGGTAGTGGTCCTCTGCCGGCGAGACGAACACCTGCGTCTTGTGGGCCAGGCGGCGGAAGGACTTGGCCTGGTGCATGATGCGGTCGCGGTCGCGCATGTAGCAGGTGCGCAGCGGGCACTCAGGCTCGGGCCGTGCGCGCCCCCGGGAGTTGCCGGCCCGCGCGGCGAACTCCGACAGGCGCGCTGCCTCCTCGCCTTCGATCCGCAGCCGGACGTCCATGACCCGTTTGACCCGAGGCGCGCGACTCGGTTGCGCGGGTTGGGTATGATTAGGCCACTGGGAGGCGAGGCCGTGTTCACTGACCATGACCGAGGCGTGCTGCGCGCCCTGGCCGCTCGCGTGCGCGAGGTGGCCGATTCCGCCGAGATGGCCGACCGACGCGCGCTCTGGCGCCGGCACAACGCGCTCGACCCGCAGCGTCCGATGATGCTCATCTTCCCCGAGGGCTCGTGGGGCGAGTTGCTGCCCTGGTCGACGTTGACCTGCGAGGGCGAGCAGGCGCGCGGCTGGGAGTGGCACCTGCGCTCACGCCTGTACGGCTACGACCATTTCCGCGCGGACAACGTGGTCGAGGCCGAATGGACCGTGCAGCGCGCCATCCGCTCGACCGGCTGGGGCTTGGAGCCTCGGCACCACGCCGCGACGGCTGACCGCGGCGCCTGGGCCTTCGACCCGGTGGTCCAGTCGCCCGACGATCTGGCCCGCATGCACTTCCCCGAGATCAGCGTCGACGACGACGCCACGGCGCGGGAGGAGGCGCTGGCGCGCGAGGTATTCGGCGACCTGCTGGAGGTGCGCACGGTGGGTGTGGCGCATCTGTCGTACCACCTGATGAATCAGTGGACCGGCCTGCGCGGGCTCAACCAGGTCTACATGGACATGGTCACCGAGCCCGACTTCCTGCACCAGGCCATGCGCTTCCTGACCGACGGCCACAAGCACGTCCTGGCGCAGTACATCGAGCTGGGGCTGCTCAGCGCGAACAACGACAACACCTACAACGCCACTGGCGGCAACGGCTACATTGACGCCCTGACGCCTGGCGCCGACGGTCCCGTGCGTACCTCCGAGATGTGGGCCTCGGCCGAATCACAGGAACTCGACCCGGTGTCACCCGAGATGCACGCCGAGTTCGCCATGGCCTACGAGGCCGAACTGCTGGCGCCGTTCGCGCTCACCGGCTACGGCTGCTGCGATGGTCTGCACCACAAGCTGGCCGATGTCTGCGCCCTGCCGGGCATGAGGCGCATCTCCATGTCGCCGTTCTGCAAGGTGGACATCGCCGCGCCGCTGGTCGAGGACAAGTACATCTTCTCCTGGAAACCCCAACCATCGCACCTGGTCGGCCGATTCGACGAGGTCTTGATCCGTGAGCACCTGAAGCATACGATTGAGGTATGCCGCGGTGGCGTTCTGGAGATCATTCTGAAGGACACGCACACCTGCGAGAACCAGCCCGAGCGGTTCGACCGCTGGACCCAGATCTGTCGCGAACTCGTGGATGAAGCAGCCGCCGGTTGGCGGTAGGCGCCGGTTGGCGGTAGCCGCGGCCGGGCAGTGCCGCCAGGGCGCGGCTACAGAGGAGAAGCGCAATGCGGGTACTCACCATCAGTCTGGCCCTGGCCCTGGCGGGCGGTGCGTTGGCCGAGCCGGGAGCCCTGCTGGAGATGTGGCAGGGCCTGGACGGCGACGGCGTGGCCGATCTGACCGGCTCCGCCAAGTACGCTGCCGGTCCCGAGAGTCTGCGCTTCCTGACCGCGCTGGACTATGAGGACCTGGGCAACAGCTATGGCACGCAGGTGACGGCCCTGGTGACCGCGCCGGCCACCGGTGCCTACACCTTCTTCGTGGCCAGCGACGACAGCAGCGAGCTGTACCTGTCTACCGACGACCAGCCCAACACGCTGCGCCGCATCGCGCAGGTCAGCGGCTACACCGACCCCCGGACCTTCGACCAGCAGCCCGGTCAGAAGTCGGCGCCGATCGATCTGACCGCGGGTCGACGCTACCTGCTGCGCGTGCTGCACAAGCAGGGCGGCGGCGGCAACCACCTGGCCGTGGCCTGGCAAGTGCCCGGCAGCACCGAGCGCGTCATCCTGGGCGGCGCGCTGCTCACTCGGCCCGCCTTGACCGGCGCCCAGCGCGATCTGTTGGCCAAGAGCGCCCAGCTGGAGGCCGAACGCGCCAAGCAGCGGGCCGAGGTGGAAGCCTACATGGCACGTGGCGAGACCATCCCCGCCGGGCTCACGGCCAAATTGACCTGGTGTACCGAGAGCCTGCCGGCCAACGACACGGGCATCAACGTGCTGGTCGACCAGAGCCACCAGACGCAGTTCGTGGTGCTGTGGGGCCTGCGCGGCGAGCTGCGCGGCGCAGGCTATCGCGCCTGCACCTCCGACGCCTCGCTGGGCAGTGTGCTCACGCCCGGCAAGCCGTGCCGTGTGCGGCTCGCGGTCGACTCGCTCGAGCCGTTCGCCTGGTGGCCGGCGGCGCCGTTCAACGTGGTGATCACGGGTCAGCAGGATCTCAAGGCGCAGACCTACACGCCGGCCGAGCAGGCCGCGCTGGAGGCGTTCATCAAGGCTGGAGGTGGCGTGCTGGTGTTCGGCGGCCGGCCCGCTGACCAGGCTGCGGCCGATGGCTGGAGCCTGAACCAGATGCTGGGCCGCTATGGCGCGGCCTGCACGCCGACGGCAGAGACCAGCCCGGCCGGGCGGGTGGCCGCGCTCAAGCTGTCGGCCGACTGGGAAGTGCTGGCCAAGGGCCAGGGTGGCGCGCCCATCCGCGCCCGTCGCGCCTACGGCAAGGGCCGCATCGTGCTGGCTGAGGGCAATGCGCCGTTCAACGCCGGCGGTAACGATGCCGCCGACGTGGCCGCGGCCAAGCGCGCGCTGCTGCGGGAGACGATGGCCTGGCTGGCCGCCGGCAAGCCGCCCGTCGGCGGCGACGGCAAGCTGCCCGGAATCGGCGGCGTGGGCATCTACCCCGAGCTCGAGAAGCGCGCCGGCAGCGTGCTGGTCTACTACGCGGACAACCAGCCGGCCAGCGTCCGCCAGCTCATCGACCGCGACCTGGAGCGTGGCGCCAAGCAGGTGGCCGCGTGGTTCCCCACCAAGTTCGCCGCGGAGCCGTACGTCATCGTGCTGTGCGCCGGCGGCGGCGGCGGCTGGGCCATCAACCCGCGGCCCAAGGCCGCCGCGGTCATCGAGTATGAGCCGCTGAGCATCCTGGGCGTGTTTGGTCACGAGATGGCGCACACCATGACTGGCCCGGCCAATGCGCAGGGCAAGGTCTGCGGCAACATCCCCTTTGGCAACCAGGGCGAGTCGCAGGCCGGCTGGTTCCAGGGCAAACTGAACGCGCTGTTCTCGGGCGAGACCAACCAGGCCAACCGCAACTGCAACACCTACCTGGAAGCCGAACAGAAGGCCGGACGCAAGCAGGACCTGGCCACCGAGTACGAAACCGAGGCGGCGCGCAAGGTCTTCGGGTACGGCAACCAGTGGACCAAGATGTGGTACGCCTGGCAGAAGATCGAGGATCGCTACGGCCCGACCTGGTACCCGCGCTGGTACTGGGTGCGCTCGACACGCTGGGCGGATGATCCCGGCCATCGCGAGACCTGGGACGAGTGCATCGAGACCATGTCCATCGCCGTGGGCGAGGATCTGTTCCCGTTCTGGCGCAGCCTGGGCACCTCGGGCCTGCGCGAGCGCTGTGAGCGCGCGACCTTCCAGGGCCAGGTCATCGAGCTGCCCATCGCGCCCATCGACAACGGGCCGGCGGGCAACGTGCAGCTAGGGCCGATCGGTGACTACACCAAGCCGATCCGGCCGCTGGCCAGGTAACGGCTGTAGCGGCCCAACGGGCACGGCCGGCGGGCTGAACCCGCCGGCCGTGTCGATTTGTCAGCGGCGCGGTAGCCTACGGATTCCAGCGCATGGCCTGCCAGTTGGTGTCCTTCATCCACTTGGAGTGACCGTCGCAGAAGCACAGGTTGCCGCCGTCCATATGGCGGTAGGCCGCACGGTAGGCCGCGCCCCAAGCTTCCTGATAGGGGTAGTTGCCGTCGACCCAGTTGCTTTCGAAGATGATCACGGTCTCCGCCGGGCGGTCGATGGCCGACATCGACTTCGACTGGCCACCGACGTTCCAGGGGCCGGTGATGAAGGCGTTGATCCCGTAGCTCAACGGCGACGGCTTGGCGCCCCAGGTGAAGCTGCCCGACGGACACGCCCAGACCTGCGTGTTCTTGATGTACGGGTCGAGCCGTTCGAACACGAACCCGGTGAAGCCGACCGGGTCGTTCCAGTCGTGCGGGTAAGTCTCGTCGTAGTCCTGTACATACTGCAGCATGGCCAGGGATTGCTGCTTGGTGTTGCTCAGACAGCTGGCGGCGCGCGCCTTCTCGCGGGCCTTGGCGAAGACAGGGAACAGAATCGCGGCCAGGATGGCGATGATCGCGATGACAACCAACAGTTCGATGAGAGTGAATCCACGTCGTCGTGCCATGTTCGGCTCCTTGGGCGATGTGGCCGCCTGCCGTGGCAGGCGCACCAGGCCCTTAACAATCGATTGTGTCGCTGCCGAAGGCGATCGTCAATCTGAGATAGGGCGGGCCACAAAGAGCGCGAGGCGGGCGACCCTCGGTCGCCCGCCTCGTCATGGACACAGTTCAGTCGGGTTGGGTGGTTAGGGCACCCAGCGCATCTTGGGCCAGTTGGAGCGGGTGACCCACTTGGAGTGGCCGTCGCAGAAGCACAGGTTGCCGCCGCCCAGGTGGCGCGAGGCAACGCGCGTGTCAGGCGCCCAGGCATCGGTGTAGGCGGTGGCGCCGCCGTCGCACCAGTTGCCTTCCCAGATGACCACGGTCTCGGCCGGCACGTCGATGGCCGAGAGCTTCTTGGCCGTGCCAGTGTTGCCGTAGTAGCCGAAGATCTCGGCGTTGGCGCCGTAACTGAGCTTGCGGGTGGCGCCGGTCTGGTCCCAGCCGTTGAAGTCATAGGACCCGGACGGGCAGACCCAGACTTGCGTGCTCTTCATGTAGGGCTGCAGCTTCTCGAAGCAGAAGGGCGGGTACCAGCCCGGGCCGCTCCAGATGTCGGGGTAGGTCTCGTCGTAGTCCTGGATGTACTGATAGCAGGCCAGTGAGATCTGCTTGGTGTTGCTCAAGCAACTCGACTGTCGCGCCTTCTCCCGCGCCTTGGCGAAGACGGGGAACAGAATCGCCGCCAGAATGGCGATGATCGCGATGACGACCAACAGTTCGATGAGGGTGAAGCCACGTCGTCGTGCCATGATGACACCTCCTGGAGGAATGGGCGACTCCCCGGCGGAGCGCCGCCTGCCAAAAGTGTGTCGCGCCGCGACGGGCGTGTCAAGAGGCCCCAGAGCGTCGTTTTCTCGAATCGTTACAGGCTGCTATGTCGTACGTTACCATCCGCTGCCCAGTGCCGCAGCGCGTCGATCTCGAGTTGCTTGGTGCGCGACAGCGGAACGGTCGCGGCGAGGGCGGTGGCGACGTCGTCGGTGGTGAACTCGCGCTTCTCGTCGAAGCCTACATACATGGCATCGACGATGGCCTGTTCCAGTTCCGCGCCGCTGTAGCCCGCACTGGCGGCGGCCAGCGTCGGGATGTCGAAGTCGCGCAAGCGATGCTCGCGACGGCGGCGCAGGTGCACATCGAGGATCTCGCGGCGCTCGGGTTCGGTGGGCAGGTCGACGAAGAAGATCTCGTCGAACCGTCCCTTACGAAGCAACTCGGGCGGCAGCACGTCGATGTTGTTGGCCGTGGCCACGACGAACACCGGGCTGGTCTTCTCCTGCATCCAGGTGATCAGCGTGCCGAACACACGCGCGCTGGTGCCGCTGTCGCCGGTGAAGCTGCTGCTCACGCCGCGGAAGCCTTTGTCGATCTCGTCGATCCACAGGACGACCGGCGCCATGGCCTCGGCCACGCGGATCATCTCGCGGGCGCGGCTCTCGCTCTCACCCACCAGGCTGCCCATCAGCCGGCCGACATCGAGCCGCAGCAGTGGCACGCGCAGCAGTTGCGCGGTGGCCTTGGCGCTGAGCGACTTGCCCGTGCCCTGGATGCCCACCAGCAGCAGGCCCTTGGGGTGCGGCAGGCCGTAGCGGCGCGCGCGTTCGGTGAACGCCATGGCGCGGCGCTCGAGCCAGGCCTTGAGCCCGTGCAGGCCGCCGATGTCATCCAGGTCGTCGGTCGAGGCGATGAACTCGAGCACCTCGGTGCGGCGGATGACCTGGCGCTTCTCATCGAGGACGAGGTCGATGGTGCGCTCATCCAGCGTGCCCGTGGCGGCCAGCGCCTTGCGCACCACCTGGCCGATGCGGTTCAGCGTCATGCCCGCGCAGGCCTTGACCAGGGCCTCGCTGGTGCCGCTCTCCAGGCGTGTTTCGAGCCCGCCGAGCAGCTCGTGCAGGTGCTCGGCGATGGTGGCCCCATCGGGGAGAGGATAGTCGAGGACGGTGATGTCCTCGGTCAAGGTGGGCGGGATCTCCACCACGGGCGAGAGCAGGATGGTGGTCTGCCGCCGCGAGCGTAGCAGCGTGGCCAGATTGCGCAGATGCCGCGCTACCTGGGCGTCGCGCAGGTAGTGGTGGAAGTCGCGCAGGATGAACAGCGCCGGCTGCTCGGGCGATTGGGCGGCGATGAACTCCAGCGCCGGCAGCGGCATGCCGCGGCTCCCCTCAACGCCCACAAAGCCATGCACCGCGTCCCACACGAACACGCGCCAAGCCGGACGCCAAGCCTCGGCCACGGCGCGGATGTCGTCCTCGGCGCGTTCCTCCTCGGCCGTGGGCAGATAGAGGATCGGATAGCGCGCGCGGATGTGCAGGTCGAGCGCGGTCCGAGCCTCCATCTGTTGCTCCCGCTCAGTACGACCGAGCGAACACCACGCGCCGTGCCGACGGGGCGCCGGTCACCATGCAGACACCGGGCTCGTCGTCGTCGCGCGCCTGGATGACGCGGATGGTGGCGCCGGTCTCTTCCTGGATGCGCTTCTCGGTCTCGCTCGTGCCGTCCCAATGGGCGCGGATGAAGCCCGCGCCGCCTTCGGCGCCGAGGATCTGCTTGAACTCGTCGTAGCTGTCGGCCGTGTGCATGTTCTCGTCGCGGAAGGCCAGCGCCTTGGCGAACAGGTCGGCCTGGATCTGCTCCAGCAACTCCGACACGGCGCCCAGCAGGTCGCCGCCGAGGGGCAGCGTGACCTTCTCGCCGGTATCGCGCCGGGCCAACGTGAGCTGGCCGGCCTCGACATCGCGGCGGCCGATCTCAATGCGCAGCGGCACGCCGCGCAATTCGTGCTCGGCGAACTTGAATCCGGGCGAGCGGTTGGGGTCGTCGTCGACCTTGACGCCCAGCGACTTGAGCTCGGCGCGCAATTGCTCGACGACGGGCATGACCACGGCCTTGTCCTCGTCCTTGCGGGCGATGGGCACGACCACAACCTTGGTGCGCGCCAGGCGCGGCGGGATGACCAGGCCCTTGTCATCGCTGTGGGCCATGATCAGCGCGCCGATGAGCCGCGTGCTGACGCCCCACGAGGTGGCGTAGACGTAGTCGCGCTCGTTGGCCTCGGTCTGGAAGGTGACATCGAAGGCCTTCGCGAAGTTCTGGCCCAGGTAGTGGCTGGTGCCGGCCTGGATGGCGCGCTTGTCCTGCGTCATGGCCTCGATGCAGTAGGTGGTCACCGCGCCGGCGAACTTCTCCGCCTCGCTCTTGTAGCCGGTGAGCACGGGCACGGCCATGTAGTCCTCGGCAAACCGACGATAGACCTCCAGGATGGTCAGCGCTTCGGCCACGGCCTCTTCGCCGTTGGCATGCGCGGTATGACCCTCCTGCCAGAGAAATTCGCGGGTACGCAGGAAGAGGCGCGTGCGCATCTCCCATCGCATGACGTTGGCCCACTGGTTGATGAGGATGGGCAGGTCGCGATAGGACTGGATCCACTGGCCGTACATGTGCCAGATGATGGTTTCGCTAGTGGGTCGCAGGATGAACGGCGAGTCCAGCTTGCCCTTGGGTCGCAGCCCGCCCTCGCCGTCGGGCTCCAGGCCCGAATGCGTGACCACGCCGCACTCCATGGCGAAGCCCTCGACGTGCGCGGCCTCCTTGGCCAGGAACTCGACGGGGATGAGCATGGGGAAGTAGGCGTTCTGGTGGCCCGTCTCGCGGAACATGCCGTCCAGCGCGTCGCGGATGTTCTCCCACAGCGCCATGCCGTTCGGGCGGATGACCATGCAACCCGGCACCGGGCTGTAGTCAGCCAGCTCGGCGCGTTGCACCAGGTCGGTGTACCAGCGGCTGTAGTCTTCGCCGCGTGGGCAGATGGCCTTTTCGTCCCGCTTTTCCTTAGCCATGAGAGAACCGTCCCTTTGTGACCGCCCATTGTAGACGCGGGGCGCGATCTCGTCGAGGTGCGGGGTTGGGAGGGGGCTCCCTTCGCTCGTGGCGTAGGGCGTGGCCAACTGCGTTGGCTCTGGCGTGGGGGTCAGGCGGCGACGCTGATCTCGCACGTGGAGGCGCGGGGTTCGGGTGGCTCGATGCCGTCCTCGGCCAGTGCCTCAAGGTACAGCACCACCGCTTATCGCAGGTTGGCTTCGGTCTCCTCGACGGTGCCGCCCGTGCTGATGCAGCCCGGCAGATCAGGCAGATACGCCGAGTCGTTGCTGCCCGCCCATCCGATGATGGCCACGTACTGCTTCAAGGCTCATTCCCGCTCAATGCCTATCATCACTACACCGCTCGCCGGCCGGGCCTGCACCTCTCGCGCTACCACCGGCCCATCAGGTACACTGCTGCCAGACAGGAGCCGCCATGTACCCGCTGATACTGACCCTGGGCCTGCTGGCCGACGCCGAGCCGCCGATGCGGGTGTTCCCCTACGCGCCGGTGACCGTGGCCAGGCGGGCGGACGGCGTGTGGTTCGTCGACTTCGGCCGCGCCTGGTATGGCACGCTCGAACTGCGCGCCGACGTGGCGCAGCCCACCCAGGTCACCGTGCACCTCGGCGAGAAGCTCGGCGGCCCGCAGGCGCTCGACGCCAAGCCGCCCGGCAGCGTCATCTACCGTTCGTTCGCGCTGGACCTGCAGCCCGGCCGCGTCGTACATCGGCTCGCCATCCCCGCCCAGCCGCGACACAGCGACAAGGCGGCGGTGCACATGCCCGCGTCGATTGGCGAGGTGACCGTCTTCCGCGCCGCCGAGATCGCCGGCTGGCCCGGCGAGCTGACGGCGGACCAGGTGCGGCTGCTGGCCGTCCATGTGCCACACAATCCCGATGCCGCTTCCTTCGAGTGCTCCGACCCGACGCTCAACCGTGTCTGGGAGCTGTGTCGCCACACCATCGTCGCCACGACCGCCTTCGGCGTCTACATCGACGGCGAGCGCGAGCGCATTCCGTACGAAGCCGACGCCTACCTGAACCAACTAAGTCACTACGCTGTCGACGCTGAGTATGAGACCGCGCGGCGCACGTTCGAGCACTTGCTGGCTCAGCCCACCTGGCCCACCGAGTGGAGCCTGCACATGCCGCTGGTGGCTCACGCCGACTGGATGGCCACCGGCAGCGCCAAGCTGGCCGACGACCATTGGGACGCGTTGCGCCGCAAGCTGCTGATGGACAAGGCCAGGCCCGATGGTCTGCTGGCCGCCTGCGGCATCGTGGACTGGCCCGTGGGCGAACGCGACGGCTACGGCGAGGGCAAGGTCGATCCGCATGACAAACGGCAGGTGGGTCCCGAGGTTAACACCGTCGTGAACGCCTTCTACCTGGCTGCGGTGCGGGCTACCGCCGAGTTGGCGGAGGCCACCGGCCGAGTGCATGACGCCGTCGAACTGCGCATGCGCTATGCCCAGGCGCTGGTGGCCTTCCAGGGCGCGTTCTACGACGAGGCGCGCGGCGTCTACGTGGACGGGGAAGGCTGCGCGCACGCCTCGCTGCATGGCAATGCCTTCGCGCTGGCCTTTGGACTGGTGCCCGCGCAGCATCGTGACAGTGTGGCCGACTTCGTGGTCAGTCGCGGCATGGCTTGCAGCGTCTACGGCGCGCAGTACCTGCTGGACGGCCTGTTCGCTGCGGGTCGGGGCGAGGCGGCGGTGAAGCTGCTGCGCGCGAGCGGCCCGCGCTCGTGGGCCAACATGCTGAACGTGGGCTCGACCATGACGCTCGAAGCCTGGGACGCGAAGTTCAAGGGCAACCTGACCTGGAACCATGCCTGGGGTGCCGCGCCGGCCAATCTGTGCGCGCGCTGGGTGCTGGGCGTGCAGCCGGCCGCGCCGGGCTATGCCAAGGTCGTTGTCCGGCCGCATCTGGGTGGGCTGGCCTGGGCCAAGGGCCGGGTGCCGACGCCGCGCGGTCCGGTGACGGTCGATGTGGACCGGGCCACGGGTCGCTACGAGGTGACGGTGCCCGCCGGTGTGGAGTTGGTCAAACGACCCGTGGAGTAGTCAGGTCTGGTACAATGCGCGCATCGGCTGGGGGCCGCAGGCAGGAGTAACAACAAGATGGGCGAGCACCCCGACGTGACGCGTCGTGGATTCCTCGGTACGACAGCCGCCGCCGCGGCGTTCGTGGCCGCGGTTGGCAGCCGGGCCCATGCCCAAGGCATGGATAACCTGCGTATCGGCCTCATTGGCTGTGGTGGTCGTGGCACCGGCGCGGTGCGCGACGCGTTGGCCGCCGCCGCGCAGCTCAAGATCAACGCCAAGGTCGTGGCGCTGGGCGACATGTTCAAGGACCGCTTGGACGGCGCGCGTCAGGGCTTCCAGGCGCTGGGCGCGCAGCAGGAGTTGACGCCCGAGCGCTGCTTCGTGGGCTTCGACGCCTACAAGAAGGTCATCGACTCCGACATCAACTACGTGCTGCTGGCCACGCCTCCGGGCTGGCGGCCGCTGCACCTTGAGTATGCGGTCGAGAAGGGCAAGCACGTCTTCTTCGAGAAGCCCTGCGCGGTCGACCCGGTCGGCGTGCGTCGCGTGCTGGCCGCCGCGGCCAAGGCTTCGGAGAAGAAGCTGGCCGTCGTCGCAGGCACGCTGTACCGCCACTCGCCCTGCTATCGCGAGACGGTCAAGCGCGTGCATGACGGGTTCATCGGTGATATCACCGCGGGTCAGGTGTACTACAACACCGGCTTCCTGTGGTCCAAGCCGCGCCAGCCGGAATGGTCGGATGCCGAGTACCAACTGCGCAACTGGTACTACATGACCTGGCTGTCGGGCGACTTCAACGTCGAGCAGCACGTGCACAACCTCGACGTCATGCACTGGATCATGGGCGGCCCGCCCGTCAAGTGCACCGCCGTTGGCGGTCGCCAGGTGCGCACGGCGCCGGAGTTCGGTCACATCTACGACCACTTCGTCACCGACTACGAGTACGAGAACGGCGTGCACATCATGAGCAGTTGCCGCCAGCAGGGCAACACGACGCCCAAGAACGCCAACAGCTACATCGGCACCAAGGGCCGCGTGGACCCGAGCCAGATGATCTGGGGCGCCAACCCGTGGAAGTTCGACAACCCACAGGTCTTCGCCGGCTATGTGCTGGAGCACGTCAACGCCATGCAGAGCATGCTGGCTGGCGATCCGGTCAATGAGGCCAAGCAGCAGGCCGAGAGTTCGCTCATCGGCATCATGGCGCGCATGTCGGCCTACACCGGCAAGGAAGTCACCTGGGACTTCGCCATGAACAAGTCGGAGCTGGACACCTGGCCCGAGGAGTGGCGCGGCAAGGACCCGAGCTTCGGCCCCATGGCCGAACCCGCCGTGGCCATGCCGGGCAAGACCCCGCTGGTCTAGGCAGCACCTGAGACAGGAAAGCCCCCAGGCTCCGGTTGGCGCCTGGGGGCTTTCGGCATTGGGGGGGTAGGCCGCGGCTACTCGGGCAGCTCGCAGCCCTTGGTCTCCGGCGCGCGGCTGATGACGATCAGCCCGACCACGTAGACCAGCGACATGGCGGCACAGGCGTAGGCCGGGCCGCCCAGCGCCGACGAGATGTGTCCGGTGAACAGCACGCCGACCGCGGAGATGATACGACCGCAGTTGAAGGTCAGGCCTTCGCCGGTGGCGCGGATGCGGGTCGGGAACAGCTCGGGCAGGTAGAGCGGCAGCCAGCCGAAGAACGACGCCGAGAAGACGCCGCCGATGGTGGCCAGGAACAGGAGCTTGGGCCCGAACGCATCGCAGGTCAGGTAGAGCAGCAGGCTCGAGGCCAGCGCGCCGGCGCAGAACAGCGAGTAGGAGGCGCGGCGACCCATGGACTGGGCCAGCAGCCCGCCGAAGAAGGCGCCGATGATGGAGCCCACCGCCATCCACAGCCCGACCACGGCGCGCGCACTGCCCTGGGCAGCCTTGATGGCCTGCTCCGCCTCGCCCGCCATGCCGGCCTTGACCAGGTCTCCCACGTAGAGCTGCAGCCAGGCTTGATAGACGCCCCACATGCCCAACACGGCCACGGCCGAGACCAGGATGCCGACCAGCGAATAGCGCCTGAGCTCGACGGCGAACAGGTCGCGGAAGCGCGACTTCTGGCCCTTCTCCTTGGCCTCGGTGAACTTCTCGGACTCCTTGACGAAGAGGCGCACGACCAGCGTCAGGATGGCCGGCAAGAAGCCGAGCATGAGCGCCACGCGCCAGTTGGAGAACTGGCCGATCTGCGTGTGAGCCGACAGCCACTTGGTGAGCAGCGCGGCGATGAGGAAGCCGACGTTGGCGGCGCCGCCGAGCAGCCCGGCGAGCAGCGGACGGGTGGTGTTGGGCCAGGTCTCCATGACCAGCGCCACGCCCAGGCCCCACTCACCGCCGAGGCCCATGGCACCGAGGAAGCGGCACGCGGCCAACTGCTCGAAACTCTGGCAGAAGCCGCTGAGCCCGGTGAACAGGGCATACACCATGACCGTGATGATCATGGTCTTGACTCGGCCCAACGTGTCGCCCAGCCGGCCGAAGAGGATGCCGCCAGCAGACATGCCGACCAGGAACAGTGCGACCGTGTAGCCCACATACGCGCCGGGATCGGTGCCCGGCGGGAGCAGTTCCTTCAGGGCGGGCGGCACGGCCCAGGAGTAGAGGCCCATCTCCATGCCGTCGAACATCCAGCCCATCCAGGCCACGATCAGCGAGGCCCAAAGAGCCTTCTTGTCGGCCCGGCCCTCAACGCGTTCAGTGGTTTGGCTCATCATCGATCCTCGGTCGCCCAACCTACCACAAGCCGACCCGCACGGCAACGACCGGTCGCGATGCGGTACAATGACCCGCGGAGAGCTCGATGACCTTTGACCGCCTGGGGATCGTGGCCTACGAGACGCCATTCGCGCCGTGTGGCGGCGTGGCGGCCGTGATGAAGTACCTGCCTGGCGCCATGGCCGAGCAGCTGGGCCAGCGGGTCTCGGTGTTCACGCCGCTGCACCATGCCGTGCCCCAGGCGCGGTCGCTGGGCGAGACCGAGTTGGTGGCGGCCTTCACCGTGCCGCTAGGCCCGCGCCAGGTGACGGTCAACCTGCGCCGGTTGCGCCAGGGCCAGGTCGACTGGCATTTCGTGGCCACCGACCAGCCCGACCTGTTCGCCGGCTCGCCCGACCCGTATGGCGTGGGCGGCCAGCTCACCCGCGATGCGCTGCTGTTCGGCGCGGCCGTCGCGCGCGCGGTGTGGATGCTGGCGCCCGGTCAACGCTGGGGCCTGCACCTCGTCGACTGGCAGGCGGCGACGGTGGCGCTGGCGCTGGCGCGCGGCGGCTCGGCGCGGCCGCATCGGCTGCAACTGGCGCTGCACAACAGCTATGATGCGGGCCTGCGCTACTACGACCTCAACCAGGTGGGCATCAGCCCCAACGACTGCCCGCCCGCCGGTTCACCCGATGTCAGCACGGTGCTGCTGCGCGTGCTGCCGCTGGTCGAGCCGAAGGTCTGCACCGTCAGCCGGCAGTTTGCCCGCGACCTGGTCCAGGAGCCCCTGCACGCGCGTATCCTCGCCGAGCATCTGCAGCCGCACTTGGCCGGCCGCCTCGTCGGCGTCGACGACGGCCGGTTCGCCGCACCGTGCATCCCCGCCGAACTGCTGGCCGGCTCGCCCGAGGACGGCGCCACAGCGCTCATGGCCTGGAAGAAGGAGCGCTGGCAGCAGGCCGTGGCGCAGCTCTCGGCGTTGAGCGAGCGGCCCGACCAGCCGGTGTGGGGCGACCGCGTCGAGTTTGCGCGGCTGGCCGCGGATGGCAAGCTGGCGCCGCTGTTGATGGGCGGGCGCGACGACCCGCAGCAGAAGGGCTATGACCTGTTGGCCGCGGCTATCGACCGGCTGCTGACCGACGGCTGCCGCGCGCAATTTGTCATGCTGCCCATGCCGGGGCTCGAAGGACAGGCCGGGCTGGGCTATCTCCAGGATCTGGCCGCGCGCTGGCCGGGCCGCGTGCTGGCGCTGCCGTTCCGCTTCGCCGGCTACATGGACCTGCTGTCGGGCGCGGCCTACGGTGTCATGCCCTCGCTCTACGAGCCGTTCGGCTCGGCCAACGAGTTCTACCTCAGCGGCACGGCGGGCATCGCCCGCGCCACTGGTGGCCTGGCCCAGCAGATCGTGCCCGCGCCGATCGACCGCGTCGTGCCCGAGCCGGTCAAGCGCGTGGCTTCGGCCTGGCATGCCAAGGGCGTCAAGCCGACGGGCTACCTGTTCCGCGAGGACGACGGCAGCGTCGACGATTGGTGGCGCCTGCGTACCAGCCGTTACCACACCGGCACCGACGACAGTCGCGAGCATCAGCCACTGTTCGAGTCGATGGTGGCCGCGCTGGTCGGGACCACTCGGGCCGCGGTTGACCTGTGGGCGCGCTCGCCCAAGCGCTATGGCGCCATGGTGTTGCGCGGGGCGCGGCTCATCCTCGATGACTACACCTGGGAGCGCACGGCGCGCGAGTATCTGGAGGCGTTCGGGTAGCAGCGGTCGGGAACTCCGAGAAGGACCAGCGCGTTCCGTCGCTAACGGTAAGCTGCAATTCGTCACGAGGGGAACCCAGAATGACCGTGAAGTTTCCTTGCCGCGGGTGTGGGCAGGAGTTGATGGCATCGTCCGAGCTGGCCGGACAGGAACTGGCCTGCGCGCTGTGCGGTGAAGTCACACTGGTGCCGGGCACGCATCGACCGGCGCAACCGGGCCTGACGGCGGCGCCGGCCGGCTACCGTCGTGAACGCTACGAGACCGACCCGCGGCGGTACCGGACCGAGGCGCATCCGATCTGGATCGGCTTGCTGGTCCTGCTGACCTCGGCCAGCATGCTGGCGGTCTCGGCGAGCGGCAAGTCCAGCCAGTACGGCGTGCTGGGCTGGGCCATCTCCGAGTCGGTCATCGTGGGCCTGTCGTGGGCGACCTGGATGCGCGGCGGCAACTGGTGGGCCAACGTGCTGTTCTCCTGGCTGCTGACCCCCCTGGCCGGCGCGATCCATGCCTGGACCTCGACCTCGGACACCGAACGGCTGGCCGACCCCGATCGGCGCAGCTACCCGGTCCTCATCATCTGTACGCTGCTCAGCATCCTGGCCACGCTGTTCGTGCTGCTGCTCATCGTGGCCGTGTTCGCCATCCTGTTGGTGGTCATCGCCGCCATCGCTGGCCAGGCGCCGATGCCGCGACACTAGGCGTCCGGCCAGCCATGCCCAGGCCCAGCGCGCCAGCAGCTTGGTGCGCTGGCCTGGGGACGGGTGCTGCCGAGCAGCTCCCCATGGCCCGGCGAGCCGTTCCGCGTTGTGGTGTGCGGGTGGACCGGACGAAGCGCTCGACGGGCCAGCGTCGTAAGGTGGGCCGACTCGCCCTTGCCAGTGGGCCTGGCCGGACGGTGGCGTACTGCTTGGGCGGGTGCTAGATTCTGCCTGTGCGGCGTCGCGCGGGCCCCTCCGGTGACCGCGCGGGCCGCGGCGCAGGAGGGGCCGCCATGTTCGATGACTACCTTTCACGGCATTTGGCGCGGGGCAACCGCAACCTGCTGCTGACCGGCCTGCTGTTGCTGGTCGGTGTGGCGGCGCTGTTCGGGCTGCACGCACGGTACTGGTACAACTTCCGGCATGGGCCGTTCGCCTTGGCCGACAGCGACCTGGCCCGCATGACCGATCCGCTGGCCCAGACCAACAAGCGCTGGGTGACCTTCGAGTGCAAGCGGGTGCCGGTGGCCATTGGCACGTCGAGGGTCGAGGGGCAGAAGGCCTCGACGCAGTACTACCACTACGTGCCCTTGGGCTTCCGGTTGCACAGAGTGCTCTCGCCCGCGCCCAAAGGCGCCAAGCCCGACACACGGCCGGCCACGGAGGCCGAGATCGCCGCGGCCAAGGCCTACTTTGGCAAGCATAACAAGCTGCCCGAGGACATCCTGCCCGAGGCCACCAAGGCGGTGCTGTTGCGTGTGCCGCGGGAGGTCAAGGAGCCCGGCCGCTTTACCGGCGAGCTGCGCGCCATCACCCGCGAGGAACGCACGAAGCTGGAGCTGGACCAGGTAACCGAGTTGCTGCCCGTCCTGATCAGCGTGGACAATTACCGGTTGGGCGGCTACCTGGGTCTGGGCTTCGGCGCGCTGTTCGTGCTCATCGGGCTGGGCTGCGTGGTGACCGCGCTGGGTCGCATCGGCTCGCGCGAACGCCACTGGACCTGTCGGCTGCTGAGCCGGTATGGTCGCGCCGAGGATCTGGCCACGTCGCTCATGGTCGAGGTGGGCAGCGATGGCACGCGCCGCGAGATCGGCCCGAACGTGGTCACCTCGCGCTGGGTGGCCCGGCCCCGCTTCACCGGGCTCGACGTGATGCCGCTGGACGATGTGCTGTGGGCCTATGAGAAGGTTGTCCAGCGCCGCGTCAACTTCGTCCCCGCGGGCAAGGAGTTCGCCGCCGTGCTGGCCGACCGCACGGGCCGGCTGTTGGAGCTCGGGGGCAAGCAGTCGCAGGTCGAGGAGTTGCTCGCCGAGGTGTTTGGCCGTCGGCCGTGGATCCTGCCGGGCTACTCTGATGAACTCGACGTCATGTACCGGCGGCAGCGCGACGAGCTGGCACGCATCGTCGACCAGCGCCGGGCCGAGCTGGAGCGCCGGCCGGGCGACCGCGTGGAGACCCCGTCGCAAGACGGCTAGGTGGCCAACAGGGCCAGGGTCCGCGCCGCCAGCGGGTTGCTGATCGCGCCCGACAGGATGGGGTCGTCCGTCGCCCGCAGGTGCTGACCCAAGTGTGCCAGCAGGTCGGCGCGCACGCTCGCCAGGGCCGGATCGCTTGCGCGATCGACCAGTTCGGCGGGGTCCTCGACCAGGTCGTACAACTCCACGGGCGGATGGTAGCTGACGGCGTGGTTGCCGCTGGCCACGTCGGAGACCGGTCGCCAGCTCTGCGAGCAGTCCATGAACTCCGGCGCGCTGGTGAAGTTGGCGATGAGCTTGTAACGGCCATCGCGCACCGAGCGCCGCGGGTCGTAGTAGTCGTGGTAAGTCATCTCGCAGAACAGATGCTGCCGCGGCTCGTAGGCGCCGCCGTCGAGCAGCGGGGCGAGCGACTGCCCCTGCACGCCGACGGGCGTCGGCTGGCCGACCAGCTCGAGCAGCGTCGGCAGGTAGTCGATGTTGCTCACCAGCGGATCGAGCACGCGGCCGCCATGCCAGCCGGCCCGGCTGGGCAGGCGCAGGAGCAAGGCGGTGCTCACGCCCGGCTCGTACAGTGAGCACTTGGCTCTGGGCATGGCGATGCCATGGTCGGTGGTGAAGACCACCAGCGTGTCCTCGGCCACGCCCCGCTGGTCCAGTTCGGCCAGCAGGCGGCCGACGTTGCGGTCGACTTCGGCCAGCGCGCCTTGCAGCCCGGCCAGCTCCCAGCGCGTGCCGGGCGTGTCGGCCAGGTAGGGCGGGATCTGCACGCCGAGCCGGTCGTCCGGTGCCAGTCCGGGCCCAGGGAAGCTGTTGTCGCCGGCGATGCCCGTGTCGGGATGCACCTGCGGTAGCCGATGTGGCTCGACGAAGCCGACGCACAGGAACCACGGCGCCTCGCCCGTGGTCAGTTCGCCCAGCAGACCCAACGCGGACTCGGTGGCCACAGCGGCACGAGCCGGCGCGGCGTAGCGCTGGTAGCCGCAACGATCGGCTCCGGCGGCCGTCTCGTGGATGACGCCCACCGCCGCGGTGGCGTAGCCGGCGCGGCCCAGCAGTTGCGCCAGATGCTGCTCGTCGTCGTGCAGGTCCCAGGCGAAGTCGGCATGGCACAGGCCCATAACGCCGTTGCTGTGCGGCCAGCGACCGGTGAAGATGCTGGCGCGCGACGGGCTACACGACGGCGCGGAGCAGTAACTGCTAGCGAAGCGCACGCCCTGCTCGGCCAGCCGGTCGAGATGCGGCGTGCGCACCGTGTCGATGCCGTAGCAACCCAGATGCTGCCCCAGGTCGTGGCAATGGATGAGCAGGATGTTGGGTCGGGCCATGCTTGGGTCTCCCTTGACGCCGGGCGGCGGCGGCGCTACGCTCGCGCACCATGATCATCTTAGGCGCCGCCGACCTCGGGCACAAGCTGGAACCAGCCGCCGCCGCCGCGCTGGTACAGCGCTTCTGGCAGCTGGGCGGGCGTGACTTCGATACCGCGCATGTCTACGCCTGCTGGATCCCCGGCGGGCTGGGCGGCAGCGAGCGTGCGCTGGGCCAGGCGCTGCGCGATCTCGCGCTGCGCGATCTCGCGTTGCGCGATGTCGGGCTGAGCGAGGCGCGGGTGACCACCAAGGGCGGCCATCCTGACGCTGGCCACCTGTACCCGCGGCCGGCTCGCTACCTGTCGCCCGATCTGCTGATGACCGACCTGCTGGAGAGCCACGACCGGCTGAAGACCCGCGTCGACACCTTCCTGCTCCATCGCGATGACCCGCGCTAGCCAGTGGCCGACATCGCCGATGCTCTCGGGCGTCTGCGCGATCACGGCATGACCCGCGCGCTGGGCGTGAGTAACTGGCCGCGCGCGCGCGTGGCCGAGCTGCGGCAGCTGCTGGTCGGCGAGCTG
>JACRKZ010000178.1 GCA_016235455.1 Armatimonadota bacterium | reverse complement strand
AGCCGCCCTCGGGGTCGGTCGCCTGGCGGCGAGCCTCGGCCAGCGCGTCCGCCGGCAGCGACGGGAACTGCGACAGGATGGACGCATCATCCCATCCGGCGTCGATGACATCCAGGATCATCTTGACTGGCAGCCGAGTGCCTCGGAAGCAGAGCTTCCCACCCATCACCTCGGGTTTGGCCTCAAGTAGTCTTGTATCCACGGTCGGCTCCCTGCCAGTAAGCACCTATCGCCATTATCGGCCCACCGCCGGACCTGGCGCTAACCCACCGTCCACCGCCGCACAAACTCGCCCTTGGCCGCCGTATACCGCTCGCGGTCATTGCCATGCGCCGCCGCCAGCCCGCGCTTGAGCTGCGCATACTCGTTGGCCAAAGCCACATCCGCGCGCAGGCGGTCGCGGAAGGCAAGGCCTTGCCACACCCGATGCCCGCGCGGCGCCACATGCAAGTGGTGCGTGCGCACGCCGCCCAGGCCAGCGCGGCCGATGAACACCAGGTGGTCGTCGTACCACCACGCCTCGCACGCCTCACCGGCCAGGCGGGGGATCAGCGCGCGCTTGGCGATGTCGAAGTCGGGCACCTCGACCAGCACATCGATGACCGGCTTGGCCGGCAGACCGGGAACCGCCGTGCTGCCATAGTGTTCCAGGCCGAGCAGCACGCCGGCCGGCAGGCAGGCGCGGAGTTCGGCAGCCAGGGCGGCGTAGCGCTCGGGCCAGCCCGGGTCGTAGTCGGCGATCTCGACGCCGTCGCCGGCGCTGGGCTGGCCGGCCAGGCCCAGGTAGGTCAGGCCCGAGAGGCACCATTCGGCGCCGTCGTCGCGGAACTCGCCGACGACGCGACCATCACGTAGCGTGTCGTGCCACAGCCACTCGGTGCGGTCGTCCAGCGTCCAGGCGGTCAGATCGGACGGCTGGTCATCGAGGGAGTCGACCTCGATAGCGAAGCGGTGGCGATGGGAGTCGGCGTCGACGCGGCTCTGATAGACCAGGATGCGGCCGATACCGCCGGTGTGGCGCGCCTCGCGGGGCAGGCGGTCGAACAGGCCGCCGTAGAACGGCATCAGTGCATCCAGGTCGCCGTCGCGCAAGATCGTCTCGGCGCCCAGCAGGTACGTCGTGGTCACTTCACGCCCCATAGCTTGCCCAGCAGCGCGTGCATGGCCGGGTCGTGCTCCTTGAGTTCGGCATTCACGAACGGGTAGAAGTCGTTCAGCCCAAAGTAGGCCTCGGAGCCTTCGGCCCAGTACTCCTGCACGTTGCTCAGCGCGTAGTGCTTGCCATGCCCGCCGTCGTAGCGCAGCACGTTGTCGTACTTGCCACCGGCCTTGGCCGCGTCGAAGGCGTCGAGCACCTCCTTGTGGTCGTAGCCGACGACCTGATGGTGGTAGGCGTGGGCCAGTTCGTGGAAGACCATCCACGGCTGGTGCCGGCACCAGGCGAGCAGGTGGGCCGCGTTGCTCAACTGGGCACACTTGGCCATGTCGGGGTTGTAGCCGTGATCGGCGAGCCACTCGCGCGACGGGTGATAGACGGCGGCGCCCTTGTCGGCTTCCTTCTCCACCCAGATGCGCACTGTCCGCAACTTGGTCACGGCCTCGGCGGGCACCTTGCGGGTGATGTTGTAGAGCTGCGTGCCGACCTCCTTGAGCACCGCTTGGGCCAGGTCGGGCTCAGCCAGTAGGTCGCGGTTGACGAGCAGCGTCCAGCCCTCGACCAGACGCTCGTCATAGCCGGTAGTGGGGGTGAATGGCTTGGGCGACTCGGCTGCCTCGACGGCGCCGGCCAGCAGCAACGCCGCGACGATGCGGGTCATGTGGGTCACGAGGATCTCCCGCGACGGAGTTGGCGGGCGAGGGCGGCACTCCTCCCGAGTTGACGCGGGCCCCACCGCCGGGTACAACCGCTACGGAGAGCCGTTGTGCGTTTGCTGTCGATGGTGGCGTTGCTGGGCTGCGTGGCCGCGGGCCAGGCGGCCACGGTGCTGTACGACTTCGAGACCGATGCCGATGTGCAGGTCTGGCACGATGAGGGCGGCACCGGCCTGGGCGGCGGCAAGACGCTGACGCGCGTCGAGCGGTTCGCCGCGTCGGGCCAGTCGGCGTTGCGCTTCACGACTCCAAAGTGGGTGCCCGCGGAGCACGGCGGCACGCAGGTCTGGCCAGCGTTCGAGTGCGCGCCCGCGGTCAGCGACTGGTCTTCATTCGATCGGCTGGCCTTCACGGCGGTGAACACCACCGATGCCACGCAGTTGCTGGCCATGTTCATCACGGACACCACCAAGCCGACACGCGAGGGCCTGCAGTGGACCAGGCGGCTGGCGCCGCGCGAGGGCGGGCAGTTCGTCATCGACCTGGCCGGTCTCAAGGCGCGCGGGCTCGATCCGGCCCACATCGGCCGCATCCACATCTTCACCGAGAATCCGCCCGTCGATCTGGAGATCCTTATTGACCGCATGGTGCTGCTGGCGCCGGGTCAGGCGTTGCCGCCGTTGCCCGCGGGTTGGTATGGCGCCTGGGCCGCGCTGTATCGCGGCGAGGTCGATGCCCTGGCCGCGCAGGTGACGCGCGACGGCGAGACGCTGCGCGGCGCGGCCCGCGGTGTGCCGGCGCTCTCTGCCTGGGTCGAGCAGCGCCTGGCGGCGATGGCCAAGCGGCTGCCCGAGCTGCGTGGGGCGCTCGAGCAGCCGGGCGAAGCCTCGCTGCGGCTGCCCGACCAACTGGCTGCCGCGCGCGCCGAACTAGCCGCCGTCGCCGACCGGCTGCCGGTGGCCAAGAGCTTCGAGCCGTTGCGCGCCAAGGTGCAGACGGATGCCGCCGCGGCCGGTGTGCTGGTCGGCTTCGCCAGCCCCATGGTCAAGGTGCTGCCGCGCGCCGGCAAGCCCGACCTGCGCTTTGAGGCCGCCACGCAGATGGCACTCGCGCGCGGTGAGAGCGAGGCGCTGCAGGTCGTGATCTGGCCTCTGAGTAGCAATCTAAAGGACGTTAGTATTCGTGTGACCGGGCTTGGCTGGCCGGCCGGCTCGGTGGCGGCGCCGCCGGTGGGTTATGTGCAGACCAAGAGCACGCCGCCCTATGGCTCAGCGCATGTGGGCTGGTGGCCGGACCCGATCCTGGACTTCATGGACAAGGCCGATGTGGCCGCGGGCGATGCGCAGTCGTTCTGGCTGCGGCTGAAGGCGCCACGCAACCAGAAACCCGGTGTCAGCCGCGGCAAGCTGGAGGTGGTGTCGGCCGGCAAAGTGCTGTTCCGCTTCGACCTGAGCGTGAAGGTGCACAGCTTCGAAGTACCGGCGGCGACGCCGTTGCCCTCGGCCATCACCTTTGCCCCGCATTTCTACGAGGACAACGGCGCTGGCGGCTGGAGAGAGGGCCTGTATCGCGACACGGCCTGGGAATCGCGCAAGGCGGACTGGGCCGATTTCCTGGCCGACTACGGCATCACCTACGACAGCCTCTACTCCTACGGCGGGTGGAAGCCCGAGTTCGACCAGCTCCGGCGCCTGCACGACCAGGGCCGGCTGGGCCGCTTCAACCTGGGCTACTGGAGCACTTGTGCGCCGGGCAAGGAAGACGAGTACCGCCAGTGGATGGCGGATGTCATCCGACCGCGCTATGAGCAGGCCAAGGCGCTGGGCATCCTGGACCATGCCTATCTGTACGGGTGCGACGAACTGCCCGAGGCTGAGTTCCCGCATGTGCAGCGGGCCGCCGCGCTGCTCAAGGCGGCGTTCCCCGAGGTCTTCGTGCTGACCACTACCTACGACCACAGCTTTGGTCAGGACACGGTCATCAAGTCGGTCGATGGCTTCTGCCCGCTGACGCCCAAGTTCGATCCGAAGCTGGCCGCGCAGGCCCGGGCGCAAGGCAAGCAGGTCTGGTGGTACATCTGTTGCGGGCCGGCGCATCCGTATGCCAACATGTTCATCGAGTACCCAGCCATCGAGGGCCGGCTGCTGATGGGCGCGATGGCGGCCAAATATCGGCCCGACGGCTTCCTGTACTACCAGATCTCCATCTGGAACGGCAAGCCGATCACCAGCGGCCCGTTCACCGAGTGGGATCCGCGTAGCTGGACCACTTACCACGGCGACGGCTCCTGGGTCTGCGTCGGGCCCAACGGCCGTCCATTGGCCACCCAGCGGCTGGAGAACTTCCGCGACGGGCTGGAGGACTATGCCTACACCAGCGTGCTGGAAGCAGCTATGGCGCGGGTCAAGGCGCTGCCCGAGACCGCGGCGACCGGGGCCTGGCTGGGCGAGGCCGAGGCCAGGCTGGTGGTGCCCAAGGACCTGGTGGAGAGCATGACCCGGTACACCGGCGACCCGGCGGTGGTGGAGGCCTGGCGGGCCGGCATGGCGGCGGCCATCGAGGCGGCGCCCCCAGGCTAGCGGTGAACTCCGCGCGACCGGGGCGGGCCCGGCGCCGGTGTGGCGGTCGACATCGGCTACGCTGGCCCCGACGAGCCGGGGAAGAGGGGCATGAGCACCCGTCGCAGGTCAGCGAGGTTGTAGGGTTTGTGGATGACCGCCGCCAGCGGCGCGTCGCCGAAGCTCCGCGCCAGGTCGGCCTCACCGTAGCCGCTGGCGACAACCACGCGCACGTTCGGGTTGTGCTGACGCATCCGTGCATAGGCCTCCACGCCGCCCATGCGGGGCATGGTCAGGTCGAGGATGACAAGGTCAATGCGCGCGGACCGGGCCTGGTAGAGCTCGGCGGCCGCCAGGCCATCGGAGGCGGTCAGCACCTCGAAGCCGAGCAGCCGAAGCATCCGTTCGCCGCAACCGCGCACCAGGTCTTCGTCATCGACCAGCAGGATAACGCCGTGTCCGGTCCAGGCGGCCCGTGAGTCGGCCGCGTTGGGCCCGGCCGCGGTGGCCGCCGTGGCGGGCAACAGCAACGTGAACGTGGTGCCCGCGCCCGGCACGCTGTCGACGCCCAGCGAACCCTTGTGACTACGGACAATGCCCAGCACGGCGGACAGCCCGAGCCCGCGCCCGGCGAATTTGGTCGAGAAAAAGGGCTCGAAGATTCGTTGGACCGTGTCGGGGCTCATGCCGCAGCCGGTGTCAGCCACCTCGATCCGCACGTAACGACCCGGCGGCAGCGGGTCAGTGTCTAGCGGGTTGCACCACTGGTCCGACGCCAGGTATGCCTCGTCGGCGGTGACCCGGACTTCGCCGTCAGCATCGCCGAGCGCCTCGGACGCATTCACGACGAGGTTCATCAGCACCTGTCGCATCTGCGAGGCATCACCCCACACCTGAGGCAGGTCGGGCGCCAGCTGTAGCCTTAGCGTGGCGCGCTTGGAGATCGCTGTGCGCAGCAAATGCGTGAGTTCCTCGACCAGCGCTGCCAGGTCCACGGCTTCGGCCACGGCCCGCCTCTTGCCCGCATAGGCGAGCATCTGGCGGCAGAGGTCGGCGGCCCGCAAGGACGCTGTCTCGATCGAGAGCAGCAACTCGCCGGCTTCATGGCCGGTGGGCAAGGTGCCGCGGGCCAGTTCGGCGCTGCCCAAGATGGCGGTCAGCAGGTTGTTGAAGTCGTGCGCGATGCCGCCAGCCAGCACGCCCAGGCTTTCCAGGCGCTGGCCCTGCTGCGTGCGGCGTTCGAGCTGCAGCCGCTCCTCCTCGGCCAGCTTGCGCTCGGTGATGTCGGTCACCACGCCAAACACCAGCCAGCGGGTGGGCGACTGGGCCTGGACCGTGACATCCTCGCGCAGCCAGAAGGTCTTGCCGTGGCGGTCGGTGCAGCGGAACTCCTGGGAGTAGCCGGGCTCACCGGCCCGCAGCGCGGCGTGCGCCGTGACGTTTTGGCGGAAGAAGTCCTCCTCGTTCTCGGCGCCCTTGAGCGCCAGCCAATGGCTCTCGTGCGGGGCCACCGCCGGCTGCAGCAACTGCCGGGCCGCCGCCTCGTCCTGCACCTCGATGTCCCAGCGGAGGGTGCCGCCGCGGTTGTCGGGGTCATCTTCCCAGCCCTCGCTGGCGACCACCTCGCCACGCCAGAGGATGCAGCGAGCGTTGGTCAGCACCGCGCGCAGTTCCTCCTCGGCGCGCTTGTGCTCGGTGATGTCGGTGGCCACCGAGAACCAACGCCAGTGGTCGGGCCCGAGCGGCTGGATGGTGGCCTCGACACTCAGCCAGGCACCGCGACCCGTGCGGTCCACCACGCGGTACTCCTGGCGCAAGGTGGGCGCGCCCGCGCGCAGCGCGGCCTGGGACAGGCGGTCGCTCGCCGCAGCCTGTTCGGCCGAGCGGGTCGCCAGGAGCGTGCTCAGGTAGTTGCCGCCAGCGGGGATGTCGAGCGGCACGACCTGCTGGCAGGCGTGTTCGTCCACCACCCGCAGATCCCAATGCAGTCCGTCCCTGGCCTCGGGAGCCATCTCTCGCCAGCCCGGCTGGCCACGCACCTCGCCGTGCCACAGCAGGCAGCGCGTGTTGGTCAGCACCGCGCGCAGCTCCTCCTCAGCGCGTCTGTGCTCGGTGATGTCGGTCGCCACCGAGAAGAGCGCCCAGCGGTCGGGCCCAAGCTGCTGCAGCGCGGCCTCCTCGCGCAGCCACACCTCGCGTCCGTCACGGTCGTAGGCCCTGAACTCCTGCGAGTAGCCCGGCGCACCGCTCATGAGAGCGCGCCAGACGTTGGCCAGGCAGTGGGCCTTGTCCTGCTGGGGGCGGCTGTAGAGCAACGCCCAGATGTAGTCCTGGTCGCCCGGCGCCAGCGGTACCACTTGCTGTCCGGCGTGCTCGTCGACCACCTCCAGGTCCCACTCCAGGAGACCGGGCTGCGGGCCAACCGCTTGGCGCCAGCCATCGCGGGCTCGCAGTTCGCCGCGCCACAGAATGCAGCGAGAGTTGGTCAGCACGGCGCGTTGGGCGGCCTCGTCGCGGTGACGCTCGGTGACATCGGTGGCGATGGCGGCGACCCGCCAACTCGCTTCGCTCAGCGCCTCGACCGACACCACCTGCGACAGCCAGTGAGTGGTGCCCAGCCGGTCGGCGCACTGCCACTCGTCGACGTAGCTGCCGGTGCCAAGACGGAACACGGCCTCGGCCGCTGGGTCGGCCCGTCGCCGAGCGGCGAGCCAGCGAGCGGCCAGCCAGGCGCGTTGGTAGGCCGGCCCATCCGTCGCGTCCAGAGGCAGCAGCTGCTGGGCCACCTCGAGATTGGTTACCTCGACGCCGGACCAGTCGAAGGCGTGGGGTATCCGGTCGGCGGTCTGCTCTCGCCAATCGGCCGCGGCGACCACGACGCCCGAACTCAGGATGCAGCGCGTATGCAGCGCAAGGAGCCGCAACTGCTCGCGAACCGGTTCCTGCGCCACGGGCAGGCGGCCAGGCCCAATGCCCTCGTTCGATAACGTGCTAGTCCTCCGCGTGGTCAACGCCGCCGCGGCCCGAACCCAGTGTACCTATCGCCTCGTCCCAGGACGACTGTAGCGCCAATGTCGCACGCCCCTGACTTCGGCTGGCTTTTACCGCGCCCGCTCCATCGCCGCCGCCACCGCCTTGTTAGGCTGGCGGATGTCGTCCGGCCCGCCGATGGTGATGGTCGGGATGGCGCCGAGTTGCTCGTGCAGGCCCATGCGCACCTCGGACTCCTGGTTGGCGCCCGACAGGCCGCTGTAGCCAAAGGCGCGGCACAACTTGCCCCAGAGGAAGTCGCCCAGCGCGGCGCCGCCGGCGCGGGCCAGGCCGTCGGCAGTGGCGTGCCAGGAGTTGAACAGGTGGGCCTGGGCGAACGACAGGCCCTGCATGGTGACTTCGTTGATGCCTTCGCCCCCTACGGTCAGGCCGCCGCCGAGGCCTTGGATCTGGCGGATGAGCCGGTCCATGCCCTCGCTGGAGGTGGTGTTTTCCACCAGGCATTGGTGCAGGTTGTGGCTGCACAGCGTCACGTCGATGAAGATCGCGTCGTTGGGTGCCTGTTCGAGCGCCCGGGCGATCTCCTCGCAGAGGATGCTGCGCCACATGGCCAGGCCCGGGTGGATCTTGACCATTACCTTGCGTGCGCGGTTGTCGGCCAGGTTGTGGCTGCTGTTGGGCACGCCCAGCACGCCGCCGGCCACGGGATCCCAACCCCAGCCGAGCCGGCGCCTGGTCGCTACATCGCGATACTCGAATTCGCGCAGGTAGGCATAGGCCGGGTGGCTCGGGTCCATGTCCACGCTGTTGGCGTGCGGCATGATGTGGAAGCCCATGGCGTTGGCCTTGGCGATGACCGCCTTGCCCTGCTCGGATGGTGTGAAGGTCGGATAATTCTCGTCGTAGGCGTCGGTGCGCCACTGGCTGTAGTGCAGCAATACGCTGCGCGGGTCGAGCTTCTCGGCCAGCGCGTCGAGCACGTCGGGGTTGCCGTTGTACCAGCTCACCGCAAAACGGATGTCCTGGTGCCAAGCGCAGCGCAGCGCCTGCTGCTCGTCGAGGTGGTAGGCCGACCACAGCCAGTCGCGGTAGATGCTCGCCGGCCGGCGCCAGTCGCCCTCGAACACGTTGATGCGCCAGACCAGGCCGCCGGCCCCCAGGCTGGTGTCGATCGGGCCGTAGGCCTCGGTCTCGAAGCCCAGCTCGCGGCCCTCGATGTTCAGCGCCTTGTAGCGGTAGGCGCGGTCGCGGCAGTGGATCCAGAAGCCGGAACCCTCGCCCTCGAGGATGGCCAGGCCCGCCTCCCAGAAGTGCGGCCAGAACCAGCGGCGCACCAGCAGCGGGTCGCCCAATGGCAGCCGGGTGCCCTGGAAGAACGGCGCCACCAGCTGCAGGTCATCGCGCACACCGTCGACGCGCCAGCGCACACTGAGCAGGCCCGGCCGCGAACTGTAGGCCGATGGCTCCACCAGCACGTCGCCTGTCTCGGGGTCCTCGCTGATGGTGACGATGCCGTCGGCATCCCAGCCGCTGATGCGGAACTGCGCCGAGGTGGGCGAGAGCGCGTGCAGACTGACCGTGGCGGCCAGCTTGCCCATGACATCGGTGGTGCCGTGGCCCGGGTGCAGCAGCGCCAGGGCCGAGCGCGACGAGTCGACGCCACTCAGCAACGGCTCGCCAGTGCGGCGGTTGGTCAACTCACAGAGCCAGCCGTTCTCGAACACGGCGCGGCAGGTCAGGGTCTCGGCGACGATCTGGCTGCCCTCGATTCGGACCATTCCCAACTCCTCGACGACTGACGGACAGGTTGCGCCGCTCGCGACGGGACTCCTGCTTGGGCTTGACGTCACCCCGGCGTGGCCCTACGCTCAGAGTGTCCTTACCCGGAGAGTCTGTTTGCACTTGACCACCAAGGGCCAGTACGCGTCGCGCGCCATGCTGGACCTGAGCCTGCGGTTCAACGAAGGTCCACAGAGCATCGAGGTCATCGCGCAGCGTCAGGACATCCCCAAGAAGTACCTGGAGCAGGTTCTGTTGGCGCTCAAGAGCGCCCGGCTCGTGTACAGCGCGCGCGGTCGCCAGGGCGGCTACCTGCTGTCGCGGCCGCCCGAGCTGATCACCCTGGGTGAGATCATCCGTGCCACCGACGGTCCGCTGGCACCCATCTCCTGCGTCAGTCAGACCGCCTATCGGACCTGCACCTGCCCCGACCAGTCACGCTGCGTGCTGCGGCCCACCTGGCTGGAAGTGCGCAACGCCATCGCCGAAGTGCTCGACAAGACGACCCTGGCCGATCTCGTGGAACGGGCCGCGGCGATGCCCATCAGCCCGCCCGACGAGCCCATGTACTACATCTAGCCTCGCTCATTCCTCGGGCTCGACGAGCCGTGCCGGCCGGCGTGGCGTGTGGGTCGAGCGGTACGGGGTCGTGGCCTCCACGCACCAGTCCAGGTCGGCCTTGACCGCCGTGATGGCCAGGAGCGGCTCGTGGTAGCGCTGGGCATGGTCCCGCAACGACCGGCTCAGGGAGCGGACCAGCTCGCGCTGGCCTGGCTCGGCGAAGCGGTTGCGCAGCTCGAACGGGTCGTCGCTGAGATCGAACAGGCAGGGCGGGTCATAGGGCGAGAGGATCAGCTTGTGGTGCGCGGTGAACACACCGAACCAGGCGTTGCCGCTCTCCGCCGTGCCGATGCGCACCATGGCCTCATTGCGCCAGCCGTCTGGCGCCCTGTCGCCGCGCAGCAGCGGCGCGGCGTTGCGCCCTTCGTCATGCCCGGCGCTCCGTAGTCCCAGCAGGCCCAGCAGCGTCGGCTTGAAGTCGGCCGTGGTCAGCGGCGTGCGGTCCACCTGGCCCGCTTTGAGCAGCCCGGGCGCGACGATGATGAACGGGATGCGCGCCGAAGCCTCCAGTGGCACGCCCTTGTTGTGCCGGCCGTGCTCACCGCACAGGTCGCCGTGGTCGGCGGTGAAGACGATGATCGTGCGCTCGGTGAGCTTCAGACGGTCAAGCGCGGCCAGGATGCGTCCGACGTTGTCGTCGATGCAACGGACCATGCCGAAGTAGCGCTGCATGGGCGCCTGAGCGAAGCGGCCCGCGGCCGGCTGCGCCCAACCGGGCAGGTCGGCCGGCACCTGCTTGGCCGAGGCCGGCTCATCGAAGTGCACATCGGCGAACATCGCGTCGTACGGTGGCCGCACGGTGTTGGGATCGTGCGGGTCGGGGATGCTGAGCATCCAGGCGAACGGTCCGGCGGCATGGCGCTCTGCAAACTCGATGGTGCGGTCGGTCAGGAAGTCGGTGGTGAACGACGTCGCGTCGGCGCCGGCCACGGCATAGGTGGGCTGCCCGCCTGCGTTGACGGCCCGAACGCGTGGTCCCTGGGTCGTGTCTTCGAGTTGCTTCCAGTGGCCGCGGTTGAACATGAAGCGGTTGTCGGCGAACCCGAACCGCCGCGCTGGGGTCCAGCCGGGCCGGGCGGCGCCGTCCAGGTGCCACTTGCCGGCATAGCCGGTGGCATAGCCGGCGCGCGCCAACACCGCGGCGAAGGTCTCCACGTCGTCGGCCAGCGGCAGGTCGTTGGCCACCGCGCCGGTGTTCTGCGGGTAGCGGCCGCTAACGAACGCCGCGCGCGACGGCGTGCACACCGGCGATGCGGCATAGAACCGATCGCACAGGACGCCGGCCCGGGCCAGTCGGTCGATGTTCGGCGTGTAGAGCGCGGCCTGGGTTCCCCAGACCAGCGACTGCTCGGCGGGCAACTGGGCGCGATAGCAGCCCAGCGCCCGGAAGCTCAGTTCATCGCAATGGATGACCAGCACGTTGGGCCGCGTGGTGGCCTGGCCCGAGCCGCGCCGTGCCGCCAGAGCGCCCAGGGCACCGCCCGCGGCGGCGAGCAGTGATCGTCGCGTCACGTTGCGCACTATCGACTCCGTTCCGCCGCAAGGATTGGCCGCTGCGGCGGGCAATCCTGTCCAGGCTGGAGGTCGTGATGCCTGCGTCAACGAGCCGCCGTACCTTCCTGACCGCCGCCGCCGCGCTCGGCGTCGGCGCGTTCGCGCGGGCCGAGCCGGCGCGTCGACCCAATGTGCTGTTCATCGCCATCGACGACCTGCGCGACTGGGTCGGCTATCTGGGCCACAACCCGCAGACCCGGACGCCCAACCTCGACCGGCTGGCGCGGCGTGGCGTGTGGTTCACCCGGCCCTACTGCCCCGCGCCGGTATGCAATGCCTCGCGCGCGGCGCTCATGTCCGGTCTGCGGCCTTCGACCACCGGCGTCTACGAGAACGACAACGACTGGCGCCGGGTCATCGCGCCGGAGAAGACGCTGCCCACGGCGTTCCGCGGCGCCGGCTACCACGTCTGCGGCTCGGGCAAGATCTACCACGAGGCGTACAACCGGCGCTCCGAGTGGGACGACTACCTGGCCAGCGAGGGCACGACGCCGGCCCCGCCGGCCAACCCGGGCGTCGGCGGCATTCGCTTCGGCGCGGTCGACTGTCGTGACGAGGACCTGCCCGATTCGCGCATCGTCGACTACGGCATCAACCAGTTGCGGACCAGGCACGATAAGCCGCTGTTCCTGGCCGTCGGGCTGCACAAGCCGCACATGCCCTGGTACGTGCCGCGCCGGTGGTTCGACCTACATCCGCTGACCGACATCCAGTTGCCACCGCATCGCGACGACGACCTGAACGATGTACCCGCCGCGGGCGTGGCCCTGGCCCGCCCCAACGGCGACCACGCCAAGATGGTCGCCTCGGGCCGCTGGAAAGAGGCGGTACAAGCCTATCTGGCCACCATCTCCTACAGCGACTACCAGGTCGGCCGGCTGCTCGACGCGTTCGACCAGTCGGCGTACCGCGACAACACGATCATCTGCTTCTGGAGCGACCACGGCTGGCATCTGGGTGAGAAGCTGCACTGGCGCAAGTTTGCCCTATGGGAGGAAGCCACGCGCGCGCCCCACATCTGGGTGGTGCCCGGCCTGGCCCGGCCCGACCAGCACTGCCACCGCACGGTGGACTTGATGGGCATCTATCCCACCTTGTGCGACCTGTGCGACATCCAAACGCCGGCTCACGTCGAGGGTGTCAGCCTCCGGCCGTTGCTGGCCGATCCCACGGCGGCCTGGGACCGGCCGGCCGTGACCACCTACCAGTACCGCAACCACGCCGTGCGCAACGAAAGCTGGCGCTACATCCGCTACGCCAACGGCGACGAGGAACTGTACGACGAGACGGCCGACCCCAACGAGTGGACGAACCTGGCGGGCCGGGCAGAGCTCGCGCCGCGCAAGGCGGAGTTGGCCCGCTGGCTACCGAAGACAGATGCGCGCGATATCGGCGGACGCCAGGGCCAGGGTGCAGAGTAGCCTGACGGGAAACTAAGGCGGCTTGGGCGTCAGGGCACATCTGCCGGCAAGTCCGGCTCGAGTCCGCTCACGGTTGCTGTCCTGGAGCGGCCGGACGCACAGGTTCTGGCGGGGCCGAAGGATGCACGATCTGGTGTCGGATACCTGACCTTGTTTACCGAGAAGGAACTTGCCGGGCAGCGTCGAATTGTGATGACACAGGGGAGACGACTGGAGTTGCCTGGCGCGCTCGGCGGCATCCCCAGAGGAGTGTCACGATATGAAGCGGAGAGCGTTCACTCTGATCGAACTGCTGGTCGTGATTGCGATCATTGCGATCCTCGCGGCCATCCTGTTCCCCGTATTCGCCAAGGCGCGTGAGAAGGCGCGCCAGTCCAGCTGCCAGAGCAACGAGAAGCAGATGGGTGTGGCCATCCTGCAGTACTGCCAGGACTACGACGAGAAGTTTCCTGGCCGCAACAGCTACGACGAACCGCACTCCTGGCGTGTCAACATCCAGCCGTACATCAAGAGCGGCCAGGTGTTCGCGTGCCCGTCCAACACCCACAATGCCAATGGCAGCAGCGATGGTGTGATGCCCATCTCCTACGGCTGCAACGGCTGGGACTACAACGGCGAGTCGCCCATGCCGTGGGGCGGCGCTCGCGCGTTGGCGGCGGTGATGGCGCCGGCGTCGCTGATCCTGGTCTGCGAGAGCAACCAGGGCTGGAGCGAGATGAACCTCGACTACTGCTGGGACTGGCGCAATGACGCCAAGGGCGGCATCTTCCTCGGGCACATGGGCACGGCCAACTGGCTGTTTGCCGATGGGCACGTGAAGGCCCTGAAGGCGACGGCGGTCTACAACGCCGCTGGACCGATCAACATGTGGAGCATCAACGGCCCCAACCAGGCTCCTTGGACGGCTCAGTCGCAGACCCAGATCCTCAACTGCCAGACGGCCTACAACTAGGCCCTCGGGAGCAGCACGCCAGCCCAGCGGGCTTGCCCGCTGGGCTGGCGCCATCAGACGATCCGCGTCAGTAGCTACGCCAGCAGCCGCGGTGCCTGCCGCGGGCGGGGCGGGACCATGCGCCGAGCGCGTGCCTACACCATGACCGAGTTGGTGATCACCAGCGGTCTACTGCTGATCCTGCTGATGGTTGTGGCGCCGATCTTCGCGTCGGCCCGCGCGTCGGCCAGGCAGTCGGAGTGCCGCTCCCACGTGTCCGTTCTTTGTCAGCATCTCACCATCTACGTCGCAGACTACGACGAGCGCTTCCTGCCGCCGCCGGCAACCGGCCGGCGCGATTGGCGGCCGCTGCTGGAGCCGTACTTCCACGGACGAGAGCTCATCGCTGGCTGCCCTTCGGCGCGTCCCGCCGGCGCCGGCTGGGCGACCGGGTATGCCTACAACGACCTTCTGGTGGACCCCGGCGACCCCCGGCAGGGGATGGGATT
>JACRKZ010000032.1 GCA_016235455.1 Armatimonadota bacterium | reverse complement strand
ACGTTCCGCTAACAAAGGGGGCGAACGTGGTTACGAATGGCACGTTGCATCTTGATCTGATGTGCTGGCAGATCCCCGACGAGATCTGGGAGAGCTGCCAGGACGTCTTGCACCGCTACGACCCACCGCGCATCACTGGCCGCAAGCGCATTGCGCAACGGCTGGCGCTGAGCGGGGTGTTGTACCACCTGCACACCGGTTGTTGCTGGAACCGGCTGCCTCGGCAGTTCGGCGACGACAGCTCGGTCCATCGCACGCTCCAGCGCTGGAAGCGCTCCGGGGCCTGGGAGGAGATGCGCGCCATTCTGCGTGGCGCGGGTCTGCTCATGTTGCCCGAGGAGCGCAACGAGCGCATCGACGTCACGGCGTCGGTCAGTTAGTTGCACGCGCGGCTTGAATTCGGCGCGCTGGGCAACGATAATGCCGCATAGCGGAGACGTCCTGTGCGGCACCTACCCAGCGCGCTGATTCTGGCCCTTGGCCTGTGCCTGTTGCCCGCTCGCGGCCGGGCCGCGGAGCCGGTCGCCGGGCTCGGTGTGGTCACTCAGAGCGAGCCCTCGGCGGGCGAAGCAGCGGCACGCGATCTCGGCGTGCGCGTCTTCGGTGGCCGCGCGGTGCCCGACCTGGGCGCCTTGCCGGCCGACCTGCGGGTGCTGTGGTGGCACAGCGAGCATGCCGGCCTGGCGCCGGCGCTCACCGCCAAGTCGCGTCAGGCGTTGAAGGCCTGGCTCGGCGAAGGGCATGGCCTGCTGCTCACGGGCACGGCCGGCATGGTGCTCAATGCCCTGGGCCTGGAGCCCGCGGCGCTGCGCACCGGTGCCGGTGGCAGCGACCGCAGCGTGGTCGGCGTGACACCGGTGGGCAAGCATCCGGTGTTCGACGGCTTCCCGGCCGACAAGCCGATCCTGCTGGTCAGCGCGGGCTTCCCGGCGTTCAGCGATTTCCACGGCAGTGGTGGGCCCATGGCCGGGCTGCGCCTGGGCACGGCCTATCCCGATGCCGGCGAGAACCCGCTCAACGAGCACGCCTGCGGCAAGGGCCGCATCATCCACCTGGGCTGGCGGCTGGCCTACTACGCGCTGGCCGACAACGCGCACCGGGCCAACCTGGAGCAGTTGACGCGCAACGCGCTGACCTACCTGGCGGCCGGCCAGTGGGTGGGCACCATGCCCGACCCCAAGGCCGCGCTGGCCGCCATGCGCACCACCGCCAAGTTCGACGCGGCGGCGCTACGGCGCGCCATAGACGACCTGTCCGCCACCTTTGGTGAGCGCTACCCGAAGGCCGCGGCCTACCGCGAGGCGGTGACCCGGCTCGAGGCCCTGCCCGCGGGCCAGCAACCGACCATGGAGTTGGCCGCGACGCTGCGCGAGGCCATGCTGGCCAACCCGCTGCTCGACTTCGACCAGTTGCTGGCCGTGCGGCGCGGCGCGGGACAACTGGGCCTGCCGACCAACTGGCAGAGCAACTCCAGCCTGCCGCGCCGGGGCTACGACAACGAACTGGTCTCGATCAGCCTGCGCGATGCCGAAGAGCCGCCGACAACCATCTACCGGCCGGAGAACGGCGAGTTCGTGGGTGATGTCGACCTGGACTTCGGCGCGCGCCGCGTGCTGTTCTCGATGCCGGGGCCGGACGGCCGGTGGCAGGTCTACCAGCAGTCACTCGATGGCGATGCCAAGCTCCTGCCGACGGTGGATGAGCCGGCCGTGGACAACTACGACGCCTGCTGGCTACCCGACGGGGCGGTGATGTTCACCTCCACGGCGCCGTTCACCGGCGTGCCCTGCGTGCAGGGCAGCGACCATGTGGCCAACCTGTACCGCCGCGAGACCGACGGTACGGTGCGCCAGCTGACCTTCGAACAGGACCACGACTGGTGCCCGACGGTCATGCCCGACGGCAAGGTCCTGTATCTGCGCTGGGAATACTCCGATATCCCGCACTTTGTATCGCGCATTCTGTTCACCATGCGGCCCGATGGCACCAACCAGGGCGAGTTCTATGGCAGCGGCTCCTACTGGCCCAACGCCATGTTCTATGCGCGGCCCGTCCCGGGCAGCACCAGCAAGTTCGTCGGTGTGGTGGGCGGTCATCACGACAACCCGCGCATGGGCGAGTTGGTGGTGTTCGACGCCGCCCGCGGTCGGCACGAAGCCGAGGGCGTCATTCAGCGCGTCCCCGGTTGGGGCAAGAAGGTCGAGCCGGTCATCCTCGACGGCCTGACCGGCGCGAGCTGGCCCAAGTTCCTGCACCCGTACCCGCTCAGCGACAAGTACTTCCTGGTGTCCTGCAAGCCTACGCCCAACGCCCCGTGGGGGCTCTATCTGGCGGACGTCTTCGACAACATGACGCTGCTGCGCGAGGAGCCCGGCTACGCCTGGCTGGAGCCGCTGCCGCTCAAGCCGACGGCCACGCCACCGGTGCTGCCCGACGCGACCAAGAAGGACGCCAAGGACGCCACGGTCTACATCGCCGACGTTTACCAGGGACCCGGCCTGCAAGGTGTGCCGCGCGGCACGGTGAAGTCGCTGCGACTGTTCGGCTACCACTTCGCCTACCACAACATGGGCGGCCAGATCAACCGCGTGGGCATCGACGGACCGTGGGACATCAAGCGCGTGTTGGGCACCGTGCCCGTGGCCGACGATGGCTCCGCGTACTTCCGCATTCCGGCCAACACGCCGCTCTCGGTGCAGCCGCTGGACGACAGGGGCCAGGCGCTGCAGCTCATGCGCAGTTGGTTCACCGGCATGCCCGGCGAGGTCGTCTCATGCACTGGCTGCCATGCGCCGATGAACGGTGCGACGGCCAAGCCCATGCAGCCCAAGGCGCTCAAGGCCCCGCCGGAAGACATACGCCCGTTCTACGGCGAGACGCGCGGCTTCTCCTATCAGCGCGAGGTGCAGCCCGTGGTCGACGCGCACTGCGTTCGTTGCCACGACGGCGACAAGGCCGCGCCCGACCTGCGCGACGGGCCGCTGATCAACCCGCCCGGGCCGGACAACGGCTATCGCTCTGGCAGCCACTTCACGCAGTCCTACCTGTCGCTCAAGCGCTATGTGCGCAACGCCACCATGGAGAGCGACATCCACCTGCTCACGCCCGGCGAGTTCGCCGCCGACACCACCTGGCTGGTGCAGATGTTGCGCAAAGGCCACCACGGGGTGAACCTGGAGCCCGAGGCGTGGGACCGGCTGATCACCTGGATCGACCTGAACACGCCGGCGCACGGCACGTGGGCCGACATCGTCGGCGCCAAGATGGTCACAGACTTCCGCGACAAGCGCCGCGCCATGTTCACCAAGTACGCCGGCCGCGATGAGGATCCCGAGGCCATCTATCCGGTCAGCTACAAGGCACCCAAGCAGGTGGCTGCCGACCCGGCCGCGATCGTGCGCGACCAGATGGCGGCCTTGCCCGTGCCGGCCGCGCCGGCGGCGGCGACGGGCCAGACGCGCAGCCTCGATCTGGGCGGCGGGGTCAGCCTGGAACTGGTCAAGGTACCGGCCGGCGAGTACCTCATGGGCGAGGGCGGCACCTTCCCTGACGAGGGTCCGCCGCGGCTGGTGCGCATCGCGCAGCCCTACTGGCTGGGCCGCTGCGAGGTGAGCAACGCGCAGTTCGCGCGGTTCGACGTGGAGCATGACAGCCGGCTGGAGACGGGCGAGTACCTGCAGTTCGGCATCGCCGAGCGCGGCTGGCCGACCAACGGGCCGACCCAGCCCGTGGTGCGCGTCTCGTGGGACCGGGCCATGGCCTTCTGCCGCTGGGCGTCAAAGCTCACCGGCGCGACGGTCAGCCTGCCGAGCGAGGCCGAGTGGGAGTATGCCTGCCGCGCCGGCAGCCGCACGGCGCTGTCGTTCGGCGGTGTCGACACCGACTTCGGCAAGCTGGCCAACCTGGCCGACGCGACGCTCCACGCGGTCTATCGCGTCAGCGCGCCGGTGGGTAGCTACCAACCCAACGCCTGGGGCTTGTGCGATATGCACGGCAACGTGGCGGAGTGGACGCGTTCGGCCTACGGCCCGCACCCCACGGCCGACGAGACCGCCGGGTCGGCGAAGGCGGTGCGCGGCGGCTCCTGGTACGACCCGCCGCAGCGCGCGCGCGCCGCGTCGCGCCGCTCCTATCCCGCCTATCGTCGTGTGTTCGATGTGGGCTTCCGCGTGCTGGTCGCGCAGTGAGGTACGTGATGCGTCGGTTGGCCTGGCTGTTGGTCTGCAGTGCGGCGGCGTGGGCCCTGCCCAGCGAGGTCGCTCCCCGCGTCGACAATCCGGTGACTCCGCCCACGCGTTCGCTGTCACCGGCGCAAGCGCGGCAGGCGCTGGTCGATGACTGGCTCTACCAGGCCGAGGGCTGGCCGCTGGCGCTGCGGGCGCGGCAGGAGATCGTCTGGGCGCGCGCGTTGGCCGACCGGCTGGAGTCGCAACACGCGCAGCTCAGTCTGGCCGCGCCGCGGGCCGAGCTGGCCAACCTCGAAGCCAGGTACGCCGGGCTCGGCGGCGGGCAGGCGGCCGCCGCGCGCGAGGGCTACCGGCCGGCAGCGGGCCAACGGTTGCGGCTGGGCTTCGATGAGCCCACCGGCGTTGTCGCGCGCGACCTGTCGGGCGCTGGCCTCGATGCGCGCTGGTCAGGTCGGGTGGCCAGCGTGCCGGGCGTCTACGGGCGTGCGGCCGCGCTCAGTGGCGGCGTGACGGGCGACCTCGGCGCGTCGCTGTCGGCCTGTGTGAAGGGCAGCTACACGGCCTGGGCCTGGATCCGCACCACCTCGCAGGAAGCCGACGTGCTGGGCAACGGCACCGTCGACGGCTGCCTGCTGCTGATGAGCTACCGCGGCGTGGTACGTGCTCATCAGTGGACCGACCAAGGGCCGAATGCGGTCGACGGCAAGACGCCGGTGGCCGACGGTCGCTGGCACCATATCGCCATGGCGGCCGACGGCAAGAAGCTGTCGGTGTACGTCGACGGCCGGCTCGACGCCGAGGCGGCGCTGGTGGGCCGGGTCAGCGCGGCCGACAAGCCGCTGCTGGTGGCCGGTCGGCAGGCGTCCGGCGGGCCCAGCTTCACCGGCGCGCTCGATGAGCTGGCGTTCTTCGACCGCGCTCTGTCGGCCGATGAGATCCACAGCGAGTATGAGGCCGGCCGCGCCGCGCTGGGTAGCACCACGGATGCAAGCGAAGGCCCGGCACGCGAGTTCTACCTGGCCGTGCGCGACGTCAAGCGGCGCATCCTGCTGGCCAACCCGGCGGTCGATTTCGGCTCGGTGCTGTTCATCGACCAGCCCTATCCGGCCGGCGCGGAATGGCGGCATCAGGCACGCCACCGCGATGGCATGATGGCAGTCCCCGGCGGACGGCTGCTGGTGCTCGACGGGCTGGGGCCCGATGGCAAGCTGCGCCAGCTCGCACCCGAGCAGCCCGGCGCGTTCTGGCGGCCCGACCTGTCGTTCGACGGCCAAAGGGTGCTGTACTGCTACAAGCCGCACAACGAGCCCAGCTTCCACCTCTATGAGATGGGGCTCGACGGCGGCGCGCCGCGGCAGTTGACCAGCGGCCCGTACGACGACCTGGACCCGATCTACCTGCCCGACGGGCACATCACCTTCACCACCACGCGCTGCAACACCTACGTGCGGTGCATGCCCTACACCTTCTCCTACACGCTGGCCCGGTGCGAGGGCGATGGCTCGGGTATCTACCTGACCAGCCATAACAGCGAGCCCGACTGGTGCCCGTCGCTGCTTAACGACGGCCGGCTCATCTACTCGCGCTGGGAGTACACCGATAAGGCGCTGTGGCGCATCCAGAGCCTGTGGACGGCCAACCCCGACGGCACCGCGCACAACACCTTCTGGGGCAACCAGAGCGTCTGGCCAGACCACTTGGCCGAGCCGCGCGCCATTCCGGGTAGCCGCCGGGTCATGTTCTGCGGGCTGGCCCACCACGACTGGTTTGCCGGCAGTGTCGGCATCATCGATCCGGCCCAGGGTGACAACTTCCCCCTCGGCCTGACCAAGGTGACGGCCGAGACGCCGTGGCCCGAGTGCGGCCCGCCGCCGAGCGATCCGGTCGAGTCCGCCGACTACCACACGTCCGGTGCGTTCGCCTCCTACAAGACGCCGTACCCGCTCAACGAGCAGGACTTCATGGTCTCGGCCAGGCGCGCCGACGTCGACCGCTTCGACCTCTACCTGATGGACGCCGACGGCAACCGCGAACTGCTCTATCCGGCCACGAACCACATCTGGCACGCCATACCCGTGCGCAGTCGAGTCAAGCCACCCGTCATTCCCGACCGCGTCATCTGGCCGGGCCACGGCGCCGAACGCGCCGAGACCGCGCCGGGCGTGTTCTACAGCGCCGACGTGACCCAGGGCGTGCCGGAGCTGAAGGGCAAGGTCGCCGCCGTGCGCCTGGTCGAGATGGTGCCCAAGACCTACACGCAGTGGACGCGCGACTCCCGCTTCTCGGGGCCGAGCGTGTCGTGTTTCCAAGAGGACGGCTTGAAGCGCGTGCTGGGCACGGTGCCGGTGGAGGCCGACGGCTCGGTGAGCTTCGAGGCGCCCGCGGGCAAAGCCCTGCACCTGCAACTGCTCGACGACCGTGGTCGCGCGCTCCAGACCATGCGCAGTTTCACCGGGCTCATGCCGGGCGAGAAGCGCGGCTGCGTCGGCTGCCACGAGCGGCACAGCAAAGCCCCCGTCAGCAGCCGCGCCGAGGCGCTGCTGCGTGCTCCCCGGCAGCTCACGCCGCCGTCGTGGGGCACGGGCACCGTCAGCTACAACAAGCAGGTGCAGCCGGTGCTCTCGCGCTACTGCGGCCGCTGCCACACGGGCACGGGCGAAGGCCGGGCCAAGCTCGACCTGACCGTCAAGCCGTCGGGCGTGTACCGTGAGCCCTATGTCAGCCTGGTCATGTCGGGCCTGGCCGGCGCGCTGCTCTGTGAGAACTACGCCCAGAGCGACCCCGCCAGCTACGTCACCGCGCCGCCGCTCAAGAGCCTGTCCTATGCCAGCCCGCTGGTCCGGCTGCTGATGAGCGGCCAGCACCACGGCGTCACACTCGACCCGCAGAGCCTGGAAGCGCTGATCACCTGGATTGACGTCAATTGCCCGTACCTGGGCGAGGAAGAGGTCCGGGCCATGCCCGACCCCGACTACCCGGGCCTGGAGGCGCTGGGCGTGCGGCCGCTGTGGGGGGACGGTGCACTGACTCCCTCCCCGCTCGCGGGGAGGGCCGGGCTGGGGGCTGTCCGCGACTCCATCGCCACCAAGCACCGTGTCTGGCGCTGGCGGCGCCGACCATGGGTGGGGATCGCCATTCGCCTGAAGGCGGCGCAATAAACCCGCTCGCGCCAGATCGGCAGTTCGGCCACTCAGCGGCACGCCCGGTCGATGCGGGCTCTATGGAGCCACCCAGCCGAGATAGAGGTCGACGCCGCCACGCACACCGATGTGCGCGATGTCGTCTGTGCCGCACTTGGCCGCGCCCAGTTGCGCGGCGAAGGCTTGGTAGTCTCCGAGATGGGCGTGCTCGGCGCTGAACGAGTGCACAACCATCAGCGCACACGGCGCGCCAAAGCGTTGCGCCTCAAGGATGGCCGAGGCAGTGCGGTGGAGCAGTTGGTAGCGCAGGTCGCCGGGCACCGGGTTGGGCAGGGCGAGTAGGTCGGCGAGCATGGCGAGGCGGACCGTCTTGCCATCACTAGCGCCCGTGCTCCACTTGGCCACCGTCGGACCGAAGTCCTCGGCCACCTTGCCCTCGACCGCGATGGACACCAGCTCGCGCGGCGTGCGCGCCAGGACCCACAGGTCGTTCTGCGACGGCTTGCCGTGGCCAACCAATGAGACCTTGTGCTCGGGAATGCCCAGCAGCATGGCCAGATCGGCGAACCGTGGCTCCGTACGCAAGACGCGTGCCACCTTGTCCGGGAATCCGTCGGCGTCGTGCCATGCGTCGCAGAGCGACTTGGCGGAGTAACCGTCTTTCCAGTGCCGGTCCGTGTCGGCCAAGCCCTGCTGCCAGGAATCGATCGTGGCCGGAGCGTACATGAAGCCCATGTCTTGGTTCTCCCCTCATGGCTGGGACGCGTGGCACGTTCCTCAGCCCGACCCAGCGTAGCAGGCCCAGAGGGACGTGCAAACGCCTCGGCGCGCTTAGGGCGACCAGCCCACCCAGTCCACCTCCGCCGCGCCAAAGCGCTTGGCCATGACGCGCATGGCCTCCTCGCTGCTGTCGACGAGGGTGCAGCGCCGGCCCAGCGCCAGGGCTGACTCGCCCAGCGTGCCGCTGCCGGCAAAGAAGTCCAGCAGCAGGTCGCCGGGCCGCGAGTGCACCTTCACCAGCCGGTCGATGATGCCGCGCGGCTTCTGGGTCGGGTAGCCGGTCTTCTCGCGACCGTTGGGGCTGACGATGGTGTGCCACCAGGTATCGGTCGGCGTCTTGCCGCGGGCCGCCTTCTCGGGGCCGACCAGCCCCGGCGCCATGTAGGGGATGCGGTCGCACTCGTCCAGGTCGAACTGGTAGTGCTCGGGGTCCACGGCATACCACAGGATGTTGTCGTGCTTGGCCGGCCAGCGCGTCTTGGTGCGCGCGCCGTAGTCATAGGCCCAGATGATCTCGTTGAGGAACGAGTCTCGGCCAAAGAGGGTGTCGAGCATGACCTTGCAGTAGTGGACCTCGCGGTAGTCGATGTGGAAGAACAGGCTGCCCGTGGGTCGCAGCAGGCGATAGGCTTCGGTCAGGCGCGGATGGAGGAAGGCGAGGTAGTCGTCGAACTCGTCGGCATACTCGCGCGTCGCCAGGGGCACGGTGCGGTAGCGTTTGCCCGCGAAGCCGGTGCGGTCGCCGTGCTCGTCGCGGACCGTGGCGATCTGGGTGCGGCGTTGGGCCTTGCCTGTGTTGAACGGCGGATCGATATAGATCATGTCGACCGACGCGCTGGGCAGCGCCTGGAGGATCGGCAGGTTGTCGCCGAAGTAGATGGTGAGGTCTGCCATTGGGGGAATCCCGGGCGCAAGGGAACCGCCGGCCCTACGGCGCGTCCGCCAGTGTAGCGAGCGCGGTTGCCCGCGTCAATTGCGTGCCCGCGAACCGAGGAGCGCCATCGTGCCATCATCGACCGACCGCCGTACCTTCCTGCAAGCAGGCGCCGCGTTGGCCGCCGGAGCCGCCTGGCGCGGCCGCGGCGCCAGCGCGCCGGCGCCGCTGCCCACGCGCAAGCTCGGCAAGACCGGGCTGGACATCCCGCTGGTCGGCCTCGGCACGGCCTGCTGTGGGCAGTCGAACACCGTGACCATGGAGGAGACGCTGGCCTGCTACCAGGCGGCGCTGGACGAGGGCATCCTGTGGTTCGACGCCGCGCGCATCTACGGCAAGGCCGAGGAGGCCTTGAGCCGGGTGTTGAAGGGCAAGCGCGACCAGGTGCTCGTGACCACCAAGTCCGGCCCGAACGACCCGGACGGCGCGCAGAGAAGCTTCGATGAGAGCCTCAAGCAGCTCGGCATGGACCATGTGGACGTGCTGTACCTGCACGAATGCGGGATGCGCGACCTGAAGCGGGCCATGGACCCCGGTGGCGTACTGGACTGGCTGGAGCAGCAGAAGAAGGCCGGCAAGGCGCGCTTCATCGGCGCCACGGCCCATGCGCGGGCCGCGAGCGTGGTGCCGCTAATCGAGACGGGCCGCCTCGATGTGACCATGTTCCCCATCAACTATGTCGACACGCACCAGTACCACTTCGAGCAGCACATGCTCGCCGCGGCGCGCAAGCAAGGCATGGGCGTCGTCGGTATGAAGGTCTTCGGCGGCATCAGCGGCCGCAACTGGTCGCGCTACATCGGCCCGAATCTCGGGCCGCAGGTGGCGGTCGACCGGCTGCAGTCGGCGCTGCGCTACTGCCTGAGCCAGGAGGGCGTGACGTGCGCCGTGCTGGGCATGCACACGCCCGAGCAGGTGCGTCAGAACCTGGCCTGGGCCCGCGAGTTCAAGCCGCTCGACGAGGTCGAGATGAAGGCCCTGCTGGCCGAAGGTGAGAAGCTGGTGAACGACTGGAGCGCACGTTTCGGCCCGGTTGCCTGAGCGTGAAGACTTGGCCGTTGCCTTGACGCGGTTGGATCCTCTGCCGACAATCGGGCCAAGAGCGACGGGAGAGCATCGTGCGGCGTTGGTTAGGCAGGCATGGCATGTGGGCGGTGGTGGCGCTGGTGGCCGCATCCACGGCCGCGTGGGCTGGCGAGTCGGGTAGCCATAGCGACCCGGTCGGGCCGGTCCTGCTGGAGATTGTGCTGCTGCTCGGTGCGGCCAAACTCGGCGGCGCGGTGTTCTTGCGTCTGGGTCAGCCGGCGGTGCTGGGCGAGCTCGTGGCCGGTGTGGTACTGGGCAACATGGTGCTGCTCACCGGCGACAGTGCGCTGCTCACCCAGCTCTCGCGTGATGTCACCACGCCGGGCACGCCGATGGACATTCTGGCGCGCCTGGGCGTCGTGCTGCTGCTGTTCACCGTGGGCTTGGAGTCCGACCTGGGCGCCATGCTCAAGGTCGGTGTGGCGTCGTTCCTGGTGGCCAGCATCGGCGTCGTCTGTCCGTTCGTGCTGGGCTGGGGCGTGTCGGTCTGGCTGCTGCCGGGCCAACCGGATCCGCTCACGCATATCTTCATCGGTGCCACGCTCTGCGCCACCAGCGTCGGCATCACCGCGCGCGTCTTCCAGGAACTGGGCCGGCTCGACCAGGATGAGTCGCGCATCGTGCTGGGCGCGGCCGTCATCGACGATGTCATGGGCCTGGTCGTGCTGGCGGTCGTGTCCGCGATGATCACCGCCAAGGACACGGGTCAGGCGCTGGCCGTAGGCAGCGTGCTGGGCCTGGTGCTGTTGGCGGTGGGCTTCCTCGTGGTGTCGGTGCTCGGCGGGCGCTGGCTGGCGCCCCGCGCCTATGGGCTGGCCTCTCGGCTGCAGGGCGATGGGCTGCTGCTCATCACCTCGCTGGCCATTTGCTTCCTGCTCTCCGCGGCGGCCGGTGCGGTGGGTCTGGCGCCCATCGTCGGTGCCTTCGCCGCGGGCCTCCTGCTCGACGAACTGCACTACCGCGAGATGAACGACCGCCAGGGCACCGACCACAAGTTGGAGGAGCTGCTCGCACCGTTGACCGCGCTGTTGGTGCCGCTGTTCTTCGTGCAGATGGGCATGACCGTGCACCTCAGCACCTTCGGTGAGGCCGGCGTGCTGGGCTTCGCTGCGCTGCTCACGGTCGCCGCCATCCTAGGCAAGCAGTCCTGCGGCCTGGTGGTCGGCAAGGGGCTTGACCGGCTGTCCATCGGTGTGGGCATGATCCCGCGTGGCGAGGTGGGCCTTATCTTCGCCGCCATTGGCCGGCAGTTGCGCCTCAACGGCGAGCCGGTCATCAACGACGTGGCCAACTCGGCGGTGGTCATCATGGTCATTGTCACGACCATGGTCACACCGCCGGTGCTGGCCTGGACACTGCGCCGCGGCGACCGCCGGCGTGGCGTGCCGAGCGCTGCCTAGCGCTTGGCCTTGTCGTCGTTTGCCGCTGGTGGCGCCACCGTCGTCGGCAGTCCGTACTTGGCCTGCGCGGCCTCGATCTGCTTGACCAGCGCGTTCAGCTTGTCCTGGACCTGCTTGCCGAACTCTGTGGCGCGCTGGTCCGACTTGGTGCCCCAGGAGTCGTAGGCTGATTCGAAGCGCTTGGCGGCACTGGTCATGCTGCTCTCAAAGCTCTTGGCCAGCGACAGCATGCGGCCGTAGTCGCGTGCGCGGATGGCTGCCGACATCTCGCTGCAGGCGCTCGACATCGCTTCGAGCGACTTAATGGTGTCGGTGTGCAGCTTCTCGCAGCCCGGCGGGGCCGACTTGACCATGATCTCGTCGTGGATGGCCTTCACCGCGGTGCGGCACTTGCCCAGCAGGTCGGCCGCCGAATCGAGCCCGCCGACCGAGCTGCCCTCCAACTCGCGGAATGACTTGGCGGCCGTGCCCAGCGACTTGACGATGAAGGCCAGGTAGTCCACCTGAGGCTCCATGTCGTTGAGACCGTCGCTCAAGAGGCCGTTCAGATCGCTCATCTGCCGCCCAAGCTCCGCCAGGTCGGCCGGTGGCTTGGTGCCCGCCAGCGCCTTCTCGGCAGCGTCGACCGCATGGCGCGCGTCCGCCGACGACTTGGCCAGGGACTCCAGCGCATCGCGGGCCTCACCCATGTTGTCCATGGAGAACTCGTGGGTCTTGACCGTCTTCCAAGCGGGGTTCGAGGTGTAGGCCGTGAGCGCGGTGATCACCGGCTGCTCAGCCTCGATCGCCTTGCCCAGGTAGGCCTGCCCCTTGATCTTCGGCGCGGCCACCAGGGCCAGGATGACGACCAGCAGACCGAGCAGCGCCGCCAATGCCCCGCAGCCGCAGCAGCAGGCCCAGCCCAGGCCGCGGCGCCTGGGCGGCGGCGCAGCGCCGTAGGCCGGGGGCGTGCTATACGCTGCCGGTGGCGGGGTCGCCGCGACCGGCGTGGCGGGCGGCGGAGGCGGCATGACCAGCGTCGGCCCGTCGGTCGCGGGCGCCACGGGCGTTGGCGCGACTGGCGCCGCCGCCTCGGCCGGTGGCAGCGGGGCAGCGTTCACTTCGCCGCAGTGGGGGCAGGTCACTTCCTCGCCGGCATACAATGCGCTCAGCGAGTTGCCGCACTTGGTGCAGAAGAATGCGATGGCCATGGCTGCCTCCAGATCGCTCGCGGCATCGCGGCACTACGACGTGTGCGCCGCGATCGCCGCTTCCACCAGGTCAAGATGCTTCCCCACGCCGCGTGGCGCATGGGCGTCGGAGCCGAAGACCAGTTCGACGCCCAGCTCGATGGCCCTTCCCAGCAGCGGCTCGGGCACATACAACTCGCCGCAGTCGGGTTTGTCGAGCCCGGCGGCGTTGACGTCGAGTTGCAGCCCTTCGCGCGCGATGTGGTCCACCGTGGCCAGCGCGGCAGCCCACACGCGCTCGGGGTCGGTCAGCGGCAGCGCGCGGACGAACTTGCGTGGCAGCGTCAGATGGCCGACGCGGCGCGGGCGCAGATCCTGGCCGTCGCGCGTCCAGCTCGCGTCGAGCGCCCGGCGCAGCGCGGCGTAGTAGGCCAGGTGGTACGCGTCGGCCGGCTCGCCCGGCGCGATGCGCATGGACAGCGCCGCGGTGCCGTCCACGGCCGTGTCCGCCAGGAAGTGCACGCTCAGCAGCGTGGCCTCGTGGTCCAGCCGCGGCCAGACGCGCGCCAGGATGTCCAGCAGCGGCTCGTGCCAGCCGCCTTGCGCGTCGCCCAGCCAGTCGATCTCCAGGCCGATGAGCACTTCCACACGGTCGGCATACTCGTCGCGCAGCGCCTCGCACTCGGCCAGGTAGGGATCGAGGTCGGCGATCGGTCCGTAGCACTCGCCCGGCCCCATGGGGTCGATGAAGCCGTCCGGCGCGGGGATGTGCTCCGTGATGGCCAGCCGGCGCAGGCCGAGCTCGACGGCGCGGTCCAGGTAGCCGCGCAACGGCTCGCGCGAGCCATGCGGGCAGAAGTGGCTGTGCGTATGGCCGTCGAACCACGGGTCGAACCGAACTGCCGCCATGGGCGCCTCCCGCTGGTGTCAGGTGATCGCCGAGCACCGCCGCGGGCGGCGGTGCTCGGCGCCGATCTGCTACAGAGTGCGGGCCACGACATAGGCGGCCAGGGCCTCGAGTGCCGAGCGCGCCTCGCCCGGCGCGAAGTCGGCGAGCTGCACGGCGGCCTCGTTGGCCAGGCGCTGCGCGGTGGCGGCGGTGTAGGCCAGGCTGCCACTGGCGGCCAAGGCGTCGCGCAGGGCGTGCATGGCCTCCGACGTGGTGGGCTGCTCGACGATGATCCTGCGAACCGGGTCGGCCAGTTCAGCCGGCTGGTTGAGCGCGTGGATGAGCGGCAGAGTCAGCCGGCCACAGCGCACGTCGTTGCCCACCGGCTTGCCGATGCGCTCCTCGTCGCCCGTCAGGTCCAGCAGGTCGTCGACGACCTGGAAGGCCAGTCCGACCTTCTCGCCGTAGGCGTGGCAGGCGGCGGCCTGTTCACGGGTGCCACCCGCGGTGAGTGCGCCGAACTCGCCGGCCAGCGCCATGAGCGAGGCCGTCTTGTCGGCGATCATCTCGAAGTAGAGCGGCTCGGTGACCTCGAAGCTGCCTTCGTTGTACATCTGGCAGAGCTCGCCCTCGCACATGCGCACGACCGTGCCGCTGAGCCGCTCGACGGTCTCGATGGCGCAGCGCTGGGTCAACAGGCGGTAGGCCACGGCGTGGGTGAAGTCGGCCACGAGCACCGCGTTCTTGTTGCCCCACACGCGGTTGGCGGTCAGTCGCGCGCGGCGCCGGCCGCTGTCGTCGATGACGTCGTCGTGGATGAGCGAGGCCAGGTGGATCAGCTCCACCGCCACGGCGGCGTCGAACGTCGCCTCGCCGGCGTCACCCACCAGCCGGCCGCAGAGCAGCGTCAGCGCCGGGCGGACGCGCTTGCCACCGGCATGGACGGTGTGCAGGTAGACCTCGGGCACCACCGGTAGCCGCGAGTGCACCGTGCGGCGCAGCCGGCCCTCGATCTCGGCCAGGTCGGCATGGATGGTGGGGAACAGCTCGTGGGCGCTGTGGGTCTCGGTTTGGCTCATGATTTGCGTCCGCGATGGATGGTGGCCAGGCCGCCCGACAGCGGCCGGTAACTCACGTCCACCAGGCCCGCCGCGCGGAACACGTCGGCGATGGTCTCCGGTGGCGGGAAGCCTTGGATGGACTGGGGCAGGTAGGTGTACGCCTCGCGCCGGCCGGAGATGAGGCCGCCAACCCAAGGCATCAACTGATTCTGGTAGAAGCGGTACAAGGGCCGCAGCCAGGCGCGCACCGGGCGGGTCAGGTCGAGGTTGACCACCCAGCCGCCGGGCCGCGTGACACGCGTCATCTCGGCCAGCGCGCGCTCGGGGGAGGGCACGTTGCGCAGCGCGAAGCCCATGACGACTGCGTCGAAGCTGTTGTCGGCAAAGGGCAGATGGTCGGCACTGCCCAACGCAAAGGCGATGCCTGCATCGCCTGTGCTCGGGACCTTGGCCTGGCCAAGCCGCCGTACCTTGGCCTGGCCAAGACGCAGGATGGGTGCACAGAAGTCGGCGCCGATGACCCGCGCGCCCCGCCGGGCCGCTCCGAGGGCCAGGTCGGCGGTGCCGGTGGCCAGGTCGAGCACGCAGGCACCCGGCCGCAGGCAGGCATCGTCCAGCGCGGCGCGCCGCCAGCCGTGGTGGATGTTGAACGACAGCAGCGTGTTGAGCAGATCGTAGGTCGGCGCGATCTGCGCGAACATGTCCTTGACCATCGCCTCTTTGGAACGCGCCACACCCAGCTCCGCCTGAGCGCTCATTATGACACGGATCCGCGTGGGCGCGAGGCCACGCGAGGCGATGCCGCCATCAACGCTGCCATGCCTCGCGAAGGCACTTGCCGTACTCGGGGAACAAGGCCAGCGCGGGGTGTTCGTCGGCGGGAGTGGTGTCGGGATTGCCGTAGTGCCAGTAGAGGGCGCCGACGAACCCGTTACCGCTCATCGCTCGCAGGTGATCGCGGAAGCTGGCCAGGCCGAGGGGGTGATCGATCTCCTGCCAGTTGGGTGCGCGGCGCAGGTAGTTGGCGAAGACGCCGGTCTCGCCACAGAAGATCGGTTTGCCCGCCTTGCGAGCCGCCGCGCGCAGCTCCTCCCACTCCACCGAGGCCAGGTTGCGGGCCAGGAAGTGCTCGAAGCCCTGATCCTTGTTGCGCCACGCATAGAGGTGGAGGTCCAGGAAGTCGAGGCCAGAGCGCAGCAGCGCCATGAGTCGGGCCGGCGCGCGGGTGTCCTTGGTCTGGTCGGCCGAGAGGGTGCCCGGGCCGCCGCGACCCACGGCTGCGAAGGAGAAGACGCCGGCCGAGACCAGGCGAATGGCGCCGGCGCACAGATTGGCCCAGGCGACCAGGTTGTCGTCCATCAGTGCCTGCAACTCAGCGTCGGAATCCAGCGCATAGCTCCGGCCGGCAAAGGTGAAGCGACCTTCGCGCTTGTCGAACGGTGCTTGGTCCACGCGGTAATAGACCTCGTTCTCCAGCTCCCAGGACAACACCACCGGCAACAGGCCGGGATCGGCCTTCTTGATGACCTCGATGAGCGCCACGATGCAGCCCGCGCGGGTGCGCGCGCCGGGCAGCGTGAAGCGAAACGCATTGACCAGCATGCCAGGCGTGCCGGTCATCGGGATGCCGGAGCGCGCTTCGTCGGGCAGGGGCTGCGCAGCCAACCATTCAGAGGTGGGGTTCCAGATGTCCCAGGTGAAGATGAGGCGCACGTGGTGACTGCGTGCCGTCCGCAAGAGGTGCAGCAGGTTGGCCGCGTAGCCCGGCGCCACTTCGCGAGCCTCCGGCGAGGCGAGGATCCCGTCCTCGCCCATCAGGAAGGAGTGGAAGACGCGGAGCGTGTTGAAGCCGCTTGCCTCCAGGTCGGTCATCATCCGCTCGACGTAAGCGCGATCGTAGGACGGTGGACAGAGCGCGGAATGCCCTTGCTTGCCACTGCTCACCGCGCCCACGCGGTAGTAGTTGGCGCCCAGCGGCGTGAACGGTCGACCCGTTCCCTCGTCGATGAACTGGCCATCGCGCACGACGATGCGCGAAGGGGCTTCCTCGGCGCCCGCTGTGACGGCGAGGGCGCTCGCGAGCATCCAAACAAGGTGATTCATGCCCAAACTGCTCCTTCTCACTTGCGGACGACGACCAGCCGGTCCGCTCCGGGCTCGCCGGGCGGATCGCCCACCTTCCAGTCCGCGACGTGGGGTGCGTAGCGGTGTAGCGACTGGGTTGGAGCTGCTTCGCCGGTGCGGGCCTCGCGTTTGCGCCCAGGCCGGGTGCCGTCGAAGTCGGCATACGCGAGCAGCGTCTCGGGCGCGTCCGCGCCGGCCTTGAGGAAGTACTCCCGCGAGCCGGCAGATTGGAGATGGTGTCGGCTCACATAACGCAGTCGCGCCTGAGCCCGTAAGTCGCGGCCGGTCTTGTCGGTCGGCCCGATCGCGAAGCTGCCGCTCCGGCCATCGAAAGGCTCCACGGCCTCGCCCCGGGCGTCGCCAACGGCGACCTGCCGACCTCTGGCGAATGACACGAGGTAGGTCCATCTGCCGGGCTTGTCGGGCGACAGGTGCGCCCGCCACTTGGTGCCCGCCTCGCCGGACTCATGCGTGAAGACCACGGCCATGGCGTAGTCGTTGAAAGGGTTGGGCGCAGTGTCGCGCTCGTGCGCAAACGGGCCGTCGAGGGTGAGCGTGACCTTGTGCCACTGGCGAAGCTCGCCGGTGATGGCCACTGCGCCGCTGCCGTCGGGTTGGCGCGGGCCTTTGTCAGGTGTGGAAGCGTCCTTGTCCAGGTTGGCCTGGGTCCACTGGGCCAGCGTGCTGCTGCCTTCGCCGTAGTCGCCGGGCAGCGGACGCAGATCGACGGTCTGCATGGCCGGCGGCTGGCCCCAGTGTGCCGGGAACTGCATGGGTTCGGCGCTGGCGGGCCACAAGCCGGCGTACCGGCCAAGCAGCAAAACCCGGAGCCCGGGCTGGTGGGGGTGGCAGATCGTCATCGATGGGCTACTCCGCGTGGCTGGCCACGACCAGCCACACTGCGGTCAGGTGGCGCGGACGATGCCCGTCGCGGGGCCGCTGCGACGGGATTCCCCCGTCCCGCCGCGGGACCTTCAGCGCCGATGACGCCGGGTTCGGTGACCGCCGCGCACAAACCGGCCGCGGCGCCGGCGACCCATCGGTCCGCCGGCGCCGCCGCCCTGATCCTGTCAGCCTACGACTTCGGCGCCGCCGCCACCGTGGCCGCCGTGCGGTCCAGTTGCAGGACAGCCTTCTGGCCTCGGCGCAGCCAGTCAATGGCCTGCGCCAGCATCCGCGCGGACTCCTGCGGTGCGTGGAAGCCCATGGAGTTCTCGCTGCAGACCAGGTCGATGAAGTACTGGCCGCGGCGCTGGTAGGCCCAGGGCCCGTCCTTGGCGCCGAGTTGGGCGTCGGTGGCGCCCGCGGCGCGAGCCGCCTTGATGTCGGCGATCAGGTCGCTCAGCGCGTCGAGCGCGATGTCCTCCAACTGCTTCGTGCGGTCCTGGATCAGGTCGACCCTGGCCTTCAGGTCGGCCTCATCGGCCTTGTGGCAGGTCTGGCAGGCATGGTTGATGTTGAGCAACGGGCTCTGCACGTGGTGGTCGCTGATCTTGTGGGCACCGACCCGGGCATAGGGCATGTGGCAGTCGGCGCAAGCCACTCCCGCCTTGGCATGCGTGCCCTGGCTCCAGGTCTCGAACTCGGGGTGCTGGGCCTTGAGTACGGGCGCGCCGGTCTCCTTGTGGGTCCAGTCCCTGAACCCTTCGGCGTCGTAGTAGGCCAGCATCTCCTCCGCTTTCAGACCGTTCCGCCACGGGTAGACCAGGCGCTTCTCCTCGCCCTTGAAGTAGTACTCCACGTGGCACTGGCCGCACACATACGAGCGCATCTCCTGGCGCGTGGCGTCGCGGTTGACGTCGTAGTTGGCGTGGCCCTCCTTGGCCTTGAGTGCGCGGATGCCTTCGATGAAGCCCGGTCGGGTCACCCGGAGCTGCATGGTCGCCGGCTCATGACAGTCGATGCACGAGATGGGGTGCTTCACGCTCTTGGCCGCGTCCTGGTACTTCATCGGGTTGAGCTTCTCGAAGCCCTTGATGATGTCGCCGTTGCCGGCCGTCTTGTAGGGCACGTACATCGAGCCGTGGCAGTGCAGGCAGGTGCCCGGCTGCTGCTTGACCACCTGGCGCTGGGTGTACCGCTGATCCTCGAGCATGTAGGCATGGCCGCGGCGCTCGCGGTAGTCCACGGCGAAGGCGTAGCCCGCCCACATGGTCTTGAGCCTCGGGTCAGCATCGATCTTGGAGCCCGCCACGTACTCCCGTGGGTCGTCCTTGGTGGGCACCCGTCGCACCGACTCGCTGCCCCCAAACCGTGTCTTGCGCATCTCCGATGTGCGCCTGTAGCCGTCATACTGGAGCGGGAAGTTCTGGCCCCATACCGCCGGGTCCTCGGTGTCATCGGTCAGCTCGACGACCCGGAAGAACGGGTTCTTCTCCTCGACCTTCTTGCCCTGGATGTTGATCAGCAGCGCGGCGATGCCGGCCGTCAGCCCGGCGGTCACCAACACCACGGCCAGGAGGATGGCTACACCCGCGCCTCGCCTCGGGCGGTCCGCGGCCGCCGTGTCGGGGGCGTCTTCGGGTTCAGGGGTCGCGTTCGTCTCGTCGCTCATGATCTCACCTCAGTGCAGATGGCCGACATCGCGGTGGCAGCTCAGACACGACATGCCGCCGCTGACTGGATGGGCGCGGTCTATCTGGTCCACGATCGGTGCGTGGCACCGACGGCAGTTGTGTTCGGTCACGGCCTTGTTGCGCGGCTTGATGCGGATGGGCTCGTGGAACCCGCCCACGGTGAAGGCCAGGGAGTGGTGGTACCCGTTGAGGGATTTGGTGGTCCACTTGCCGATGAAGTCGTGCGGGGTGTGGCAGTCGTTGCAGACCGCCACCGCATGGTGGCTCGACCGCGTCCAGGCATCGAACTGGTCGCGCATGATGTGGCAGTTGACGCAGGCTATGGGGTCGTTCGTCATGTAGGAGAACCCCTTGGCATACCAGAACGTGTAGCCGCCTAGCCCGGCCACCATCCCGGCGCACACCCCTACCACCATCAGCAGTCGGTTTCGTGCCATGCATGCCGCTCCGCACCGTCTCACGGACCGGTCACTGCAAACAGTTGGCCTGCCCGTTCGGAATCGCCCAGATCGCGCCAATCCCGCTCTGCGAGCGGGCCCGCGGCGTTTGGCCCGATGTCGGATAAATTGGATATCTGGATCTATAACGTCGAAATAATCGACAAGATCGGGGGGGTGTCGCCATCGGTGTGGCTCAGAGGATTGGCAGGTCGGCGGGACACGGCGCCAGGGAGAGCGTCTCGCAACCGGAGTCGGTGACCAGGCAGAGCTGCTCGAGCCGAACGCCGCCGACGCCTTCGACGTAGATGCCGGGCTCGACGGTGACGATGTGGCCGGGCCGCAGCACATCCTCGCTGACGGAGCTCAGATTGGGGGCCTCATGGACCTGCAGACCCACGCCGTGGCCCAGACTGTGTCCGAAATCGTCGCCATGGCCGGCGTCGGTGATGATATCGCGTGCCACGGCGTCGACCTTGCGGCCGACGGCGCCAGGGCTGACCGCGGCCAGGCCGGCGGTCATGGCGCGGTGCACCACGGCGTAGATGGCTCGTTGGGCGGAGCCGGCCTGGGCGATGGCGGCACTGCGGGTGATGTCGCTGTGGTAGCCGTCGACCACGCAGCCCAGGTCGAGTACCAGCAGGTCACCGGGCTCGAGCGCGCGGGTGCCGGGCCGCGCGTGGCACTTGGCGCTGTTGGGCCCGCCGGCGACGATCAGGTCGAAGGCCACGCGCTCGGAGCCCAGCCGCAGCATGCACGCTTCGAGTTCAATGCGCAACTGCTGTTCGGTGAGGCCGGGCCGGGCCACGGTCCAGGCATACGCCATGACCTCGTCGGCCAGCGCGGCGGCGGCGCGGATGCAGGCGATCTCGGCCGCGTCCTTGACCGCGCGGGACGGGCTGATCAGGTCGCTGACGGGCACCAACTCCACGGCGGCGCCGAGCGCCTCGCTGAGCGTATGCCACATGGCATGGGTGGCGTGTCCTGTCTGGAACGACACGCGCGTCAGGCCCAGCTCGCGGATGCCGCGCGCGATCGCGGCGGGCACGCGCTCGCCGGTGGCTTGGAGCAGCGGCTGCCAGCCGGGCGACTCCAGGCTCACCTGCGTACGGTAGCGGAAGTCGGTGATGATCACGCTCAGCTCATGTGTGACCAGCAGCGCCCCACTGCTGCCGCGGAAGCCGCTGAGCCAGGTGATGTCGTGTGGCTCGGTGATCAGCGCAGCGGGGCAGCCCTTGACGGCCAGAGCCTCGCGCACGCGGGTCAGACGCGTCATCAGCGCCACCTCTTGGCAATGATGTCGCGGGCCGCGTAGAGCCCGAGCAGGTAGCTCGACACGCCAAACCCGGCGATCTGCCCGACGCACACCGGCGCGGTGACGCTGCGGTGGCGGAACTCCTCGCGGGCATGGATGTTGCTCAGGTGGATCTCGATGGCCGGCAACCGCACCGCCTTGATGGCGTCGCAGATGGCGATGGAGTAGTGCGTGTAGGCTGCCGGGTTGATCACGATGCACTGGGCCCAGTCGCAACAGGCATGGATCGCGTCGAGGATCTCGCCCTCGCTGTTGTGTTGGCTGATCTGCACTTCCATGTCCAACTCGCCGGCCAGCCGTTCAATCTCGGCGTTGATCTGCTCGAGCGTGTGACTGCCATACACCTCCGGGTCGCGCTTGCCCAGCAGGTTGAGGTTCGGACCGTGGATGACCCTGACACGCATCATGGCACATGCTCCACCGGGACGATACGGCGCCGGCCCGGTGGAGTCAAGTTCTGGGACGCTGGGCGTGGGACGTGGGAAGCAACAACGGTCCTGCCCGCGTCCAGCGTCCAGCGCCTTAACCGACCGTCATCGTCCAGTCGCCGCGCTCGACCGCGCCGGTCGTGGTCAGCAGCAGGCGCCAGACTCGCTCGCCCCACACTGGGCGCAGTCGGTCGTCGGTGACCTCGACCGCCTCGATGCTGGCGTTGAGTACGCCGGTTGGCCAGGCGATGGACAGTGGCGCCTCGCCGGCCAGGTCGCAGCCGGTGGGTGTGAGCCGCGGCTCGCGGGCGAGGATCACGCTGAGCTGCACCTCGCGCGGCTCCGCCAGTTCGAAGGTGTCGTGCACCACGACGCGGGGCTGGTCGCCCCGCTCCAGCCGCGTTGTGCGATGCCAGGCGCGCAGGCCGGCCTCGGTGGGGTAAGCGCCGGCCAGGTCCAGGCGCAGCTCGGCCCGGTCGTCATCGACCTGGGCGCTGACCTCGCGCGCGGCGAACTGCCGGCCGGCGCTCTGCTGCACGCCGCCCAGGGTCGGCAGGTTGTGCCAAGCCGACTGCATGGTCCAGATCTCGTAGCGCCGGGGCGAGAAGGTATGCGCCGTGTAGGTCTCCACGCCCAGGTCGATGATCGCCGGCTGGCCGTGCTGGAAGACGATGAACTGGCCGACGTCGTTGTGGTTGTGGCTCTCGGCGTTGTGGCCGCCCTTGGCTGCCAGGAACAGGCCCTGGGCCGAACCCGGCTCAGAGCGGGCGGTAAGCATCTCGATGCCGTCCAGCCAGGCGGCGGCGATGTATGGCGCCGGTCGTGGTTCGCCGGCCAGCTCCGGGCAGTCGAACAGCTCGGGCAGGCGGCGGCCCATGGAGGTGATGCGCAACGGCGGCTCGTGGCCCGCGCGCCGCAGGTGATCGGCATAGACACCCAGATCGACCAGGGCCGAGTCGCCTATCTTCCGCCCATAGCGGCACAGCAGCGGCGCCTCCACACCCACGCGGGCGCCGCCATCGGCGAAGTTGACGTACCAGTCGCGGTCGATGTGGCAGCGGTACAGGTAGCGGCCCATGTTGCCCACCAGCGGGTCTGACCACACGTTCAGCCAGCCGGCCGTGGCGCTGTCGAGCAGGTCGAGGCAGTCGAAGAACGACGCGCCGGCTCGGCCCCAGTAGGACGTGCCCTCGTCGCAGCCACCGTCGGCATGGTACATGGCGACGAACCGCTCGATGATGCGCAGCGTCTTGGCGGCCGCCGCGCCGCGCCGTGGCTCGTCCTGCTCGGCGAGCAGGGCCACGGTCAGGCAGTTGGAGGCGCACCACGGGTTCCAGTTGTTCACCCAGCCGCCCTGCAGGCCCATCCAGCCGAAGTCGTCGCGCTCCAGGTACGGTGTGATGATGCGCTCGTCCAGCTCGCGGCGAATGCGGTCGGTGATCACCGGATGGACGGCAGTGAGCTGGTCGCCCAGCAGGTACAGCGTCCAGGCCAGCAGCCCGCCGGTCTCGCCGGCGAACAGGTCGATGATGCGCTCGGCGGTGTCGGGCAGGAGCGAGTCCGGCCAGCGCTTGCCCCAGTTGTGGGCCGAGACGCCCCAGAACGACTCCTCGCAGATCAGCCACACGCCGTCGGTGATCGCGTCGAGGAATCGGCCCCGGCCCTCGACACACTCGGCCAGCACCAGGTCGGACAGCATGCTGCGCCGCGCGAACTGGGGCTGCTCCCAGTGGCTGCGATTGCCCGTGCGGCGGAACTCGGCGAACACCGAGGCCAACAGCACCGGCCAGGGCTGGCTCAGCCGCGCCTCACCCGCGGCCACCAGCGCTGCCGCCCGCGCCGGCTCCAGGTCGCCCCAGCCGTCGCGGTCGCTCGCCCGCGGATAGGGCCGCCAGGCCGCCAAGGGCACCAGATGGCCCGCCAGGTCGCTCTCGCCAAATCGATCAGCTAGCATGCGCTCTGCTCCAGCGCGGATTGTAGCGCCGCCCGCTGTCGCCGACCAGCGGCCAGACTGTCCAGTTTCCTTGGAATTTATGTTTATGTTACCAACGGAGTGTTTGACATCTGTCTAGCGTGGCTATACACTCTACTCAGTGGGCTGGAGCGAAACGAGCTTCGGTGCGCGGTCGGTGGTGAAGAGGTAGGGCGTGCCTCTACCGCCGGCCTGGCGGCCTGGTTACGGCGTCCCGGCTCTACGGGGACGTACCGATCCGGCCCTACAAGCCAAGCCGCGAGTTTCTGACAGGGGAGCGTCGGGGTTCGCGCCAAGGTTTGGTTTGTGGGGTCGGATGTCCTTTTTTGATCAGGGGTAGTCACAGGGCTGTTGAGTCGGGGCACTGTATAGTCAGGCTGGACAGCGGAGACACTGGTGGATCTGAGCAGCCGCGATGGGCGGCGCGAATTGGGCGGGCGCATTCAGGCCGCGGCCGATGCCGCCAGCATGTCGCTGGCGGAGTTGGCCACGGCCGTCGGCTGTTCGCGTGCCCTCATCTACCAGTATGTCAGTGGGCAGGTGCTGGCCCAGGCGGATCGTCTGCAGGCCATCGGACGCGTGTGTGGCCGGCCCTTGGCGTGGTTCTACGCCGACGAGCCCGACGCCGAGGCCCGGCCCGCGCCGATGCCGGTCAAGCCGGAGCCCGCGGCCGCCGCCGAGCGGCTCGAGGCCATGCTGACCTTGGCCGTGGCCCAGTCCAGCCCGCCCGACTTCGGCGCGGCTCGCACCACTTGTCAGCGCATGGCCGAACTCGCGGCGCGTAGCGAGGATCCCCAGTTGATTGCCGACGCCGACTTCCGGCTAGGCCATGCCTGCTACCAACTCGGCGATCTGGAAGGCACGCGCGCGGCGATGCAGCGCTGTGTGCAGGCCTACGCCGAGTCGGGCAACGCGGACCGCGAGCGGGCGGCCCATCAGACGTTGGGCGCGGCGCTGGCCGGGCTGGGTGAGCGCGACCGCGCGCTGGCCGAGTTCGAGGCGGTCATCGCCGGGGGGCGGTTCGACAGCGAGTGGAAGGGCCGCCTGGGCCGGGCCGATGTCTATGAGGCGCTGGGCCGAGGCGAGGCCGCGCTGGCCGAGTTGGACCTGGCCGAGCAGCTCATCGCCGCCCAACCCGAAGGGCCGTCGCGCGCCTGGGCCGAGGTGTTCGTGGCCGGCGCCACCACCAATGTGTACCTGCTCCATGACGATTTCGAGCGGGCCGAGGCGTCGGCCCGCCGTTGCGCGCCGTTGGCCGAGGAGCTGGCGGCCGTCAGCCAGCTGATCGAGGCGCGCATCAACCTGGGCTTCGCTCGCCGGCAGCAACTGCTGCTGCCGGCGGCGCTGGAGGCGCTGGACGACGCGCTGCGGGTGGCGCGGCTGACGGGCGAACGTGAGCGCATGGCCGTGGCACAGGCCTGTCGCGCCGAGTTGCTGGCGGTGCTGGGCCGTTGCGCCGAGGCTCGCGGCGAGGCCCGCGCGGCGCTGAGCGAGGCGGTCGAGCTGGGCTCGGTGCGGGCCGAGCTGCTGGCGCAGTTGGCCCAGAGCGAAGCCGCGCGCCGGGCCGGCGATGCCAACGAGGCCCTCTACCACGCGCAGCAGGCCGTGGCGGCGGCGACGGCGCACGGACTGGCCAAGATGGAATCGACCGCGCGGCTGGCCGTGGCCGAAGCGCAACGGGCGCTGGGCCAGCGGGCCGCCGCCGGCATCGAGGTGCGGCGCGTGGCGGCCGTAGCCGAGCGCATCGGCGCGCGCGCGCAACTGGGCTGGGCCTATCTGGCTCAAGCCCGCGACGCGGCCGACGCGCGCGATGCGGCCACCCTGTTTGAAGAAGCCGAGCGGCTGGCGCGTGAAACCAGGGCGAACGAGCTGTTGCTCTCGGTGCTGGGCGCGCGCGCCGCGGCGCTGGGCGACCGCGACGCGGCCGAGGCCTGTCTGCTGGGCTGGGTGGGCGCGCGCGAGGCGCTGTTGGCGAGTGAGGTCGAAGAAGCGCTGCTCGACGACGTGGAACGCTTGACGCTGGTTCGCGGCTGCCTTACGCTGCTGTCGACGGCCGGCTGTGCAGACCGGCTGACCGAAGTGCTGACGGCGCTGGCCTGGCCACCGCTGACAGCGGAGTTTGCTGCACTGGAGTAGACCGTGCGCCGAGTCCCGCGGGTGCTGGCAGCCATTGGGCTGGTTGTCGCGATCAGCCTGCTGGCGGGTTGTGCCGGCCTCACGGGCGGCAGCATTCCGCCGGGCGGCGGGCTGGGCGGGCTCGGTCGGGCCACGGGCGTCATCGTCCGCGGCGACAACGCCAACTCCCCGCTGGTTGGCGCCTCACTGCGCTTCCTGCCCAAGACCAACAGGTCGCGGGTCATCTCCGGCGGCGGTACCACCGATCCGCCCACGCCACCCGACTGGGGCGGTGGCGGCACGGGTGGCACCGACAATGGCGGCACCGTGACGCAGACCGAGCCTACGGGCACGGTGCACAGCATGTCGGGCAGCGACGGCACGTTTGCCGCGAACCAGTTAGTGGCCGGCCCGAACTGGGTGGAGGTCACGCCGCCGACGGGCAGCGGCCTGGCGCGGACGTACTACACGCTGACGATCACCGGCGGCATGGACTACTACCTGTACCTGGCGCCGCTGCCCACGAGCTTCACCACGGTCGGCTTCACGGGCATTCAGGTGACGCCCGAGACCATCGATGTCAGCGTGGGCATGGCCAGGCAGATCGGCGTGGCCTATCTGGGCGGCGCGCCGCCCACCGTGGTGCCGAGCATGTTGGTGAGCGGCAACTGCGGCGTCATCTCGACCTATGGCGAGTTCGTCGGCGTGCAGTCCGGCCAGGGCTCGGTGCTGGTCAAGGTCGGACCGTACGAGAAGACGCTGCCGGTGCGCGTGCACTGACACGGATCAGGCGCGGCGCTCCGCTAGCGCCACCACCGCGGCCATGGCCTCGCCGCGCGCGCTCTTGCCCGGTGTGACGTCGGCCGGCGGCGCGATGCCCAGCGCGGCGCACCACTTGGCCAGGTCCTCGCGCGTGACGGGCTCGGCCAACCGGGCGTTCCAGTCCGCGATCAGCCCGCGCAGCGCCAGCTTCTGCAGCGCCTGGAACTGCCCGTGGCTGGGCGTCGCGTCGCGGAAGTAGACCAGGACCGCGCCATCGCGCAGCAGCGCGTCGCGCAGCCAGCCGCGGTCGAGGTCGCGCACGCTGTGGCCCGACTGCACCGAGAGCGCCGCGGCGGTGCCGGCGGCCTGGCCCATGGCCATCCAGCAGGGCTCCATGCGTAGCGTGCTGAAGCCCACATGCGTGCCCGACACCGGCACCGGCGTCAGCAGGTTCTCGGCCCGGCGCGGCAGCATGACGCCATAGGGCACGGTGTATGGCGCCGTGCCGTAGCTGAAGAAGCCATCGAGCCCGACGCGGCCGGCCTCGCGCTTGTGGTGGGCGTGGCTGTCCAGCGCGTAGTGGCTGGCGGTGATGCTGTCGGCGTGCAGCGGCGGGCGCCGGCCGGGCGCCGTGGGCAGTGCGTCGTGCGCGGTGAAGAGGTGCTCGCCGAGCACGCGGCGACCTTCGCGCACGTAGACCTGCCGCGGGAAGTTGTCGTTGTCGACATACTCATCGGCGGCCAGGCCCCAGGCGGCACAGGCCCGCCGGAAGGCCTCGGGCAATGCCGCGTCGTTCTGGGCGAACCACAGCAGGCCCAGCGTGTAGTCATGCAGCCGGCGGGCGAACTCGTCGCGCCAGGCCCAGCTTGCCGTGGGCCAGGGGTAGTTCTCCTCGGGCAGATCGGTGCTCAGGAAGGCCAGGTGCTGGTTGTTGCTGTCGGTCTTGCCGTTGGGCAGCGTGACCATGTTGGTCAGCCAGCCGATCCCGCTGGGCGGGTTGCCCGAGCCGGTGTGATGGCCGGTGGCCACATCGTCGATCAGGCTCAGGTACTCCTCGCGGCGGTACGTGGCCGGCTTGGTGATGGGCCGCTTGTTGCCTTCGCGGGTGGTCAGGCAGAGGCGGTAGTTGAAGGCCTGGATGGTGTCGCTGCCGGCGCCGGTGCTGCCCGCGCCGGGCTCCTTGGCGCCCCAGCCGATGTACAGCACGCCGGCGCGCGGCTCGCGATACTCGTTGGCGCTCTCGCGGCGCGTCTCGAACGGGCAGCCGGCGGCGGCGGCCAGATCGCCCTCGTAGGTGCCATCGATGAGCACCTGCGCCAGATAGGTCTCGGGCTGCCCGCTGGCCAGGTCGGTTACGGTCAGGCCGCGCAACTGGCCATGCTCGATGACCACGTTGGCCGGCGCGCTATCGAACTGGCGGCGCCGGAGAACGGTGATGCGCGGTTGCTCGGCGAGCATGGCCTCGAACACGCCTTCGGCCACGGACGGCTCGAAGTGGTAGCCGTCGGAGCAGTCCTTGACCTGTGCGCTGGCGGCCCCGTAGGCCTTGACATAGTGCGCCTTGATGCGGCCGACGAACTCGAGGAACAGCCCGCCGGTGGCGCCACGCGTGCCGATATCCGTCGCGCCCAGACCGTTGGCCGGCAGGCCGCCGACATGGGCCGTGCGCTCGAGGAGCAGCACGCTGCAGCCGCGCCGCGCCGCCGCGACCGCAGCCATGATGCCACCCGGGGTGGCGCCGAGAACGATGACATCGCAGGTCAAGGGTAGGTCTTCCATGCTCTCCCATTATGACTCCCCGGGCGCGATTCCTCTGGGGCGAGCCGCCGCGGAAGGAGCCCGGAGTCGCTCCGCGAACTGAGAAGGCGGAGATCCCTATGCGTTGGACGGCGGTACTGGTGGCGGCAGCGAGCATGGCGATGGGCCAGCCCTGGTCGACCGACCTGGCTTTTGGCGGGTCCGAGCTGTGGCGCTCGCGCGTGGCCGTGCAGGTGGGCAACCAGGGCGCCGAGGCCGTGGCCGGCGCGCCGGTGGAGGTGCCGATCGGCGCCACTGGGCTGCCCTTGGCGGGCGCCAGGGCGCAGGACATTCGCGCCACGGATGACGCCGGTACGGAGTTGCTGTTCGACCTGCGCGGACCCAACGGCCGGCTGACCGAGGGCGCCATCCCCGACGGCGCGCGACTGGTGCTGCCGGTGGCGGCGCCGGCCGGCGGCTCGCAGCGGCTGTGGGTCTACTGGAACCATCCCGACGCCTATCCCGTACCCGATTATCTCAAGGGCTCGGCGGCATTGGCGAACGCGTCGTTCGAGGCGGGCGGGACCACGGTCGATGCCTGGGATCTGAGCGGCGCCGACGCACAGCATCGCATCACCTGGAGCAAGGAAAGCCCGCGCACCGGGGAGCGCTGCGTCAAGGTCGAGGTCGACGCCGGCGCGGAATCGACGTGGATCGCCGCGCGCCAGGCGGGTATCGGACTGCAAGGCGGCCGTCGCTACCGGGTCAGCGGCTGGGCCAAGGGCCGCGATGTCGTGGGCCGCGCGGGCTGGTTCATCCATGTGGCCACCGGCGCCAACGCCATGGCCATCAACCGCGTTGAGGGCGAGAGCAAGGGCACTTTCGACTGGCAGCAGACGGTCATTGAGTTCACCGCGCCCGACGGCGCGCAAAGCCTGACGGTCGGCACTGTGTTGTTTGGCACGGGCACGGCCTGGTTCGACGATGTCAAGGTGGAAGCGCTGGACGCGGCCAAGCCCGCGGTCACCGCGACGGTGGGCGCGGTCGAGCAGCTCAAGCTGGCAGAGATCGGGCCGGGCGAGTGGCCCACGACCGGCCCGCTGGCCAAGGCCTGGTGCCGCGGCACGGCCATCGTCTACAACACCGGCGACGCAGCGGCGTCGGCGCTGGTGGCGGTGCCGGCCAAAGCGTTGACTGTGCGGGTGCCCAAGGGCGAGCCGCTGGCGGTCTGGGATCCGCGCACCAGCCGGCCGATCCCGCATCTGATCTCGGGTGACAGCATCCTCATGCTGATCGATGTGCCCGCGCGCTGTCGGCTGGCGCTGCCGGTGTACGTGGGCGTCGAGCTGCCGGGCCGTGCCATGACCATGGCCGACCTGGTGGACGCGCCTGGCAACTTGGCGCCCAACCCCGGCTTCGAGGACGGCACGGGCGACAAGCCGGCCTCCTGGTCGGGCGGCACCGAGGGCGTTCAGGCCGAGGGCGTGAGCGTCACGCGGGTCAAGGGCGGCGCACGCGGCGAGTGGTGCGGGCGCTCGGTGGTCCCGGCGGCCGCGCCGGCGCGGTGGGTCGGTTGGCGCAAGGCTGTGCCGTGCGACCCCAACACCGACTACTTCTACTCCGCGCGGGTCAAGACCGAGGGCCTGACCGGGCCCGCGCCGCTGTACGTGCACTTCCTCGACGACAAGGGCGAGTGGGCGGGCCAGCGTGGCGGGTCCACCGGCACCGGGCCCAGCGGCACCACCGACTGGACCACCATCGGCTCCATCATGCATTCGGGGCCCGACACCAAGTCGTTCGAGATGCACCTGACGATGAACAACAACGGCACCGTGTGGCACGACGACGTTGTGCTGCGGCGCGCCGTGGCAGGCCGCATGGGCGCCATGGAGAGCCGGGCGCGACCCGGTGGCGGGCTCACCGTGTGGGCGCTCGACCCGATCGTCAAGCCCATGCGCGACGCGGTTCCGCCGCAGGCCGCGGGTCCGTCGCCCGTGCCGCTGGCGGCCACGCGGGGCGAGCGCGAGACGCTCCAGCTTTGCCTGCGCACCAACACCGACATGGCGGGCGTCAAGCTCAGCGCCACCTGTGCCGGCCTGCCGCTGAAGATCGAGCGCGTCGGCTATGTCCCCGTGCTCCAGCCGGGCGGCTACTTCAACGAGAAGGCGCAGGCCTGGGAGCGGCTCAAGCCCCACGGTCAGAGTCGCACCGATGGCTGGCAGGGCTGGTGGCCCGACTACCTGCTGCCGCTGGACAAGCCACTGGACCTCCGGGCCAACCAGACGCAGGCCGTCTGGGTGACCATGACCGTGCCGCGCGACGCTCAGCCCGGCGTGCACCGGGGCCAGGTGGTCATTGCGCCGGCCACCGGCGCCGCGCGGACCGTGGACTTTACGCTGACCGTGTGGCCGTTCACGCAACCCGAGCGGGCCTCGCTGCAGGTCATCTACGACCTGCGCTCCGGCGGCGATCACGACGCCTGGCTGAAGTTCATGGCCGAGCATCGGGTCTGCCCCGACAGCCTGCCGTCGCCCAAGTTCGAGCTGCGCGACGGCAAGGTCTCCATGGACGCGACGCTCTTCGACAAGGAAGCCACGCGGCGGTTCGACGAGCTAAAGATGAGCGCGGCGTATCTGCCCGAGGTGTTCTACGCCTGTGGCTGGGCCTACCCGCCGCGCGACTTCCTGGGCTGCCGGTATCCTTCGCCCGAGTACAAGTCGGCCTACCAGCAGGCGCTGAAGCTGCTCTGGGACCACTGCCACCAGCGCGGATGGAGCCGCTACCTGACGCTGTACGTCTCCGACGAGCCGCACTTCGACCGGCCGGAGGTGACCAAGTGGTTGGGCGAGGTCATCGGCTACGCTCGCGAGGTGGCGCCCGACATCACCGTCTACAGCAGCACTTGGCGTCACAACAAGGCCTGGGACGGCATCCTCAACCATTGGGGCGTCGGTCAGTACGGCTGCTTCCCGACCGACGAGATCGCCGCGCGCCGCCGGGCGGGCGACAAGATCTGGTTCACCACCGATGGTCAGATGGAGATTGATACGCCGTACGCCGCTTGCGAGCGGATGCTGCCCTGGTACTGCTTCGCCCACGACGTGAGCGGCTACGAGTTCTGGGGCCTGTCGTGGTACACCTACGATCCGTACCGCTATGGCTGGCACAGCTTCATCCAGCAGGCCGACGAGCCGGGCGAGGGCAAGAGCTACAACATCCGGTACCCCAACGGTGATGGCTACCTGGCCTATCCCGGTGAGCCGTTGGGCCGCACGGAGCCAGTGGCGTCCATCCGGCTCGAACAGGCCCGCGACGGCATCGAAGACTACGAAGTGTTCGCCGCGCTGGCCAAGCTGGCGGCGGACAAGCCGGCGCTGGCGCCGCGCATCGAGCTGTTGCTCAAGAAAGTGCGCGACCTGATGGTCATCCCCAATGCCGGCGGCTATCGCACCAGCGACTGGCTGCCCGATCCCCTCCTGCCGGCCCGATTGCGGCTGGAGGCTGGCGATCTGCTGACGCGATTGGGGTCGGCCCGATGACCGAGCGGCCCGATATCCGCATGGTCGGCATGGACTTCGACTGGACGCTGTACAGCCACCGCGACGGCCAGAGCGGCGTGCCCGAGCATACGCAGAACATCCTCTGCTGGCTGCGGGAGCACGAGGTCGAGGTCGGTATCGTCTCCGGCCGGCCATGGTGGGACATGCGCGACCTGCTCATCCCCCAGGGCCTGGCCTGGGGCGACCCGTTCCCGTCGTACATCGTGGCGCGCGAGACATTCATCTACTGGATCGGCGACGATGCCATGGAGCCCGACGAGGAGTGGAACCGCGCGCGCTACGACGAAATGGCCGAACTGACCCGCCAGTTGGCCGAGCGGCAACATGCCTGGCGGCTGCGGCTGGAGAGCGCTGGCCTGACGCCGGTGCGTTGGTACCTGTGGGGCGATTACGGCCTGGAGATCCACCTGCCCGACGCCGAGCGAGCGGAGCAGGCCCGTCTGCTACTGGCCGAGTGGTCGGCTGATCTGCCACTGGCCACGACCAGCCGCAACCGCACGCTGGCGCACATCATCCTTGGCACCGCCACCAAGGGCGGCAGCATGGCCCACGCCGCGGCATCGCGCGGCTTCCGACCCGACCAGGCGCTGGCCATCGGTGATAGCGCCAACGACATCACCATGCTCGACGGCCGGCACGGCCTGCGGAGCGCCACGGTGAGCAATGGCGACGAGGAGATCAAAGCCGCCGTGCGCGCCACCGGCGGCGTGGTCGCCGAGTCCGAGGCTGGCGAGGGTGTCTGGGAGTTGCTGACCAACGCGCGCACGCGCGGCTGGTTCAAGTGAGGCGATGACCATGGCCGAGCCCGCCGACCGCAGCCCACGCCAGTGCCGGATGGACCGGGTCTGGTGTTACGTGCCCGCGCTCATCGGTTCGCTGGCCATCGGCATCCTGCTCGGCCTCAGCCTGCTATGGGCATCGGAAGGCGAGATCCGCCGCATCAAGCCGCGCCAGTTGCTCGATGGCATCCTGATCTGGTTCTGCGCTGGCCCTGTGGTCATCGGCACCATCCGCGGCTGGCGCAAGACGCTCCGCCGACGGATACGGCGCTGGGTTGGCCTGCCCAATCAGAGCACGTAGTTCTCGAGGCGCGACAGATCCGCGGGTGCCAGCAGCACGCGCATCCGCGTGCCGGTGTCCAGATACTCGCGCTCGAGCACCTGCCCGTGCTGCTCGACCAACGACGCCGACTTGCCGTCCGAGTAGGGGATCAGCAGTTCCACCGGGCGATGCAGCGCCCGTGAGCGGTCGAGCATGGTCTGGCGCAGCTCGTCGAGGCCCTGGCCGGTGATCGCCGAGATGAGCACGCCGCCACCGAAGCGGTTGGCGATGCCCTCGGCGCTGAGTCCGTCCTCCAGCGCGTCCACCTTGTTGAAGACGGTCAGCGTGGCCTGATCCTGGGCGCCGATCTCCTCGAGCACCGTGCGCACCGACTCGATCTGCTCTTCGAGCTCGGGGCTGGCGATGTCGACCACGTGCAGCAGCAGGTCGGCCTCGCGCACCTCGGACAGCGTCGCATGGAAGCTGGCCACCAGCGCGTGCGGCAGGTCGCGGATGAAGCCGACGGTGTCGGACAGCAGGATCTCTTCGCCATCGAGCACCAGTCGGCGCGTGGTGGCGTCGAGCGTGGCGAACAGGCGGTCCTCGACGAACACGCCGGCGTCGGTCAGGGCGTTCATCAGCGTGGATTTGCCGACGTTGGTGTAGCCGACCAGCGAGGCGGTGAAGTGTCGTTGCCGACCGGCGCTGGCTACCGACTTCTGCTTCTCGGACTCGATCAGCCGCTGCTGGAGCCGATGGATGCGCTCGCGGGCGAGGCGCCGGTCCGTTTCGATCTGGCGCTCGCCGGGACCGCGCATGCCCACGCCACCCTCGATGCGGCTGAGGTGGGTCCACAGGCGCTTGAGGCGCGGCAGCGAGTACTGCAGCAGCGCCAACTCCACCTGGTCGCGCGCCAGGCGGGTGCTGGCGCGGCGGGCGAAGATGTCCAAGATGAGTTGCGTGCGGTCGACCACCTTGCGCTGCACGGCCTCGGCCAGGTTGCGCGACTGCGAGGGCGGCAGCTCGGAGTCGACGATGATCACATCGGCCTCGTACTCCTCGACCGCGGCGACCAGTTCCTCGACCTTGCCCTTGCCGATGTAGGTCTTGGGGTCGGGTTTGGCGCGCGCCTGGGTGACCGAGGCCACGGTGTCGCAGTTGGCCGTCTCGGCCAGCAGCGACAGCTCCTCCAAGCGTTCGAGCAGCCCGCCATGCAGGCCGGGCCGGTCGAGTCCGACCAGAATGGCCCGCTCGCGATCGTCCGGCGAGGGAGTCATCTGGTCCAGCGATTGGTCTTGGGTCATAGTCTCTTTCGTCATACACACGGTATCGACAGACGGGCGGCATCTGCTAAGGCAGGGCCGCCACCACGCGATCCATGTCGCTCTCATTGATGTAGAAGTGGGCCGCGATGCGCACCGCCTGGCCACGCTGGATGGCGGTGATGTTGTCGGTGGCCAGCGCGCGCACGATTTCCGCGGGCGTGTGCCGCTCGTGCGCCAAGGCCATGATACCCGATCTCTGGCTGGGGAGCAGGCTGGAGTCGATCCGATAGCCCTTGGCGCGCGCAGCCTCAATGAAATGGTCCTGCACGGCGACAATGCGCTGCCAGATGGTCGGCAGGCCGATCTCGGACAGCATGTCCACGGCCTCGCCCAGCATGATCTGGCCCCAGACGTTCGGCGTGCCCTCTTCGAAGCGCTCGGCCGTGGGCTTGAGCGGCGGCAGGGACTCCTCCGCCAGCAACTCCTCGCCGGCGCGGAAGATCCAGTCACCCACGGAGCCCCAGCTCACGTTGCACGGCGTCAGCGCGTCCAGCAGGCGTGGCGACAGGTACAGGAACCCGGCGCCCTCGGTGCCGCACAGCCACTTGTGCCCGCCGGCGATGACCGCGTCGAGACCGTCGAGGAACAGCGGCAAGGCGCCCGCGCCCTGGATTGCGTCGACCACCAGGAACGCGCCCCAGCGCTGGCACAGCTCGGCCAACGAGGCCAGATCCTGGCGGTAGCCGTCGATGTACTGCACCCAACTCACCGCCAGCACGGCGGTGCCCGCGTCCATGGCCGCGGCCACCGCGTCGGTGTCACAGTGCCCGTGCGCATCAGCCGGCACCGTGCGGACCTCGACTCCGCGGCGCTCCAGGTTGCGCCAGGGCAGCCGATTGGACGGGAATTCGCCGGTCAACGTGACGACATTGGCGCCAGCGGGCAGGCTGAGCCCCTCGGCCACCAGGATGATGCCCTGGCTGGTGTTCTTGACCAGTGCCAGGCGGTCGCTGGTCGTGCCCAGGAACGCGGCCACCTTGTCTCTCGCGCCATCGGTGGCGGCATGCCACAGGCGGCGATAGGTCGGGCCGGGCGACTTGGCGAACTCCTCCATGTAGCGCGTGGCCGAGCGCATGACACGCAGGTTCAGCGGCGTGATGCCGGCATGCTGCAGCCACAGGCTGCCCTCGGCCAGATACGGCCAGTCGGCGCGGTAGGCGTTCCAGTCGACCATCGGATTCTCCTGTATCCCTAGAGGATGACTCAAGAAGTGGTTACAGGCAAGCGTCGGCGGGTGGTCGGCGTGTATGGCGGTAGATTGGACAAGGCACCGTAGGAGGTGGCCCGGCGAAGGCGAATGGGCCGTGGCCCGTGCGCGGGTTGGCCGGCGAGACCAGATACAGCGCCAGGTCAGCGATAAGGAGTTCCCATGGCACGCGAGAGCGTACGCGACGACACGAAGAACGTGGAAGAGATCGGCCTGAAGGGCGCCATGAAGCGCCCGCTGCGCATCACCATGATGGGTGCCGGCAGCGGCTTCACCGAGCATCTGATGAAGGACGTGGCCCTCATCCCCGGCAGCCAGGGCGGTGAGATCTGGCTGGTTGATATCGATCCTGAGCGGCTGGCCATCGCCGAGAAGCTGGTCAACTGGGTGCTTGACGGCGTTGGCAAGTCGGATGTGTGGACCGTGAAGGCCACCACCGACCGCCGCGAGGCGCTGCCGGGCAGCCACTACATCGTCAACTGCATCGAGGTCAGCGGGCTCGGCTGCGTGCGTCACGACAACGACATCCCCGCCAAGTACGGCGTCGACCAGTGCATCGGCGATACCATCGGGCCCGGCGGGCTGTTCAAGGGTCTGCGCACCATCCCCGTGTTCCTGGATATGCTGCGCGACGCCGAGGAGCTATGCCCTCGCGCCATCGTCCTCAACTACACCAACCCCATGAGCATGATGTGTCTGGCCGCGCAGCGCGTGAGCCGAATGCAGGTGGTCGGCCTGTGCCACTCGGTGCAGGGCACCAGCCACCATCTGGCCCACTGGGCCGGCGTGCCGTCCGAGGAGATGGTCTGGGAATGCGCCGGCGTCAACCATCTGGCCTGGTTCACCAAGCTGGAGCACAACGGCGCCGACCTGTACCCGGTGCTGATGGAGAAGGCGCGCGAGGAAGGCGGCCCGTTCTGGGAGGCTGACCCCGTCCGCTGCGACATGATGCTGCATTTCGGCGCCTTCATCACCGAGTCCAGTGGCCATCTGTCGGAGTATCTGCCGTACTACCGCAAGCGGCCCGAAGTGCTCAAGCGCTACTGCCGCGACGGCTATCTCGGCGGCAGCAGCTTCTACGCCGACTGCTGGCCGGGCTGGCGCAAGGCCTGTGACGAGCGCCGCATCAAGGTCGCCGCGGGCGAGGAGACGATGGAGCTCAAGCGCTCGTGGGAGTACGCCTCGTGGATCATTGAAGGTCGCGAGAAGAACCAGCCGGTGGTCATCTACGGCAACGTGGCCAACCGCGGCGGGCTCATCGAGAACCTGGACCACGAAGGTTGCGTGGAAGTGGCCTGCGTTATCAATCAGAACGGCGTTCAGCCGACGCGGTTCGGGCGCCTGCCCGAGCAGATGGCGGCCATCTGCCGGTCGAACATGTCCATGTTCGATCTGGCGGCCAAAGCGGCCGTGGAGCGCAGCAAGCAGGCCGCCATCTACGCCATGATGCTCGATCCGCTCGTGGCCGCCGTGTGCACGCCCGACGAGGCGCAGCGCATGACGCTCGAGCTGTTCGACGCCGAGGCCGAGTTCCTGCCCGGCTACAAGTGAGCTGACCATGCGACGAGTGCTGGTGGTGGTGCTGTTGATGGGCGCCTGCCTGGGTGCCCAGGAGACGCGCTACCACCAGCTCTCGGCTCGCGCCAAGGGCTCCGACGGCGCGATCAAGATCATCGCCTCGACCTGGCTGGGCGGCCCGGGCGCCGAAGAGCTGGTGGCCGCCTGCTACCAGCCCAGCGGCGCGCTGCTGGCCGTCGGCAACGCTTGGGGACCGCGCCTGCCCGGCGCGCGTGTCTGGGGGCCGGACAACTACCGCGACGCGCCGGTCTGGTCGGACCCGGGCAGACACCTGCTCGACCACGCCAACCCCAACCGCGCCGGCTGCGTGTGGCGGCTGAGCCCGGACCTGGCCAAGGTTGAGGCCATGGTACGGCTGGGCTGGGGCATGGGTGTCTTCACCTCAGCCGCGGTCGGCGCCGATGGGGCACTGTACCTGGGTGGCCTGGGCCGCGATCCCTTCGTCAACTGGGCGCGCCCTCAGCCTGGTGCCAAGCTGGGACCGCCCTCGCCCATGGCTGCTGGCGGCAGTGCCCTGTTCGTCATGCGCTGCCGCGCCGATTTGACCGCGGTCGACTGGATCGCTGTGTTCGAGCGCGGCGAGCGGCAGGCCGCCGATGTCGAGCGGCCGGTTGGCGGGCGAGTCGGCGCGCGGTTCCGCATTCTCGGTGAGAGGGAGTTGGTGGCTCAGGCCTACGGCCGGCTCTATTCGCTCAACGCCGGGTCGGGTGCGGCGCGCGAACTCGGGCCGACCAAGGGCGGCATGCTCCTGGCGGCAGACCCGCGGCAGGGCCGCATCTACACCGGCGGCGACGAGCCGGCCTTCACCGGTCGCGAGCCCTGGCAGCGGCCCCTTCTGACGGCCTACGACCGTGTCGGCCGGGCACAGTGGCAGTACTGGCGCTGGGACGGCCGGCAGGTGGGTCCCGACGCCTACCGGCTGGTCGCCGACAGCAGCGTCCGCGGCCTGACGCCGCTGGCCGAGGGCAAGGTGCTGGCCTGGGGGCAGAGCGACGGCGGTAACAGCGTCTTCGGGCGCCAGCCGACCAACCTCGACCAGCCGGCGCCAGTCAGGCAGGGCTTTGTCGACTCCCTGGCCGGCGCGGGCGCGGGCAGCTATGGCTGGCTGTTGGCAGTCGATACCGCCAAGGCCGAAGTCTACGCCGCCACCCATGTGGCCTCGTTCCAGCCGTCCCAGGACAAGCCCAACAGCAGCCGCATCGACGGCGCCTGCCTGCTCGGCGGCCGGCGCGTGGCGGTGGTGGGCAGTGCCGCGTTCGCCTTCGTCGAGTCGCCCGATGCTTGGGTCAGGACCGGCCCAGAGGGCGGTGGCGGCCCGTACTTCGCCATCTACTCCGAGACGCTGGGCGACCTGCTGTTCGGGTCGCTGCTGCCTGGCGTGGACGGCCCGCTGGCCATGGCTCGGCGCGAGACGCGCGTGGCAATCGTGGGCACCGGCGTGGCGCCGGTCGATCCAGCGGCCACGCGTCCTCCGCTGATCGCGCCGCGGCAGGCCGAGTTGGCCGGTGCGGCGGACGGCTATGTGCTGGTGGCGGAAGTGGGGCGCTGAAGCGCCAGGCTGGTCGGTTAGCCGGGGTCGTACGGTATGCGCAAGATGTAGCAGTGGTGGTCGGGTCGCTCCAGCGAGCCCCCAAAGCCCAAGGCGGCTCGCCCAGCCTGGTAGACGTACAGCGCCCGCTTGGTTGAGTTGTCGTCGCCGGCCGCGCCGGCTGCGGCAGGGGCATCGCCCGGGTCGGGTGACAGCGTGATAGTTACGACGCCCGCTGGCGGTTCGGCGGCTACGGCGATGCGCACCGAGGTGCCCGGCAGCGCCTCGAAGATGCGCAGCAGCCACAGCAGCGCCTGCTTCAGCGGTACCTCGGTGACCAACACCGGCAATGAGCGTGGCATGGCCAGTTCGGCTCGCCGCCCGGTGCGGCGACGCCAGTCCGCAGCGGCGGCGCCGGCCAACTCGCAGAGGTCGACGGTGCGCACCTGGCGCCGCGTGTCGCGTCGGGCGTAGCCCAGCGGTGCCACCAGGTTCCGCACCAGATCGCGCAGTTCGGTCAGGTCACCGTAGAGGTTGCGGCAGCGACTGCGCACGATTGCCTCGGTGTGCCCTTCGGTGTCGGCCAGATCGAGGAGCGCACTGGCGTGGTGGTCGAGCAGGTCGTGGACACGCTTGACCACGCGGTACTCCTCTTCCGCCAGTGACGGCACGCGCCGTGTACTCTCGCGCGCCAGGCCGATGCTGACCACGCTCACCAGTTGGGCCAGCAGGTAGCGCATCGCCGCTACGCCGAACGGCTGCTCAGCGAGGGCCGGGCCGACCATGATCTGGACCAGCGCCGGCGAGGGCCATGCCGGGCAGCGCGATGACGCGTAGCGATGGCCGTTGTCGTCGGCCCACTGCTCGGCGGCCACCGGATCGCAGTTGGCGATCAACTCGATGGCCTTGGGCGGGGTGTCGGCGGTCGCCGTGCAGGGCAGGCCAGTGACGCCGAGGCAACACCAGTCACCCGAGAGCGCTTCGCGTGCCACCTTGGCCAGCGTGCTCAGGGCGTCCGACAGATCCGTCTTGAGCACCAGGGCCGCGAGCCGGGTCAGGCGGTTGATGCGTTCGCGTTGCTCCACGGCCTCACAGAACGCGGCGGAGATCTGCCGCGCGTAGTCGGCCACGATGCGGATCTCGATCGGCATTGGCGCGTAGCCCAGCGGCAGTTCTACCTGCAGCGTGCCGATCGGCATGTGCGTGCGCGGATGGACCAGCCGCATCACCACCTGTCCCTGAACACCCGGGCCGGTATCAGAGGGGCCCGGCTTGGCCAGGTTCATGCGGAAGCGACTGACTCGTGGGTCGGTGAGCGAGTTGGGGATGAACTGCGGCTCGTCGCTGTTGAGCACGAGCGAGAGGATGTCCTGGTCATCACCGGTGCGCGATACGTTCGTGGCCTGGCGGATGGCGTCCCAGCGGCTGGTGGCCTTGTAGCCCACGATGTGCTGCTGCGCGCCGGTCATGGGTTGCAGCATGCTGACCATGCCGCCCAGCGCCGGCCAGCCGCCGGGCGAAGCGTGCGGCGGCTCCAGGGCGCGCAGCGCACGGATCACCACCTCCTCGGGGCTGGTGGCCTGGCGGGCCTCGGAGACCGCGGCCGCCAGGCGCAGCCGCATGTCGTCGATGAACGACAGGCGCTGGCGCATGCGAACGGTCGGGTACAGCTCGTCATCGATCACCAGCAGCGCATAGGCGTAGTTCTCGGCGTAGTCAGCGTGGCCCGCCGTGCGGCACAGCTCGCCGCGCGCATAGAATCCGGTCACGGTGACCTGGTCGCCCCACAGTCGGCGCAGTCGCTCCGACTCCAGCCTGGGCAGGCCCGGGTCGTCGACCACGGACGCGCGGCCCGCGCAGGCGATAGCCAGTGCGAACTTGGGTCGGGCCAACATGCCACGGATGGCGACCTGTCGACTGGCCTCATCGACCGCTCGCAGTGCGCCGGCCCGGGTCAGGCTCATCTCGTGGGCGATGCCGCTGGAGGCCACCGGCCAGTTGACGATGGCCTGCTCGTCGTTCTCCCCGTTGATATACAGCTTCTGTGGGCCGTACACCAGCTGTGCGTCCATCAGCCCGAGGATGACAGGCTGCTGGGGCGACATGCGCACGCGCTGGCCGGCGGGCTGGCCGTCAAGCTCGGCGATGATGCGGGTCTCATCCGGCTCCGCGCCTGTGACGCGGATGGGATTGGGCTCCAGGCTGAACCCGTGGCTGATGCCCATGCCGAAGTTGAGCCGGGTCATCACCTTGGCCACCACGACGCTGTCCCGGAAGGGCCGGAACATGGCGTACTGCCAGCTCACGCGACCGCCTGAGCGGTCCGCGCTGCTGCCGCCGAAGACGCTGAAGGTGCTGGCACCCGACGAGCCCAGCACGGCCAGGATCTGCTTGACGAGGCGCGCGTCGCTGTTGTCCGTGGGTCGCAGCCGGTCGGTGTCACCGTCCGCGCCGTGCCGCAGGCCCGGTAGGATGGACAGCACCAGGCCGTCGCATCGCGCCATCGACGCGGCGCTGATGTCGGCCCGCGCACAGGCCAGCAGCGCTGCTGCCTCGGGCGACTGGACGGCATCCTCGCCGACACCGAGCAGCACCGAGAAGTACTCCGTACGAGCCCGCAGCACGGTGACCACGACACTGTCCTGATGGGCGATCGGTGCGGCTCCGCCCAGCACCCACGGCGCCGTGCAGCCGAGCATGGGCGGCACTTGGTCCTCGTCCTCCGCGACTTCACCCATGGCCGCCTCACGCATGCCCGCCAGCAGTTCGGCGTGCCGGTGTTCGTCCAGACCGAGCGGCGGCGCCCAGACCAGGGCCAGTTGCACAGGCAGATCGCACGCCGACTCCATGGCCTGTGCGTAGACGCGTTTGCCCTGCTCGTGCAGGGGGGCCTCTGGGTCGAGTTTGAGGAGGGCTTGGCCGGCCTCGATGAAGCGAGGCGCCGAGTTGCTGTTGTGTGTCACCATCAGTCTCCCTCCACCTTGAGCAGGCCCGTGAGCAACGCCACCAACCTGCGCTCCGCGCCCGCCGGGCAGAGCTGTGCGGCCAGTCGGTTGGCCACCTCTATGGCCCGGCCCGCCGCCGAGGCGTCGCGCAGGATGCCCAGCACTGCCAGCGCGATCTGCGGCGCCGGCTCCGCCAGCAGTTCAGGCACGTGGCTGCTGCCGAGAATGACGTTGGGCAGCGACAGCAACTCGGGCACTTGGCCCAGCGCGCGACGAGCCACATAGCGCTGCCTGATGTGTGGCGGCGCGTCGTACGCGACCACCATCGGTGTGCCGAGCATGGCTGCCTCGAGCGCGGCCGTACCACTGCACACCAACGCCACCGCTGAGTCATGCATCGCTCGGTAGCGGGTGGAGGCGCCAGTGCCATGGATCAGTTCCGCGACCGGGAAGTGCATGGCTGTCAGGCGTGCATACAGGTGAGGATCGACATCGGGCGCGGTGCACACGGCGGCCATCAGGCGGGGCTGTGCCGCGCAGACAATGCGCGCCGCGGCCAGGAAGACCGGCAGCGACGCCTCGACCTCAGCCGCGCGCCCGCCTGGCAATAGCACCAGCCTGTTGCTGCTGTGACGCTCCAGATGGCTCAGTTGCCAGTCATGCGCGCCCTGCGCTGCCCAGTGGCCCAGCCAGAAGGCATCGCATTGCCCCGACGCCGCCAGGAGGGCGTGCTCCCAGTCATAGTCGGTGCTGACCCACACGTGGGCGAGGCCGGCCACCGCTTCCAGGAACTCAGCGACGATCGGCGAGCAGTCGCGTCGGCTCTCCCTGTCAAGCGCGCCGAAGCAGGCCACCCGATGGCCGTTGGCGAGCAGGCCCATCGACCGCAGCACGGGCACCACACGCCAGGAATCGACGAATACCCAGGCCTGTGGGCGGTAGTTGCCCAGTGTGATCCCGCGGACCTGTGCGGTCAGGCCCGTGCTGTCCCAGACGCTGAGTTGCGACGTGTCGCACAGCAAGTGATGGGCGACGCGGCCCAGCTGGCTGCCACCGGCGCCCACAATGGTCGTCGTCGGGCTCAGGTCGTGGATGTGGCTGGCAATGCGGCTGGCCCGGGCATCGCCCGTCGGTCCGACAGAGATGACGGCAATGGTGTCCAAACTCATCGCGCTGGCCCCTCTGGCCGACTCATCACCGGGAACGATAGCCGGCGTGCCGAATCGTACGAGCAATGAGCCTTACAGAAGGGCTATAACATGTCGCAGTGTGAAGATCAACTGGAATTGGACCAACGGACATGACGCGATGCGGCGTGGATCTGGTCAGCCGCGCCAGGGCCAGGCGTGCGACTGCGGCGTGCGGCATGTCTGAACGGTAGGGACGGGACGCAATGGGCCGCCGGTGCGCCCGGAGGCGGCGCCAGCAGGTCCCGTGAGCGGCTGCTGTGGCGCGGCGCTAGCTGTAAGCATCCAACAGCGCGCCAATGATCCGTGGCTGGTCGCGGTGGTAGATGGATGGCGTGTCGTGGACGCCGAGCGCTGCGGCGCGGGCAACGGTGTCGCTCATGGGCGCGTTGTAGAGCGGTCGGCGGTCGTCGGAGGCGTTGCGCCGCGAGCCCAGCGAGGGCTTGACGGAAGGCGTGCGGCGGGTCAAGGCCGCGCCTACTTCCATCGCCACCGTAGTGCTCGCCGCTCGTGTCGCCGTGGTCATCTGCCAACCCTCGCGAGGCGCGCCGAGCGCCTCTGCCTTGGCGTTGGAGTCGCGACTCCGTTCACGGTTGCGTCACATTGGCGAATGGGCCAATCCTGGCCATCTGCCAGGCGGATCTGGTGCCAGAAGAGTCGGTATGGCCGGCAACTCCCGTCGGCGATCTGACTCGAATCGGGCATGACTATGACACAGAGGTTGATGCGGACCGGTCGCGCTGCTCGGCACTCGCTGCTGAGCGTGACTGCCAAGGTGCTCGGCGATGCCGACCCGCGCTGGCTGGCCGCCAATCTTGTTGCCTGCATGGCGCTGTTGGTACTGCTGGCGCGCTAGCTGCCGGGCGGCGCCAGAGGCAGCGTCAGGGCGAACGCGGTCCGATCGGCGCGCCCATCCGCGATGGCCAGATCGCCGCCGTGTGCGCGGGCGATCTCCCGCGCCAGGCTCATGCCCAAGCCCACGCCGCCCGCCGCGCGCGTACGCGACGGATCGGCGCGGAAGAACCGCTCGAACACGCGGCCTTGCTGTTCCGGCGCGATGCCGGGGCCGGTGTTGATTACCACCACGCGCGCCGTCTGCTCATGGGTCGACAAGCGTAGCGCCACACGCCCGTCGGGCCGGTTGTAGCGCACCGCGTTGGTCACCAGATTGCTGATCACCTGGCCGATCAGGTCGCGATCGCCCAGGACCACGGCCGACACCTCGATCTGCGCGGCAACCTTAAGGTGCGGAGCCAGCATGGCCGCGTCCTCGGCGGCATCACGGACCAGTTCCGCCAGGTCCACGCGCCGGCGGTCGATCTGCAGTTCACCGGCGTCGGCCTCGGCCAGTAGCAGCAGCTTGCGCACCAGCCCGGCCAGCCGATGTACCTCGTCGAGCATGCCGGTGAGCGACTCCTGCAACTCCGAGCCGTCGGGAGCGGCCTGGATGGCAACGCCCAGCTCGCCCTGCAGGATGGTCAACGGCGTGCGCAGTTCGTGCGCGGCGTCGGCTGAGAAGCGGTTGGCCTGCTCGAAGCTGCGCTGCAGGCGCTCGAGCATCTGGTTGAGCAGGTTGGTCAGACCGAGAAACTCCTCGCCCATGCCGCTGGGGTTGATGCGTGCGTCGAGCCGACTGGCGGTGATCCGTTCGGCCGTGGCCGAGATCTTGTGGACCGGGCGCATGGCCTGCTCGGCGACGACCCAGCCGCCGGCGCCGATGCCCAGCAGCGCGCCCAGCCAGCCCAGCAGCAGCCCGAGCGCCAGTTGGTGTTGCCCGGCCTCGAAATGGTCGAGCCGCAGCGCCACGGCCAGCGTCACGTCGGCATTGCCCACCACCGCCAGTCGGTAGGCATGGCCGTCGGCGTGACGCGTCTCCGTCTCCGGTGGGCGTGTGTCGATGACGGCGCCCGGTCCGCCCGGTCCGCCTACCTCGTCATCGGGCGGTGGCGGCCCGCCGTCGAGCGGCGGCGGCCCGCCATCGAGTGGTGGCGGCGGCGGCTGCATGGGCATCGGCGGACGGCGGCGCAGACCGACGCTGCTGGGCAGGGGCAGCTGCGACGCACTGAACTGGCGTGGCCAGTTGGGCGACTGGACGATGGGCCGGGCGTTGCGGTCGACGACCATCATGGCCAGGTCCTGCTCCGGGCCGCCGAGCATTGAGATGGCTGCCTGCATGCGCTGCCAGTGCTCGTCGGGCAGCCGGCGGTCCACCTGCGGCTGGGCCATGCGCAGCAGATCGCGGTCGACCGAGCCCAGATCGGCGCTGCGCACCAGCGCGAAGCAGCCCAGCGCGAACAGCGCCAGCACCAGGCCCGAGATGGTCGCCGAGAGCAGCGCGATACGCGCGCGGAACGACAGTCGGCGCTTCATGCACCGGCCTCCACGACCTGCCTCATGCGATAGCCGACGCCGCGCACGGTCTCCAGCAGCGCCTCTTCGCCGGGCCGCTCTATCTTGCGGCGCAACCGACGCACCGTGACGTCGACGAGGTTGGAGCCGGGATCGAAGTCGTAGCCCCAGACATGCCCGAGCAACTGCGTGCGCGGGATGACGCGGCCTGGCTGACGCATCAGGTACTCGAGCAGCGCAAACTCGCGGCCGGTCAGGTCGAGGGCCTGCTCGCCGCGGCGCACCTCGCGCGTCAGCAGGTCGATCGTCAGGTCGCCGGCCTGCAGGCGGCTGAGCTTCTCACCGCCCGCGCGGCGGCAGACGGCATGGAGCCGCGCCACGAGTTCCTCGACGAAGAACGGCTTGACCAGGTAGTCGTCGGCGCCCAGATTGAGGCCTTCGAGCCGTTCGTGCAGCTCGCCACGCGCGGTCATCAGAATGACCGGCACGGCGTCGCGCTGCTCGCGCAGGTTGCGCAGGATGCTCAAGCCATCGCGGCCGGGCAGCATGATGTCGAGCACCAGCGCGTCGTAGCTCTGGCTACGCGTGGCGGCCCAGGCCTCGTCGCCGTCGACCAGATAGTCCACGACGAAGCCCTGCTCGGTGAGCGCACGGCGCACGAACTGGCCGATGCGCTCTTCATCTTCGACAAGCAACACGCGCATGGTGTAACTCTATGCCTTAGGAGTGACTCTCTCAAGCCCAGGATGCATGACAGTATTGTCATGCGCCACACTGTCCGAGCGCTACGGCGTTCGGGTACCATCTATCTATCAGCGCAGCCGCAGAGGCCAGGCTGAAGCGCGAGCAGGAGAACGATGATGGCAGATCGCAAGAAGCAGACGGTTTACGGCTGGACCTTGCTGGTAGTGCTCGGCCTGTGCGCCGCGGCGGTAGCGCAGGGACCGTGGGGCGGCCAGGCTGGCGGAGGCCAGGGCGGTCAAGGCCAAGGCAACCGCCCAGGTGGCATGGGCATGGGCATGGGAATGCCCGGCATGGGTATGCCCATGATGGGCATGCCGCCCGGCGCCAATAACACTCCGGTCATCGCGGTAGCGACAGACTGCATCTACGTGGTGATCAGCAACCGCATCTTCCGGCTCGACCCCAAGACCCTGGCGGTCCTGGCGCAGAAGGACCTGCCGATGCCCACGCCGCAGATGCCGGGTATGCCCGGCGGCGGCATGCCGGGCGGCGGAATGCCCGGTGGCGGCATGCCTGGTCAACCCATGCAGCCGGGCGTCCAGTAGGACACAGTTTGGCCCGGCTGCGTAGCCGGCCGGGCCAGGACCAGATAGAACACGACCCCCCCAGAGAGCAGGCCGGGCCCAGCGCCCGGCCTGCTTGTTTGGGTCCGGCCTACGGCACGGCCCGGATCTGCTCCAGGCGGATGTGGTCGTTGACATGCCAATCAGCACGAACGCGTGCGCCGACCGCCAGCGCCTGGATCTGTGCCACCACGGCCTTGTCCGGCCCGCCGCCGTTGGCCGGCATGCCGCCGTGCCACTCGGGGATGTACCGGGCCGTGGCTCCGCTATCCGAAGTGACCTCGATCCAGGTCGGACCGATCGCGCTCACGCGCCCCAACGTATAGCCGCGCGCGGTGATCACGCGGTCATCGCGCGTCGTGGGTTGGGGCGGGTCGCTGGGCTGGCCGGTGGTGGCTGGCGCGGCCCCGCCGGGCTGACCGCCTGCTGGCTGGCCGCCGATGGGTTGCGCGCCGCCCGGCTGGCCCGGCGGAACCACACCGGGCACCAAGGGCTGCGCGCCAACCGGAGTCGGCGCGGTTGCCGACGCGGTCACCGTCACCGCGACCCGACCTCGGGTCGTTTTGGTCTGGTTGATGGCGGCCACTTCGAAGGTGTACTGGCCGGGCAGCTCCAGCCCGGCGACATCGGTCTTGGCACTGCCCGGACGTGTGAACAACGGCTTGGCGCCGGCCGGGGCGGCCAGCACCGACCACCAGTGCGTGACGGCGCCGCCCTGCGGGTCGCTGGTGCTCACGGTCAGGGTGCTGCTGGCGGCTGGCTGCACCAGGGCTGCCGGCCAGGCCTGCACGGCGCTGATCACCGGTGGCTTGAGGTCCGGATGGACCGTGACGTCGATGGTGTTGCTGACGGTGCTCGTGCCGTCGGAGGCGGTCAGCCGGCAGCGGTAGACGCCCGCGGTGGTCAGCCCATCGAGCTTGGTCTGACCTTTGTCAGGTGTGGCCAGCCGCGCGGCGGCGCCGGCCGGTTGGCTGACGATGGTCCAGGCGTAGGTCAGCGCATCACCCTCGGGGTCGATCGACCAGCCGCGCAGTTCGGTCTGCGTGGCCGGCAGGGCCAGCGTCACGGGCAACCGGTAGTGCAGGTCGGGCGTCGACGGAGGCTGGTTGCGGTCGTTCACGCGCACCCACACTTCGCGCCGCCCGGTGCCGGCGCCATCGCTGGCGGCTGCCGCGAATCCATACTCGCCAGGCACCGTCAGCCCGGTCACGCCGGTCTTGGCCGAGTCGGGGCTGGCCAGGGCAGCCGCCGCGCCGGCCGGCTGGGCGATGACCGACCAGCGCCAGGTGATGGCGTTGGACTCCGCGTCGGTGCCTTGGGCGCTGAGCATCAGCGCGTCGCGGGGGCTCGCCAGCCAGCTCGGAGTGGCCACCGCATCGGTCACGACCGGCGCCTGGTTGACCCCGCTGTAGGGGTAGACCGTGAGCGCGCAGTCACGGGCCACGTTGAGCGACAGCGGTGAGCCCGCGGTCACGGTCTGCACACCCAGTTCGCGATAGGGCAGGCCGGGCTGGCTCTGGCACACGCCATAGCGGCCCGCGGGTAGACCGGTGAGCGCCACCTGGCGGTCGCCGCCGCCGCGGGTGTTGAGCACGATGGCCGTCACCCCGCCGCCCTGGTCGAAGGCCAGGCAGCCGACCGTGGGCTCCGGCGACGTCGCCGCGATGCGCACCGCGCCCGGCCGCACGTAGTGCATCACGGCCCGGAACATCCAGTAGTGCGGATAGCGCGCGAAGGCCGTGCCCATGGGCTCGGTGCCCAGGTAGCAGCCGTTGTGCACCTGGCCGTTGGTCTGCCGGCCACTCAGCACATAGTGCTCCCAGTAGGAGCAGCCGCCGTCGGTGAGGTCGCGGTACAGGTCGTTGATGGTGGTGCCCATGAATTCGGTCTGCGCGGTGGGCACATGCCGGGCCAGACCCAGGTCGCGGATCGTCGGCCGCGTGCTGCACTCGCCGTAGAGGTGATAGGACAGCACGCCGATCCACGGCCAGACGTCCTCGTCCTTGGCGATAGCCTGGAGGTAGCGCACCGTAGTCTCGGGATTGACGCACTCGGGATATTCCAGCCGAGTCTTGAGGCCGAGGCGAGCCAGCGCCGGGCCCAGTTCGCGGGCGATGGCCGCCATGGCTCGCGGGTCGAAGCCGTTGTTGTTGCCGGCCTCGTTGCAGATCGAATAGAGGTCGGGCACCAGGCCGTACTTGGTGCGCAGGTGCACGATGAAGGCGGTGGCCCATTCCGTGTACTCGGCCGGGCTGCCCAGCAGCCAGGCCGGCGCCGTGCCCGAGCTGCCGCCGTCGAAGAACGACGGGCTGATGTACAGGTTGAACGGCTCGCGCCGCGCCTCCACCCGCTGCCTGAAGGGCAGTACCCAATCCTCCGCCAACCGATCGATCTCGGCGCTTCGGAAGGCGGCCGGGCTGACGTGGTACGGGTCGTTGTCGTCATTGACCGCGTCTTCCCACTCGCGCCGCGGGATCTCGAAGCGCAGCCGAGTCAGGCCCAGGTCGTTGACCGCCTCGTCGAGCACCGCGGCGCGCAGCCGGTCGGGCAGATCCATGCGCGCGGCCGTGGCGCCCCAGCCGAGTATCGTCTGGTGGCGGGTCGCCGAGTCAAGGGTGACCGGTACCGGCTGCGCCCGCAGCGGCAGGGCGAGCAGTAGAACGAGCGGCATGTAGCGTTGCATGGCAGGCTCCACGACAAGTGTAGCCAATCCGCTCGGGTACCGCCACGGAGAGCGTGGCGCCGCAGCCGCGGATCGGCTATGGTATGGCCTCAAGGGAGTCTGCACACATGGTTCTGGGCAATCCGCGCTGGCCGGTGGTGACGCGCTACGATGCCGATCACCTGGAGCGCATCGCGCTGCCGCTGGGCGGCATTGGCACGGGCACGGTCAGCCTCGGCGGCCGAGGCGACCTGCGGGATTGGGAGATCGTCAACCGCCCGGCCAAGGGTTTTGCGCCGCGCTGGGCGTTTGCCTCGCTGTGGACCCCGACCGCCTCGCGCGCGCTGGAAAGCGTTCTGCGCCCGCACTATGAGGGCGCGTCGGGCGCCACTGCGGCCAACCATGGCCTGCCGCGCTTCCGCTCCGGCGAGTTCCTGGCCGCCTATCCCTTTGGCCAGGTCCTGCTCTCCGACCCGGCCGTGCCAGTCAATGTCCGGCTGGAGGCTTTCAACCCGTTGATCCCCACCGATGCCGAGCGCAGTGGCCTGCCCACCGCCGTGCTGCGCTATGTGCTGATCAACCCCACCGACCAGCCGCAGCCCGCGGCGGTATGTCTCGGCCTTGAGAACTTCGTCGGCCGCGACGGCAGTGCCGGCGAGTCGAAGGGCAACCGCAACGTCTACCGCGAGGCCGACGGCCTGCGCGGGCTGTTCTGTGACAGCGCCGGCGTGGACCCCGAAGCGGAGCAGTGGGGCAGCCTGGCGCTGGTTACGCCGTCCGAGGGCGAGGTGACGGCGCGCACCGCTTGGGCGCAGCTCTCCTGGGGCGACACGCTGCTCGACTTCTGGGACGACTGGAGCGACGACGGCCGGCTCGACGAGCGCGACTCCAGCGGACAGGCCAACCCGCAGGCCTCGCTGGCCGTGCGCGTCGAGGTGCCGCCCGGCGGCGAGGTGCCAGTGACCTTCCTGCTCTGCTGGCACTTCCCCAACCGGATGACCTGGACCCCGCGCGAGGACGGCCCGAACCGCATCGGCAACTGGTACACCACGCGGCATGACGATGCCTGGTCGGCCGCCGCCGCCGTGGCCGCCGACCTGCCCGTGCTCGAACGCGACACGCTGGCCTTCGTCGGCGCGGTGGCTGACAGCGACCTGCCGGGCGTGGTCAAGGACGCCGCGCTATGCAACCTGACCGCGTTGCGCAGCCAGACCACCTTCCGCACCGAGGATGGCTGCATGTACGCCTGGGAAGGCTGCGGCGACCGCGCTGGCTGCTGTCACGGAACCTGCACGCATGTCTGGAACTACGAGCCGGCCACGGCGCACCTGTTCGGCGAGTTGGCGCGCGGCCTGCGCGAGATTGAGTTCGACCGCTGCACCGCCGAGAACGGCCTGATGAGCTTCCGCGTGCACCTGCCGCTGAGCCGCGCGCAGGAGTTCGGCATCGCCGCGGCCGACGGGCAGATGGGCTGCCTCATCAAGCTGTACCGCGAATGGCAGCTCTCGGGCGATGACGAGTGGCTGAGGCGGCTGTGGCCGGCGGCGCGTCGTGCCATCGAGTTTTGCTGGATCGAGGGCGGCTGGGATGCCGATCGCGACGGCGTCATGGAAGGCTGCCAGCACAACACCATGGACGTCGAGTACTTCGGCCCGAACCCGCAGATGGCCGCCTGGTACCTCGGCGCGCTGCGCGCCGGCGAGGAAATGGCGCGGCATCTGGGCGAGCCGGACTTCGCCAACGAATGCCGCCGGCTGTTCGATGCGGGCAGCGCCTGGGTCGATGGCAACCTGTTCAACGGCGAGTACTACGAGCATCAGGTGGTGCCGCCGACCGGACCTATCGCGCCCGGCCTTCAGGCAGATATGGGCGCCAAGGACCTGAGCGACCCCGTGCTGCAACTCGGCGCGGGCTGTCTGGTCGACCAGTTGGTCGGGCAGTACCTGGCCAGCCTGGCCGGGCTCGGGCCGCTGCTCGACCCGGAGCATGTCAAGGCCACACTGGAAGCCATCTACCGCCACAACTACAAGCGCGACCTGTTTGGCCAGTTCAACCACATGCGCAGCTTCGCCCTGAACGACGAATCGGCGCTGGTCATGGCCACCTACCCGCGTGGACGCCGTCCCCGGCGACCGTTCCCGTACTTCAACGAAGTGATGACCGGCTTCGAGTATGCCGCCGCGGTGCACATGCTCATTGAGGGCCAGCTCGAGCATGGGCTGGAGTGCATCAGCGCCATCCGAGCGCGCTATGACGGCGCCCGGCGCAGCCCGTTCGATGAGGCGGAGTGCGGCCACCATTACGCGCGCGCCATGGCCTCGTGGGGCGCGGTTCTGGCGCTGACCGGCTTCCATTGGTCGGCGGTCACCGGCCAGATGATCTTCGCCCCGGCCGAGAAGCCGGTGCGCTGGTTCTGGTCCACCGGCGAGTCCTGGGGCACGCTGCGGCAGGCGCCGGACGAGACCGGCATCGATCTCGAACTGCAGGTGCTCGGTGGCCACCTCAAGCTGCGCGGGCTCAACCTGGCCGGCCTGGGCCAGGCGCAGCCGGTGGATCCGCCCCGGCGCTGGCGAGTGGAAAGGTAGTCCGATGGCCGACTTGACCTGGTGGCGCGAATCGCGCTTTGGCATGTTCATCCACTGGGGGCTCTACGCCCTGCCCGCGGGCCAGTGGAACGGGAAGCCGGTGTCCGGCCTCGGCGAGTGGGTGCTGCGCAACGGCCAGATCCCACTCGACGAGTATGAGGCGCTGGCCGGGCAGTTCAACCCCGCGCGCTTCGACGCCGAGGCCTGGGTGGCGTTGGCCGCGGCGGCCGGGATGAAGTACCTGGTCATCACCGCCAAGCACCACGACGGCTTCGCCATGTACCACTCGCCCTGCAACCCCTTCAACATCGTCGATGCCACCCCGTTCGGGCGCGACCCGATGGCCGAGCTGGCCGAGGCCTGCCGCCGGCACGGCCTGCGCCTGTGCTTCTACTACTCCCAGGCCCAGGACTGGCACGCCCCTGGCGGCGCCGGCCACTGGGAAGAGGCTGGCGGCACGCCCTGGTGGAGCCAGACGGTCGAGGCGGACCGCTTCGCCCAGTACCTGGAGGAGAAGGTCAAGCCGCAGGTGCGCGAGTTGCTGACCCAGTACGGCCCGATCGGCCTGATCTGGTTCGATACGCCCGTGGTCATCAGCCGCGAGCAGAGCGAGTCGCTGGGCGATCTGGTGCATAGCCTGCAGCCCGACTGCCTGGTCAGCGGCCGTGTCGGCCACGATGTGGGCGACTATGGCAGTCTGGGCGACAACCAGATCCCGCTCGGCCCGGTCTCGGGCGACTGGGAGACGCCGGCCACGCTCAACGACACCTGGGGCTACCGCAGCGACGACCACCACTGGAAGACGACGCGCGAACTGCTGCACCTGCTTGTGGAACTGGCCAGCAAGGGCGTGAACTACCTGCTCAACGTCGGGCCCACGGCGCTGGGCGAGATTCCCGGCCCGAGCACTGAGCTACTGCGCGCCGTAGGCCGCTGGATGGACGTCAACGGCGACGCCATCTACGGTACGTCGGCCAGCCCGTTCGCCGCGGAGTTTGAGTGGGGTCGCGTGACGGTCCGCGGCGATAGGCTCTACTTGCTGGTCACCGAGTGGCAGCCCGAGATAGAGATCCTCGGCCTCCAGACACCGGTTGACCGCGCCTGGCTGCTGGCCCAGCCCGAGGAGGACCTGCTGTTCGCCGAGACGCACGACTTTGGGCTCAGCCGCTACGCGCTGCGCCTCGCCCTGCCCGAGGCCGCACCGGACGCCGATGTTTCGGTCATTGCGCTGCAGCTCACCGGGCCGCCCGAGATCGATGAGACCCTCTGGCAGCGTGCCGACGGCCGCATCGTGCTGCCCGGCTACCTGGCCGAACGACACGTGGGTAGCGACATCGACGGCGCCCTGGCGGCCACGCGCACCGGCTCGTTGAGCAACTGGCGCGACACGCGCGACAGCCTGTCGTGGCGCTTTGGCAACCATGTGGCGGGCAAGTATGACGTGCGCGTGGTGCTCTGTTCGCCCTGGCAGGAGAAGCCCGCGCCCACCGGCCAGACCGTGCGCGGCGAGGTGGCGGGCCAGGTGGTGAGTGGCACGCTCGATGCCGAGACGCCGGTGACATCGCCGCGCAGCCAGTACTTCCCCGAGCACGCCACGTCGCTCGGCAGCGTGACGCTGGAGGCCGGCGCGGACCAGGTCCTGCGGCTGGCAGCGGTCACCATCCCCGACGGCGCGCCGCTGCACCTGGCGGCGGTGGAGTTGGTGCCGGTGGGGTGAGACCCCCGGAGGCGCGGAGGTGCCCCCTGCACCTCCGCGCCTCCGAGTCGCACGCTGCGGTCGTGCTACACGGCGTGTAGGCCATCGACCGACGCAGGCCTGGGCTCGCCCGTTGCTGGGCCAAACCGCGTTAGGTGAGGGTTGGCGCCATCGTTACCAGCAGCGTGCGGCTTCCGTAGGCTACTTGCCGCCTGCCAAACCCTTGTCCAGGAACGCGACAAACGCCGCCTCGTCCCGGGTCATGCCGTCGAAGGTGGCCAGTGTCGTGCCGTCAGGCGCGACGACCGCATAGAACGGTAGCGAGATGGTCTTGTAGTTGGCCACCTGCATGTCGCGGTACTGCTCGGCCCGGTCGCCCTGGTCGGTGTAGAGCCGGATCAGCGTCATCTTGGCCAGTCGCTGCGCCACGGCCGGCTTGGGGAACATGTTCTGCTCCATCCAGCGGCAGTTGGTGCAGGTCACACCGGTGTAGTCCACCAGCGCCACCTGGCCGCTCTCGCGGGCCTTGGCCAGGCCGACGTCGTAGTCGGTGGTCCAGGCGGTCTCGGCGGCCTGGGCGCCGCGGCCGTAGCCCGCCGGCGGCAGCAGCGCCTCGGCGGTGGATTGCAGGCGCGCGCCGGTCAGGCCCCAGGCCAGATAGACGCAGAGCAGCGCGAATACCCCGGCCAGCGTGCGCCTCCCGCGGCTGACACGGTCGGGGCAGTCGCCGTCGGCGATGCGCAGTCGACCCCACAGGTAGACCGCCGTGAGGAAGCACAGCGCCGACCAACTGCCGAGCACCAGCTCGCGGCTGAGCACCTTCCACTGCCAGACCAGGTCGGCGTTGGAGATGAACTTGAGCGCCGCGCCGACCTCAATGAAGGCCAGCACCACCTTGGTGTGGTGCAGCCAGCCGCCTGACCGCGGCATCGAGGCCAGGTACTGGGGGAACAGCGCCAGCAGCACGAACGGCGCGGCGAAGGCGGTGGAGAAGCTGACCATGCCCAGGATGGGCCACACCCACTCGCCGTTGGCCGCCCAGACCAGGACGCCGCCCACGAACTGCACCGTGCAGGTGAACGCCGCCAGGGTCAGCGTCAGGCCCATGAACAGCGCGCCCAGGTAGCCGCCGGCCGAGCCCATGCGGCTGCTGCGGTTGACCAGGCCCGAGGGCAGTTGCAGCTCGAAGTAGCCAAACAGGCTGATCGAGAAGAAGATGAACAGCGCGGCGAAGAACAGGTTGACGAACGGATTGGCCGCCACGCGTTGCGCGCCGGTGGCGCCCATGGTGGCCGCCATGACCAGGCCCAGCCCGGTGTACATGACCATGATGCCCGCACCATAGAACAGCGCCAGCGAGACGCGTTTGCGCGGGTTGTCGCCGGCCTGCTTGGTGAAGAAGCTGACCGTGATGGGGATCATGGGGAACACGCACGGCGTGAGCAGCGCGGCCAGCCCGGCCAGGAAGGCCACCAGCAGGAACCGCAACAGGCCCGCGCGTCGCGCCACATCGGCGGTGCCTTCGGTCGAGGTGGCCGCCGCGGGCTTCCTGGTCGGCGCCGGTGGCGCGACGGTCTTGGGCGCGACCGGCGGCTTGGCGTACTCGGCGCGCACGGCGCCCGCCTCCACCTTCAGCGGCACGGAGATGGGCGCCTTGGCTGGCGGCAGGCAGCTCTTGTCGGTGCAGGCCTGGAAGCGCACCGTGCCGGCTACGGTGAGGTCGCCCGGGCGTGCGCTGCGGGGCAGGCGCAGCGGCTGGCGCAGGGTCACGGTGCCCTCGTGGTAGGTCACCTCGACGCCAAAGGCCTCGTCATGCTTGCGCTTGGGCTCGCTCTGCAGCAGCCCGCCGTCGGTGGTCAGCGGCGAGGCCGCGGCCAGGGCGAACGAGGTGGCCACCGGCCCTTCGACCTTGTCGGTGCCGTAGATGTGCCACGGTGCGCCGATGGTGGCCTCGAGCCGCAGGACGACCACCTCGCCGGGCCGGGCCGGCGTGGGCTCGAGCGTTGCGGTCCAACTCACGGGCGACTTGGGCTGCGCGGTTGCCATTCAACCACCACCAACGACGAACCATCTTCGGCTCCAGGTGCGACACCATGTTCCACAGTGTAGTGCGATGCAGCCGTTCGGCCAAGAAGCCGACCCCGGCGCTCGGGCCGTCGGCCACACGATCTGCCTCGCCGCCGCCGGCGCGGAGCAACCGTTTGACACTGGTGGTAGCATCTGTGGGCAGGGCCGCCGGACGAGCCCCCGAGCAGTCGAAGGACGGATGGTATGGCACGCAAGAAACCAGGCCTCAAGCGGACCCTCGCGCTCCTCGCCGCGCTGCCCATGGCGTCGCTGGGCACGGCCCGGGCCGAGGCCGCGCCGCCCAAGAAGCCCAACATCCTGTTCATCCTCGCGGACGACCTGGGCTACGGCGATGTCGGCTGCTACAACGCGCAATCCAAGGTGCCCACGCCGAACCTGGATCGGCTGGCCCGCGCAGGGATGCGCTTTACCGACGCGCATGCTCCCGCCGCGGTCTGTACGCCCAGCCGCTACAGCCTGCTCACCGGGCGCATGGCCTTCCGCATCCCCTACCGCAGTGTTTTCGAAGGCGTGGGTGGTCCCTGTCTCATCGAGGCGGATCGGCTGACGCTGCCGCAGATGCTCCGCCAGCAGGGCTACGCCACGGCCATGACGGGCAAGTGGCACGTCGGGCTGAGCTTCCTGGACAAGGACGGCCAGCGCATCACCAAGGGTGGCGTCGATGGCGTGAAGCAGATCGATTACTCGCGACCCATTCCCGACGCGCCGATCCACCGCGGCTTCGACCAGTTCTTCGGCACTGCGTGCTGCCCGGCCACCGACTACCTCTATGCCTTCATCGACGGCGATCGCATACCCGTGCCGCCGACGGGGCTGCTCGACAAGTCGAAGCTGCCCAAGCATCCATATGCCTTCGACAACCGCGCGGGCCTGATTGCCCCGGACTACGACCTTGAGGAACTGGACATGGTGTTCCTCAGGAAGAGCCGCGAGTTCCTGGAGAAGCACGCGCAGACCCAGCCTGACAAGCCGTTCTTCCTGCTGCACTCGATGAGCGCGGTGCATCTGCCCTCGTTCGCGGCGAAGCAGTTCCAAGGGAGTACGAAGGCCGGTCCGCATGGCGACTTCATCCATGAACTCGACTTCATTGTCGGCGAACTGATGCGGTCGCTGGATGAGCTTGGCCTGGCCGACAACACCTTGGTGATGTTCTCCAGCGACAACGGGCCAGAAACCACAAGCGTCGTACACATGCGCGCGGACTACGGTCATGACGGCGCGCGGCCCTGGCGCGGTGTGAAGCGCGACCAGTGGGAAGGCGGCCATCGCGTGCCCTTCATCGTGCGCTGGCCGGGGCGGATCGCCGCCGGCAGCAGCAGCGACCAGGTAGCCTGCCTCACGGATATCATGGCGTCGTGCGCGGCCATCACCGGCGCGGAGTTGCCGGCCAACGCCGCCGAGGATAGCTTCGACCTTCTGCCCGTGATGCTCGGCCGGGCCAACGGCGCGGAGCCTCGGCCCTACACCTTGCACGAGACCATGAGCCTGGCGCTCGCCATCCGCAGAGGGCCTTGGAAGTACCTGGATCACCGCGGCTCGGGCGGAAACAACTACGATGGCGCGGAGATGAAGCCCTTCGCTCTGCCGGATACCGCCCCCGATGCGCCGGGCCAGCTGTACAACCTGGTAACCGATCCGGGGGAGAGGGTCAATCTCTACTTTGAGCGCCCTGAGATCGTGCGCGAACTGAAGGCGCTACTCGAACTCAGCAAGGTCCAGGGACGCAGCGCACCGGGCGCTGCTCAGCAGCCAGCAACGCGCGCCGTCGACGATGGTGGCTGACCCTCAACGCGACCAGGCTCGGCGACGGGTCGCTCAGCGGTCCGCGGGAGCCGGCCGCACCGCCAGCCCCCGCCGGCCTGCCTCGCCCGGTGCGCGCGTCGGCTGCTCGCTGGTCACCGGCCCAAACTCCTTGCCCGAAGCGGCCGCCTCTTGCTCGGCGGCATGGTAGCTGCTGCGCACCAGCGGCCCGGCCTCGATGTGCGCGAAGCCCAGGTCGAGCCCGGCGCGCCGCAGGTCGGCGAACTCGGCGGGCGACCAGTAGCGCACGATGGGCAGGTGCTTGGGCGTCGGCCGCAGGTACTGACCGATGGTCATGGTGCTCACGCCGGCCGCCAGCAGGTCCGCCATGAGCGACACGCACTCCTCGAAGGTCTCGCCATGGCCGACCATGAGCCCGGTCTTGACGGGGATGTCGGGCCGGTAGGCGCGGCTGCGGCGGAACAGCGTCAGGTCGCGGTCGTACTTGGCCTGCGGATGCACGTACGAGTAGAGACGTGGCACCGTCTCGACGTTGTGGTTGAGCACGCAGGGGTCGGCGTCGAGCACGGTGTGCAGCGCGGGCTCGTCGCCGCGGAAGTCGGGGATGAGCACTTCCACCTGGCAGGTGGGCAGCACGCGGTGGATGGCGGTCAGCGTGCGCGCATAGATGCCGGCGCCGCCATCGGGCAGCTCGTCGCGGTTGACCGACGTCAGCACGGCATAGCGCAGGCCCAGATAGGCCACGGCCTCGGCCACGCGCTCGGGCTCGCCTTCGTCCACGGGTCCCGGCCGGCCGGTGGCGATGTTGCAGAAGCCGCAACTGCGTGTGCACACATCGCCCAGCAGCATGAAGGTGGCCGTGCGATGGTTCCAGCACTCGCCGATGTTGGGGCAGCGGGCCGATTCACACACGGTATGCAGCTTCTGGTCGCCGACGAGCCCCTTGAGGTCGCGGAAGTTGCTGCCGTCGGGGTAGGGCATCTTCAGCCATTCGGGCCGGCGCGGTGTGTCTGACATGGCATCCTCGCCAGACAGTATAGACCCATGTCGCTTGTGCGTCGTGCCGCTGCGGCGGTTCGCGGTCGGGGTCATCGAGGGCCACGAGAGCGAGTTCGACCAGCCGCCATGGCCAATCCGCCGCAGGGCGGCCGGCGGTGGCGTTGGCCTCTCGTCCCACGATATGCGCACCGACTCATCGGCGGCTGCGCCGGGGCAACAGGTGTCGCCCACGCGGCGTCGAACCTTCAATCTGGTCAACGCATCGGCTCCAGTCGTACGTTTCGCCGCCGACGCGCGTAACGACCACCGAGGGAGAGAACGATGAAGCGACGAGCCATGTTGTTTGCCGGCGCCGCGGCCTGTGCGGCGCTGCTGCACAGCGCGCCGGTGCGTGCCCAAGACGCCAAGCCGGCTTTTGCGTATGGCACGGCAGACGCCATCAGCGCCACGGCGCTGACCGTCAAGGGCCGGGGCCAGAACCCCACTACCACCGAGCTCAAGCTGACCGGCGACACCCGGTTTGGCGTGGTGACCCGCGTCGAGGCCGCAGCGATCGAGGTCGAGGCGCTGGTCGCCGTGGCGCCGGTGGCCGCGGGCGAAGCGTTTGAGACGCGCAGCCTGGCCTTTGCCAAGGAGAGCGCCGAGAATCCCAACGCCGAAGCCATGATCAAGGCGCTGGCCTTCCGCGTGGGCATGATGCGCGGGCCGCAGGGCCAGGGAGCCGACGCCCCCAAGCCGATCATCGGCAAGATCATCGCCGTGGAGGGCAACAAGCTCAAGGTCAAGGCCGGCGACCGGACCTACGCGGTCACCATCGCCGCCCAGGCGCAGATCATGAAGGCCGCGAGCGCCAAGAACTGGGAAGTCATCGCGCAGGGCAACCGCACCTTGGCTCAGTATGTCGAGGCCACCAAGGTCGCCACCGTGGCGATCAAGATGCCCGAGCCGCAGCCGCGACCGGCCAACTAGCCGACGGTTCAGCTCGAACGGACAGGCGGCGGCCCTTGAACTCGGGGCGGCCGCCTGTTACGTTTGGGCAGTGCTCACTGGGGAGGTGTCCATGTCCGCCAAGCTGCTGCCGCTACTGCTCCTGGCCTTGCTGCCGGTGTCCTTTGTGGCTGCCCAGGTCGACCAGCGACCTGGCCCGGACGGCGAGTTCGGCAAGCCGTATGCCATCAATCGCGAGTACCCGCTGCAGTTCACGCTCGAGAAGGTCGACTACACGCTCAGCCCGGTGCGCCTGGGTGAGAACGCGCGGCCCTGCGGCGCCGAGGAGAAGCTGCTACGGGTCTACTTCGCCGTGCAGAACGCGCAGAAGGTGGAGTGGCTGTTCCGCTTCGACTCGATCCGCATGACCGCCGTGGACACCGAGCAGAACAACCATGAGTACTCGGGCGACTACGCCAAGCAGGACACGGGCGAGATCGTCTCCATGCAGCTCAAGCCGGCGCAGAAGATCCGCTGCTATGCGGTCATTCCGCTACCGGCCAAGGTGAGTATCGCCAAGCTCATCATTCTGCCCAACGACGACGCGGACCCGGTCATCCGCTACGCCGTGGCGGGCAAGATCGGCAAGCTGCCGGCTGGTTGGGCCGACCCCAAGGACGAGACCGGGCTGACGCCACTGCCGCAGTTGGCGGCCAAGCTGGCCGAGTGGGCGGTCATCGGCAACCTGAGCGTGCGCGTCGATGCCAGCGCGCGCGCCACCGACCAGATCGCCGACGTGCAACTCGACGAAGGCAAGGTCTGGCATGCGGTGACCATCACGCTGCGCAACGATGTGGCCGCGCCGCTGCAGATCAGCTGGGCCGCGCTCGATGCGGTGCTGGTGCTGGAAGACGAGACCGAGGTGGACAAGGTCACGCTGGTCATGGCCAAGGCCGGCAAGGTGATGGACATGCCGCTGGCGGCAGGTGCTGAGCGCGCAGTGCGGCTGTTCTTTGCGCTGGGGCCCGACGACAAGCCGGCCACTCTGCGTATTCGCGGCGCGCGCATCCAGAACGGCACCGATGGTGAGAGCCGCTGGGTGCTGGTGCCGCTGGCCGAGCCCAAGCCGGCCGAGAAGTAGCTAAGAGCAGGGGGGACACCATGGCAACTCGCGCCGCGTGGTTGCTTCTCGGGCTGTTGCTCACCGGGCGTGCTCTGACGGCCCAGACGACGGCCGTCCTGGCGCCGCCGGGCGGTAGCGGCCTGCGGGTTGGTGAACTGTCGATGGTCATCAGCCTGGCCGACGCCAGCCTGGAGTTGCGTCGCGGCGAGCAGTGCGCGCGTTGGTCGCTGGCCATCGCTCAGGGCGGTGGCTGGGCCAGGCCGGCGCAGTCGAGGCCGCCGAAGATCACCAACGGCCCCGACGCGCTGTCGGTGGAGGTGACTTACCCGCTGGACCGCGAGCGCGAGATGACTGTCGGCCTCATGGCGCGGCGGTCCGAGCCCATCGTGCATGTCACCAGTTCGCTGCGCCGCCTGAAGGGCGACATCTCCACTGAGTCCTTCGCCTGGTCGTGCGATTGGGCCGCGGACCGCTATGTCTGGCCCGGCGTCGGCGGGCCGAGCGAGACGCTGTTCGACCGCGCCAAGGCGGAGTCGCTGCCGCACCGCGAGTGGCTCTGGCTGCCGGGCGACAAGGGCGGGCTCGGCGTGCTGCCGACCAACCTGTGGGGCCATGGCGCGAGCGAGGCGGCGCGGGTGGGCTTCTACCTGTCGGCACTGCCGCGCGCCGCGCTGCTGGGGCCGGGGGATGCGCTGGGCGCATCGTTCGCCGTGACCTTCGCCGACCGCCCCGAGGCCATGACCGATGTCGCCACCGCCGTGCGGCGTGTGCGGGATGTCCTGGTCACCACAGGTCCGCGCGGATTCGGCGCCGAGGCGCCCATCTGGATGCGTCTGCTGGAGCAGTTCAACGTCTACTACCGCCCCGCGGCCGATTGGACCGACGAGGTGGTTCGGGGCAAGCTCGGCCGCTACGAGCTGGTCATCGCCAACGCCGGGGACAAGGCGCTGATCGACCGCTGCCACACCGTCGGCGCGCGGGTGCTGTGCCGCGTGTCGTATGCGGTCCTGTTCGACCCCGCGCGCGTCTCCGATTCGCCGACCGGGTGCCAGTCGCTCGACCGCGCGGGCCATCCCGCCTGGCTGTGCCTCGATGAACGCGGCCAGCCGCGGGTCGACGAGTGGGGCAAGGCGCATGGCCAGCCGGGCGGCTACTACGCCTGCCTGCACCAACCGGATCTGGTCAACGCGGCTGAGCAGCAGGTGCGCGATCTCATGGCGCTGGGTTTCGACGGCATCGTCGTTGACCGCGCCGGTCCTGTCCCCGACTGCTACGGCGCGCGGCTGGGTCGGCACCGGCACGAGTTGGCGGCGGTCAGCAACGCGTTCCAGTGGCAGATCGTGCTGGATCGTGTCTACTCCGCGGCCAAGCGCTCGACGTCGGACAAGGTCGTGGTGCTGCACCACGGCCTCGGTGTGGTCGACAGCCGTTGGCCCATCTGCGATGCGCAGTTGGTCGAGGATCGGCCCTACGGCGCTGAGTCCGCCGATCTGGCCTATCCGTTTACCGAGCTCGACCACCTGACTCGCGCGCGTGCCGGCGTGTGGGGCAGCGACAAGGCGGTCATGGTGGTCAGCAACCTGGCCAAGGTCCCGACCGAGCGGATCACCGACGCCGCGCTGTTCTCCTATGCCTGGTCGCGGCTGTCGGGCTTCCCCTGGGCCGACAGCCTCAGCCTCGATGCCCGCGACGATGCGCGCGCGCTGAGCGCGCAACTGGCCGACCTGCGCATGGAGTACACATTCGGCGCCATGGCGACGGTCGGGCCGGTGCGGCTCCGGCGCTTTCAGGGCGGGATCGTGCTGCTGAACCCGTCCGACCAGCCGTTTGAGCTGACGCTGCCCTTCCCAGTGCAAGGGCCGTATGTCGACCTGGGCCATGGGCCGGTGACGCCCGTGGGCACCCGCGTGACGCTCACCATGGCGCCGTGGTCGGGTCGGGTGCTGTACCTGCGGCGCGAGCGGGCGCCCAGTGCGCATCGGGTCGCGCCGCCAGCTCAGCCTGGACGCTAGACCGGCGCGCTGGCGAAGGATCCGCACTGAGCCGGGCGAACCCAGGCCGCAACGAGTGAGGACGACCATGACCAAGCTGCTGCCCGCGTTAGTGCTCTGCCTCTCCGTGTCGGCCGGCCGGTGTCAGCCGGCCACGCCCGATGGCCCAGCCTTCCGGCCCGAGGTCACCGTCGAGGCCATACCGGGTTACCGCCTGGTATGGAACGACGAGTTCGACCGCAACGGCCCGCCCGATGCCGCCAAGTGGAACTTCGAGAAGGGCTTCTGTCGCAACAACGAGGCCCAGTGGTACCAGGCCGACAACGCCGTCTGCCGCGACGGCCTGCTGGTCATCGAGGGCCGGCGCGAGCGCGTGCCGAACCCCAACTACGACCCCAAGTCGAACGACTGGAAGCGGTCACGGCAGTTCGCCGAATACACCTCGTCGTCGCTCAACACCTGGGGCAAGTTCGACTGGCAGCTCTCGACCAGCATCATCACCGTGCGTGCGCGGCTGACCCCGCAGCCAGGCTACTTCCCTGCCATCTGGACCACGGGCCCGGGCATCTGGCCGCATGGCGGCGAGGTCGACCTGATGGAATGCTACGGCGGGCGCGTGCTGGCCAACTTCGCCTGGGGCACCACACAACGGTGGGGCGCCCACTGGCACAGCTACGACAGCCCCAACCAGCCCGACAAGAACAAACCCAAGATCAGCTACTTCGTGGGCAAGGACCCCGACTGGCTGGCCAAGTTCCATGTGTGGAAGCTGGTCGGCTCGGCCGAGAGGACGCAGATCTTCTGCGACTACGAGCTGCTCAACGAGGTGACCCACGAGGTCGCCACCAACCCCCGGGTCGACTTCGCCACCGTGGTGCACCCGTTTACCGAGAAGCACGCGCTCATCCTCAATCTGGCGCTCGGCGGGCCGGGCGGCGATCCCTCGCCGGCCAAGGCGCCGTTCGTCTATGAGGTCGACTACGCGCGGGTCTATCAGGTGGCGCAGCCGTGATGGCTGTGCGGCAGGGCAGTCTGCTCCTGCTCCTATGGGTGTCGGCGCTGTCGGCCCAGGCGCCCAGCGCGACGGCCGCTGCCAACGGCGATGCCATGGTGGTCTGCGGTCAGCAGGTGCTGACGGTTGGACACGCCGATGCTGGCCTTGAGTTGCGGCGCGGCGACCGAGTCGCGCGGCTGCGCCTGTCCATCCTGCAAGGCAAAGGCTGGGCCACCCCGCAACCATGCGCCGAGCCGCCTGCGCTGACCAACGGGCCCGAGCGCGCCAGCGCTGCGCTGAGCTTCGCCGTGGCGGGCGACCGGCGGCTGGAGTTGGAGGCCACCGTCCAGCGCGACGTGCCGGCGGTGTTTGTGGTCAGTCGGCTGCGGCGGCTGGGCGAGCCGGGCGATGACTACTACTACTGGTCGTGCGATTGGGCGACCGACCGCTTTGCCTCGCCCGAGGCGGCTGAGACACCGTTCGACCGCGCCCACTGGGAGACGCTGCCCGCGCGCGACTGGCTCTGGCTGCCCCACGGCGGCGCCGGGCTGGCGCTGCTGCCGACCAACACCTGGGGCCACGGCGCCACCCAGGCGGCCGAGGTCGGCTGCTTCATCCAAGCGCTGCCGCGCTCGGTGCAGGTCGGCCGAGGCGACTCGCACGACGCCAGCTTCGGCCTGGCCATCGTCGACGAGGCGGATGGCGCGCGCGCTTGCGCCGCGGCCGCCGAGGCGCATGGGTTGCCCGTCGTGCCTACCGGCCCACCGGTCGACTACGGTCAGCCCGCGCCCGACTGGCTGCGCTCGGTCGAGCAGTACCAGCTCTACTACCGGCCGGCCGCGCAGTGGACCGACACCGTCGTCATGTCGACGTTGGCGCGCTACCCGCTGATCCTGGGCAGCACGCCGGACAAGGCCGCGCTGGACCGCTGCCACCGCGCCGGCATCAAGGTGCTGCACTACGTGACCTACACCTGCCTGCTGGACACCGCGCGGCAGGTGGCCGGCGGCGGGCAGGTCTACAGCGAGTGGACCGAGTCGATCGACCACGAGACGCGCGACCTGCGCGATCATCCCGACTGGATCTGCCTCGATGCCGACGGCCAGCCGCAGCGGGATGCCTGGGGCAAAGAGCATGGCCATCCCGGTCTGCTGAATACCTGCCTGCACCAGCCCGGCCTGCGCGAGGCGGCGCTGCGGCAGGTGAAGATGCTCCTCGAACTGGGCTTCGACGGTGTGTTCATCGACCTGGCCGGCCCCACGCCCGAGTGCCACGGCAAGCATCATCATCCCGTTCCGGCGCTCACCAACACCGCCGCCTGGGAGCAGCTGCAGGCCGACATCTACCGGCTGGTCAAGGCCTATGACCCGCAACGCATCGTGGTGCAGAACACCGTGACGGGCATCATGGGCGACCACTGGCGCTACTGCGACGCGCAGATGCTGGAGGGCCGGCCCTTCGGCTACGATTCGGCCGAGGCGACCGCGACCTGGGCCGAGCTCAACTGGCTGCGCCTGCGCCAGGCCGACGCCGTGCGCGCGGGTAAGGTGCCCATTGTGCTGACCGCGTTGGGCAAGCAGCCGCTCGACCGCGTGGCCGACGCCGCGCTGTACGCCTACGCCAGTGCCAGGCTGGCGGGCTGCGCCTGGGCTGACAACCTGTCGCTGGACGAACGCGCCGAGACGCGCCCCCTCAGCATCGAGCTGGCAGCGGTGCGGCTGGGTGCGCCGCACGGCCCGGCCGAGCGCGTGGGCGGCGTGACGGTGCGGCGGTTCGAGCGGGGCCTGGTCGTGGTCAATCCCGGCGCCAGCCCGGCGGAGGCGACGGTCGCCACCGACCTGGCGGGCGCGCTGAACGATGTGGGTCATGGCACCGTGGCGGCCGCGGACGGCCGGGTGACGCTGGAGATGGCGCCGCAATCGGGTCGGGTGGTGTCGGCCCGGTAATCACCGCGCTGCCACCAGCTTCACCTCGGCCAACTGCGGTGACCAGACCACCGTGTCGTTGGCCAGCTCAAAGCGCAGGTAGTTGGTCCCTGCCGGCAGCCGCGCCGGCCGCAGCGTGGTGCGCGCGAAGCCGCTGCCCGTCGGCACGAGCGGCTCGGCGGTCACCGGCACCTCGGCCCAGGTGGTGCCGTCGGCCGAGGCCGCGACGGTCAGCTTGTTGCCCAGTTCGCCCACCACATACACGCGCGCCACGAAGTCGGTCAGGCCGGGGTAGTGGTAGACCACGGTCAGTGGGACGTCGGTGTTGCGCTTGACGCGCGAGGGATCGCCGTCAAAGAGCTGGTTGTTGATGGTGTCGAAGACCAGCCCGCCGCCATGCGAGTGGGTCAGGTGCCAGTCGTCCAACGGGTCGGTGAGGACGCGGTCGCGGGCCAGGTCGAGTTCGAGCGATGCCGAAACCGCGCCCGCGCTGGCCACCACGCGCACGCGGCCCAGGCCTTTGGCGTGGATGATGCCGCCGGCGTCGATGGTGGCCAGGCTCGTCGGCAGGCCCTTGGTGTCGGTCACCGTCCAGCGCATCGGCCGGCCGCGCGGGTCGGTGTCGGCGGTCAGTTGCAGGCTGCCGCCCACGGGCACGGTCTGGCAGGGGTTGGTCAGCCCGATCCAGGTCACCGGCGGCACAGCGCCGCTGCCCAGCGCCAGGGCCTTGGGCTGGTCGAGCGTGGTCAGGAAGACCACGCCTTGCCCCGGCAGGCTGATAGTCTCGCCGGCGGCCAGCCGCACCTCGCGGCGCGTGCCCGCGGGCACCGGGAAACCCTTGGCATCGACTGGGCGCTGGCCTTCGAAGTAGCGGTACTCGGTCAGCGCCACGCTGCCGCGCGCATTGGGCAGCACCACGCGCAGTTCGCGTGGCGTGGCGGTGTCGTTGACCAGCATCAGGCTGAGGTCATCGCCGCGCTGGCCACGGATGACCGCCGCGGCCAGGCGCACGCCGGGCAGATGCGGGTCGGTGCAGGCCACGGTGCGCGCGCCGCGCGGGAACAGCCGGCTGACCAGCGACCAGGTGTAGAACCAGGGCCGCAGCGCTTCGTCCTCTGGCGTGCCCATGGCGCTGCCGAGGGTGTTCCACATCCCCCATACCTTGAAGTCGAAGTCGACCTTGGGGTCGCCGCTGGGTACGCCGCCGGGCGGGTGGCTGCCGGGCTGCTGGTGCATCGGGTCGTCGAGCATCCAGGCCGAGACGCCGTCAAGCCCGGCGCGCATGGTCTGCGCCGCATAGTCGGCCATGTAGACGCCGTAGGCGTAGTCCCGGATGTAGCGGTTGCTGTCCCGCCCGTTGAGCCATTCGGCCGTGCCGGCCTCGCCCATGAAGAAGCGCTTGGCGCGGCCCTGGGGGTCGCGCTGGTCGACCATGGCGCGCGCGCCGCGCAAGGCGGGCTCCAGGCGGCCGGCGACGACTTCGGTGTCACTGCGCGCGTACCAGTGGGTCTCATACGCGCCAAACAGCTCCGCGCCGTCGCGCAGCATGAAGTCGACCCAGTCGAGCGCTGCCGTCCCTTCGGAGTGGTCTGGCCCGACGAGGATCACGCGGCCCAGCAGCCCGCGCCGGCGCAGTTCGTCGTGGAGGCTGCGCTGCGCCGAGAGCCAGGTCTGGTATCTGGCCCAGTCGCCGCGCGGCTCGTTGATCTTGTTGTAGTAGCGGATGCAGGTGTAGCCGCACGCGACGACCAGATGATCGAGGCAGTCGGCGATGAGGCGCGACCAGCGCGGGTCGTCCTGCGCCATGCCAAACGGCGGCCCCCACTCGCCCAGCATCACCTCGACATCGTGCGCCTGGCAGTAATCGAGGATGCGTCGGAGGCGCTTGAACGGCGCGCTGTCCCAGGTGTAGACTGGCTCGCCCTGGGCATTGAAGCCGCGGCAATAGTGGCCGCCGCCGGTGCAGACGCGCACGAACCGCGGCCGCAGGAAGTCGACGCGCTCATAGACCCTCGCCCACTGCGCGTCGGTGTAGTCCCAGACGTCGTTCGGGTCCCACTGGAAGCCGAAGCCCATGGTCTTGGACGACAGCGTGGTGTCGGTGTCGATGTACAGCGCCGCGCTGGCGGCCGGCGCTGGATCGGCGGCCAGCGCGGCGGCGGCCACGGCCAGACCGAGGACGAGTGCGTGGAGCTTGGTCATGTGACCAGTGTAGCATCGGTCGGACCGCATCGGATGACCCACGGGCTGTGCCGCTCGTGGGTCATCCGTTGCAGTGCGTGTTACGCGGTGGCCAGCGAGGCCTCGTACTTGGTCCGCCCGTAGACCGTGGCGATGCCGAACAGCATGCCCACGAAGCAGGAGACCATCAGATAGGCCGTGCTCAGGCCGAACTTGCCCATGAGCGACGTGCCGATGGGGAACGTGAAGTGGGTGACCAGCCCGAAGAACACGCCCGCGCCCACGAACCAGGACGGCACGAAGTCGAACATCGGCACGCGTTCGGCCGAGATGACGAAGATGACCACGATGAACACGGCGACCGGCAGCGCCAGTTGGCCCAACGGCGCGAACACGCCGGCCAGCAGGATGATCGCCATCGACGCCACGGCGCCGCCCAGGTAGCCGAGCATGACCTTGGCGCCGCCCTGCAGCGTGCAACCGGCCAGGAAGTACATGGCCCAGGCCTGGAAGGTGATCCAGGTCAGCAGGAACGGCGGCTTGGCCAGGTCGATGACCATCAACGCGGCGGCCAGGAACGCGATGCCGATAGGGATCGGCAGGAACTGCTTGAAACTCATCCCTCACTCCAACCCGGGGGCCGTTGTCGAGCCAGGGCTGTGTCGACCCTCGCGGCGCGTGTGGACCCGGTGCGCGCACTGTAGGTGGAGTCTGATATCGTTGTCAATCGCTGAAGTCGAAGCCCGGTAGCGCGAGCTGTCTGGTCCGCACCGGCTCCGGCCGCTGTGTGTGCAGCCGACCGTCGAGCCGGGCCTGCTCGCCACCGCGCTTGTCGGGCCAGCCGCCGAGCTGCTTGAGCCAGTACGAGGCACCCGCCGCGGCGCTCTGGTCGCGCAGCCCACGCGCCCAATCCAGCGCCATGGGCCGCGCCCGTGGCCCGCTCTCCCCACCGGCCACGACCCAGTCGATGCCAGTCAGATCGAGGTCGGGCAACGGCCCCAGCAGCGGCTCGCACGACAGCCAGCGCACCGCCGCCGGCACGGCGCGCAGCAGGTCGGCGCGGTAGGCGTAGTCCCGGCGTTCGATGGTAACTCCGGCCCAGATGTGCGCCGGCCAGGGCAGCTTCGGCGCCAGTTCAGCCAGCCGCTCGGCACGCTTGGTCAGGACCTGGAACACATGCTGCTCGGCGGACCGCATGGTCTCGAACACAGACGCGATGAACGACTCAGGCACGCTATGGTGGAACAGGTCGGCCATGGAGCAGACGAACACCCACCGCGGCCGTCGCCAGTGCAGCGGCTGGTCGAGCAGTTGCGGCTGGGTGGTCACCTCGAACCCGCGCCGGTAGTTGGGCTGCCCATCGGCCTGCAACCGCAGCGCGATGGGCTGGGCATAGCAGTGCGCGCAGCCGGCGCTGTGCGGGCTGCAGCCGGTGACCGGGTTCCAGGTAGCGTGTGTCCACTCGATGGCACTGTGCTGTCCCATGCGTCGAGTCTAGTGCAAACATGCGTTCCTGGTCAAGGGGCGCGCTTGAGCTTGAGTTCGTCGAGCACCTGATGGTCCTTCAACCCGAGCCGTAGCGCCTCGCGGGCCTCGGTGACCGCGTCAGCGCGGCGGCCGGCGCGGAGCAGGGCCCAGGCCAGGTCGCCACGGTACTCAGCGTCCTGCGGCGACAGAGCCACCGCCTGACGGTAGGCGCCGACCGCGTCGGCCCAGCGGCGTTGTTCGCCCAGTGCTTCGCCCAGCGCCGACCAGGCATCGTCCATGGCGGGATCGAGCTTCACCGCGGCACGGTACTCGGCTTCGGCGGCGGCCCACTTCTCGTCGTCGGCCAGGTCGCTCCCGCGCCGCAGGTGCTCCGCGGCCTGCTTGCGGTCGGCCTCGGTCGCGGCGGGCGGCCTGGTCGGCGGCGCCGTGGTGGTGGTGGGCGGCGTGGTCGGTGGCGTCGTGGCCAGGCGCGGCAACTCGCCGGGCTCGAGCTTCTGCCAGCGGTAGTGGAGGTAGTAGACGCGCCCGCCCGGCAGGCCCTGGACGAAGTCGTACAGGATGCCGGCGTCGATGGTCAGCCAGCCGTTGGTGCCGCGCCGGCCGGGCATGCGGAAGCGCAACTCGGAATCGGCCGCGGCATTCCAGCCGATCCGGCGTTTCTCATCGAGCCCGACCAGACCGGCGGTGACCGTCGGCTTGGGGTACTCGTCGCCCATGCCGTCGACGCTGAAGGTGCCCATGAACCAGTAGGGCGTGCGGTTGCCCGAGTTGGCCGTGCCATGGGCGCGCAGCACCACCTCCTGGCCCGGCAGAATGACCGCCGGCGGCCGATCGAAGGTCCAGGTGGCCTCGAAATCCTCGGTGGGCTGGCCGGCGCCGTTCTTGGCGTGCGCGCTGTAGGCATACGTGGTCGGGGTCAGGCTCCACTTGGCCAGACCGTACTGCTTGCCTTCCCAGGTGATCGGCGCCTCGCCGGGCTTGGTGGGTGCTTCGTCCTCGCCCTGCACCCACTTGCCCGGGCCGTAGAAGTCGTCCACGTAAGGGAAGCCTGGGTCGCCCAGCGCGGCGGCGTCGGTGCGGGCCTCGGCCTCGGCGCTCTTGAGGCTGGTGTGCTCGGGCTGCGGGTCGCCCTCCAGAGCGGCTTCGAGCTTCACTGTGAAGCGGCCTGCCTCGTCGGGTGCCTTGAGGCCCAGTTGCGCCAACGGCACGTCGATCACGCCGTCGCCCGGCACCGCCAGGTCACGCCGCTGGAAGCCCTTGTCCAGCGTGCCGCCGAGCCGCGTGGCTCGCCGGATCGGCGCCGTCGGGTCGGCCGTGAGCCCGGTCAGACCGCTCACCTCAAGCCGCACCGAGCCGGACAGCAAGGCGCCCGGCTTGACTGGTGACTGCACGGTGATCTGCTGGATGGTGACCAAGGGTCGAGGTCGGCCCTTGAGCGCGGCCAGGATCCAAGGCGCATGGCTGGCGTGCTCCGCATCGGTCTGCAGGCGCGTCTCGAAGGCCAGCCATTGACGCTGGGTGTCGCGCATGGCCAGGCGGCCGGCCAGGGCAAACAGCGTGTTGCCGCCCGGCGACTGCACGCGGCCCTGCAGCGAGGCGTCGTGGTCCTTGGCCAGTTCGTAGTGCAGCAGGTCGCGCCCGTCGGTGACGTAGTCCAGCGCGGCCTGGTAGCTGCCGTTGATCAGCCGGCCCCGGAACTCGGTATCGCTGTGGAAGCGGTACTTGCCGCCCAGTTGCTCGATGAGCCGGCGCCGCTGCTCGACCAGCCGGTCGAGCTCGGCGGTGGGTACGCGCACCTTCTCCAGCCCGACCCCGACCGGCAACTCCGGCGGCGCGGACATGGCCGTACCTTCGTTGGCGGTGAGGCTGCTCCAGTAGAACTGCCCGCTGCGCACCTCGGGTGGGATCCTGGCCCAGTCGACGGGCTCGAACGGCAGCTTCTTGGCCAGCGTGTATTCGACGTAGTTGGAGTGGCAGTAGAAGTCCTGCGCGGTGTGCAGTGCCTCGCCCAGGCGGAACAACACCTTGTAGACACCGCTCTGCTTGTCCGCGGCATCGGGCCGGGCCCAGGCCTTCTCGGCGAACAGCATGGCCCGGCCGAGCTGGTCGGCCACATACTGCCTGGTCTTGGCCAACTCGTTGTCGTCGGCGTGGTTCTGGGGCGAAGCGGTGAACTTCTCACTGGCGATGCCGTCCTGGCTGTCTGCGCCGGCACGCAGTGCCAGCAACGCCGGCTCGGGCAGCCCGTAAGGCTCCAGCGCCTCGCGCAGCAGGCGGTAGTGCTGGGCGCCACCCCACCACTCGAACGACTGGAACGCCAGGCCGCAAGCCGCGCAGGCCATCAGCGCGAGCATCGCGACCGCCGGCCGCCGTGAGCGTACGTCCATGGCTGGTCTCCCTGGGTACGTCAGCAGCGACTGTAGACTCCGCTGACGTGCGCCGTCAAGCGGGGCTCACGGTGCGGCCACGGTCACCCTGGTCCAAACCCGGTCGGCGCCGAACGACCGGCCCGTCACGCCCGACACATCGAGCAGCACGCTGTACACGCCGGGCGCCAACTCGCCATACACGCGGCGCAGGTCCAGCCGGCCGGCGTTGAGCGTCTCGCCCGGCGCCAGATCGCGCAGCCAACCGGCATCGGGGAAGCCGCGCCGTGCTTCCAGCACCGGCGCCGGCGGGTTGCTCGGCCGGCCGGTCACCTGCAACACGATGCCCTGGCGCAGCCCGGCCAGCCCTTCGGCCGTGGGGCGCAGCCAGACGGTGTGCGTGCGCAGGGGCACCGCGCGGCGGTTGCGCAGCCACAGCGTCACGCTGGTCGGCTGGTCGGGCTCCGGCCCCAGCAGGCGGGCATCGAGGCCACCGCCCAAGCTGGTCCAGTGTTCGTTCGGCGGTGCGGCGTACTCGATCTGCTCGGCCGGCACCATGGCCATGCCCAACTCGCCCACGTAGCCGATGTAGCGTCGCCAGCCGCCGCGTTCCAGACGCTCCTCGGCCTGCTGCGCCTGGCCCGGGCCGGCGGCGCCGTCGGGCTGCACCCAGACCACGCCGGTTGGCTGGGCCGGCAGTGCGACGACGCGCGTGGCGCGCTGGTGGCCCAGGGCGAAGACCGCGCGGCCGGCATCGACATCGGCCTGCTCCGCGGGACGCTCGAGCCGCGGCAGGTCGAGCACGGCGCGCCAGGCGCGCGTCAGGTAGGCGTTGGGCACCTCGACGCCGCGGAACCGTGGCCCATAGCGGCGCACGACCGAGGCACAGGCGGCCACGGCCTGGTCGCGCCGGTCGAGCGGCCAGTCCAGATCGCAGGGCGGCAGGCCCCAGGTGCTCGACAGCAGGTGCGCCAATTGGTCGCAGATGCGGCCACCGTCGCTCTGCTCGCGGTTGCTCAGCGCCGCGAGCCAGCCCCGCCGCCAGGCCGGCACCGCGAGCAGCGGAGCCTGGCCAGGGTCGCGCGCGGCGAGCAGCCAACGCGCCGGCTGCGTGGCCGGGTTCCAGGGCGACTTGGCCTCCTCGAACAGCCGCCGCGACGCGGTGGCCAGCGCCGGGTGGTCGGGATGGCGCCAGAACAGCTCGAACGCCTGCACGGGGCATTGTGCCAGGACGCCCACGCGCTGGACCCAGCTCGCGTACTCCGGCAGCGCGGTCGCGTCACCGAGCGCGGCGCGCCTCTCGCACAGCGTCACCAGGCGGAGATCGTAGGTCGGGTTGTCCGGCGAGCCGCCAACGACGGCCAGCCGGCTGCTCATCCAGCGCAGTTCGGGCAGGCTGGCCGGTCCCTGCCAGGTGCCCAGCGCCAGCGCCAGCAGGTAGCCGTAGCCGGCCGGATCGTTCCAGTCGGGCGTGCGCGCGCCCAGCGCGCACTCGCGCATACGGCGGGTCAACAGGTCGGCCACCGACGGCCCGCGCTTGCCGCGCAGCGGCTCGCCGGCCAGTCGGCCGTGGTCGTCGCGGCGGGTGAGGCGATCCGCCGCCTCCAGCCAGCCGGCACGATCGGCGTCGTCGGCCAGGATGCGGTACCAGCGTTCGCTCAGCGGCAGGCCGCCGTACTTGCGCCAGAAGGTCGTGGCGCGCTCGGTCAGCGCCGCGCGGGCCTCCGGCCCCGCGCCGGTGCGCTCGCCGAAGGTGGTGTCGAGAATGGCCGCCAACAGGCGATGGGCCACCGACCAGACCGGCACGGGGTACTGGTGGCCGCGGAACCGTGAGTTGACCGTGAACCCGCGGGTCAGCCGCTGGTCGTCGGCCAGGCAGCGGAGCAGCGGCTCCACGGCGGCCGTGCCCTGCGCCATGAGCGCCTCGGGTCCCGCGCCGAGCCGCGCCGGATCGTCGGGCCAGGCGCGGTCCGGCGTCAGCTCATCGAGGCCGGCGATGAGTGCCTCAATGGGGTCGGCGGGCGCCGCCGCGGGCAGGAGGCGGCGTTCCTGGTCAGCCAGCAGGGCCGGCGCATCGGGCAGATCGTCGAGGTAGCCGCGGACTACGGGCAGCCCAAACGCTGCGGCCGGAAGGCGCAGGCCGCGCCGCTTGGCTTCGGCCTCGACCAGCGGCATGGCCCGCGTCAGCAGTCGCAGCGCGGCGAGTGCCTCGGCGTCGTCGGCGCGCGCGTGGCAGTCGGTGGCGCGGCGGTAGAGCGCGCTGATCCAGCTCTGAGCCGCGGTCAGGTAGCCGTCGGTCGGCGGCGGCGCGATGCTCGCGGGCTGGAATGCTCCGGCCTGCCACGCGGCCCAGGCGCGGTTGGCCTCCACGGGCCGGCCAGCCCGCCACAAGAGGCACGCCGCCAGCGGGGAGTGCGGCACGTCGAGCGGCTCCCGCGGGTCGACGATGCGCCACGGGCCGAGCTCTGCATCGTCCAGGTCGAACGTCGGCAGCTCGCCCGCGGCCGCTTCCAGGTACTCCGCGTCGGCCACGAGTGGCGACGCGCCGAGCACGGCATCGACCGGCCGGGCCACGCCATCCCAGCCGATGGCGCGCAGCGGGCCGGAGCCGGTGGGTGGCACCCAGGCCTGATAGCGCCGGCCGCCGCCGTCGACGAAGCGGTACTCGCAGCCGCTGGTGTCGGCCAGGCCTTGCGCGACCAGCGTGTCGGAGACCGACGCCGGCTCGGCCGGCGCGGCGGCCAGCCGGGCGCTGGCCAGCAGGATCACGGCACATAGCCTCGTCCACCTGCACATCGCGATCGCCCTCCTGGTACGCATCTCACGAGCTTCCGTCGGGCAATGCAGACCTGGAGGTCCGCCCTCCCAGGCGAGGCGTCGCCGGCCAGACCGCCCAAGATCGATCTGCCAGGCGTCGAGTATGCTGTTCGGCGGCAGCGTCACCTGCCAGTCTGTCTGCGTTCTTTGTGCTACGCCGTGTATGGGGCACGCAGCACCATCGGGTGTGTCGCACGCGGTGTCTCAGCGTGCAGGCAGCGCCTCGAAGCCCTTGCCCTGGCCCGGCCCGTCGTCGGCCACGCGGTAGTCGCCCTGCTCCGCGTCGCGGAATCGCGGGTCCTGGCCATAGACGCCATCGGTCTCGGTTGACGGCAGACTCGGCCGGCTGGCCGCGGGGCGGTCGACGCAGTACCACAGGTTGCGTTCGAAGACGAAGCTGCCCGGCTCGGTGCCGCCGCCGATGTTGACCCCGCCCGACGCCCATTGCGCGGCGTGGAAGACGATGATGTTGTCGGTCACGCGGCCAGCGCGGCACTTGGTGAACCGTGGGTCGGTCGACTCCTGAAGGATGCGCAGCGCCCAGCGGCCCGGGTCGACGATGGTGTTGCAGCGCACCACCGCGCCATCGACGCCGACGAAGCAGAGCGGCGCGAACCCACCGAGGAACAGGCAGCCCTCGACCGTCAGGTTCTTGGCCTCGTGGGGGGCATCCGCTGGCCGGAAGAAGGCCGGCCCGGTGGATCCGCCCAGGTTGACTGGCCGCCCGCCAGCCTGCTGGAAGAGGCAGGCGCGAATGGTCACGTCGGCCGAGCCGCCCTTGGCCTGCACACCGCTGGCATTGGGGCTGGCCCCCTCGCGGAAGGTGCAGCCGACGATGAGCCCGCGGTGGCAGCCGACCATGTCGATGGCCGAGCCGCTGTTGCCCCAGCGCTCCACAAGGCAGCCTTCGACCGTGAAGTCGTCGATTCCCGACAGCTTGATGCCGTCGCGGTTGCCCGTGGGGCCGACATCGCGCACGGTGACGCGGCGCAGCGTGACATGGTGGGCCGGGGTGTCGGCGCTGCCGCCGTCGTCGATGTTGAGCCCGCCGTCGCGCATGGACTCCACGGCGATATCCTGCAGCGTGACCCACGCCGGATCGCTGAGATGGAGGGCCACGCTACCGCCGCGAAACAGCGGAGGACGAGCCTGGTCGCGGCCGCGCAGCGTGATCGGCTGGCCCTCGGTGCCGCGCAGCCCGGCCGCGCGCACACCAGGCTCATAGTCGCCCGGCGCGAGCACGATCTCGTCGCCTGGCTGGGCGCGCGCGATGGCCGCGGTGAGCTGGGGCGTGGTGCTGACGGCCAGTTCGGCGGCGGACAGGGGCAGGACGGCCAACACGGCGAGCAATAGGCGCATCGTGGTCTCCCGTTGGCCGCTTCGCTCTCTGCCGCGGCGATCCTGCCTCGCCGCCCGTCGCGCCACACAATGCTCGCTACGAGGAGCTACCGATGCGTTACGCCTGCCACCTGGCCGTCATCCTCATCGGCCTGGGCGCCGTCAGCGCCCAGCCGGCGCCGCCGTCGCGGGTCGTGCTGGTGCTCACCGCGCGCGACTTCTGGCACGCCGAGTACGCGCCGGTCCGACGCTTGCTCGAAGCCTCCGGCGTCAAGGTGACCGTGGCTGCGTTGACCACTGACCCGTGCCAGCCCGACCCCCAAGGTGGCGGTACGTCGGTGACGCCCGACGTGGCCATTGCCGACCTGGCCTACGACCAGTTCGACGGCGTGGTGGTGCTTGGCGCGACTGGACTAGGGTTGCTGGACCTGACCACCGACACGCCGTTCAACCGTGCCGCGCGGGCCCTGGTCGGCGCGTCGGCGGCGCTGGGCAAGCTCGTCGTGGGGTCACCGCCGCGGGCGCCACCATCGTCGATCAGCCCGCCGTCAGCGAGGTGGGGCTGGTCACCGGCCGGGACTGGAACTCGCCGGCCGCACTGGTGCAGGCCATCGTCAACGGCCTGCCACGCGCCGCGGCCCTCGCGGCGACGCCGACCACGGCACCGACCGCCGCTCGGCGCGTGCTGCTGGTTATCGCCAACCAGGACTTCTACTACCGCGAGTATGGCGATACGCGGCGCTCGCTGGAGGAGGCCGGCGTCACGGTGACGGTGGCCGCGGCACGGCGTGACACCTGCCGCCCGCATGCCAACTCCGGCCAGGGCGCCGACGGCGGGTTGGTGATGCCCGACCTGGCCATCACCGACGCGCGCATGGCCGACTACGACGCCGTCGGCTTCGTGGGCGGGTGGGGCGCGGTGATGTATGAGCCTACCTATACCGGCGTGTTCGACAACCCCGCCTTCAACGTCCCGGCAGCGGTGCGCCAAGCGGCCGGTCGGCTGGTCGAGGAGGCGGTACGCGGCGACAAGGTGCTGGCCGCCATCTGCCACGGCGTGACTGTGCTGGCCTGGGCGCGGGTCGATGGCCGCAGTCCCATTGCGGGCCGGACCGTCTCGGCCTACGACGGCGGATCGCCCGGCTCCACCTACCAAGGCACACACTATGCGGACAACCAGGCCACGGTGCGCATGCAGGTGGAGCGCCTGGCCGGCGCGACGATGGTGCGAGGCCGCTCGATGGGCAACCCGGCCATCGCCGACGACGACGTGGTGGTGGACGGCCGGATCATCACCGCCGAGAACTACGACTCGGCGCGTGAGTTTGGTCGGGTCATCGCTCGCCAACTGGGCCGGTGATCTCGCCGCCCGGCAGCCGCCGCACGGCCAGCAGCGACCAGATGACCACAGCGATGCCGATCCAGAACGGGATGCGGTAGTTGTCCATGGTCTTCCACAGGATCCCGCCGGTGACCGGCACGAGCACGGCGGCGACATGGTTCATGGTGGTGCCCATGGCCAGGCTGGGCGTCAGGTCGCCGGGCCGGACGATGCGGTTGAGGTACAGCGTGATGCCCAGGCCGAAGCTGAACAGCAGGTTGTCCAGCACGAACAGGCCGTAGAGGATGCGCACGTCGAGGAACCATGCGTAGCCGCAGAACACCGCGATCAGGCACAGGTTGTAGAGCGTCAGCGCATACCGCTCGCCGCAGCGGTCGATCCACCGGCCGACCAGCGGCGCGCAGACCATGGACACGGCCGCGTTGACAAAGGCCAGCATCAGCATGGTCTGCACGGGCGTGTGGAACACGACGATCAGCACGAACGGGGCGAACGTGGTGAAGATCTGCCGCCGACAGCCTTCGAGGAAGGTCAGCAGGTAGTACAGGCGGTACTCGCCGCGCCATACCAGCCGCTCGCGTTCGCCCTGGGTGCAGGCGCGATGCGAGATGCGCAGAGCCAGCAGCGCGCCGACGAACATCATTCCGCCGGCGATGAGGAACAGCGTGCGGTAGGGCATGTGCCCACCGGGATGGGCCGTCTTGTACCACTGGCTGAAGCCGACGGTCAGCCCGAGCGTGAGCAGCGTGCCGAGTGCGCCGACCGAGCCCATGCGGCCCAGGTGGCGACCCGAATCCTGCCCTTGGCCCAGCGTCATGATGATGGCCGGCGACAGCGAGAACCAGATGTGCCCACCCACCGACCACAGCACGACGATGGCCACCAGTGAGTGGAAGTTCCAGGCATAGCCGGTGATGCCCACGCCCAGCGCGCAGACCGCGATGGCCAGGAACGACAGCCGCGTCTCGGCCAGCACCACCAGCGTGCCGGCGGTGAACGCGGTGAGCAGGCCGGGCACCTCGCGCAGTGACTCCAGCCAGCCGAGTTGGCTCGGCCCGACGCCCAGGTCTTCGCGGATGAAGTTGGCGAAGATGCCGTTGTACACGGCGAACCCGCAGGCGAAGCAGAAGGTCAGGCCGCTGAGCAGGGCCCAGTCGCGGGCAATGGCCTTCTCGTGGTTGATCGTTGGTGACGGCATGGGCGAAGTGTAGTGGGG
>JACRKZ010000177.1 GCA_016235455.1 Armatimonadota bacterium | reverse complement strand
TGACCACGCTGGCTGGGCGCTCGACGACCTCGCCAGCCGCTATCTGGTTGGCGACGACCGGGTCGAGTACCGCGATGCGCGGTGTCGACCCGGCCTGATCTCGGTTCACTTGCCGCCCAGCGATGTGCCGCCAAAGGGCGATTGGCCGCCGAACGACGACGACTCCGACGACGGGGTCGGCACCGTCCGCTTGGTCCGCGTCGTCCCGCTGGCCCGGCGCCGCTTGTCGAGCTTGCGACGCTCCATCTGCTGAGGCGTGTACTCGCCGACGGTGACGACGAAGACCGAGCCATCGGCCTTGTGCTCACCGATGGTCAGGTCCTGGCCGCTGTCGGGGAAATGGATCCAGAGGTCGTAGGTGCCCTCCAGGTCAGCCTCGGTGGCGGCGGTGCGCTTGGGGTCAACCGGCACCTCCTCCAGCGTGACCGGGTTCGGCGGCAGCGCCCGGTGCCGGATCATCAGCAACGCCTTGCGCGAGGTGCGGTTGCGCACCGTGAAGCGACTGACGCCGGCAGCCTTGGTCGGCAGGCTCTTGACCAGGTCGTAGTCAACGGTGATGGCGCCAGCCAATGGCGGCTCGGCGCCCTGACCGGGCTTGGCCGTCCCGGTGCCCGCGCCACCCTCGGCTTGCGCCTGCGCCAGGCCCAACTGCTGCTGAGTCGTGCTGGCCAGTGTCTGGCGCTCTTCGGGCGCCAGGCGCGAACGGAGCAACTTTACCGCCGTAGCGCCGGCCTCACCGGCCCATTCGCGCACATCGACCTGACCCGCGGTCACGATCATGTTCGAGCGTTCCTCGCCCTGGGCCAGATAGCCGTAGATGTCGCGAATCTCCTCGCGGTAGCCGCCGGCCCACAGCAGGAAGCGCCGCTCACGACCGGGCTCCACCACGCCGCTGCTTAGCTGCATGCCCGCGTAGTTGGCCATCACCGGCTGGTCGGTGCAGTTGACCAGCACCACCGCGCCGCAGCGCTTGCGCAGCGCGTCGGCCCGCAGGTCGGCGAGCTTGGCCACCTCGGTGCCGGGGTAGGATGCGCTCAGCCGCGCCAACTCGCCGAAGGCGCGGTCGATGTCGCGGCGCTGTACGTAGTAGTCGGCCAGCGAGACATAGTCCGCGGCGGTGACGACCTGCGTCGGCGGCGCCACAGCGCCGTAGAGCTGCATCGTCACCGGCTTGCCGGCGTCCAGCGTCGCCTCGGCATTGCCCTCCTCATCGGCTCGCTCGGTCTGCGGCGTGCCGTTGGCCTGCCGCACGGTGAAGTTGCCGCTGGGGATGGTGCGCAGCCGGACCATCATGCCATCGGGCCCCTGCGCCGTGACGCTCAGGCCCTCGCCCGTGGGCTGATTGGCCTGCACCTTGGCGCGCTCGTCGGCGTCCAGGCCGTGGACTTCGCCGACCGCCTCGAACAGCTTGACCTGGTAGGGCGCGATGGGCGCCGCCACCGAGACCGTACCGTCTCCGGCGAAGCGCGTCTCCGCGCCGGCCCACACGCTTTCCGGCCGCGATGCGCCCGTGGTCCACAGCACGTCGGGCGAGTCCCCGCCGCGCTCAATGGCCACGGCGGTGCCGCCATCCTCGCTGAGTCGCACGGTCAGCGCGCCCGGCGACTGGATGGGTGTCACGATATCCGTCGACTCCAGCAGCCCGCGGCCCAAGTAGGTCAGCGTGTCCCACAGCGCAGCGTTGATCACCGGCACCTCGCCCAGGCCCAGATCAAACCCGGCCGCCACCAGCCGATGGCCTGCCGCGCTCCGGCGCGCCACCAGCACGGGTCGCTCGGTGCCATGGCCCTGCATGGTACCGATGACGGTGCCGCCCTCGGAAGGTACGTCGACCACGGGCAACTGCGCGCTCGGCCAGGCCAGCAGGCGACCGGCCGGCAGCGCCGCGATGGGCTGCTTGACCGAGAACGCGCCGGCATCGACCGCGGCGTCGCCACCGGCCGCCCAGCCGGCAATGACCTTGGCGGCGACCGGCGACAACGGACCCGCGGTGGCGACGCGGCCCACCAACAGCGTGCGCTCCGCCGTGCCGCTCTCGCCGAGCCAGCGGTCGACCGCCGTCCAGAACCCGTCATCGGGCAGCCGTCGAATGGCCGGGATGATGACCATGCGGTAGCGACCCAGGTCGGCATGGAAGGCCTCTTCGAGCCCGCCCACGGCGCTGGGCGCCAGCACATCGTAGGGCACGTGCAGCCGCTCCAGGGTTTCAGCCAGGCGCGCCGCGGAGGTCTGCTCCGTCGCCGCCGGCAGCCCCTGGCCGCGGACGACGAGGACGCGCGGCGGATAGGCCATGAACGGCTTCTGCAGCGCCTCGACGGCGGTCGCCAAGCGGCTCACCGCCGGCAGTTCGGGCATCGACTGCGTGCCCGGCCCGCGCCCGGTCAGGCGATCCCAGGTAGGCGCCGTGATGCAGCCGGCAGCGCCGTCGGTCACGCTTTCGGCCCACTCGTGCAAGACAGCGCGACCAGCACGTGCGCCGATGCTGCCGGCGCCATAGCGGCCGCTCAAGGTGCCCGCCAGGCTGGCCCGTGGCAAGGCGCGAACAGAACGCGCCAACGCCCATGCGGCCGGCGACGGCGGCGCGAGTTCACCAGCCGGGTCGAGCGGCGCCGGCGCCATGCCGAACGTACCGTAGATGTCAAACCGCAAGCGCTGCGGTTCGGCAAGCGCGGTGCTGGGGTCGGGGTCACCGAAGGCCAGCAGGTGGTGCGGCGCGGCGCCGCGCAGTGCGTCGGCCAGACCGTTCAGCCGGGCCACGGTCACCGCCTCGCGCATGGCGACCAGATCGCACGCGGCCTGGTCGGTGGCGCCCTCGGCGGGCAGGGCGACACTGTCCATGGCGGCAGGGGCGGCGCCGTTCCAGGCACGCTTGACGCCGTCGATGCCGCCGTACTTGCCGGTCAGGTATTCGCGGTAGGCCTGCGTGAGCAGCGGCTCGGCGCGCTGTGGCCAGACAGGCAACCCATCGGCCGCCAGGCACCAGCCGGCGATCACGGGCCGCTCGCCGAAGTAGCCGGCGATCTTGGCCTGGCCACGGACCACAGCGTCCCACAACTGCGGCGCCAGAAGCATCTTGTCGGCGTAAGGCTCGGGCACCGCGCCGGCGGGCAGCGCTTGGCGCAAGTCGAGCAGCACGACGGCCGAGAGGCCCTGCTCCTGCACGCGGTCGAGGGCGTAGTCGACGACCTCATAGGCATACCGGAAGAGCGGCAGGCCGGCGCCCTTGGGCTGGCGGGCCAGCTTCAGCCACGTGCCGTCTGCAGCCAGCAGGTCACGCCAACCGAAGCCGCCCAGCGCAATCTGCAGGCCGTTGGCCGAGAGGGTCTTGAGATCGGAGGCGAACAGGTCGAAATCGAAGTCCTGCGGCCGTACGCACGGAGCGTCATAGCCGCCGCCAGGCTGGCTATAGCGCACGAACAACATGGCCTTGGGCGTCCCGGCGACACGGAAGCGGCCGTTGCCACGATCGACAGTGACGTAGCTGCGGTAGCGGTCGGCCAGTTCGGGCCGCGTGTAGCTGCCTTGGAAGGTGCTGGCCGATTGCCCCTCGGCGGGCACGGTCAAGCGGACGTCTGCCATGGCGGCCAGCGCCTCAACCATGGACATGCGGGTCAGCCGACCGTAGGGCTGACTGCCGTAGGCACCGATCTCGGCCGCCGGCTGCAGTGCCGAGGCGGCGGCGCCGGCCTCGCCCGCGCGCCACTGCTTGTCGGTGCGCAGTTCGACCACCGTACCGTCACCGGTCACCGCTCGCAGCGCTGCGAGCAGCGAGCCGCGACCGGCTTCGCCGCGCGGCACCGTGGCCGCGACGGTATTCTCGCCGGCGCGCAACAGGCGGGTCACGTCGAACCGCTGCGGCTGGCCCCAGTCGGTGCCGCCGCCCACGGTCGCGCCGTTCACGGTCACCTGGTAGCTGGGGTCGGCTGTCATCAGCAACTGCGCGGTCAGCGGCGCGGCCGGCAGCACAAAACCGCGCTCGAAGGCCACGCGCTGCGCCGGAACCGGGCTGCCAATCCAACTGGCCTGGGAGAAGTCGAGTGGGCGTGCCGTCTGGGCCGAGGCCGCCGTAAGGCACCACAGACCCATCGCCATCCAGCTCATACGACTTGCTGCTGTTCGCATCCCGCCTCTCCCCATTTGCCGTCGCCCCCTGGCACCTGGCCTATCTGACCACCAGGTAACAGGCTCACATTATACAGCCGTGCCGAACACGCACGCAAGGCGCGCTGGCAGATGCACCGAGGCGGATGCCAGTTCAGCCCTGTGTGACCGTGACGTCAGACACCTCCGCGGTGGTCGCCTGGCCCTCGTTGTGCGAGGTCAAGCACAGGCCGACCAACACGTCCTTGGCCATTTTGACATCCGTCTGATGCACTTGGGCCCACTCTTTGCCGTCTTTGGAGCAGAATCCCGTGAATGTGTCGCCCTTGCGCTGGAGCTTGACCCAGTACGGCGCGGCCTCGCCGGCGTTCTGGGCGCTATCCAGGCAGGCGCCGTCGGTACTGGGACGCAACTGGACATGCACGCCATTGCTGCCCGAGACGACCGCCATGATGTGGGCCGACGCCGGGTTGAGCGTTTCGCGCACCATCACGCCGCACTTCGACCAGCCGTCGACGGCCTCCAGCCGCAGCACCTTGGCCACGATGGTGCCGTCGCCCGACAATACCTGGTAGACGAAATGGAAGGAGTCCGACGGGTCCCAGATGTCCGCGCCCGCGGCCGTCAGCGTCCACTTGCCCGCGTTCAGCGCGGATTCGCCTTCGGGGTTGACCGCACCCACATCGGCGGCCTTCCACGGTGCGGGCATAGCCCCGCCGGCCCGCGTCACGGCCACGTTGTCGAAGGTCGCCGCGCCGAGCGTGCTGTTGTCGTGGCTGGTCAGGCAGAGCCCCACGTAAGCCACCACGGGCAAGCGCACGTCGGTCTTGCCTACTTCCTTCCACTCCTTGCCGTCGGCTGAGCAAGAAGCCGTGACCGCGCCGCCGGCACGTTCCAGCTTCACCCAGTATGGCGCCGGGCCGCCGGCCTTCGCCTCGCTCTGCGTAGCCGCCGCGCCTTGCTGGGGACGAGACTGCAGGCGGACACCGTTGGCCGGGGTGACCGCGGCCATGGCGAAGGACTCGTCCTTGTCCAGCGAGGCCCGCACCATGACACCGGCCTTGGCCCACTCGTTGGTGTTGGCCAGGCTGGCCACGCGCGCCACCACCGAGCCGTCTCCCTTGAGCGTCTGATACACAAACCGGAAGGTGTCGCCGGTGCCGCCGATATCGCGGCCGGACGCCTTCACCGTCCAGGTACCACCGGATTCCAGCGACGAGCCAGGCACAATGCAGGAGCCCACGTCGCGGCCAGCCCAGCCATCAGGCAGCGCGGCGCCGGCACGGCCGGTCAACGCTGCTACCACCACCACCATCGCAACCAGGCTCTGCCGCCACTGGCGCATCGCGAGTCTCCTCTTCGCTGGGTCGATTCGGCGCGCGTCCGGCGACTCCTGTTGCCACTTTGGCGATGCTGACTTAGCCTGACAGACAGGGACCGCGTGAAGGAGTTGGCATGGACGGGCTGGTGTACCGCATCTGCAAGATGTTCGAAGTCGAGAACGGGCACATGCTGTCCAAGCATCCCGAGCGCTGCCGCTTCCCCCATGGCCATACGCGCCGGGTAGAGGTGGTGGTGGAGGCTCGCGAATTGACCGTGACCGACATGGTCGTGGACTTCAAGGCCCTGAAGGTGGCCGTCAACGAGTTCATCGATCAGTTCGACCACGCCATGTGCGTGAACGTCAACGATCCCCTCTACGAGGCCCTGATCGAAAAGTACGGCGGCCCTGGCAGCCGGATCATCCCCTACCTGACCGAGGACCCGACCTCTGAAGTCATGGCGCGCCAGATCTTCGAGCATGTGCGCGAGCGGCTGGAGGGTGGTGGCCAGTTGTGCAACCCGGAGACCGGTGCTGTGTACGCCGTGCCGCCGGGGCTCAAGCTGCGGCGCGTGCGGCTGTGGGAGACCACCAGCTCGTGGGCCGAAGTCGAAGCCGACTAGCCCTCAGTAGAGGGTTACGTTCGGACCCAGGCCTGGCGCCAGCGAGCCGCGTGCCCTCGCCGGGTTGCGGTACAGCCAGATCATCCCGCCGGGATTGCTGTGCAGCATCAGGTCCGGCTGTCCTTGGCCAAACAGATTGCCAACCTGGCCGATCAGGTGGTAGTCACCCATCGCGCGATGCTCCGCGGCGTTGGCCGACTGGTCAAAGGCGACATCATCGGGCGTTGGCGTGGCGAACCTGGCCAGGGGCCGGCCGTCGGCGCCGCTGACCAGTAGCCGGTCCTCGCAAGCCACCAGGCGTGGCGTCGGGTCGTCGCCCCAGGTCAGCACGGGATGGAACCGGCCGTAGGTCGTGTTGAGCACCACCCGCGTCGTGCCGTCGGCGGCATAGACCTCCATCGGCGCGCGGCTGCGCTCGGTGTGATCGATGTCGACCAGGATCTGGCCTTCGCCCAGTCCGGCGAAATCGGCCAGGTGCAGGGACTCGAAGTGCCGCCCGGTCTGGCGCCAGATGACCTTCCCGGCGCCGTCCATGCAGAGGAGCTGCTGGTCACCGCAGCAGGTCAGCACCAATCGCCAGTCGGCCGGCGTGGCGCCGGTCCGCATCACGCGCGCGCAGTCGAGATGGCCCCGGCCCAGGCTCAGCGACGCCACGTCCAGCGTCCAGCGCACCTGGCCATCGTGTCCCAGCAGCTCGTACCCGGCCAGCACCTCGTCTCGCCCGTCGCCGTCGAGGTCGAACACCAGGGGCTGATGGGCCGTGCGCTGGCCGCCGGGCTCGTTGATCGTCCACAACAGCCGCCCCGCGGCGGTGTAGGCCCAGAGACGCTGGTAGCGCGTCTTGATGAGCAGGTCGTCGCGCTCGGCTCCACTGAGCCGAGCGAACACCAGACAGTCCACCGCGTCCGGTCCCGGCGTGGCGAAGCGCTCGAGTTCGTGGCCACTGGCGCCATCCAGGGTGATCACCGCCGTGCGCGTGCCGACCACGACCTCGGGCCGGCCGTCACGGTTCCAGTCGTGCACCTGGCAGGGCACATCGCTGTGCAGCGCGGCCACACCGGCGGCGGGGTTGCCCCAGCGCCAGAGCACCGTGCCGTCCTGGCGGTAGACGCTCACCGCCACGACAGCGTGAGTGTCGTCTCGTTCGTCGATGCGCGCCTGGACGATCTCCGCGCGCCCGTCGCCATCCACATCGCCCGCGGTAGTCCAGGCGCCGGCCCAGGCCGGCTCGACGCGGATGATGGCGGCCGGCTGGATGAGCGGCAGGTTAGCCGGCGCCGTGGTCAGGTCGACGATGGCGGGCAGCATGGCGGACCTCCTGGGCGTGGCGGCCGCCGGATGGAGCCGTCCCGGCCCGCCGCGCGCATTCTACGCCGGTCGGTCAGGCCAGGTCCAGCGCCTGGCGTAGCCATTGGCGTTCGTCGTCGAAGGTCAAGGCCTCCAGCGCCTGGCTGACGGTCATCCAGCACACGGCGAAACGCTTGGCATCGCGCCGGTCGCGCGGGCACCGGGTGAATCCATCGAGGCGCATGGCGAAGAAGGTCAGGTCGCGGCCGGAGCGTTGCCCATTCACGGTGTACTCGACCCGCCGTGTGCCCAGCGGAGCGACCGCGGCGAGTTGGGCGAATCCGGTCTCCTCGCTGACTTCGCGGAGGGCGGCCGCCAGCAGGTCCTCTCCGGCGTTCAGTCGACCCTTGGGCAACCGCCATTCGCCGTTGAGCCGCTTGTACAGCAGCAGGACGCGATCACCGTGGAGCACCACGCCGCCCGCGCCGGCCCTGCCGTTACGGCCGTTCCCACCCGCGCCGGCCATCTCAGTACCGCCGGAACACCAGCGAGACGTTGTGTCCGCCGAAGGCGAAGGAGTTGCTCATGGCCACATCGAACCGTTCGGCGCGCGGCGTGAGCGGCACGCAGTCCAGGTCACAGGCCGGATCCGGGTCGGTCAGGTTGAGCGTCGCGGGCACGAAACCGTGGTTCATGCCCAGCAACGTGGCCGTGGCTTCGAGCGCGCCCGCGGCGCCGATGGTGTGACCGTGCGCCGACTTGGTGGAACTGACCATCAGCCGGCGGGCATGGTCGCCGTAGACCTGCTTGATGGCCTCGGTCTCCAGCGGATCATTGATCGGCGTGGCGGTGCCGTGGGCGTTGATGTACTGCACGTCCTCAGGCGCCACCTGGGCATCGGCCAGCGCCAGGCTCATGGCCTGCACCAAGCCACCCACCTGCGGCTGGGTGATGTGGTGGGCGTCGGAACTGAGGCCCACACCAATGATCTCGCCGTAGATGCGCGCGCCGCGCGCCGTGGCGCGCTCCTCGCTCTCGAGCACCAGCACCGCCGAGCCCTCGCCCATGACGAACCCGTCGCGGTCGCGGTTGAACGGACGACTGGCCGCTTCCGGCCGGTCGTTGCTGGTGGACATGACACGCAGCGTGTCCCACGCGGCCAGCAGTGACAGCGTCGGAAAGACTTCGGTGCCGCCGGCCAGGAATGCGTCGGCGGTGCCGTGGCGAATGAAGTTGGCGGCCTGGCCCAGTGCGTGCGCGCTGGAGGCGCAGGCCGTCACGATGGTCTGCGACGGGCCCTTGCAGCCGAAGCGGATGGACAACTGGCCCGAGGCCGCGTTGAACATGCAGCGCGGGATGGTGGTTGGCCGCGGCTTGCGCTTGTCGATATGCACTTCGCGGATGGCGCCGTCGATGGTCTCGACAGGCCCCATGCCGGTACCAAGGATGACACCGCAGCGCGGCCCGTCCTCGGCCGAAGTGAACCCGGCGTCGTCCACCGCCTGCTGCGCGGCGTGGATGGCCAGCAGCGACTGACGGTCGAGATGGCGCTGCTCGGGGCGCGGCACCACATGGTCGAAGCTGGCGTTACGCACCTCGGCACCGACCTGGGTGTTGAGCCACGACGGATCGAGCGAAGCGATCGTAGCGGTCCCGGAGCGGCCCTCGGTCAGCGCCGCGAGCAACTGGGGCACATCGTGGCCAACAGAACAGATCACACCGAGACCGGTAACGACAACACGGCGCATGAGCGAATCATCCCTGACACCTGCCCACCCCAGATGCCGCGAAACCGGTTGGATCGCCTGGCGGGCCGGCAAGGCGTCAGGCGCCCGAGACCTGTCCATTACTGCCGCGGACTTTCTCCACGACGGCCAGGATGTCGGAAACCCGCTGCGCGGTGTTCAGATCGAGCGCATCCTGGGGCACTTGCACCCCGAACTTCTCCTCGATCTCGTAGACGATATCGATAGCGTCGAGGCTATCGATGCCGAGTTCTTCAAAGGTGCTCTCCGCGCAAACGGTTGCGGGGTCAAGCTCCTTATACCCAGCGATGATCCCGATGATCTCGCCATTGATATCCATGCAGGCAGGCTCCCAGCCAAAGCTGTCCAGGCGGCAGCAGACCGGGCGAAGTATAGACGAGGCCCACCCACGTGTCAAGGAGACCGGCACCCGACTCGCCGCGGCCCAGGGAGGACTCGCCCCGGCGGCCGCGAAGCACGCGCACAGGAGCAAAGCATGAGATCGCGTGTGTTCGTCAGCCTGAGCGTCTGTGGCCTGCTGGCCCTGGCCGCCATATCCCCCGCCGCCGCGCAGGGCAACAAGCCGGTACGCAAGGTCCTGTTCTTCACCAAGTCCTCGGGATTCCAGCACTCGGTGGTGGCCCGCAAGGGTGATCAGCCGGCCTGGGCCGAGGTTATCCTCAAGCAGGTGGGCGCCTGGAACGGCTTCGAGGTCACCTGCACCAAGGACGGCAGCGTCTTCACCAAGGATGGACTGGCCCCCTATGACGCCGTGATGTTCTACACCACGGGCAACCTGCTCGACGCCGGCACGGACAAGCAGCCGGGCATGCCCGCCGACGGCCTCAAGGCGCTGTACGAGTTCATCGAGTCGGGCAAGGGCTTCGTCGGCCTGCACACGGCCACCGACACACTGCGCGACCCGGGCAGCACCTACACCCCGTTCGTGGGTGGCGCGTTCAAAACCCACGGCGCGCAGATGAAGGCCAAGCACACGCTGGTCGAGACCAAGTTCCCCGGTCTGGAGAACTGCCCGGCGACCATCGAATTGCTGGACGAGTGGTACATGTTCCAGAACATGAACGCCGATATGGACGTGATCACGCTGCAGTCCACCGACGGCATGGCCGCGCCGTATGCCGGCACGCCCGCCTACCCGTCCACGTGGTGCCGCAAGCAGGGCCAGGGCCGTGTCTTCGCCACCTCGTTCGGCCATCGTGAGGACGTCGTGGCCAGCCCCATCTACGAGATGATCGTGCTGGCCGGGCTGAACTGGGCCACGGGCAACACCCAGTACGAACCGAAGACCAACGCCAAGGAAGTCGCCCCGAACGCGCCGTACGCGGCCAAGTGAGGTGACCCGCGACCGAGGATGCGAGCCGCGGGCGAGCGTGCTTGCCGGCGGCCCGCATCCTCCGGCTCGGGTCAGGGCTCGTTGACCATAGTGGGCTTCCAAGGGTATCGTGGTCGGATTGGAGGGCGGCACCGTGCGATTTGGACGAGAGAAGAACGAACAACGACGCAAGAAGGACCTCGAGGGCAGCCTGGAAGCGCTCCGGCGCGAGGCGGCCGAGGCCCAGGAGAGCGGCGACGCGCTGGCCGAAGCCATCGCGTATAACAACATCGGCACGGTGCAGTGCGACCTCAAGGACTTTGAGGCGGCGCTGGAATCGTACCTGAAGTCCGCCGCGCTGGTGCCCGAGACCGCCACGCTAGACGAGAAGATCACGCCCTGGGGCAACGCCGCCGCCGTGGCGCGCCGGGTCGACCAGTGGGTTGAGGCCACGGCCTACAGCCTGCGGGTCGATGCCCTGGCCACCATGGCCGGTGACGCCGAGCAGCAGGAAGTGGCCACGATGATGATGGCGCTGGTGCGCAAGCAGTTTGGCAAGAAGAACTTCGCCGAGCCGCTGGACGCCGCCATGGCCATGCTGCCCGAGGAGTTGCGCCCGCATGTGCGGCGTGATCTCCACGCCGACCCCACGTTCCGCAAGGACGCGGAGGCGAAGTGACCGAGAGCGCCGGCCATCCCCTGCTGGCCCTCATCGAGAGTGCGCTGGCACCGCTGGGCGCGCGCCCCATGGGCGCCACCGACGAGGCGCTGCTGGTGGCCTATGCCGAGCTCGAGATGGAGCTGGTGTGGACCGACCTCGACGCTTGCTTGCACGGCACCGACCCGGCACACTGGGCCGATGCCGTGGCCGAGCGCGTCGTGCATCTGGCCGCCGAGGCGCGCACTGACACGGCTGAGCCCGCCGACGCGCTGGCCACGCTGCTGCCCGTGCTGTGGGGCGAGTCGAGCGCGCGCGACCTGGCCCGGCGCGCGCCCGATGTGCTGGCCTTCAGCCAGGCGCCGGGGCTCATCACCACCCTCGCCGCGCCGACGGTCAACGGCCGTCGGTTCGTCCAGCGCGCCGAGCTCGAGTCGCTGGGCCAGCCGGCGCCGGCGCTCGTCGCGGCGGCGTTGGGCAACCTGCGCGCGCGCACCGGCGAGGACGCGGTGCAGATGCTGCGCGGCGACGAGGCCGGGCTGTCGTATGGTCTGGCCTGCGATGACGGCCTGGACAGTTCGCGACTGCTGATCCTGCCCGACCTGCTGCCGCAGTTCGCCGAGCAGGGCCTGGTGGCGGCCATTCCAGCCCGTGATTTCCTGGTCGCCGCGCCGTTCTGTCGCCCAGGGCTGGCCGCGCTGCGCGGCCTGGCGCAGGTGGCCCACGACGGGGCCCGCACGATGCCCCAGCCGGTCAGCGGCGACCTGTACTGGATCAGCCGCTCGGGCACGGCGCGTATCGGCGTGTCGCCCGCGGCTGACGGCCGGCCGCATCTGGATCTGCCGCAGTCGTTGGCCGAGCATCAGGCCCAACTGGCGGCCCGCGGCTTGTGGTAGGTGCGGTGCGGTGAACCTCGCCGCGCCACCTGTCGTCCGATCAGCGAACACGAGGAGTTAGCATCATGCGAATGAGCAAGCTATGGGTTCTGGCGCCGCTGCTGGTGCTCGGCCTGAGCGGGCAGGCCGCCGACTTCCAGCGCTCGGCCATCCCTGGATGGCGACTGGCGCTGCAGGCCTGGACGTTCAACGGCAAGACCGTGGTGGAAGTCATCGACAAGGCCAAGGAACTCGGCATTCAGTACATCGAGTGCTTCCCCGGCCAGAAGGTCTCCAAGGACGACGCCACGGGCTTCGGGCCGGGCATGAGCGAAGCCGCCAGCAAGATCGTGCGCGACAAACTGGCCGAGACCGGCTGCCATGTCATCGCCTTTGGCGTGACCGGCATTCCGGGCGACGAGAAGGGCATCCGCTCGATGTTCGGCTGGGCTCAGACCTGGGGCATCGGCACCATCAACACCGAGATCGGCAAGGACATGTTCCCGCTGGTAGACCGGCTGGCCGAGGAGTATGGCCTGAAGATCGGCCTGCACAACCATCCCAAGCCCAGCCACTACTGGGATCCCGCCTTCACCGCCAGCGAGCTGGCCGGCTGCAGCTTCCTCGGCGCCTGCGCCGATACCGGCCACTGGCCGCGCAGCGGCGTCGTGGCGCTCGACGGCCTCAAGAAGCTCGAAGGCCACATCGCCTCGTTGCACTTCAAGGACCTGGACGACAAGAACCAGGACGCGCCGTGGGGCACGGGCAAGGCCGACGCCAAGGGCATGCTGGCCGAGCTGCAGCGCCAGGGCTTCCGCGGCACCTTCAGCATCGAGTACGAGAAGTGGGACGCCGAGCAGGAAGCCTCCGTGCGCAAGTGCGCCGAGTGGTGGTTCAAGACCGTTGCGGAACTGGCCGGCAAGTAGCCGCCGCGACGTCACACCAACGCCGCTGGCCCCGCGGGGCCAGCGGCGTTGTGCTTTGGGTTTGCGCGATGGTAACAGCAACTCAGTCAACGCGCCGTATCGCGACGCGGTACACTGGACGGCAGACAGAGCGGAGACGGTTGGCCGCTGACTGACCAAGGAGGGATACCATGCGCACATTGAGCAGAATTCTGTTGGCCTTGGCGTTGGTTGGCGCGGCGGCTACGGCACGAGCCGAGTTGCCCAAGAACCTGGACGAGTTCCAGAAGCTACACAGCGAGACGGCCAAGACGCCCGAGATCGCCAGCAAGCTGTTCCTCGACGCGATCTGCGTGTATATGGACGAAAAGACACGCGACGAGGGCCGCAAGATGATCCAGTACATGATCATCGAGTACAAGGACAAGCCGAACTGGGACACGACGCCCGACGCCCGCATCTTCGTCGAGCGGCTGAAGGATCCGGGCAAGCAGCACATCTTCAGGTCGTACGCCAAGGGCACGTCACCGGACAACGCCTACAAGATGGACCCCAACAAGTACGAACTGAACATCGAGAAGTCGAATCCCAACCACCAGAAGGCGTATCAGGTGTACTGGAAGAGCAGTGGCGCGGATATGAGCCGGCCGGTGTACTGCAAGCAGAGCACCAAAACCGAGCTCTGGTACATCTACGACCACCGCAACATCTACACCGACATCCGTCCCCCCCGGGACCCCAATGCCGAAGAGTTCAAGTGATGACTGACCGTCGAGGTTAACGGGCCGCTACGAGCAGGGCCGGCTGACGGGGAACCCAGGGCCGGCCCTGGCGTCGTTCTAGTAAGCAGGAGAACAGCCATGTTCAGGCGTTCAGCGTTGGTGATGACAGTCGCGGCGGTCCTGGGACTGACCTCGGGGGTCCTGGCCAAGCTGCCGCGCGACGTGGACGAGTTCCGCGATCGGCAGACCAAGGAGGCCACCCGACCCGAGGGCGCCGCCAAGCTGTGGTTCGAAGCGATCTACTGCTACTCCAAGGAGTCCACGCGCGACGCCGGCCGCAAGATGCTGTCGTTGGGCATGGTCGACGAGAAGTGGGAGAAGAACACCTACTTCGTGGACGGCATGCGCTCCAAGCCGTACATCTTCCGCAGCTATGCGCAGGGCACGAGCCCGTCGAACAGCTACAAGATGGACCCCGACCAGTTCGCGCTGCAGGTCGTCTCGAGCGAAGCGGACAAGTTCCGCGACGGCGCCTGGCGCATCCTGCTCCAGAGCAGCGGCACCGACAAGCCCCGGCCGCTGGTGCTGGTCAAGGGTGCCGACGGCCTGTGGCGCGTGCAGACGTACAGTGACATCTACGGCGATGTGAAGCCACCGGCTTGACAGCGACACCGTAGTCGGGACACCCTTGCGCCATGCCCAGATCACTGCTGTTGCTGATTTGCCTCGCGCTTGTGCTGCCGGCTGCTTGCCAGCCGGCTCCGCCCGCTGGCAAGGCTCCTGATTACCTGGCCGTCGCGGCCGACCTGAGCAACCGGCTGCAGGCCGCGGCGGCCATGGTCATGCCCGCCGATGTGCGCGACTCCAACCTGCCGCTCGTGGCCTTGGAGATCGACAAGCTCCAGGAGCGACCGCGCTACGCCATCGCGGCCTTCGACCCCGCGCAGGACGCCTCGGTCAAGGCCGCTGAGGCCGCGCTGGCCCGCTGCAAGGCTGGCGAGGTGGCTTACCGGGGGCTGACCGGCGGCGAGAACGCACAGGGCTACCTGGAGCGCGCCTACCAGTGCCGCACCGACGGCAGCGCGCAGCCCTACTTCGTGCGGCTGCCAGCCGACTACGACCCGGCCAAGCGCTACCCGCTGGTGCTCTTCCTGCACGGCTACGTGCCCGAGACCTCCAAGATCTACCCCTGGGTGCTGCCGCCACAGCAGTGGAAGATGGCCGCCGACCGGCAGATGATCCTGGTGCTGCCCCATGGCCGGCGCAACACCGACTTCCTGGGCATCGGCGAGGTCGACGTGCTGCGCGTCATCGAGGAGATGCAGCGCTTCTACAGCATCGATCCCGACCGCATCCACATGACCGGCTCGTCCATGGGCGGCTATGGCGGCTGGGCATTGGCGCTGCGGCATCCCGACATGTTCGCCGCACTCTCGCCCATGGCCGGCCAGAGCGACTTCTTCCTGTGGGAGAAGCGCCAGCGCGAGCAGACCGCCTACAAGACCTGGTGCATCAGCCAGAACAACCCGCTCGACCTGGTGGGCAACGCCCGCTGGCTGCCGACCTTCGTGCAGCACGGCGCACTGGACACGCTGGTGCCCACCGAGCACTCGCGCCTGATCGTCCCCGAGCTGCGCCGTCGCGGCTATCAGGTGGAGTACAAGGAGTACGAAGGCCAGGGCCATTATATCTACTGGGAAGACCCGCCCTTCGAGGCCATGTTCGACTTCGTCAAGCCCAAGGTGCGCGCCGCCGCGCCGCCGCACATCACCTTCCGCACCTTCACGCCCAAGCAGGGCCAGGCCTACTGGATCGACGTGCGCGCCTTGGCGCAGTGGGGTCCACCGGCTGACATCGAGGCCGACCTGACCGCTGGCAAGCTGGCGCTGACCTGCACCAACGTAGCCGAGCTGTACCTGGACCCGCCGGCCAAGCTACGCGGTGACAGGCCAGTGGCCGTGACAGTCAATGGCAAGCCCGCGGGCCCACTCGGCGCCGGCTCACAGCGGCTGACCATCGCCGCCGACGGCACGCCCGCGCTGGCAGCCGCCACGCCGCCGGCCGAACGCCCGCTGGTGGGCCCGGCGCGCGAGGTGTTCAATAGCCCGTTCCTGGCCGTGGTGGCCACCGGCGGCGACGATGCGCGCCAGGCGCTGAACATGAGTCGCGCACGGGCCTTCCAGGGCGTCTGGCTCACCTTCGCCGAGGCCTTCCCGCCCATGGTGCTGGATACGACGCTGACCGAGGACCTGGTCAAGGGCCGCAACTTGGTCATCTTCGGAGAGCCGAGCACGGTCAAGCTGCCGGGCATTGCCGACCCGGCCAAGATGCTGCCGGCCGGCATTGCCATGGAGCCAGGCAAATACACCGTCGGCACCCACACCTACAGCGGCGACAAGGTCGGCATGGTCCTGCTCACGCCGCATCCGGTGCGCCCCCAAGGTCTGGTGCTGTGGAACAGCGGCGTTGAATACGGCCGGGGATTGCCCGCCAACCACAAGTTCGATCTGCTGCCCGACCTGCTGGTCTATGAAGACCGCGTCGACTGGGACGGCACCAGCGCCTATCTCGCCGGCGGGTTCCTGGGCCCGAACTGGCGGCTGGATGAGAAGCGGCTGGATCTGGCGGAGCAGACGCTCAGGTGAGCGCGGAGGCGGCCGCCACGCCGGTCATCGAGGCGCGCGGCCTGGTCAAGCGGTTCGGGGTGCGGCGCGCGGTGGACGGCCTCGACCTGACCGTGCCGGCCGGCACGGTGTACGGCTTCCTGGGCCCCAATGGCTCGGGCAAAAGCACCACCATCCGCATGCTGCTCGGACTCATCTCGCCGACATCCGGTACCGCGCGCATCCTGGGCCACGACATCCGCCGCGACCGCGTGCGCGCCCTGCGCGGCGTTGGCGCGCAGGTGGAGGCCCCGTCGTTCTATGGCTACATGACCGGCCGTCGCAACCTGGAGTTCCTCGGCGCCCTGACCGGGCCCACGCCGCGCGCGCTGGTCGATCAGGCCATCGCCCGGGTGCGCCTCACCGGCCGCGACGGCGACAAGGTCAAGACCTACTCGCAAGGCATGAGGGCCCGGCTGGGGCTGGCCCAGGCGCTGCTCTGCCGGCCTGAGCTGCTGGTGCTCGACGAGCCGACCAACGGACTCGACCCGCAAGGCATGAGGGAAGTGCGCGAACTCGTGCGCACGCTGGCGGTGGAAGATGGCATGTCCATCTTCATCTCCAGCCATCTGCTGTCCGAGGTGCAGGCGGTCTGCGACCGCGTGGCGGTCATCAGCCACGGCGCCATGGTGGCCGAGGGCCCGGTCGCCGAGCTGCTGGGAAACACCGACGGCCTCGCCGTGCTGCGCCTGGCCTGCCAAGCGCCCGCCGGCGTCGATCCCGTGGCCATCGCCAGCGCCGTGCCCGAGGTGCGTGAGGCCCAGAGCCAGGACGAGTACCTCATCGTCACCGCCCCCGCCGAACGGGCCGCCGCGGTCAACGCGGCCCTGGTCGGCGCCGGCGTGGCGGTCAGCGAGCTGCTGATCGTGCGGCGCAGCCTGGAGGAGTTCTTCTTCGAGGTGACCGGTGAGGAGAGCTCGCTGTGATCGTCCTGCTGCGTTGGGAGATCTACCGCCTCCACCGGCGCTTCGCGCCGTACCTGCTGTACGCCGCCAGCACGCTGTTGATTGGGCTGATGACCTGGGGCATGAGGCAGGACCGCCACGCGTTCCGCCCCAACCGCGGCGGCCAGATGGAGATTGTGGGCGACCTGCGCAACGGCCTGTTCGAGTGTCAGGCGGTGAGCATCACCATCGCCATGCTGCTGTTGTACCTGGCACCGGTGGTGATCGGCGAGATCCTCGGCGGCGAAGGCGCGGCCGGCACGCTGCGCACCATGCTGGTGCGGCCGCGGCCGCGCTGGCAGGTGTGGCTGGCCAAGTACGCCACCGCCTGGCTCTACGCCGCGTCGATCGCGGCCTTCACCATGCTGCTGAGCCTGGCCATCGGCACGCTGTGCTTCGGCTGGGGCAAGCTGACGTCGGTGTCGCCGGCATCCGAAGGCAAGATCATCGTCATGACCGCGGGAGAGGGCGCGCGCTACATCCTGCTGTCCTACTCGCTCATGACGTTGTCCATGATGTCGGGCGGCACCATCGCCGTGGCGCTGGGCAGCTGGTTCGACAACGCGCTGGCGCCCGGCTTCACGGCGGTGGGCCTGGTCATCACGCTCCAGATCATCTGTGGCATGAACTTTGACTGGGTGGAAAAGGTGAAGCCCTACCTCTTCTCCAACTACCTCTTTGACCATGCCAAGGCCTACCCGATCGCCTTCGACCCGGACAGCGGGCGGCTGCTGTTCCCAGGTGCGGCGGTTTGGCCCATGGTTCGGGTACACTGTGTGACCATCATCCTATTCGCGACGGCTGGGCTATGGCGCTTTGTGAGACGCGACGTCACGTGTTGAGGCGGCTGGCCACCCTGGTGGTGGCAGGCCTTCTGCTGACCGGCTGCCAACGCCGGCCAGTCGTCTCCTGGCAGCCCGGCGCGGCCGAGAGCGTCCTCGCCGTAGCCGGCATCGAGCGCATCGCCGAACCCTCCATCCGCGTGGAAGGTAACCAGGCCGTCTACCGCCTGCCGTTGCCCGCCGCCAGGCCCCGGCCCAACACGGCCCTGCCCCGGGTGGCCGGCGGCTCGGTGCGCCTGGTCGCCGACGGCATCGAGCTGCTGCTGCCCTGGCGCTTCGCCGCGCGCGCGGAGCTGGCCGGCGGCACGGCCCGGCTCATCGTGACCACGGTCGGCACCACCCGCCGCGAGACCGCGCTCGACGCCGGTGCGACGCTGCTGACGCTCGAGCAGGCCCGGCCCGACGGGCCGACGCGGGTCTTTGCCGTGCGGCTGGCCGCCGATCAGGCCTATCGCCTGCGCCTCTGTGCCGCCGGTCGGAAGATGACCGCCCGCGCGACCGTGGCGACCATGGGCGCCAACCACACGGCCGCGGTCAACGGCGGCTACTTCGACCCCGACGACGGCCCGCCGTTGGGGGCGCTGCGGCTCGACGGCGAGTGGGTCAGCCAACCCCTGCTCAACCGCACCTGCCTGCTGCTCGAAGCCGGCCAGAGGCCGCGTATCGACGCGCTGGCCTGGCAGTCCGAGTTGCAGACGCCGCTGCTCAAACTGCCCATCGAGGCCGTCAATCACACGCCCAGCGACGACGCCGAGTGCGCGGTGACCAGCGAGTGGTGGGATGGTGCCGACGCCTTCCGCGGCATGAACCGCACCATGCTGGGCAAACTGGCCATCCACCATCGCGCCACGCTCGATGGCACGCCCACTCTCGTCTGGCGCACCGACCCCGCGGCGACGAGCAACGTGCTCGGCGGCGGCCCGCGGCTGCTGCGCGAAGGTCAGGTGGTGGTCAGCGACGCGGTCGAGGCCGAGCAGTTCAGGCGCGATGTACGTGATAGCGTCACCGCGCGCAGCGGTGTGGGCCTGCTGCCCGACGGCTCGATCATTCTGGCCTTCGGCGAGGGTTGGGCGCCGTACAGTCGCGGTTTCTCCCTGGCCGAATGGGCCGCTGTGTTTCATGACCTGGGCTGCGTGGAGGCTATGAACCTGGACGGCTCGCGGTCGGCCACGATGGTTGCCGGCGGCCGGCTCCAGGGCCGGCCCAGCGCCGGCGCGCCCGCCGAGGTGGCCAACGCCTTGGTGGTGACGGCGCCGTGAGTACCATGCTGTGGTGGCTCTGGCTGTGCCTGCTGGCGCCCGAGCCGCCGGCCGACCTGGCCGGTCTGCTGGCCACCGCCCCGAGCGCCGCCGACAGCCCGGCTCGCGCCGTGTGGCTGCGGCGCGAGCGCGTCGTCACCTGGCACCAGGACGGCCGCCTGGACCGCACGCTGCGCGGCACACTCAAGGTCCTGCGCGGCGGCCGACCGCCCGAGAACGTCGACCTGGGCTACTTTGGCGCCGACCAGCGCGTGACGGTCACCGCCGCGCGCACCTGGCATCCGCGGCGCGGCCTGGTCGACCTGCAGGCCGTCTCGCTGCAACGCGCCCAACTCGGCCCGTTCGACGAAGTGGACCATCTGTCGCTGCAATTCCCCACGCTCGACGCCGAGTCGGTGCTCGACTACGAGGTCCACTTGGACGACCAGCGGCCGACGCAGCCCGAAGGGCTCAGCGACCAGTGGCAGCTGGGCGCCGACGAGCCGGTACTCGACGCACGCTATGCCGCGCGGCTGCCCGACCGCACGCCGCCGAACAGCGATCCCAGGCAATTCAAGCGGCCCGTGGTCGTGCGCACGGTGGGCACCGACACCGAGTACGCCTGGCAGGAGTCCGACGTGCCCGCCGGAGCGGATTGCCCGCTGCTGGTCTCCCGGCTGACCGACTGGAACGTCGTGGCCACGCGCTACCGCCAGGCGGCCGCCGGCCAGTACCGCCGCCACGCGGCGCTGGACGCGGCAGTGGCGCGCGAAACCGCGGGCCAGACCGACCCAGCCAGAGCGCTGTACCACTATCTGGTGACGCAGATCGCCTACAAGGTCGGCCAGGTGGAGACCGGCGCGCCCGGCATCACCCCGCGGCCGGCGACCGAGACGTTCGACCTGCGCGTGGGCGACTGCAAGGACATGGTGACGCTGCTCATCACCATGCTGGCGCGCGCGGGCATCACTGCCTATCCGGCGCTGCTGCGCAGCCTTTCGCGCGGCATCCTCATCGAGTCACTGCCGGCCATGGCCCAGTTCGACCACGTCGTCGTGGCCGTACCCCAGGCCGGCGGCTACCGTTGGTTCGATCCGACCTGGCGCTTCGGCCCGGCCGACTACCTGCCGCCCAAGATCCAGGGCGTGCAAGCCCTGGTGGTGACCGAGAGCGGTGCGCGTTGGTCGGTCCTACCCATTCCGACCGGCACCGCCAACTTTCGCCGGCGCGTGGGCGACCTGGCGCTCAGCGCCGCGGGCGAGATCAGCGGCCAGGTCGAGGTGACCGCGGGCGGCGCTATTGAGCAGGCGCTGCGCCTGGCGGTGGCCAACGCCGGCCCGTCCGGTGTGGCCCAGGAACTGAACGCCCAACTGGCGCTGCAGGTCGAGCCCGGCTCGGTGGAAGCATCGGCCCCGGCGGCAATGGACAAGCCGTTCACGCTGCGCTACCGATTGGCGCGCCAGCCCTATGCACGCGGCAACAAGCTGCTGCCGTTGCGCGGCGCGGTCATCGAGCGCGCCGCCCTGCCCCGCGCGCTGACCGACGCCCGCGGGCCGGTGCGGCTCGACGGAGCCGCGCGCGAGACCGAAGACCGGCTGCGCATCCGGCTCGCGCCGGGGCTGGCCGTGCGCGAACTGCCGGCCGACCAGGGCCAGAAAGCCGCCTGGGGCAGTTGGCGTGTGACACATCGGCTGGTCGGAGATACCATCGAGTATGCGCGCACGGTCAGCTTGACCAAGCCGCTGCTGGCCGAGTCGCAGGTGGCGGAGGCGTTACACTGGTACCGTGAACTGGTGGCCGCCGACAACGACACGTTCGTCGTACTGGAACGGAGATAGCTGGATGCGCTTGTGCATACTGGGCACCGTAGTCTGTCTGCTGCTGGGCGGTTGCACCGCGCGCGCGCCGAAGGTGGTGACGCCAACCCCGTCGACCGGCGCCGAGGCCAGCGCCAAACCGCCCGCCACCGGGCTGGTGGAGCACTTCGCCAGCAAGCTCGCGCCCATCGCGCCGCAGGCGCAGCCGGTGGCCGACGCCGTGGCCCAGTTCGCGCCCAAGGACACGCTGGCCGAGGCCGATGTGCCGGCCCAACCGGTCACCGGCCAGGTAGCCGGCAAACCATTCATCTGCCGCTACGCGGGCATCTGGGCCGACGAAGAGGCGCGCCAGCCGACCCTCTGGCTACGTTTCTCGGGCCAGCCGCGGCCGAGCGACGGCGGGTTGTCGCTCGATGACACCAATGTCAACCTGGAGATCCCGCGCAAGCCGGAGGTGGGCACCTGGACACGGGCCTTCCGAGCCCAGGCGGAGTCGACCGTCGCGGCGTTCTACACCATCGAAGCCGCGGCCGTGGCGGGCGCCACGCCGCAGTTGACCACCGGCAGCCGCTACGACTGGGCGTGCTGGTTGCGCATCGATGAGGAGCGCGGCCCGGTGGAGCAAGGCGGCATCAGCAGCGTCGTCGGCCGCCTCGTGCTGGTCTTCGACGACGCGGTCGAGGGCCGTACACGGAGTTGGGTCGCCGGCCGCTTCATCGCCGACGGCCATCGCTTCCAGCCGTAGCGCCCCGGACGCAGGAGACTAGCGCGCCAGGGCGTATCATAGACCGTGCCGTTCGACAGAGGAGAGCAGAGCCCGTGAAAGTCGTCGCCACCGATTGGGACCTGGGCACCGAAGGGCCCGCGCGCCGCGTCCTGGAACGCGCCGGCTGGGAGCTCGTGGTGGCCCGCTGCGCGGACAACCGGGAGCTGATTGAGGCCGCCCACGATGCGCAGGCCCTGCTAGTGCGCTATGCCAGCCTGCCGCGCGAGGTCCTCGGCCATCTGCCCGAACTGCGCTTCATCTCGCGCATGGGCATCGGCCCGTGGGAAGTGGACCTGGCCGGCGCCGCCGAGCACCAGGTGGCTGTGGCCGACTGCCCCGAGTACTGCACCGACGAGTCCGTGGCGCACACGTTGGCACTAATCCTCGCCCTGAACCGCGGCCTGCTCGATGCGCCCGGCGCCGTGGCCGGCGGCCAGTGGGGCAGCTACGGCGGCAAGCACCCGATCCTCTCCACGGCCGACCTGGTCCTGGGCCTCGTGGGTCTGGGCCGCATGGGCCAAGGCATCGCCGCCGTGGCGCGCGCGCTGGGCATGGACGTCATTGGCTACGACCCGTACGTGCTGGGCGTGCCCGAAGGCGTCGACCAGGTCGATCTGCCCACCTTGCTGAGCGACAGCGATATCGTCTGTCTGCTCTGCCCGGCCACGCCCGGCATGGTGCCGCTCATCGACGAGCACGCGCTCTCACAGATGAAGCCGACCGCCTATCTGGTCAACACGGCACGCGGCAACCTGGTCGACGAAGCCGCGCTGATCGCCGCGCTCGACGCCGGCAAGCTGGCCGGCGCCGCGCTGGACGTGCTGACCGACGAACCGCCCTCGCCCGACAATCCGCTGCTCGGCCGGGCCGACGTGCTGGTCACGCCGCATGTGGCCTACCTGTCCGATCAGTCGCAACACGAACTTAAGGTGTATGCGGCCCGCAATGTGGTCCACTACTTCACCGGCGAACCGGTGGGCGGTCTGCTGACTCCCGACTTCCGCCGCGACTAAGGCAGGTGGCTCGTGAAGGCTCTCATCACCAGCGGCGGACGTGGCACGCGGCTTCGGCCGATCACGCACACCAAGAACAAGCATCTCATCCCGGTGGCCAACAAGCCGATGCTGCACTACGCCATCGAGGCTGTGCGAGACGCTGGCGTGACCGAGATCGGCATCATCTACTCGGCCGACAGCGATGAAGTGCCACGCCGCATCGGCGACGGCTCCGCCTTCGGCATCCCCATCACCCACATTGCCCAGGACGCGCCGCTGGGCCTGGCCCACGTGGTCAAGATCTCCGAGTCGTTCATCGACGGAGACTCGTTCATCTTCTATCTGGGCGATAACATGATTGTCGGTGGCGTGGGCCGCTTCGTCGAGGAGTTTGAGCGCTGCGGCAGCAACTGCCACCTGACGCTGGCCGCCGTGCGCGATCCGGAGCGCTTCGGCGTGCCGGAGATGTGCGACGGGCGCATCATCGGCATCGAGGAGAAGCCCGCGGCGCCCAAGAGCAAGTATGCCGTGGCCGGCATCTACCTCTACGACCAGAGCATCTTCGAGGCGGCCAACGCCATTGCGCCCTCGGCGCGCGGCGAACTGGAGATCAGCGACGCGCACCAGTGGCTGATCGACCACGGCAAGGTGGTCACCTACTCGGAGATCACCGGCTGGTGGAAAGACACAGGCAAGCCCATCGACCTGCTGGAAGCCAACCGCCTGGTGTTGGACCACATGCCCGCGCGGGTGGATGGCAGCATCGATGAGGATACCGTGGTCTCTGGCAACGTAATCATCGAGGCGGGCGCAAGCGTGCGCCACAGCGTGCTGCGCGGCCCCTGCATCATCGGCGCGGGCACTGTGGTGGAAGACAGCTTCGTCGGGCCGTTCACCTCCATTGCCGAAGACTGCCATGTGCGCGGCAGCGAGATCGACTACAGCATCGTGCTGCGCGGCTGCCAGATTCTCGATGTGGGCCCGCGCATCGAGGGCAGTCTGCTAGGCGATGAGGTAGAATTGGTCGGCGCCGAGGGCCGGCCGCGGGTGAACCGCTTTATGCTCTCGGATCAGAGCCGCGTGGAAGTCGCCTAGTCGTATGTCCAACATTGCCGTCGGTACCTCGATCGAGATCCTCTCGCACAGCCTTGAGCGCGGTCGCATCCGCGCCGCGCTTTTTGATTTCGATGGCACCATCAGCCTGATCCGCAGCGGATGGCAGGACGTGATGATCCCGCTGTTCGTCGATGAACTGGCCGCCTGCCCCGAGGCCGAGGGCCACGACACGCTGCTGAGCGTGGTGCGCGACTTCGTCGACACGCTCACGGGCAAGCAGACCATCTACCAATGCCTGCGCCTGGCCGACGAGGTCAAGCGGCGTGGCGGCAGGCCGGCCGAGCCCCTGGAGTACAAGTACCGCTACCTCGACGCCTTGGGAGAGCGCATCCAATGGCGGCTCGACGGCCTGGCCGACGGTAGCATCGAGCCCGCCGAACTGCGCGTGGCCGGCTCACGCGAACTGCTCGAGAACCTCCGCGCACGCGGCATCACCTGCTACCTGGCGTCGGGCACCGACGAGCCGTTCGTGCTGGCCGAGACCGAGGCCTTGGGCCTCACCGAGTTGTTCGACGGTGGGATCTCCGGCGCGCAGGACGACTACCGCCGCTTCTCCAAGGCCCAGGTTATCGAGCGCATCCTGGCCGACCATGACCTGCATGGTCCCGAGTTGGTGGCCTTCGGCGACGGCTACGTGGAGATCGAGAACACGGTGGCCGTCGGCGGCATTGCCGTGGGCGCCGCCACCGACGAAGAGCATCGCGCGGGCATCGATGCCTGGAAGCGCGACCGCCTGACCGGCGCTGGCGCGCACATCATCGTGCCCGACTTCGCGGAGCATGAGGCGCTCATGGCCTACCTCATGGGCGAACTGGGCTGAACGGTCAGTTCAGCTCCAGCCCTTTGGCGTACGGCGCGAGATAGCTGTTCCAGTACGGGTCGCGCACACCGACCACGAACCGCGCATAGCCGATGCACGGCGCGGTACGCGGCCGGAACGGGGTGTGCCGCAGCCTCATGCCGGCTTCCTCGGGTGTGCGACTGCCCTTCTTGTTGTTGCAGGCCACGCAGCTCGCCACGAGATTCGTCCAGTCGTTGCCCCCGCCGCGGCTGGACGGCAGGACGTGGTCGATGGTCAGCACCACGTTCTCAGCGCCGCAGTACTGGCAGCGATGGCCGTCACGCGCGAAGATGCCGCGCCGCGTGACGCGCAGATCTGGATAGGGCCGGCGCACGAAGTGCGATAGCCGCACCACGGTTGGCTCGTGCATGGAGTGGTTGGTGCTGCGCAGATGCCGCTCGAGCTCGGCCACCACTTCGGCCTTGCCCAGGTGCAACAGAACCACCGCCCGCCGCATCGAGGTGATGTTCAGCGGTTCGTAGTTCTGGTTGAGCACGAGCACCTGTCGGTTCATCTGCGCCTCTCCCGGTGGCCCAAAGCCAAGAGCCCGATGCCTGCGGAGCAGGTCACCGGGCTCTTGGGCAAATCGTCTCGATGTCGCCTTCACGTATGCATACCGTGAGCAGACGCCATTCATGTCGCCGTATCTGGAACGGCGGCTCGAACCGGCAGCGTCTTTGGCGAATTCGCTTCATCGACAACACCCTCTACCTGCCTAGAGCGTACGCTCGTCGCCGAGTGTCTGTCAACCGCGTCAAGTTGCGGCAAGACTGCGGCTAACGTCGCGTGCGCCTCTGTTCCTTGTCGTCTGGACTGGCCGCCTTGCTCAGGGCCGCCTCGGCGCGAGCCGGGGCGGGCGCCTTGGCCCGACTCAGCGCCGCGTCGGAGGCCACGGCGTGTCGGCGGCGCAGACGGCCCAGCGCCGCGCGTGCCTCCTGACAGCGGCGCAGTGGCATGGCCAGCAGGCCGTGCCAGCCCGCCATGCGCTCCAGCACCAGGCGCGATCGCGGATCGGGATGCACGGCCAGCCAACCGATGAGCAGGCCGGCCTCGCGCCAGTTGCTCTCCGCCCAGTCCAGCAGGGCGTCGTTGCCTTCGGGTGTGTCGCGCCGCAGCAAGGCGGCCAGGGCGGCCTCGCGCACCTGCAGCTCGCGGTCGCTCAGACACCGGCCGAGCGCGATATCGATGGTGCTGCCGCGCAGCCGCTCGACGAACGCGAGGCACTGCCCACGCAGCAGGCCGGGCTGCTCGGCATCCAGCAGGACATCGAGCAAGTGCTCCACGACGCCCGGCACGGACTCCAGTACCCGGCGGCCAGCGGCGCTGCTGGCCAGCAGGGCCGCGCAGAGAGCCGCGCGGCGCGGGTCGCGCAGCCCGTTGGCCAGGACCGGCACGGCTGCGTCGGCATGGCGGATGAGCGTTTCACGACAGAGCACACGCACGCGCTCGTCATCATCGGCCAAGCCACGCACCAGCAGTTGCGGCAGGCCATCGAAGTGGTACTGCGTCAGCGTCTCGAGCGCGCGCCGGCGCACCGCGGGCGATCGGTCGCTGACAAACTGCGCCAGCGCCTGGAAATCGCTCGTCTGCGCCAGTCGGCGGAGATTGGCCAGCCGTCGCTTGAGCGTCTGATCGTCCAACGGGTTACTCCGGCAACACCGTCACGGGCTGGCGGCACTGCTCCCCGGCCTCCTTAGCGAAGGAGGCGTCCGCGGCGTTCGCTCTGAACACCAGCCACTCGCGCGACCGCTTCGGGTCGTGATGGAAACCCACCCCACCCCACGAGCCGCCAGCATCCCAGTAGGTGGACGATGTGGCCCGCTCGGCCACCATGGCGCACGCGCCACGCGGCCCATACAACGCGATCCACTCGGGCTGTGCCGGCCCGACCTCATCGTCGCCGCGGCCATCGATGGTCACGCTCTTGCCCGCGCTGTTGGTCAGTGTGAGCGGCTCGGGAGCCAGGTAGAGCCGGTTGTGCAGGCCGGTGACCGACGGGTCGGCCACGGTGTCGATGCGCAGTGTGTCGGCGGTGAAGGTGTAGGTCTTGGCGTAGTGCGTGCCGCCCTGCAGGCGCCGGTCGGCCCGCATCACGAGCCGCACCGGCCCGCCCGCGACCAGAGTGAGGTCGCCGCTGCCGGGCTCATCGTTCCAGCCGGTCTCGGCGGAGCTGTACATGATGTGCGTGATGAGCGGCGCCCGACCCGCCAGCGCGAGGTCACGCACCAGGCCCGCCGACAGCGTTGCACTGTAGACCGGTGTGACCACCCGCCGACCGCCCTCGGACAGGTACAGATTGGCTCCCCCGGCCAGGCCCTCGACCCGCTGCACCTCATAGCGCCAGGAAGCCCCCGAGTCGATCCGGCCGGGGATCTGGAAGACCAACTGCCCCGGCGTGCCGGGCTCGAACTGCGTGGGCACCAGGCTACCATCCGGCCCGACGACGCGCAACGCGCGGCCGTCGACGCTGGTCGGCAGCGGGAAGTCGACCGCGACCACCGCCTCTGTGCGCGCCGGGCCCGGGTTACGCACCGTGCCGCCGCCCACCTTCTGGTGGACGCGGTGGCTCAGGTCCAGCGCAATGTCCACGAAGCTCTCGACGACGTTGTCCGCCGCCACCTGGTCCACCTGGTCCGGCGCCAGCTCCACGGCCAGCGCCAGGCGATGCCGGCCGTCGAGCGCGCTCGTGGGAACCATCAAACGCGCCGCCAGCCCGCTGGTCAGGCCCGGCACCGTGACGGTCCGGCGCGCGGCCTCCACGCCATCCACCCGGACGACCAGGACAGCGCCGCGTGCGTCGGCCTGGCCGGCGTTGCTGAGCGTCGTGGCGACCGTCAACGGCACCGCGGACACCGGCTGCACTGGCGAGAGCGTCACGGCGCCGACCTGGACGTCCGGCTGCCGAGTGGCGCTGCCCGTCTGTATGGCCAGCCGTCGGGTCGTGGCCGGCAGCGCGAGTCGGCCGTCGCGCAGGGCGATGGGCAGCGCGCGCAGCCGCAGGCCGTCGGCGTCCAGTTCGAAGACGCGCGTGCCCTTGGCCTGCCAGCCCGGGACGATCCGGGCCGGCTCAACCTCACAGGCCGCGCCTTCCGCGGCGATGTCGATGCGCTCCGTCGATTGCGTCATGGCCAGGGCCCGCCCGGCACTGGTCAGGCCCGGCACCGAGGCGCCCTCGACCATGCGGCGGCCCGGCGTCTTGATGCGCGTGCGCGGCTGGCCGTCGGCGCCGAGGCTGTATTCGACCCAGGCGTCGGGCCCTTGGGCCACGAAGCCGTTGGGCGGCAAGGTGGTCGTGGTGCCGGCCACAGTCACCTTGCGCGGCTCCGGCGCGAGGTTGACGATGGCCTCATAGCCACCCGCGAACGTGCTGCGCTGCACCAGCCGATCGGTCGACAGCGCGGCATGGTCGACCAACTCCCGGTCGTAGACCACGCGGTGCCACAGGCAGGTGCGGTCGCGGCTCTGGAGCAGCCGGCGGCGCTGCTCGGGCTTGGACCCGTCGAACCCGCTTCGCGCCGCCCAGTACATCGGCGGCGTGCCATAGAGCACGTTCAGCGCATCCTTGCGGTCGGTGATGGTCGGGTCCTCGTTCCACAGGTAGTCGGTGCTGTCACCCCAGTACCAGTAACTCACCGAGCAGTCGTGGAAGACCAGCTCCCACAGCGGCACGCGCTCTCCGCGGTCGCCGAGACCCAGCCGGCGGTAGTCGTCACTGATGCCGGCCCGTCCGCCTTCGGGCTTGAGCAGATGGCCTGCTGGCCATGAGAAGTTGTTGGTCGACATCATCCCTTCGACGTAGGCCATGGTCGGCACAGCCCAGAAGCGGCCATGCTCGCCGCCCGTCACGAGGCCAAGCGAGTTGACGTAGCGAAACAGCTCCAGACGCCGCGCCACGTCGTCGACGCGCGTCTGTCGCGCGCCGTCGCGCCAGTCCTCGAACAGGGCGTCGGCGGTGGTCACGTCGAGGAACCGCGCGTTGTAAGGATGGGCCCTGAGGTCGGGTGGCACCGAGCGCTGCGCCGCGCGCAGCATGGCCGCCGACGAGCGCTTAAGGTACTGCGTCTTCTTGTCCCAGGTCAGCCAGGCCAGCACCTGCTTGCCGTCCGGGGCGATCAGCACCTCGTCCTGGCCGCCGCGCACATTGTCCCACTTGTCGCGATCGGCCTCGGTGAACATGTCGGCGTAGTTGTCGTAGCGGCTGGTCAGCCAGCCCAGCGTGTTGAAGCGGTTCATCTGCTCAGGGCTGCCGGTGTAGTTGAACAGGCACCACTCGAACCCCGCGGCCCAGGCCGCTCGGCCCCAGGCGGCATCGCCACCCCACACATTGGGTGCGCCACCAAGCCGGGTCGTGGCCGGTGTGCGCCGGGTCTTGGCAGTCAGGGTGTCCACGAAGCCCTGCTTCACACCGATCTGCCGGAAGCGCTTGGCCAACGCCACGTAGCCGCCGCGCGGCACGAACTCGTACCTCATGCGCCGCGTCGACCCGACCCGGCCCATCTGCGACAGCCAGACCGCCTGCGGCACCTGCTTGTCGCCCACCGGGGTCAGCCGCAGCGCCGTGTCGTGCGGTGTGCAGGCCATGAGCGCGTAGCCGTCGCCTAGCGGCCCGGCCGTCAGGCCGATGTACGGCAGGTCGAACGCCGGGCCCGTCGAGCGCCACTTGAAGCCCGGATCGTCCCACGGAACCAGTAGCCCATCGCAGTACGGCGTGAAGCTGATGCGGCCGTCGGCCAGGTCAGTGCGCAACGGTGGCGGCCAGGCCACATCGGCCATGGGCGTTTCGGCCGGCGCCGTCCACTCCAGGTGCAGCGTCTGGTCTTCCAGCCACGCCGTCATCGCCGCATCGAAGCCCTTGCCACCGGCACTGAGCGTCTCCTGCCAGGTCAGCCTGCCATCGGCGCCGACGGCCAGTTCGCGCGCGGTAGGCGCGGCGCCCGAGACGGGCGCAGTGGGCAACCGGCCGTCAGGCCCGGTCAACACGGCTTGGGCGAAGGTGGTCGGCTGGCTGTGCTGCCACGTGCTCGGGTAGTAGAGCTGGCCAACCCGAGTGCCAGGCTGGTCGGCGTTGTTGACACCGACCGCCAACGGCACCGAGGCCGGCGCCTGTCCCTCGGGCCAGGGCACAGCGGCCTCCACCACATAGCCGCCCGGCACCAGCCTATGCGCCACGCTGGCCTTGGCCGGTTGGTCGATACGGCTGGCCAGGTCGCCCGCGGCGCTCAGGCTGGCGCCAATTTGCTGGCTGCCCAGCCAGACCTCCACCGAATCGTCGTCCCACCAGCGCAGGCGTGGCTGCGCTGGGAAGGCGACTTTGGCGTCGGTCACTTCCACCAGGAAGTAGCAGGCCGCGGCATCCCAGCAGGCAGTGAACCGTGCGGCGAAGGTCGGGCTGCCGCCGGGCAGCATGGTGCGGCCCGCCGGCCAGTCCTCGCTACGGCCATCGACCACCGGGCCTTTGGCGCACCGCGGCACCGCCAGCCGGGGCGCGCTGCTGACCGCGGCGGTGGTCCACAGCCGCCCGGTGTCCTTGTGCTGCACCTCCAGCGCGCCGGCGCCACTGACCGTCAGCCGCAGATGCGCGTTGTCCAACGTCGCATCGGCCCAGGCCGACGACACCATGACCCACAAAGACAGCAGCACCGCACAAGCCCGCATGGCCAGCTCCCAGCGATGCGCTTCGCCACACGGGCGCCGCGCCCTTCGACAAGACGAGCCATCGCATTCCGAGATTACTCGCGCTACAATGATGGGCACAGCTTCGTGCCGGCGCCGTCTTTGGCCGACCGAACAAGGCAAAGGAGCAACACTCGTGCGCAAAGTGCCACCGAACAAGCGTGCTTTCACCCTGATCGAGCTGCTGGTCGTCATCGCCATCATCGCGATTCTGGCAGCCATCCTGTTCCCCGTCTTCGCCAAGGCCCGTGAAAAGGCGCGGACCTCGTCGTGCCAGAGCAACCTCAAGCAGTTGGGTATTGCCTTCATGCAGTACGCGCAGGACTACGACGAGAAGTTCTGCGAAGCCTGGAACGGCAATGCGACCGTCGGCGCCAACGCCACCCTAAACTGGGGCATGGCCGTTCAGCCCTACATCAAGAGCCGCCAGGTGTTCAAGTGCCCGAGCGACACCGAAGCCACTTCGGCCAGCAGCTACAACATGAACAACTGGATTGGGCAGCAGGCGCTGGCCGCCATTGACCAGCCCACGATGGTCATCATCCTGATGGACGGACACACCGAGCGCGGCGGCAACTGGGACCCCAACAACGCCGCCACCGGTAATGGCCTGAACTCTGACTACACCATGTGGGCGGCGTCGGCGCGTGTCTGTCGCAAGGACCGCGGCCTGCCGCGGCACATGGACAAGGCCAACGTGCTGTTCGCCGACGGCCATGTGAAGATCAGCAAGGACCTGGTCCCCTGCGCCGGCTGGCAGTATGGCACCAGCGCCACCTCGGCCGCCCTGGAAGCGCAGTACCCGTTCCTCCAGAGCGTCACCGTCAACACCAACTGGTGGGGCACCGTCTGGCAGTAGGAAGCCAACTCGCCTATCGATCGAGGCGGGGCGCCCCTCGCGGCGCCCCGCCTCGCACTTTGGGCCAGGCCTTGGCGCGGCGTCAGGCCAAGCCTTGACGCTTGGCGAGTTCCGCGAAGGCTTCCGGCGTAGACTGCCGCAGCGCGCCAATCAGCTCTGCCGTGCGCCGCTCGGTGGCTTTCGTCCAGGCCTCGGTGGCTGAAAGGCCGGCGTACATGGCGGCTCCGCCGAGCAAGAGGACCCACACCACCGCGGCCAGCGGCGGCAGGAGGTGGCCAACCCCCAGACCCAGGCCCGCGACCAGCCAGCCCAGCCGCGAAGTCTTGGGCAGCGACAGGGCCGCCAGTTGCCGAGCCACGTGGGTCAGCATGACCCACGGTTCTTCCTTGGCGAGGTCGGCGGCGCGCAACGCCACGGTGCGCCCCCAGACACTCACGGCGACGTCGGCGGTCTCAACCACGACGACACGGCTGACGCGCCGGTGAGCGAGTGCCGCGAGTTGC
>JACRKZ010000170.1 GCA_016235455.1 Armatimonadota bacterium | reverse complement strand
CGACGCATCGAGCGGACGCGCGGCGACCACCGGCAGGCCCTCGGCGCCGAGCGACAGGAGCACGCGCTGCGGGCGGTTCCACTCCTTGGCGGCGACGTCCAACTCGTCGAACACCGCGTCGTAGTCGAACACGAAGCCGAAGTGGTGGGCGCTGCGCCACAGCCGCTCGAGATGCAGATCCAGCAGGAAGTAGCCCTCGCCCGGCCGCCACCGCAAGGTCTCCAACAGGTCGAACTCCTCGCCTGGCTCGGTCAGCGTGCGGGCTTTGACCAGACACTCGTCCCATTCGCCGTCGAGCGTCGAGTCCCACACCACGCCGCTGCCCACGTCGTAGCGCAGCGTGGACTGCGCCCGGTCGATGACGGCGGTGCGGATGGCCACGTTGAACTGCGCGCGCCGGCCGGGCCCCAGGTAGCCGATGGCGCCGCAGTAGACCTCGCGCGGTTCGGCCTCCAGCTCGGCGATGGCCGCCAACGTGCGGCGCTTGGGCGCGCCGGTGACCGAGGCCGAGGGGAACAGCGCGGCGAACAGTTCGGGCACCGTGGCGTGGGTCTGCGCCACGACGGTGCTGGTCATCTGCCAGACGGTGGGGTAGCGCTCGATGCTGAACCGCTCGGGCACGCGCACCGTGCCGGTCTCCGCGACGCGGCCCAGATCGTTGCGCACCATGTCCAGGATCATCAGGTTCTCGGCCCGGTCCTTGGTCGACCAGGCCAGCTCCTCGGCCAGCGCGCTGTCCTCTTCGGCCCAGCGGCCTCGTGGGCGCGTGCCCTTCATCGGGCGGCAGCTGATGCGGTCGCCGTCGAGTTGGAAGAACAGCTCGGGCGAGGCGCTGGCGATGGACCATCGGTCATCGGCCAGCGAGGCGCCGTAGCCGGGGCCGGTCCGCCGCCAGAGCTGCACGGCCAGGCCGCTGTCGTCGCCGGCGAAGCTGCCGCGCAGCGGGAAGGTCAGGTTGGCCTGGTACAGGTCGCCCGCGGCGATCAGCTCCTTGACCCGCGCGAAGGAGGCATCGTAGGCCTCCCGTGTGATGCTCGGCTGGAGCGGGCCGACCCGCGCCGCGCCATCGGGTGTGGGCATCTCGCTCTGCCAGTGGACGACGGGATAGGCCCGGAACCAGGCCAGCGGCATCGTGCCCGGCGCGCGCACCGCGCCGGCCACCGGCTCGAAAGCGCCGCCGGCCTCGAAGCTGACCATGCCGAGCACCCACAGCCCGGCGTTGGCCAGGCGCTCGGCTTCGGCCAGCACCGGCACGACCTCGCTCAGCCGCTCGGCGCGCAGTTCCGCGCAGCGGGCGCGGGCCACCAACCACTGGTGGCGGCTCTGCATGATCCAGGCGTCTTCAGGTCGTGGTCGTGTGGCCATGCCCCGAAGGATACGGCGCTGGCCGCCTGCGCGCCATGCCGAACCCGCGAGTCGGCCCCTGGCCGCAACCGGTAGTAGGGCCGTCAACGCTGCAGAGGCCTGAGCCACGACGGCTCGGCGCGGCGTTTGCTGCGGCGCAACGGTCGGCCGGGCGCGCCTACTGGCGGCGCACATGCCTTCCACAGAGCGGGGGCCATCCAGCCGACGGCCCCCGCTCTGTCACAACATCAGCCCTACAGTTGCTCCGTCACCCATGTCCAGGTGTCCGTCTGCGAGAGGACCACGGGGTTGCCGTCTCCGTCGACCTGGTTCTGCCCCAGGTCATTGATGGTCATTGTCAGCTGGTTGCCGCTGACTTGGAGTTGGACGGCATCGGTCTGACCAATAGTAAGGCCTGGCGCCTGGTCAGGAGATGGGCCGCTGGCCAGGGTCATGTTGCCTTGCCAAGTGCCATTGGTCAGGGTCATCGTGCCTCTCAGCAGCCAACTGGTGGTGCCGTCACCAGAGGGGAACGTGATGTCGATCGTATTCGTCCCGGCCTGTCTGGTGATGACCAGGTCGCCAGTGTCATTGTGCCACCGGCCGATCAGCGTCGTGTAGTCGGTCAGCAGCAGTGCGGCATGACCGCCGCACCCGGTGGTGCCAAGCGTGAGACACGACGTCAGCAAAGCAGCATTGATCAGCATAAGTCGACGCACACTCATCTCATTCTTCCTGGTGATCTACCGACCGCACGCAGGCCGTCTCGACCCACCTGCAGCCCGCTGGTCGGGGCCATAGACCTGCCCGTCTTGCTTCCAGCCGTGCCCGGCGTTGCGAAGCGCCGCTCATTTCATGGGCGGCCAGCACGCTCCCGCGATGTCCGCGCAATGTATCCAACGTGCGGGCTGGCGGTCAAGGCTCGCGCCGTACCGTGGACATGCCCGCGCCTGGGGTCACGCCGAGAGCTGCCTGTCGCGCTGCGCAAGGCTGCTTGCCACCGGTCGCGGCCAGTCCCAATGTCGGACGGCCAAGCCCTTGACCGCAGGGGCGTATGTAACGCGGCGTGTTACGGTGCGCAGGGATTGGGGACATGGCCACGGTCCACTGCGCGCCCAGTCGTGCCTGCGCGTGCAGCTCAGGGTCTGACACGAGGCGGCAGGCTTAACCATCCGGCTGGTCTGACTCGTGGGACGAGTCAGACCAGCCGGTAGATCACGGTCCGCGGCCGGTGGGCCGGCTACTTGCCGGCCCACTTGCGCCAGGCCTTCGGATCGGCCAGCATCTTGATGAACACGCCGCCGATCACCGGCCGCGCCTGGAATCCGCGCTGCTTGGCGTCGGTGGTCCAGTACCAGTCCGAGAACGGCACGCGGCTGGGCGAGTCGTTGGTGAACTGCCAGATCGGGTCGATGAACGCGTCCCAGTCGGCCTTGTTGTCGGCCAGCGTGGCGGTCCACACTTCCCAGTCGGTCTTGGTATATGCGCTGCGGTTGTCCAGCGGCAGGCCATACTTGCCCATCTGGGTGCGGTAGTAGGCCATCTCCTTGGCGACCACCTCGGCCGGGAACAGCTTGAGCCCGAGCAGCTTGTCCCACACCAGGTTGTACTTCTGGCTCCAGGTGCCCGGCTTGTCGAAGGCCAACCGGTAGTGGTCGCCGTCGGCCGACTTCTCCAGGCAGGTCTTCACGCCGGCCTCGGCCACCGCGCGCCAAGTCTTGGCCTCTTCCGTCTTGCCCAGCTGCTCGCACAGCCGCGCATAGCAGGCCAGGCCCACCACGGCCTTGACGCTCAGGTTGGTGTTGTGTGCCAGGTGGCCCGCGAAGTCGTCGGTGCAGAGCTGGTTGCCGGGATCGACGCCGTTGTCACGCAGGAACTCGGCCCACTTGGTCAGCGTCGGCCAGTAGGCCTCGGCGTACCTGGCGTGGCCTTCCACCTGGGCCAGCGCCGCCACGAGGATGATCAGGTTGCCACTCTCTTCAACCGGCATCTGGTTCTCTTCGGTGCGCTCTCCGCCGCCGTAGACCTGGCCGTTGGCAATGGGGTAGGTGCCGATATCGTGCGGCGCGAAGGGGAACTTCCAGCGCGGCGTCGCAGCGTACTTCATGATCGGGTCGAGCAGCGCGCGGGTCAGCTTGGCCGAGAACAGCAGCGGGAACGGCGCGGTCGGGTAGGTCACGTCCACCGTGGCAATGCAGCCGTTGGAGTAGCACTCCTTGGAGAACCACAACGGCGTGCCGTCGGTGTCGGCCACCAGCTTGTGACCGGCGATGCACTGGCGGAAGGCCAGCGCGCAGATCTGCGCATACTTCTCGCCGCCCGCCGCAGCCAGGTCGGCCATCAGGTCGGTGTCGAGCTTGGCCGCGCGCTTGTCGAACTCGGCGTAGCGCGTGTTGGCCTGGCTGACCAGTTCGGCGGCGCCCATGCCGTTGCGCGCCCAGTAGCCGGGCAGGCGTCGGCCCAGGTACTCGATGCTGAGGATGTCGTCGTAGGCCAGGATCATGCGGCGCTCGACCGCGCGACCGGTGACCTTCCCCAGGTCGAAGGCGAAGGCGAAGACCGGCCACTCGTCGCTGCAAGCGCGCGGCTGACTGGGCTCGACGCCGTCGATCTTGCCGGTGGCGGCGAAGCTCGCGCGCGCCGCCTCATGGCTGAGCACGGCGGCCTTGACGGGGTCGGCGGTGGCCGAGTAGAGGTAACCCCAGTCGATGCGCACGCCGTCGCCCTTGCGACCCAGCACGGCCTGGCTTGCGGTGCCCACGCGCAGCGTCGTCAGGCCGGCGATGCTCGGCTTGGACCAGGCAATGGTCTGGCTGGGCTCGTTGACCGCCGCTTCGCCGCTATGGTCGAAGTACAACTCCACCTGGTGGGCCTTGGCGTCACGGCTGGCCACGCGCCAGGTGATGTAGCCCGCGGGCCGGCTCATGACGTCCAGGTCGTCGGGCAGCGCCGGGTTCATGAAGGTCAGCGTGATGTCGACCGGGCCCGCGGCCATGTGGTAGACGGTGCGCGTGGGCAGGACCGTCACCGACTTCTGCGTCACGGTGTCCATGTCGGGCTTGTTGCCCATGAGGCGATAGGCCTTGCCATCGACGCGCACCATCGACTGCATGGCGTGGATGGTGCCGGTCCAATGGGTCGGCCATTCGGCCGACAGCTCATCGCTGGCCGACCAGAAGCTGAAATACGGGTCGCAGGTGATCAGCGGCGCCGCCGGCGGCCGCATCTGGGGTCCGGCCAGCAGGGCCGCGCCCAGGGTGGCGATGGTCATCAACACAGGCGTCTCCTCGCGGACAGTTCGTTGCCACCTTCGGTCTACCATACGTCGCTCCTTCCGCGCTGCGAGACAAGCGGATACGATAGAGGCATGAAGGTAATCCTCAATGAAGGCGGTCTCGCCGCCGATGATCCGCGCCTGCTCGCCGCCGCGCCCGGCGCCACCTTTGCCGTGGCCACCAGCGAAGACCATCTGCGTGCGCTGGGCCCTGACGCCGAGGTCTGCTGGGGCGGTCGTTGGCTGCCGGCGCTGCTGGCCACGGCGCCCCGGCTGCGCTGGGTGGCGTCGATGTCGGCCGGCGTCGAGGGCTACCTGCGGCACCTGGCCGACCGGCCCGAGATCCGCCTGACGAGCGGCGCGGGGACGTTCGACGTGCCCATCGCCGAGCACCTCATGGCGCTGCTCCTGGCGCTGCGGCGTGGTCTGCCCGAGAGCTTCCGCGCCCAACAGCGGCACGACTGGCATCGGCGCGGCCCGCTGGGTGAGTTGCGCGACAGCACGTTGGGCATCGTCGGCCTGGGGCACATCGGCTCCGAGCTGGCGCGCATGGCCAGCGTCGGGTTCGGCATGAACGTCTTGGCCTATCGCCGCCGGCCCAGCTCGCCGCCGCTCCACGTGGCCGAGGTCTTCTCCGGCCGCGATGGCCTGCTGGCCATGCTACGCCGTTGCGACCAGGTCGCCGTGACCGCCGCGCTGACGCCGGAGACCCGCGGTCTGCTGGACGCCGAGGCACTCGACTGCCTGCCACCGCACGCCGTCATCACCAACATCGGCCGCGGCGCGGTCATCGACCAGGCCGCCCTAACCGAGCGCTTGGCCGACGGCCGCCTGGCGGGTGCAGGGCTCGATGTCTTCGATCCCGAGCCGCTGCCGGCCGACCATGCCCTGTGGGACCTGCCTAACGTCATCGTCACGCCGCACCACGCCGGCAGTTCGCCGCGCACCGGCGAGCGCAAGGTCGATCTGTTCATCGAGAACCTGCGGCGTTATGCGGCCAGAGAGCCGCTGCTCAACGAGGTTGACCGCTCGCGCGGCTACTAGGGCTGGTCACCGGCCTCCTGGTCGGCGGTGTGCAGGATCCTCGTGGATCACGGCCAACGCATGTCGCGGAGGCCGCCAATGCTGGACGTCAACCGCCGTAGTTTCCTGCTGGGTGCCGCGCTGGGCAGCGCCGCCGCCACGTTGGGCGGTCGCCGGGCCGAGGCCGCGCCGCGCCGGCCCAACGTGGTCTACCTGCTGGCCGACGACCTGGGTTATGGCGATGTCCGCTGCCTCAACCCCAACGGCCAGATCCCCACGCCGAACATGGATCGCCTGGCGCGCGAGGGCCTGACGTTCACCGACTGCCACTCCGGCTCGGCGGTCTGCACGCCATCGCGCTACGGCCTGCTCACGGGTCGCTACGCCTGGCGCACGCGGCTGCAGAACGGCGTTCTCGGCGGCGGCTCGCGCTCGCTCATCGCGCCGCGCCGGCTGACCGTCGCCGCCATGCTCAAGGCCCAAGGCTACCGAACCGCCTGCTTCGGCAAGTGGCACCTCGGTCTGGACTGGGTACGGAAGCCGGGCGCCAAGGGCGAGGAACCGGACACCATCGACTACACCCAGCCCTTTGCCAACGGCCCCACGCAGCTCGGCTTCGACGAGTACTACGGCATCGCTGCCTCGCTCGACATGCCGCCTTATACCTGGCTGGAGGGCGACCGTGTGACGGTCCAGCCCACGGCCACCAAGAAGTGGATCCGGCAAGGGCCAGCCGCGCCGGACTTCGAGGCGGTCGACGTCCTGCCGGGCATCACCCAGCGCGCCGTAAGCTTCCTGGAGGCCCGCGCCAAGGAGCCCGAGCAGCCGTTCTTCCTGTATCTCCCGCTCAACTCGCCGCATACGCCCATCGAGCCGACCAAGGCCTGGCGGGGCAAGAGCAAGCTCAACCCCTATGCCGACTTCGTCATGCAGACCGACGACACGCTGGGCCAGGTAACCGCCGCGCTGGACCGGCTGGGGTTGGCCGATAACACCATCGTGGTCTTCACCAGCGACAACGGCTGCTCACCCCAGGCCGACTACCCGACGCTCTTGGCCAAGGGCCACAACCCCAGCTACCACTTCCGCGGCACCAAGGCCGACATCTGGGATGGCGGGCACCGCATCCCGTTCCTCCTGCGCTGGCCGGCCCAAGTCAAGGCAGGCACGACGACGGATCAGCTCACCTGCCTGGTGGACCTGACCGCCACCATGGCCGACCTGCTGAGCATCAAGCTGCCCGACGACGCGGCCGAGGACAGCCACAGCCTGCGCCCCCTGCTGGACGGTCGGGCTGACCAGCCCGTGCGCGAATCGGTGGTGCACCACAGCATCAACGGTTCGTTCGCCATCCGCGCGGGCCAGTGGAAGCTCGAATTCTGCCCCGGCAGCGGCGGCTGGAGCGACCCCAAGCCGGGCTCGCCGGCGGAGAAGGGCCTGCCGCCCATCCAGCTCTACGACATGACCGCCGACGTGGGCGAACGCCGCAACCTTCAGGCCGAGCAGCCCGAGGTGGTGGCGCGGCTGACGGCCATGGTGCGGCAGCAGGTGACCGAGGGTCGCAGCACGCCGGGCGCGCGGCAGGCCAATGACGTCAGGGTCAAGTTCGCGGTGGAGTGAGGCCGCCAGGCAGGAGCCCGATCATGCGCCGTCTGCTCCTTCTGCTGCTCTTCCCCGCGCTGTGCCTCGCGGCCGACGCCGGGCTGGTCAACGGTGATTTCTCCGCCGATGCGGACCGCGACGGCGTGCCCGACGGCTGGACCACCTCGGGCGACCAGGGCGTACGGCAGGCGCTGCGCCGCGAGACGCTGCCCGACGGCTCGGCCTGCGCGCTGCTGGCCTGCACCGCGTTCACGCAGTCGAGCGCGGCCAGTCACTGCATGTTGGCCCAGGTCGGCGCGGTGAAGCTGACCCAGGGCCAGTGGTACCGCCTGCGTTTCCGCGTCAAAGGCGAGGCCGTGGCCGCGGGCAGCGTCGACATGGCCATCTCCGATACCAAGACCTGGAGCAACTGCGGCCTGCACGATGGCGTGTTCCTCAGCCCTGACTGGGCCTGGTACGAGACCACCTTCCGCGCCACGCAGACGGTCAGCGCGACCAGCCGCCTGCAGTTCTGGTTCGGCTCGACGGGCCGGGTCTGGTTCGCCGACATGACGCTGGAGCCGACCACGGCGCCGCGGCGGCAGTACACAGAGCGGATGCCCGAGACCACCGCCCGCAACCGCGTGCCCAACGCCGGGTTCGAGTGCGGTGAGGCCGGCTGGGGCAGCGTCACCGACGTGCCGGGCTGGGGCGGCAACCTCAACCGTCTGGTCGGTCGGGTGGTGGAGGCTGGCGCGCATTCGGGCGGGCGCTGCCTGGAGATCGCGGTCTCGCCGCGCAATCTGCTCACGTACTGGTTCGACTACTTCGACCTGCAGCAGCAGCCCGTGCGCATGCCCCTGGCCGCCAACCGCGGCTGGCTGGGCGTGGAGCCCGAGCGTGGGTACACACTGTCGGCCTGGGTCAAGGCCGACCCGCCGGGCCAGACGGTGCTTCTGCGCGCGCAGCACGCCGGCGCCGGCCGGGCCGACCTGCGCGTCAAGGCCGGCGGCGCATGGTCGCGCGTGTCCATGCCCTTCCGCGCGCGCGGCGACCAGTGCTACGTGGCCGTCGGGCCGGATCTGGCCGCCGACCAGCGCGACACGGCCACGCTGTGGGTCGATGATGTCATGCTCGAAGCTGGCGACACGGCTGGCGTGTTCGAGCCGCGCGGTTCGGTCGAGGTCGGCGTCCGCGTGCCGCGCGATGGCGGCCTGTTCGCCCCGGGCGAGCCCGTGCAGGTGGCCGCCACCGCCGCCAACCACACCGACGCCGCACGGCGCGTGGCGCTGCACTGGGTGACCACCGACTTCCACGACAAGGAGGTCGACCGCGGCGAGCAGACCGTGGCACTGGCGGCGCACGCCGAGCGCGAGGTGACGCTGCCCGTGCGCGCCAGCCGGCGTGGCTTCTACCGCGTGGTCGTGACCGCCGACGGCGCCGAGGTCACGCCGCCCTTGCCGCTGCGGCTGGCGGTCATCCCCACCAACCAGCGCGCCGACACGCTGGTGGGCATGAACCATGGGTAT
>JACRKZ010000167.1 GCA_016235455.1 Armatimonadota bacterium | reverse complement strand
GCGCGCAGGCCATAGACGAAGGCGCCCGTGCCGGCCAGGACTACCAGCCCGTGCGTAACGCCCGCCAGGGCTAACGGGGCATCCCACTCGGCCACGGGTACCACGTCGACATGCGCTGGGCTGACCCGCGCGACGAGTTCGGGCACATCCCAGCGGCCCAGGCCGCTGACCGTCAGCGATGTCGGCGCGTGTTCGCCCATGGCGCGCCGCACGGCGGCCAGGGCCGACTCCACGCTACGCCCGCGGCCGCCCCACGAGCTGCCGGCGCGTGGATCATCAGGGTGACACAAGCCCCAGCCCAGCAGGCTGCCGTCGGACGCCACGAGCAGCGCCTCGCACTTGGTGCCTCCAGCGTCAACGGCCAGGATGGCGTGCATGACGACCCCCGACGGATAGGCCTCAACCCAGGGCGGCGATGCGCTCGGTCAGCCGGACAATGGTCTCGGCGAGTTCGGCTTCACGCGCCTTGACCTGGTCGACGACTGCGGCCGGCGCCTTGGCCACGAAGCTCTCGTTGCCCAGCTTGCGGCGCTGCACGTCCAGGTCGGCCTCGGCCTTCTCGCGTTCCTTGGTCAGGCGCGCGCGCTCGGCCTCGATGTCGATCAGCCCGGCCAGCGGCAGCCACACGTCCACGCCACCAACCACCGCGGCCACGGCCTGCTCGGCGCAGCCCTCGGTGCTGAGCGTCACGGTGCTGCAGCGGGCCAGAGCGGCGATGTAGTCGACCATGGCCTCCAGGCCGGGCGTGCCCGCGGAGAGCACCAGGCGCACCTCGTCGCGCTCGCCGAGGCCGGCCTCGACCCGCAGATTGCGTACGGTGCGCACGATTTCCTGGGTCAGCGTGAAGGCCGCCTCGGCGGCTTCGTCACGCAACGCCGGGTTAGCCACGGGCCAGGCCGCCACGATGCAGGCCTTGCCCTCGGCGCCGAGCTGCTGCCACAGCTCTTCGGCCAGGAACGGCGCGAACGGCTGCAGCAGGCGGCAGATGGACTCCAGCACATGCCACAGCACGGCCTTGACCGTCTGGTCGTCGGCCTTCATGCGCGGCTTGGCCAGCTCGATGTACCAGTCGCAGAACTCGCTCCACACGAAGGCGTAGAGCCGGTCGGTGGCTTCGTCGAAGCGGAAGTTCTCCAGCCCCTCGGTGACGCCGGCGGCGACCGCCTGCAGGCGGCTGAGGATCCAGCGGTCGCTGGGCTCGGTCAGCTCGGCCGGCAACTCGTAGCGCGTGCCGGTGCCGATGTTCATGAGCACGAAGCGGGCCGCATTCCAGATCTTGTTCAGGAAGTTGCGGCAGGTCTCGCCTGTCGCCGAGCGGGTGACCTTGTTGTCCTTGACCTCGGCGTCGAAGCGGCTGTCCTGGTTGGTGCTGCACTGCATGAGCAACATGAGCCGCGTGGCATCGGCGCCGTACTGCTCGATGAGTTCCAGCGGGTCGATGCCAGTGCCCAGCGAGCGGCTCATGCGCTGGCCGTCGCGGGTCTGGATGGTCGGATGCACCACCACCGTCTGGAACGGCACTTCGCCGGTGAACTGCTTGGCTGTCATGGCCATGCGCGCCACCCACAGGTAGAGGATGTCGCGGCCGGTGATCATGTAGCTGGTGGGATGGAAGGTGGCCAGTGAACCGGCATCGGTGGTGCCGCCGCCGGTATAGGCGAAGCGCTCGGGATCTGGCCAGCCCAGCACGGCGAACGGCCACAGCGCCGACGAGAACCACGTGTCGAGCACGTCCTCTTCCTGGCGGAACGGCTCGTCACCGAACTCGGCCCGCGCTTCGTCGAGGCTCAGCGCGCAGACCACGCGGCCGGAGGTCTCGCCGTAGTAGATGGGGATGCGGTGACCCCACCACAACTGCCGGCTGATGCACCAGTCGCGGATGTTCTCCAGCCACTCGATGCCATACTCGCGGAAGCGGTCGGGCGCGAAGCGGATCTTGCCTTCGCGGTACCACGGCAGCACAGCCTGGGCCATGTCGCGCATGGCCACGAACCACTGCTCCATGGGTAGCGGCTCGATGACCGTGTGGCAGCGATCGTGGTGCGGCACGCTGTGCTCGTACTCCTTGATCTCGACCAGCAGGCCCAGCGCCTCCAGGTCGGCCAGCACAGCGCGGCGGGCGTCCTCGCGGGTCAGGCCGGCGTATTTGCCACCATCCTCGGTGATGCGGCCATCCGGCCCGATGACCTTGATGATGGGCAGACTGTGGCGCTCACCGATGGCCCAGTCGTTGGGGTCGTGCGCCGGCGTCACCTTCACGGCACCCGAGCCAAATTGCGGGTCGGCGTAGTCGTCGGCGACGATGGGGATGGGCCGGTCCATGAGCGGCAGTTGCACGCACTTGCCCACGGCGGCGGCCCAGCGCGCGTCGCGCGGATTGACGGCCACGGCGGTGTCGCCCAGCATGGTCTCGGGCCGCGTCGTGGTCACCACCACGTCGGGCGCGCCGTCGAGCCCGGGGTAGCGCAGGGCGTAGAGCTTGCCGCCGATCACGTTCTGCTCGACTTCGAGATCGCTGATCACGGTCTGGCACACGGGGCACCAGTTGACCATGCGCTCGCCGCGGTAGATCCAGCCCTGGTTGTAGAAGTGCCGGAAGGCGGCCAACACGGCGTGGTAATAGCCCTCGTCGAGCGTGTAGCGGCGGCGGCGCCAGTCGTAGGAGCAGCCCAGCGCCCGGAGCTGGTCGAGGATGGTGCCGCCATGCTTCTCGGCCCAGGCCACGGCGTGCTGCAGCCAGGCCTCGCGCCCGATTTCGTGGGCGGTCTGGCCGGTGGACCGGAACAGGTCTTGGGACACCTTGATCTGCGTGCCGATGCCGGCATGGTCGACGCCGGGCACCACGCAAACGTTCTTGCCCTGCATGCGCTCGAAGCGGGTCAGCGAGTCGTGGATGGAGTGCTGCAGGGCATGGCCCATGTGCAGCGTGCCGGTAACGTTGGGCGGCGGGATGGTGATGCAGCGGGCGCCAGCGTCCGTGGTGTCGCCCGAATCGGCGTAGAAGAAGCCCTGCTCCTCCCACCACGGGTACCAGCGCGCTTCGCTCGCGCGAGGATCATAAGCCTTGGCCAACTCCGCCATGTTACTTGTCTCCCAAACACAAAAACCCCTCGTCCCCTGGGACGAGAGGTCTCTCGCTGTACCACCCGGAGGGTGCACGAGGCTATCGCCTCGCAGCCGGCACCGTGGCGCCGGCCATGCTGTAACGGGCACGACCCGATCTCCCCGGCGTAGCGGGGAGACAGCTCCGGGGCGACTTCGGCGCGGAACTCCGATCGGCCTTACAGCACGCGGGCCGACTCTCTGAGCGGAGGCCTGGGGCGCCTACTACTCCCCATCTGACGCTGTTGGGCCGCATGGTAGCATTGTGGCCAAGATTCGGTCAACTACCGCCATGGGCCAGGACACACAGAGCACTCGCCATCGACCCGTCATCGCACTGCTGTCTGCGGCGGTGCTGTTCTTCTACTGGCGCATCGACCCCTACGGCCTGCCGGGTCCGCTGTTCTGCTGGTTCCGGCGCCTGACCGGCTGGTACTGCCCAGGCTGCGGCAGCACGCGGGCGCTGCACGCCATGATGCACGGCGACCTGCGCGCCGTGCTCGCTTACAACGTGCTGGCGCCCGTAGCGCTGATCGGCGCGCTGATCCTGGCCTGGATGTCGCCTCGGCGGCTGCCCCGGTGGTTCTGGGTCGGCGCGCTGGCCACGGCCGTGGTCTTTGGGGTGGTGCGTAACCTGTTCTCGGTACTTGCCCCACCGCGCTGAAGCCAGATGCCATGCTACAATCGTGGCCATGCGCAAGTCGTTGCCGTCCTGGGTGCCGCCGGTCGTGCTGGCGGCGGTGGCGTTGATTGTCTATCTCGCCTCCGGTCCACTGCGGTTCCCCATGGATGACGCTTACATTCACCTGGTCTACGGGCGCAACCTGGCCGAGCTGGGCGCCCTGACCTTCAACACCACGCCGCCCGACCACGGCATCGGCACCACCAGCATCCTGTGGACCTTGCTGCTCACCGTTGGGCACAAGCTCGTCGGCGTGGAGGCGGCGGCACGCATCCTCGGTGGGGCGGGGCTCTTGGCGGTCGTCTGGCTGAGCTGGGTCATCGCCGGCTGGATGGTGCCGCCCGAGCGGCGCGCGGCGCAGGCGTTCGCCGCCTCGCTGGTGGCGCTGTCGGGCAACCTGTTGTGGTTCAGCTTGAGCGGCATGGAGACGATGCTCTGGCTGGCGCTGGGCATGGGCGCCGTGGTGGCCTATCGCGCTCGCCATTGGTTCGTCGTCGGGCCGTTGCTGGGGCTGATGACGCTCACGCGCGTGGAGGGCATCGTGCTGCTGGCCGCGCTGTGGCTGGTGGAACTGTTGGTGCGGCGCAAGTGGGACCGAGGCCTGCTGCTGGCCACGGTGCTCCTGGTGCTGGTCTGGTCGCCGTGGATGGCGTTCACCTATGCCAAGACGGGCCGCCTCATGCCGACCAGTTTCTCGGGCAAGAAGCACGCGCAGGTGCGTGGTGCGGTTGAGGTGGTGCGCCGTTCGATGCCCGTCACGACCGAGGCCAGCGGCACGACCAGCGCCGAGGAGACCCGTCTGCCGTGGTGGGTCGGTCTGCTCTATCCGGCGGGCGCTCTGGGCTACGGCGCGAGCTTCGTGGCTGGCGGCGCCTACCTTCCGGGCCCCAAGATCCCCTTGCCGGGCCAGCTCGGTGAGGTGTCTGGTGGCATCGCGGTGCTGGGTGTTCTGGCCATGCTGCTGCTCTTCCTGCCCTGCCAGCTTATGGCGTTGCGACGCGTGGGCAGAGTGCTACGGCGCACCGAGGACGGCCGTCGGCTGGCACTGGCGGTGCTGCTGGTGTGGTTCCTACTGCACAACGCGGCCTACTGGCTGAAGCTGCCGACGCCGGGCACGGCGAGCCGCTACCAGGTGGTGAACCACGTGGCCTGGTGGCTGCTGGCCGGGGTGGGCGCGTGGCTGCTCGAGGAGCGCGCGCGCCGCGGCGCGCTGCTGCTCCTGGGGCTGCTGGCCATGACCAATGCGGCCTATTGGCGCGGTGTCTTCGGCGCCGACTGCCGGCATATGCAGGAGGTGCGCCTGGCCGCGGCCAGCTACCTGGCCAGTTCGCTGCCGCCTGGGGCGGTGGTGGCGGCGCACGACATCGGGGCGCTGGGCTGGGGCGGGCAGCGGCGCATCCTGGATATGGGCGGGCTGATCGACCCGGGCTACCTGGCGTTCGCCAAGGCTGGCCGCCTGCGCGACTGGCTGCGGCGGGAGGGTGCCACGTACGTGGCCTTGCCCGACAAGCACTCGTCGCAAGTGCGCGGGTTCTACGACTACGGTGCCTTCCTCGGGCTCGACGCCGCGCATGGCATCCTGCTGCGTCCGGTGGCACATTTCGAGAACAGCTACGACGACTGGAAGCTGGGCGCCGCACCCACCTGGAACGCACTGCCCGGCGTGACCATCTACGCGCTGGAGTTGGCGCCGTGAGCGGCACGGGTCTGAGCGAGCTACAGGCGCTGGTCGACCAGTGGATCCGCGACCATGGCGGCTACTGGGACGAGTGGGCCAACCTGGCGCGCTTGGCCGAGGAGACGGGCGAGGTCGCCGCGGCGTTCCAACGGTTGCGCGGCTGGCGTCCGCGGCCCGAGCCCGCTGACCTGGCGGGCGAGTTGGGCGACGTGCTGTGGGTGCTGCTGGTCATTGCCAATCAGCAAGGCATCAGCCTGAGCGACGCCTTTGAGCAGACGTTGGCCAAGGTCACGGGTCGTGATGGCGAGGCCTGGCGCCAGTGGGCGGCCGACCGCGATCAGTGAGCCTTGACCGGCTCGGTGGCGGGCTCGTGAACCGCCTGGTCGGCGCCCGGATGAGCGGCCTTGGTCACGGCGTCGGGATCCGGCGCGGTCGCCAAGGGCTCCACTGGCACCGGCTGGCCGCCGAGCGGCATGGGGATATCGAACATTTTCGGCCCGAGCGGCTGGGTGATGTCGACTTCCTGGCTGGCCACCTGGTCCCGAGTCAGCGAGTCGTAGACCGCGGCCGGGTTTCGCGTCACCACGATCTCGATGCGTCGGTTGTGCGCCCAGGCGTCCGGCGTGTCGCTGGGGTCGGCCGGTACGGTGTCGGCGAATCCGCTGCACACGAACATGTGCGCGCCCAGGCCATGGGAGCCCACGAAGTAGCGCACCACGCTGCCGGCGCGCGCCGCGCTCAGCTCCCAGTTGCTCGGGTAGGCGGGGGTGTGAATCGGCCGCTTGTCGGTGTGGCCTTGCACCTCGACCTTGTTGGTCAGCCCGGCCAGGATGGGCGCCACGCTGTCCAGGAAGCCGCGGAACCCGGGTGTGAGTTCGGCGCTGCCGCTGGCGAAGGGCACCACGTTGGCCAGACCGGTGGCCGTCTCGGCGAAGCTGATGACGGTGCCGCGCGAGGTGACGGTGGC
>JACRKZ010000047.1 GCA_016235455.1 Armatimonadota bacterium | reverse complement strand
GGGTTGCGAGCATCTGCTGGGCCTGGTGGCCGGCACGAACGGCCATGGCCAGAGCCGCCTGCCGCGCCTCACGCAACTCGACTACTAGCTGGTTGACACGAACTCCTGGTCCAGCGATGCTTGGCCAGGAGTTCGTCCAGTGCTGCGACGTCACGCCATCCCCCTGCTCGCCTGTCTGGTCCTCTGCGCGTGGGCCGGCGCTGTCCAAACCGACACTCGCGGCCTCCACGCCGTGCCAGCACCCGGTGCCGTGTCCATCGACGGTCGCCTGAACGACTGGGATCTGTCCGGTGCCACGCTCATGTGCTATGACGTGGAGGCCCTGCGCGACGTCTACTCCGCCACCGTGGCCATGATGTACGACGCCAAGGCGCTGTACGTCGCGCTGCACTGGAAGGACCCGCAACCGCTGGGCAACCGCCACGACCCGCGCTTCGAGGCCCACAAGGGCTGGGCCGGCGACTGTGTGCAATTGCGTCTGCGCACCGACGTCATCAGCCACGTCACCGCCTGGTGCTATGCGCCGACGATGGAGCCCGCCCTGCAGATCGAGCACGGCAAGAGCCTGACCGAACCGTTCGGCGGCGACGCGATGGTGCTGCTGCGCACGGCCGGGTGGGAGATGGACCGCGGCGCGGCCATGGCCTTCGTCAAGGATGCAGACGGGCGCGGTTACGTGCAGGAGATGCGCCTGCCCTGGCCGTTGATCACCTCGGCCAAGGCGCCCGCCGTCGGCGAGGTGCTGCGCTGTGGCGTCGAACTGCTGTGGGGCGAGAGCGACTGGCCGGTCCACAGGTACGCAGACAACCTGCAGGCCGGCGCGGCCAGCCGCGAGTTCTTCTGGACCGCGCGCGATGCCTGGGGTGATGTCGTCCTGGAGCCCCGCGGCGGTCTGAAGCTGCCGCCGGCCAGTTGGGAGGCGGCGTTGGCCCCCGAGCCCATGGACGGGCCGGTCGCCATCGGCTATGACCTACCCAAGGATGCGCGCGTCACCTTGGCCATCGATGCGCCTGACGGCCGTCGTGTGCGCAACCTGACCGCCGCCGCCCGGCGCGTCAAGGGTCACAACGTCGAGCGCTGGGACGGCCTGGATGATGCCGGCAAGCCCGTGCCGCCCGGCCGCTATCGCTACCGCGCGCTCTACCACGGCGGCATCCACGTGCGCTACCAGATGAGCTTCGCCTCGCCCGGCAACCCCACCTGGGACACGCCCGACGGCCGAGGCGCGTTCTATGCCGACCATACCGCCCCGGCGGCCGCGGCAGCGGCGGGCAAGTTCGTCGCGCTGGCCTGTCCCATGGGTGAGGGCGGGAAGCATCTCATCGGCTGCGACCTGACGGGTCAGCGGCTGTGGGGCCTGGCCAACCGCGTCGCCTTCGACGGCGGCAACATCAGCCTGGCCACCGACGGCGCCACGCTCTGGGTGGCCAACGAGGGCAAGCAGGCCATCATCTACCGGGTCGAGATGGCCACCGGCCGCTACAGCCCGTGGACCCGCACCGCGCGTGATGCCGACGGCCATGAGAGCCAGGTGCTCGACCTGCAGGTCACCGAGCGCGTGGGGCAGAACCTGGTCGGCCTCGCCGTCGGACCCAAGGGCGAACTCGCCGTCTGCCTCCGCGCCGAGAACCGGGTGCGCCTGCTGGACGGAGTCACCGGCGAGCCGCGAGCCGAGATCGCCGTCAACGAGCCGCGCTCGGCCTGCTACCTGCCCGATGGGCGACTGCTGGTCCTGTCTGGCGGCAAGCTGCTGGTGGCGCGCGAGGGTCGGCTCACGCCGTTTGGCGCGAACGACTGGCCCGATGCCAGGGCCATCACGGCCGGAGCTGACGGCCGCGTTTACGTGACCGTTCAGGGCCGTGACCAGAACGTCAAGGTGCTCGACGCTCAAGGCCGGCGCCTGCGCGAGATCGGCCGCCTGGGCGGTCGACCAGCCTTCGGTGCCTATCTGGCTGACGGTATGAGGCTGCCCGGCCAGCCGGCGTTGGACAGTCAAGGCCGGCTGTGGGTGCCAGAGGGCTCCACGAACCCCAAGCGCACCAGCCTCTGGTCGCCCGATGGCCGGCTGATCCGTGACTTCGCGGGCACGGCCACCTATTCCGGTGCCGGGTCGATCAACCCGTTTGACCCGACCATGGCCTTCTCGGACAACACCGTGTACCGCATCGACCTGGACAAAGGCGCGGCCCGTCCGGTCTACTCGTTGGCGCGCCGCGACGATCCCGCCGATCTGTTCCCACCTGCGTCGGACAGCCGGGCCAAGGTCGTCATCATGAGTGGGCGCACCTACCTCTACACCACCGACACCGCGCGTGGCGCGAATGAGGTGCAGGTGACGCTGTTCGACGGCCGCAACTGGCGTTCCGTGGCGCATCTGGGCATCGTGGCCGAGCGCGACTACGTGGACCAGTGGGCCAAGTACAAGGACCCGATGTTCAGCGGCCACGGCGGCCAGGCTTACGCCTGGGCCGATGCCAACGGCGACGGCCTGGTGCAACCGGCCGAGCTGACGTTCGGCTCGCCCGCGGTCGACGGCAAACCGACGCCCATGCGCAGCTTCTACTGGGGGCAGCTACCTGACGACAACGGTGCCGTCGCCTACATCGCCAGTGGGCGATCGGCACTGTACACCTTGCCCGTGAACGGCTTCACCAAAGCCGGCGCACCGCGCTACGACGTGGCCGCGCCGGTGGTGCGCAAGGCCGACTGGGACGTGCTGGGCGCCGGCAACGGCGAAGGCATGATCGTCGGTGGCGCGGACGGCGTGTTCTACCTCAACCAGGATCCCCTGGTGGCCATCGACAAGGCTGGGCACGTGCTCGGCGGCTACCCGAACCATCACACGTCGGTGCACGGCTCGCATACGGCGCGCGCCTCGGCGCCCGGCTACCTTATCGGCCCGTCGTCCATTCTGGGCACGGCCGTGTTCGGACAGGGCATTGGCGAGGTCGTGGACCTCAACGGCAATCTGGGTGAGAACTACCTGTTCACGCGCGATGGGCTGTGGATCCAGTCCATGTTCAAAGACGTCCGCGGCGGGTTCGAGACGCCGCAACAGGCTGTCCGCGGCATGGCCATGGACGGCACGACGGCCGGCGGCGAGTCCTTCGGCGGGCACTTCACGCGGGCCAAGGACGGCCGGGTCTGGCTGACCATCGGCGGCACCGATGCGCGCGTGCTGGAGGTGACTGGGCTGGACAGCATCCGGCGCTTCCAGGGCGAGTTCGAGATGACGGCCGCCGAGTACGCTGAGGCGCAGCTCAAGGCTCAAGCCAAGGCCGCCAAGACGCAGGAGGCCAAGGCCTACGCCGTGGCGCGTGCTGCAGCCCCGCCGACCATCGACGGCCGCTCCGAGGACTGGCCCGAGCTGGCCGACAGCGCGCCTCGCGGCGCGGCGATGGCCATCGAGGAGAGCGAGCAGCGACGCTACGGCCGTGTGGCGGCGCGGTGGGACGACAGCGCGCTGTACGTCGCCTGGCGTGTCTGGTCGCCCCAAGGACGGCCGCGCAACGTCGGACAGGACTGGCGCCTGCTGTTCAAGACCGGCGATGCGGTGGATCTGATGATCGGCCCCACGGATCGCGCCGCCGCTGGCCATCGCCGGCTGCTGCTCACGGTCACCGGTGACCAGGCACACGCCGTGCTGAACATCAAGCGTGTGGCGGGTGAGCCCCAGGCGCCGTATGACTTCAGCTCGCCCTGGCGCACCATCCGCTTCGAGCGAGTTACGCAGGCGGCCGAGGTGCGCATGGTCACGGCTGCCGCGGGCGGCGGCTACGTGATCGAAGCAGCGGTGCCGTGGTCCGTGCTGGGCCTGACGCCACGGTCAGGCCTGAAGGTCGCGGCCGATGTGGGCGTGCTCCAGGCCGATGCCGGCGGGACGACGACCTCGGCGCGCTGGTACTGGTCCAACAAGGCCACGGGCCTGGTCAACGATATCCCGGGCGAGGCCGACCTGACGCCGGCGCTGTGGGGCGAGTGGGCCCTGCAGTAGAAACGGTGTCAGCAGTAGAAACGGTGTCAGGACCCGTTTTCAGCATCATGGAACACGGGTCCCGACACCGTCTGCCGGCCCAAGACAGCGAAGGCGCCCGCCGCAAGGCGGGCGCCTTCGTGTTAGGGTCGAACCTCAGGCTCAGCGCACGCCGAGCAGAAGGTCACCGGTCAACTGGTCAAGAAGCTCGAGCTTGCGGCCCTTGGCGCCCAGGGCTTCGATGTCGAAGGACCTGGCGCGCAGCGCGCTGGCGTTGTCGGGCGTGTAGGTCATGAGCCCGGCGACACCGTCGACGTCGGCCTGCAGTTCGGCGACGAGAGCCTGGATTTCGGCATCGGCGTTGAACTGCGCGACCTTCTCCTTGAGGATCAGGTAGTTGCGCATGTTGCCCGCGCAGAACTGCCACACGCCCTCCTCGTCCTCGGTGCGATAGGCGTGAGCGTCGAAGTGCTTCGAGCCGCTGTAGCCGTTGTCCTCGAGGAGCTTGACCAGGGTGAAGGCGTCCTTGTAGTTCACCGAGGCGAAGCGCAGGTCTTGGTCATAGCGGCCGGGCGCCTGGTCGTTGAGGTCGATGTGGAACAGCTTGCCAGCGTCGAGCGCCTGGGCTACGGCGTGCGGGAAGCTCAGGCCGGCCATCTGCTCGTGAGCGAACTCGGGGTTCACGCCGACGAAGTCGGGGTCGTCCAGGGTCTGGATGAAGCCGAGCATGGCGCCGGTGGTCGGCAGGAAGATCTGGCCGCGAGGCTCGTTGGGCTTGGCCTCCAGGGCGAACTTGATGTTGTAGCCCTGGTCCTTGACGTAGCCGATGAGGAAGTTGAACGCGTCGCGGTAGCGCTTCACGCTCTCGACGAGGTCTTTGCCGGCGTCGACTTCGGTGCCTTCGCGGCCGCCCCAGAAGACGTAGATCTTCGCGTCGAGCTCCATGCCCAGGTCGATGCCTTCCATGGCCTTACGCAGCGCGTAGGCGCGCACCGTCGGGTCAGCGGCGGTGAAGGCGCCGTCCTTGAAGACGGCGTGGCTGAACATGTTCGTGGTGGCCATCGGCACCTTGAGGCCGGCGTCGTTGAGGGCCTTGCGATAGGTGGCCACAATCTGGTCGCGCTCCGCCGGCGTGGCGGTGATCGGCACGAGGTCGTTGTCGTGGAGGTTCACGCCATAGGCGCCCAGTTCGGCCAACTTGCCAGCCGCTCGGCAGTGGAACTCTAGGTTCGGCACCGCGCGCGTCGTGTCGCCAAACGGGTCGCGTCCGGGGTTGGAGTAGGTCCACATGCCAAAAGTGAACTTATCCTCAGGCCGCGGGGTGTACATGCTTACAGTCCTCCAGGTATTCAGGTTCACTAGGGTACTTCGCCGCCGGTTCGAGCGAACCTGCCGATGCTTGCGTTGTGCCGACCTATGCGGTTGAACGGTCGCACTGAACCGATATGGCCGACTCGTGTCGATCCGCGGTCAGCTCGGCCTGAGCGCCGATGGGCAGCGTCAGCCGCCGGTCGCAGTGGCCGTGCACCACGTTGCTTACTACCGCCAGGTCGCGACCACCGACTCGCTCCATGACCAGCTCTTCAACAGCTGGCCCCGTGGCGCCGTCGGTCAGGTACTGCGCGAAATCACCGATGAGCAGCGCGCCGATGCGGTCGAACACGCCCGCCAGTTCCAGCTGCAGCAGCATGCGGTCGACCGCATAGGGCTTCTCGCCGACGTCCTCGATGGCCAGGATGGCGCCGTCGAGTACCGGCAGGTAGGGCGTGCCCACGAGCGCGGTGAACAGCGATAGATTGCCGCCCAGCAACACACCCTGGGCGCGGCCTGGGCGCAGCACGGTGAAGGAAGAACCGTCGGCGTTGGCCAGTGGTTGACCGGCCGCGGTGGGCCGCAACCAGCGCCACACGTCGCTCTCGGTGCCGGGCTCGATGCCGCCCTCACGGCCGTAGCCGTGGCCACTGGCCACCATGGGCCCGGAGAAGGTGACCCAGCCGAGGCGGGCCGCCATGGCCTGCTGCAGCGCCGTGATGTCGCTGTAGCCGACGAACGGCTTGGGGTTGGCGGCGAGCAGATCCCAGTCGAGGCTGCCCAGCAGTCGCATACTGCCGTAACCGCCGCGCGAGCACCACACCGCGTCGATCTCGGGATCGGCGAAGGCCGCGTGCAGGTCAGCCAGGCGCTCTGCGTCGGTGCCGGCGACGAAGTGCCAGCGGCAGCGGGCATGCGGGTATTCACGCACCTGGTAACCGAGCGCGGTGAGCGCGGCACGACCCCGCTCGAGCCGGTCGTCGCGCGGTGTGCTGGCTGGCGAGACCACGGCGATGGTGCCACCTGGGGCCAGCGGCGCCGGCCAGACGGGGCTCACCTCAGTGACCTCGCACCAGCAGCACGAGCAGCGCCAGCCCGCCAATGCCCCAACAGTACCAGGCGAAGCCCATGAAACGGCCGCGTCGCACCACGGTGAAGACGGTATTGACCGCCCAGTAGCCAGTGACCGCGGCCACGGCAAAGCCAACCAGCATGGCCGCGGTTCCAGGCCCCTCGCCTTGCGGCTTGATCAGGTCCTTGAGCTGCACCAGCAGGGCGCAGGCCACGGCTGGCACGGACATGAGGAACGAGAAGCGCGGTGCAGACTCGCCGCCGAGGCCGCGCCACAGGCCGACCGCCATGGTGGAGCCGCTGCGCGACATGCCGTGGAACACGGCGGCCAGGCCCTGCACGGTGCCGCAGGCCAGCGCGTCCTTCCAGCCCATCTCCTCGATGCGTCGGCCCGCCCTTTCACGGCGTAGGCAGCGGTCGGAGTACCAGTTGAACGTCCCGGCCAGCAGCAACATGGCGCAGACCAGCTTGACGTCCGCGAAGTAGGGCTCGATGGTCTTGTGCAGGCCCAGCGCCAGCAGGCCCGTCGGGGCCATGGCCAGCAATACCAGCCACGACCAGCGGGCCTGCGGCTCGCTGACGGTACCGTCGCGGCGGACCAACTGGCCCACGCTGCGGCACCAGGCACCGGCCATGGCCTTCAGGTCGGCCCAGAAGTAGACCACCAGCGCCAGCAGCGTCGCCGCGTGGAGCAGTACGTCGAAGGCGAACATCTCATCGGTGTTGGGCAGCCCCAGGAAGTGCTCGGCCAGCTTGAGGTGGCCCGAGCTGCTGATGGGCAGAAACTCGCCCAGGCCCTGGATGAGGCCGAGTAGGGCGGCCTTGAAGACGGTCAGATCCTGCATTAACGAGTGCCTCGCGTCGAGAAGCGCGCTGGTTCGGGGCCAACACCAAAGTGGAACGCTATCGCGTCGGCGATGCGCTCGGCGGCTCGCCCGTCACCATACGGATTGACGGCGCGCGCCATGGCCTGATAGGACTCCGGCTGGTCAAGCAGCAGGCTCGCCGCCTGAACGATGGCCTCAGTATGAGTCCCGATCAGCCGTGCTGTCCCGGCATCGACGCCTTCGGGCCGCTCGGTGGTTCTGCGCAGCACCAGGACCGGTTTGCCGAGCGCGGGAGCTTCCTCCTGGATGCCGCCGGAGTCGGTCAGGACCAGTTCGGCGCGGCGCAGCAGGCCGACAAACAGGAAGTAGTCGGGCGGCTCGATGAGCAGCACACGGTCGAGCCCGCCCAGGATGGACTGCACCGTGGCTCGGACCTTGGGGTTGCGATGCATGGCGTACACCACGACGATGTCGCGGTGCGTTTCCACCAGCGTGCGGATGGCGCGGCAGATGTCAGCCAGCGGCTCGCCCAGGTTCTCGCGGCGGTGCGCGGTCACCAGCACCAGCCGGCGGCCGTCCAACTCGCCCGCTGGCACACCGGCCGGCAGCGGCAAGTCCTGCCGGGCCACGCTCTGCAGCGCGTCGATGACCGTGTTGCCGGTGACGTAGACGCCGTCGGTGACACCCTCGGCAGCGAGATTGGCTGCCGACCAGTCGGTGGCCGCGAAGTGCAGCGAGGCCAGCCGCGTGGTAACGCGCCGGTTCATCTCCTCGGGGAATGGGTCATAGAGCGTCGCGGTGCGTAGCCCGGCTTCGACATGCCCCACGGGAATCTGCTGGTAGAAGGCCGCCAGTGCGCCGGCGAGGACCGTCGTGGTGTCGCCCTGCACCAGCACCAGGTCGGGCTTCTCGGCCTCGAGCACCGGTGTCATGGCGGTCAGCACGCGCGCGGTGAGGTCGGGTAGGGTCTGCTCGGGCCGCATCAGGTTCAGGTCGTGGTCGACCTTCAGGCCAAACACGTCGATGACCTGGTCGACCATCTCGCGGTGCTGAGCAGTGACCAGAGTGGTCACCTGAAAGGTGTCGGGCCGCGCGGCGAGGGCCTTGACCAGCGGCGCCATTTTGACCGCCTCGGGCCGCGTGCCGAAGGCGACTACGCAGTGAAGTCGGTCTGCCATCAGCCCAGGTCCTGCTCTTCGATCGCGGCGATCTTGCGCAGCCGGCGCGCGTGGCGCTCCTCGCCGCAGAAAGGCGTGTCGAGCCAAGCGCGTAGGATCTCTTCCGCGACGCCGGACCCTACCACGCGCGAGCCGAGGCACAGGACGTTGGCGTTGTTGTGGTCGCGGGTCAGCTTGGCGGTGTAGGTCTCGCTGCAGGCCGCGGCGCGAATGCCCTGGACCTTGTTGGCGGCGATGGCCATGCCGACTCCGGTGCCGCAGACCAACACGCCGAGGTCAACCTCGTGGTCGCGCACGGCGTGAGCCACCTTGAGCGCGACGTCGGGGTAGTCGCAGCTGGCTTCGGAGTAGGTGCCGAAGTCGACGAACTCCTGGTCGGCGAAGGTGAGTCGCAACTGCTCTTTGAGGCTGAATCCGGCGTGGTCCGACCCGATCGCGATCTTCATGGGGCACTTATCCTCAGCGTTCGATGATGGCTGCCGGGCCGAGGATGGGCACCCAGAACCAGAAGGTCGAGCCCTGGCCCTCCTCACTTTCGACACCGACCTGGCCACCGTGCGCCTCGACGAAGAAGCGGGAGATGAACAGACCGATGCCGCGCCCCGCGCGTACGCGTTCGTCGGCGCGCTTGACCCTGGCGAACTTGCGGAAGACTTCCTCGCGTTGCTCGGCGGGAATGCCCACGCCCTGGTCGGTCACGGACACGCGCACGGTGTTGTCTTGAGTGTACACCTTGACCGTGATGTTGCCACCGTCGGGGCTGTAGCGGATGGCATTGACCACGAGGTTGTAGGCCACGCCCTCCAGCCGCGGTTCGTCACCATTGACGCGCGGCAGGTCGGGCTGGGCCTCGAAGTGGAAGTGGTGCAGCGTGTTCAGCGGCGCCTCGCGGTCGATGACGCGCTTGACCATAGCGGCGAAATCGAAGCGCTCCAGGCTCAGGTGGGGCCGGATGCCCTGTTCCACGCGCGGCACATTGAGCAGGTCCTGGATGTGCCGTCGCAGGCGGTCGCACTCGGCGCTGATGATGCTGTGGATCTCGCCGCGCATGGGCACAGGCAACTCCTCGGCGGTGCGCCGCAACATGGCGGAGAAGCCGCTGATGCTGGCCACCGGGCCGAGCAACTCCGAGGAGAAGGTCTGCACAAACTCCTGCTTCATGCGGTCCAGGCGATGCACCTCGGTGACATCGTCGAAGACGGCGACGACGCCGTTCAGGTCGTCGCTGCCGCCGCGCACCCGCGCGGCCTGGATCTGGTAGATGCGCTCCTCGCCCTCGATCTCGAACGGTACCTCAGCGCCCTTGTCCTCGTTCTCGCGCATGCAGGCGTTGAGCGTCTCGCAGGTGCGGTTGTGCTCGATGGCGCGGTAGTAGGCTTCGCCCACGCCGCGACCCTCGGGCAGCTTGAAGAGGCTGCGGGCTGCGTTGTTGACCAGGCGGATGCGGTCGTCTTCGCCGACGAACAAGATGCCGGCGGGCAGGTTCTCAAAGGTGCTGATCATCTGCTGGTTCTGGCCCAGCAGTTCCTCGAGGAACTTCGCGTTGCCGACGACGGCCGCCACCTGGCGCGCGAAGACCGTGAGCAGTCGCTCATCGTCGGCGGTGAATCCGCCACCGCGGCTGTTGAGCACCCACAGCACGCCGATGGCGCGCGAGTCGATGACGCGGTTCTCTTCGTCGCGGATCTGCAGCAGCAGCGGCACGGCGATGCCGTTGACGGCGCCGATGCGGGCCAGCGGCTCCTCGCCCGAGCGGGGATCGTCGGCGATGCGGTCGATGCGCGCGGCTTTGCGGGTGCGGAACACCTCGCCGCTGATGCCGCGACCGACGGTGGTGCGGAAGAGCGCCAGTTCCTCTTCTTCGAGGCCCAGCGCCGGGCGCTGCGCGACCAACTCATTCTTGCCGTCGTGCAGCAGGTAGACGCACTTGCTGGCCTGGAGCAGGCGGGAGCCGTTGCGCAACTGGCGCGCGATGGCCTTGCGCACCTCCACCTCGGAGATGAACAGCGTGCCCTCGGCGAGGGTCATCTGCTCTTTGTCCTTGGTGTCGACTCGCGCCGCCAACTCGTTGTTCAGCCGGTCGACCTCGTTGCGCAGCCGAGCTACTTCCTGCTGTAGCTGGCCCGCCTGACGCGCCGGATCGACATCGCCCTCACCATGGCCATTGGCATGTTCCGCCATTGCTCATCCGTCCCCGTCGAAACTATTGTACCCCAGGCGTCGCGTGCTTGGGCAGCACGACCACCAACGTCGATCCCTTGCCCAACTCACTCTCGGCCCAGACCGAGCCGCCGTGGGCTTCGACCAGCCGCCGCGTGAGGTAGAGACCCAGCCCGCTGCCCCCGACTCGGCGTGTGGTCGAGCCGTCCACCTGGAAGAACTTCTCAAAGACCAGGTTGAGGTGTTCGGGTCGAATGCCGACGCCCTGGTCGCGCACCAGGATCCGCACGTCGTCGGTCGTCTCTTCGGCGGAGATCTCCACCTGTCCTCCCCGCGGGGAGTACTTGATGGCGTTGGAGACCAGGTTGGCCAGAATCTGCCTGAGCCGGTCGGCATCGGCCGACAGCGCGATGCGTTCCGGCCCGACGACCTCGATGTGGTGCCGATGCGCGCTGGCCTGGTGCGCCTCGGCCACCGCCTCCAGCAGCGGCATGAGTTCCACCGACTGCCAGTTGAGCACCAGCGGCCGCCCGCTGTCCAGACGCGAGATGACCAGCAGGTCGTTGACGAGCGCCGTCAGCCGGTCGCACTCGTGGTCGATGATCTTGAGCCACTCGCGCTGGTCCTCGGGCCGGGCGCCCTCGTCGCGCAGCAGCGTGGCGGCGAAGGCCTTGATGCTGGTCAGCGGCGTGCGCAGTTCGTGGCTGATGAGCGACACGAAGTCGCTCTTGAGTTCGTCGGCCTGACGCACCGTGGTGGTGTCGTTGAGGACGACCACCCGCCAGCGCAGTTCGCCGCGCGCATCGAACACGGGGCTGATGCGCACCTCCAGGATGACCTCTTCGGGCCGGCTCAGGCGGACCTCGGGTGCTTTGCCGCCGCCTGTGGTCTGGGTGTCGCAGAGCACGGCCACGATGGTCGGTTCAGCGATGACTTCGCTGACTAGCTTGCCGCGGCCCCGCGGCAGGTGGAAGCCAAGCAGCACCTCGGCGGCGCGGTTGGCGTCGTGCAGCCGGTTGTCGGCGGTGAGCACGAGTGCCGGCGCGCGCACGCCGTGGAGGATGCCTTCGGCTTCGCCCGAGCTTTGCAGCGCGCGGTCGCTGGCTTCCTGGGCCTGGGCCATGGCCAGGTGCCAGCGGCGCGACATGGCCACATGCTCGGCCAGCAGGCTCAGCGCGAGGCGGGCCTGGTCGCCGCCGGCGCTGCCTGCGATCAACTTCTGGAAGCCGACGACGACGCCTTCTGGCCGGCCCGCGGGGTCGACCAGCACCGGGACGGCGAGCATGAAATCGGCGCCGCGCTCGGCCAGCAGGGCGCGTTCGCGGGGGTGGAGTCGCTCTTCGCCGGCGTTGGCCACCAGGGCGCGGCCGGTGCTCAGGCAGCCGCCGACAAACGCCTCTGCCGCGGGCATGCGCAGCGTTTCCGGCTCCTGCACGCTGACCAGCTTGTCATCGTCGGCGCGCAGGATGAGCACACCGACCAGGTCGCCCAGACGCTGAGTAGCGTCGAGCACCGTGGGCGGCGGCTCCCAGCCCGCTTGCGGCGGCATGGGGACCATGGCGGCGCGGCCGGCCGACCGCGAGGCAGCCACGTCGCTCAGCGCCGCAACAGGTCGGCCCGCGCCACCGACGCGCTGCCCACGCGCACGGCGAGCAGCGGCCAATCGGGGCTGGCCGAGAGAATCTCGGGTCCGTCGGGCGTCGCGATGATGGTGTCCTCCGATTTGGTGCCGGCGATGCTAGGGTTCCAGGCAAAGGCCTGCCAGGGCGCCACGGTCTCGTTGCAGGTCAGGCTGCCGCGGTAGTCGCGGCCCTGGTAGCCGGTGGCGCCGCCCTGATGATGGTGCTGCCACTCGTCGGGGAAGCCGGCCGCCGCGTAGGCCGCCACGCCGCTCGCGAACACCTCGGCTACGCTCGTGCTGGGCACGGTGGCGGCAATGAAGGCGGCATCGACGGCGCACACCGCCTCGTGGCGCTGCCGCAGGTCACTGCCCGGCTGGCCGAAACAGACCATGCGCGAGACCGACACGACCAGGCCGTCCCGCCGGCCGCCAGCCACCAGCAGCGCGGCGCGGTCGACGCAGCGCGCGGTGGGGATGGGGTGCCGGTAGTGCGCGATGCGCTCGTCCGCGGCGACCAGCAGTACCGTCGGCGTGATGCCGCGGGCCAGCAGCGCGCCAGCCAGCCGGCCCGCAATCTGAAACTCGCTCTCGCCGCGCGCGAACTCGCGCGCCACCTGACCAATGGCGGCGCCCTGATCGGCGCCGTGGGCGCGGTAAGCGGCCACTTCGTCGGGCAGCAGGCTGTAGCGCAGCGGCGCGAGATTGACCACCTCGCGGCCCGGCGCAGGCACGTCGGACCCGACGCGCGCCGCGTCGGCGCAGAGTTCGGCCACGCGGGCGCCCAGACGATCCTCCCACCAGGGCACGGCCTCCAGCGGCACGCCGATGCGGTGCAGTTCCTCGTCGCGCAGCCGTGGCGCCTCGATGTTGGTGGTCACCAGAACCACGCGGTCAACGGTGACCACGAGGCTGGCCACGCCGGTCTCGGCGGCAATGGGCACGTGGGCGTCGAGACCGCAGCCTAGCCAGAAGAGGTTATCCAGCCGCGACAGAACCAGCCCTTCGAGCTCGTGCCTGGTCATGAAGGCGCGAACGCGCGCCAGTTTGGTCTCGAATGAGCTGCTCACATCGGGCTCCGCCACGCGGCATTATAGGCAGCCGCCCAAGCCGGTGTCAACCCGGTCGGCCGGCCCGCAGAGCGGATCACGCGGCACTGGTCGCCAGTTGCCGGGCGGCGGCGACCGCGGCGTCGAAGGCGCTGCGCAGCGGGTCGACCGCGGGCTCGGGCGGCGTGGCGGCCAGCAACGCGCACAGCGCCCGTAGCGCGCTGTCGAGGGCCAGTTCGGGCGGCTGACCGTCATCCAGGGCCAGCTCTGCTCGGCCCAGCAGTCGCGTGGCGGCGCCTTCGGCATCGAGCCAGGATACGGTCAACACGAGCAGTCGCGCGCCAGCCGCCAGCGGCTGGCCACGGTGTTGCTGCCAGGCGGTGGCCAGGGCGCGCGCGGCCTCCTCGCGCGAGCCCAGCGCATGGCGGGCGATGAGCAGACCGAGGCTGGCGACCGCCTGCTCTGGCTCGGCATCGGTGGCCTGCAGATCGGTCATCAGCCGGCCGACCTCGGCCACCTGCTCGGCTTCGTCGGCCAGCAGCATGGCCAGCAGGCCTACCGCGGCCGCCAGTCCGTCGAGTGTGGCGCGGCGACGCTGGGCGTCGTCGGCCGCGCTGCTCAGCGCGGTGTCGAGATGCGCGGTGAGGCCGTCGGCGGCCAGGCGGGCGGGATGGGTCACGGCGTGGGCTCCGGGGCCTGGCTCCACGCGGCGCGCAGGCGGTGGTCGAAGGGCTCCGACGGCGCGACTGCCGCGCGGCGGGTGTCGGCGCGCGGGCCGACATACAACAAGGTGCGCTGATCCTGGCCGGCGCGCCAGGCCAGCAGCAGCGGGTGCACCGCCGTCAGCGGTTGCGTGAGTTCGCCAGGTCGCGTGCGCAGCATCACCTGGCGGGCGAGTTCCTCCATCGGCTCGGGCCGGTCGTCGGCCACGGGTTCGGCGCCGGCGCGCAGCGCCACACGCTGGGAGCCGGTGATGGCCAACGCGCCAGTCGCGTCACGGCTGACTCGATGGCGCACGGCGCGCAGGGGCTGCCCGGCCGACCAGTCCACCAGCGTCCACCGTAGGGCCTCGCTGCTCGCCGCGAGCGTGGCCGTCTGGCCGCCCGGGACGTCGACGAGTTGCAGGCCGGCCTCGGACCTCACGGCCAGTTGGCGACTGTCCGGCGACCACAGGTACCCGCTGCAGGCCGCCAGCCGCAGCGCCTGTCGGCCGTCGTCCAACGCGATGACGCGCAGCGCCCCGGCCTCGCCGACGCCCACCCAGCGGCCATCGGGCGAGACCGCCTCGGGCAGCAGGTCCAGGCCTTGGCCGGTGAGCAAGTTGCGCGCCGACTGGCCGTCGCTGGTGGCCAGCACGCGCTGTCCATCGGCGCTGAGCGCCACGAGGCCGGGCACCGAGGCGCGGCCCGCGACGGCGCTGAGCCGACCCAGCGCGGCCAGTGGCGCCAAGGGCCCGGCTGGCTCGCCATCGGCGGTCAGGTCGACCGCGTGCAGCATGTCACGCGCGTCGAGCACCCATAGCCGCGACGTTACCTTCGAGCCGCCCAGCCACGCCGACAGGCCGGGCAGACCCGCGTCGATGGTGGCCGCCCGGCGCCACGCCGTGCGCGCCGCCTGGTCGAGCCCCTGGGCCGACGCCGCGAAGCCGCGCAGCACGAGATAGTGCGCGTTGTCTCCCAGCCCGGGGTCGGCCCGCCGCGCCAGCTCCAGTGTTCGGCCGAGCACGGCCATGGGCGTGGTCCAGCCGTCGGGCAGATGAACCGGCCCACCAAACGACAGCAGTGACAGCGCGGCGCCATCGAGCTGACCGGCCAGCGTCTGCGCGGCCGCCGAGGCCAGCTTCTGCACGCTGCTCGAGCCGAGGCGCAGGCGGTCGGCCTGCTCGCCGAACCAGTCCGCCTCGAAGCGGGTGAGAGCCAGATTCCAGAGCGGGCCAGCCTCAGCCCGGCGTTGCGCCAGCGCCGTGGCCAACGACACGGCCGCCGGCCACAGCCGGCCGTCGCGCAGCAGCAGCAGCCGCTGTACCTGCGGATCGCCCGGGTCGGCCCACAACGGCGCGGCCTGGAAGGTGCCGTCAGCGCCCAGGCGGTAGGCTGCCACCCGGCGGTCGAGCCACGGACCTTGGCCCGGCCAAAGCGGCGTGGCGTCGACGGTCAGGATGACCTCGGCCTGACCGTCATCGTTGATGTCGGCGGCCTCGGGCGGCTGGCCCGGCGCATGGTCGGCGGCGAGGAGGAAGGTCAGCTTGCCCTCGGCGGCAGCCACCAGGTTCAGGCGGCCGGACTCGCCGCGTTGGCCGTCGATGGCAACCACGGCGGGGTACCGGCCGGGCAGCGCCAGCAGCGACAGCCGGGCCGGCGTCTGCAGGTCGAGCACCTTGACCAGGTTGAGCGACAGGGACCAGGCGCCGTCGGCGCCGCGCACCGCCAGGCCGAGCCGCAAGGCGCCGGTCGGTAGCTGCCAGAGCGTGGCCTGCCGGCCAGGCGCGACGGCCAACTGGCTGAGCAGCGTGGCCGGTGGCTTGGGGAACAGGCCCGCGAGCTGCGCCTGACTCGGCTCCTGCGCACGACCGGCGCCGACCAGCGCCAGCGTGCTGAGCGCGATGAGAGCCGGGCGCAGTCGCATGGGTCACCTCTCAGGTGGGGAAGCTGATACCCTCGAGCAGCTTGCCGAAGACCTTCAGATCGTCGTCGATGCGTTCGACGGGCGACACCAGCAGCAGGGCATGAGCCATCTTGGGCGTGATGAGGCCAAACGCCAGCACGCCGACCTTGGCGCCATTGAGTGTCATGCGGCCGGTCACCAGATGGGCCTTGAGCTTGTCGGCTCCGGTCTCGAAGGCTTCGTTCTTGACCTGCGTCCAGTCGGCGCCGGTCTTGCGGATCTCGGCGACGATCTCGTCGCACACCGCGCTCGGGCCGCTGTACTTGCCGCCGCAGCTGTAGGCTGCCAACGGCAGCGCGCTGCTGGCGCCCTTGGGCTTGAGCGTGAAGGCCTTGGCGCTCTCATCGTAGGCGCCAACCCAGCCCTCGGGCACGGGGATCGACGCGCCCGAGACGGGATGCGTGAAGGCCGAGGCCGCGCCGCCGGCTCTCAGTCCGCCGACCACCTTCACGCCTTCTACACCCGGGTCGAGCACGCCGGGCCCCCACGGGTCGTTGCGGAACTTGAAGTTGTCGGCGCCGAGCGCGGCCAGGGCCATGTCCAGCCGCGTCTTGCCCGCGGGGTGGTCCTTGGTCCATTCGGGCTCGTGCTTGACCGTGCCCTTGAGCGTGTTGAGCACGTTGTCGAGCGTGGCGAACAGGCCGAAGGCGTGGATGGCACCGCCTTCCCACAGGTCCTCACTGCGGTCGGCGGCGGTCTCGTAGAGCTGGATGGCCGCAGCGTCGGCGGCGATCTCGCGCTGCTGCACGCTGAACGGCGACTTGTCCCCGCCGCTCTCGTTGTGCCGCAGGTAGTAGTGCGCCATCTCGTGCGCCATGACCAGGCCGATCATCGAGCGGAAGACCCGCAGGTAGCGGTTGGCCAGGGCGGCGTCGGCGAAGTCGATCTTGTTCGGCGCGGGCAGCGGCTGGCCTTTGAGTACGGCCTCGCTCAGCGCCGCCGAGTAGGCGGTCAGCTCCGCGCCGAAGCGCTCCACGGGCAGCTTGCGCTCACGCAGGCTGGTGTACTGCTGAGCCAGAGCGGCGAACGACCGTGTGAAGTACGCGTGGAAGGCCAGGAAGCCCGGGCCGAGATCGTTGCGGCCGAGCGCGAAGGCGTTGAACTCCTTGGTCGGCAGGCAGTAGACGCGCAGGTCGGCCACGCGTTCCTGCGGGCGCTGGGGCAGGTAGCTGGACAGGTACTTCTTCAGTTCGCGCATCACTGGCTGATAGGTGCCGCAGGTGGGCAGCATGTCGAAGGTCAGCTTGGAGCCGTCGTCCAGTTCCTTCCAGAGCTGCTTGAAGTCCTTGTCGGCGTCGCCAAACAGCTTGGCCACCGCCTGTTGCGTGGCCTGCGTGGCGTCGGCGTCCGCCGGTCCGCGCACCGGGAAGGCGCCATAGGAGCCCGCAACCACCAACTGCACCAAATCGTCGAGCTGCATCTGCCGTGCGCCGACCGCCTCGGCGTAGGCGAAGCCCAGCGTGCCCGTTTCGCGGCCGATGACCGCCATCACATAGCCGCGGCAGGGGAAGCCATCGAGGCTGAAAGACACCGATGCCAGGCGCACGCGCGGCCGCTCGGCTGGCGCGGACGTCTCGATCACCTGGAAGCGGGCATAGCGCGCCGACCACTGGTCCAAGGCGGTCTTCAGGAAAGCGTCGGGCGTGGGTGCCTGGTCGTAGTCGTAGAAGCCGAGAACCACCGTGCCGCCGATCTCGGTTCGCGGGTCGCGCTGGGCGCGCAACCCGGAGGCCAACGGGCTGACCTGCCAATCGGTGGGCACCTGCACCGCGACACGCCGCTCGCCATCGTTGTAGGCGAAGGCGCTCAGCGGCGGCAGCATGGCCCGAGCGTTGCCGGCGAGGCCCAACAGCAGCCAGACAAAGCCTAGTCGAGTCAGGGAGGGTTGACGCCTCATGGTCGTGGTTCCTTTTCGTGCCTGCGCCTGGTTGGCGCCGTTCGTAAGCCACTACCCCGACATGCGCTGGCCTCGCGTACCGTCAGCCGGTTAAGAACCTGTGACGGTCCGACCGCGGCGCGACGCGATCACGAGAATCGCTCGCGGACGCGGGAGTCGTTGAGCGCGTGCAGGGTGTAGAGCGGCATGCCGAGTTGCAGCAGCGCGCCCCACGGCGTGATCTGCTGGCCCAGCACCATGGGCAGCACGGAGAGCAGGTCGAACATGGCGAACTGGAGGGTGCGCTGGCGACCCCACTCGCACATCAGGTACAGGCCGGCAGCGGCATACCAGTGGCCAAAGGCAATGCTGGCCACCAGCAGCTTGAGCAGCGGTCCCGGCATGGCACTCATCTGATGCAGCCAGATGAGACCGAGCAACACCTGGTACGCCGAGGAGAACACCACGGCCGACGGTCGTTGGCTAGTCATCGATTACCTCCACCCGAATCCGCTTCCACAGCGCATTATCGAACCCACGATCCGCGCTGTCAATGCGGGGCCGGCCGCGCGGCCGACGTCCCACGTCCCGCGCTCCTTGTGCTATCCTGCCAGCATGGAAGCTGTAACCACCGCGCATGGGGACACATCGACGGCGCTCGGTCGAGCAGGCCGCTTGGGGCTGCTGGCCGCGGGACTGATTCTTGTGCTGCGCCTGATCTCCTGGTGGCTGACCGGGTCGCTGGCGGTGCTGGCAGACACGCTCGACCCGCTGCTGAACATGGCGGCGGCCAGCCTGACGCTGATCGGCGTGCTCGGCGCGCGGCGACCGGCCGATGAGACGCATCCTTACGGCCATCGCGCGCTGGAGCACCTGGTGGTCGGCGTGCAGGGCGCGCTGGCGCTCACCGGCGTGGGCGTGGTCGGCGTGGCGGCCTGTTACCAGTTGCGCAGCGGCCAGCCGGTCACCCCGACGGCGGCGGCGGCGGTGCTGTTCGCGCTCAGCCTGGGTGCCAACGCGGTGGTGGCCAGACGGCAACGGGCGGCGGGCCAGGCCTGCGGCTCGCCGGCCATGGTGGCCTCGGCGGATCACGCGCGCATCGATGTCCTGGTCGGCGTGGGTGTGTTGGCCAACCTGCTGCTGGCCGGCGTCTACCGGCTGATCTGGTTGGATCTGGCGGTCTCGGCCCTGGTGGTCTACCTGGTGCTGCGCCATGCCTTGGGGCTGCTGCGGCGCGCTGCGCTCGGCCTGCTGGACACAGCGCCGGCCCAGGCTCACAGCCGTGCCACCTCGGCCCTGCGCGGCCTGGTCGGCACCGAACTGCTCGGCCACCACGACGTGCGCTGCCGCGACGCGGGAGGCTACACGTTCGTCGACTTCCATGTGCAGTTCGCCGAGGGCACCAGCCTGGAGCGGGCGCACCTCCTGGCCGAAGACGCCGAGGACGCCGTCGAGCAGGCGGTCGGCTTCTGCGACGCGACGGCGCACATCGAGACGCACGCGCAGGTGCGCGACGATCGCGACCATGAGCCGCCGGCCAGCGGGCCGGAGGAGCGGGGCCGTCGGCGCGCGGCGAAGATCAGCCTGACCATCGCGGCGTTGTTGATGGCGGTCAAGCTCACCGCGGCCTTGGTCACGGGCTCTGCGGCCGTCTTGTCGGACGCGCTGGAGAGCATCGTCAACGTGCTCGGCGCGAGTTTCGCCATCTACAGCATCAGCCTGGCGCGCTCGGGCTCGGACCGGTCGCACCCGTTCGGCCATCAGAAGATCGAGTTCCTGGCGGCCGGGTTTGAAGGGTCGCTGATCGGGCTGGCCGGCGTGCTGATCATGATCGCCGCGGGCAGTCGGCTGGTTTCGGGTGCGCAGGTTGAGAACCTGGGCAGCGGCCTGGCGCTGGTCGTCGTGGCCACCGTGGTCAACGGCCTGCTGGGCCTGTTCCTGGTGCGGCAGGGCAAGCTGCTCGGCTCGCTGACGCTGGTCGCCGATGGGCACCACGTGTTGACCGACGTCTACACCAGCTTCGGCGTGCTGGGCGGCCTGGTCGTGGTCATGGTCACCGGCTGGCAGTTGGCCGACCCGATCGTGGCCATCATCGTGGCCTGCGGCATCCTCTATACGGCATCGCAACTGGTGCGCAAGTCGCTGCACGGCGTGATGGACAGCGTCGACCCCGAGACGCTGGAGTCGGCGCGCGCCGTGCTGCGTGCGGCGGAGAGCGCAGAGCACATTGCCGGCTGGCACCGGCTACGTGTGCGCGACGTGGGTGAGCGGCGGTTCATCGACGCCCACGCCCAGTTCGCCGACGGCACCAGCCTGGATCAGGCGCACGAGGTCAGCGAGCGCCTGGAAGCGCTGCTGGCCGAGGCGCTGGCGCCCGCCGACGCGACCATCCATGCGGAGCCGGCGAGCGATCTGCTTGACCCGGTTGGAGAGAGTCAGTCTTGACAAAAGCTGGGATGCGATGCTAATCTCATCCGGCGTTGGAGCAAGGCCCACGCATGGACTTGGCCCCATAGTCCAACGGTTAGGATGCAGGCCTTTCAAGCCTGAGGCACGGGTTCAACTCCCGTTGGGGCTACTTCGGGCGGGTAGCTCAGTTGGTTAGAGCCTCCGGCTTACATCCGGACGGTCACAGGTTCGAGTCCTGTTCCGCCCAAATCGGTGCCCCTGGCACCGCAACTGCGCCGAGGTAGCTCAGTTGGTAGAGCAGCGGACTGAAAATCCGCGTGTCGACAGTTCAAGTCTGTCTCTCGGCACTCACCGAACCCGGTCACCTGACCGGGTTCTTGCATTTGGGCAGGGCGCCCGCCGGCCGCGGCGAACACACTGGCCGGAGATCGCCCATGCGGTTGCTCTGCCTGCTGCTGTGTGCCGCCGCGTCTGGCGCGCCGGCCGTCGATACGCTCCGCGCCGCCAAAGCGCCCGTGTTCCGCGACGGCCACACGCTGCCGCCGCTGACCCGCTGGGGCTGGACGCTGCCCTACGAGGCGCGCGTGGAGCTCGCCGACCGCTGGGGCTACGCGCTCGAGTACGGCGGCTACGTCACCGACCAGTCGGTCGATGCGCTCGCCGATCCGGCCAGCGTGGAGTCCAAGTTGGTCGCGCTGTGTCTGCGCGACCCCAAGCGCTACCGGCTCGCTGTGCTCACGGTGCACGGTGATTTCGGCAAGCTGCCCGACGAAGTGCTCACCCACGCGGCCGACGGCAGCCTCCCCGACGGCAAGGCGGTGATCAGCCCGGAGGCCCCTCAGCAGTTCTTCCGCGAGGCGGGCCATCGCTGGGCGGCGCCGCTGGCGCGGTTGGTGGAGAAGTGCCCCGTCGCGGTCGTGCTGAACGGCGGCGAGTACGGCCTGGGGGTTTACGGCTTCGCGGGGCGAGCCTGGGAGCAGGACCCGGCGGTGCTCAAGGCCAAGGGCGAGCAGTCCTGGCTGGTCTACCTGTCGGCGGCCAAATGCCAACAGGAGTTGCCCATCAGCGCCGAGTTCAGGCAGGCCGTGCCGCGGCGCGAGCTGTACCTGTACTACACCACCTCGGCCAATCCACACCACGACCGCTACGCGGACTGGTGGCACTGGGGCTTCGACTACGCGGCGCTGCGGCCCATCTCCGACCTGCCCAACATGGAGTGCTACTACCGCAGCTTCAACAGCGGCTGGACCGGCGACACCGACCTGCTTACGCTGACGCTCAACTCCGTGGCGCGGCAGCACCGCTACGGCGACACGCTGACCTACAACTGGTTCTGCGCCGGCTGGCGCCAGGACGGCAAGCAGGACGCGGACATCGTCTCCGACCAGCCGCGCTATTACGGCTTCCTCAAGTGCTGCTACACCGCGGGCAGCCTGGGCGGTGTGGCCGGCTACTTCTCGGTGCCGCGCGAGGACGACCCCAATTGGCTGTGGCAGATGATCGCCCTGGGCCATGTGCATGCGCAGTTCTCGCACCTTGAGGAGTATCTGCGCGTGGGCGATCTGCTGCCTGGACCGGAAAAGCACCGCATCGCCCGCGACTTGCCGGCATACGAGTTGCCCACCGGAGACCGCGACGCGCGCGTGCTGGCGCGCCGGCTGCGGGGCCGCGAGATGTGGTTGCTGACCGCCTGGGCGGCGGGTGGCGAGGACCGCGACGTCAGTGTCGAGGTGCCGGAACTCGGACGCGTCGCTCTGCGGGCGCGGGCCTGCGGCAGCGTCTATCGCGCCGCGCTCAAGGACGGCCAGGCCAGCCTTGAACTGACCGATCCCGACGGGCTCGACCCCAGCCGCACTGTGGCGCGCTGAGCCGGCGCGGCGCCTACCTGACCAGGCTGAACAACTCGCTGAGTGACTCGCCCTCGTGCACGCGGCGGATGGCCTCGGCCATGAGCGGCGCCACACTGAGCGTGGTGATGCGGTCGATCTGCTTGTCGGGCGGCAGCGGCACGGTGTCGGTGATGATGATCTGGCTGATCTCGGGCCGGTCGAGCCGCTGGATGGCGTCGCTGGTGAACAGGGCGTGGGTCACGGCGATGCGGATATCGGGCAGGGCGCCGGCGGCGAGCATGGCGTCCACGCCGTAGCCCAGCGTCTTGCCCGTGGAGACGATGTCCTCGAAGACCAGCGGGCGCTTGCCGCGCAGGTCGCCGGCGATGTGGGTGACCTCGACCTCCTGCTGTCGCGGGCGGTGCTTGTGGATGACGGCCATGGGCAGTTCCAGCAGGCTGGCCATCTTCTCCGCGGCCTTGGCGCGGCCGGTGTCGGGTGCGACCACGATGCAGTCGGTCAGGTCGGTCTGCTTGAGGTAGTCGCAGAACATGCCCAGCGACGTCATGTGATCGATGGGGATGTTGAAGAAGCCTTGGATGGCGCCGGCGTGGAGGTCCATGGTGATGACGCGGTGCGCGCCGGCCACCTCGATCAGGTCGGCCACGAGGCGAGCGGTGATGGGCTCGCGCGGGGCGTCCTTCTTCTCCTGGCGGGCGTAGCCGTAGTAGGGCACCACCGCGGTGATGCGCTCGGCGCTGGCGCGCTTGAGCCCGTCGATGGTGATCAACAACTCCATGAGGTTGTCGTTGACCGGCGGGCAGGTGGGCTGCAGCACGAACACATCGGCGCCACGGACGTTCTCATGCCCCTGGACGAACACCTCGCCGTCCGTGAACTTCTTGATGGTGCAGTCCACCAAGGGCATGTTCAGGTACTCGGCGATGGCCTTCGCCAGCGCGGGGTTAGCACTGCCGCCGAAGAGCTTGTACGTCTGAAAGTGCGCCATGATCGTCGCCTCCGCCCAGCCGAAAGGAAAGATACGGCGGGCACCGCATCGCGTCAAGGTCGGCGCGCCCCGCCAGCCGTGTGAAGCCCGCGCCACAGAACCGTAACCAGGCCGTCGCGTTTGGTTGACAGAGCAACGGTCCGTGCTATAGTGCTCCCGATGCGATGCCTGGGCTCAGAAGGTCCGGGGATCGTGCGACATCGACTGTCGGCCAAGAGGTTCCCGCCTTGAAGATCGGATACCGTACTGTCGGGTTTGGCGACCGCCCGATCGAGGACATTCTCCGTGCCATCGCCGAGGCTGGCTACGACAGCGTTGAGCTGTGCCTCGAAACCCCCGACCTGAATCCCCTCAAGCTCACCGTTGAGCGCGTGGGCGAGTTGAAGGCGCTGCTGGATGAGCTGGGTCTCTCCCTCTGCGCGATCAGTTACCACGGTGTGGCCGATCAGCTCGAAGAGCGCCGTCGGCGCACCTATGCCGCCATCGAACTGCTGCCGGCGTTCGGCGCGAGCGTCTACGTGGTGGCCTCCCGCCGCGAAGAGCCGGCCCGCCTGCACGCCCAGTGGGACGAAGCCGTCCAGCTGTACTGCGAGTTGGCGGATCTGCTCGCGGGCAAGGGCTGCCAACTGGCCGTCGAGCCGCAGCCGGGCCTGGTCATCCGCAACACCGACGACCTGATCAAGGTGCTGCGCGCCTGCGACCGCCCCAACCTCGTCGCCAACCTCGACATTGCCCACGCCAAAGTCACGGGTGACGACCTGAACTGGGCCGTCTACCAACTCGGCCAGCGCCTCGGCCATGTGCACATCGCCGATGTCAGCGGCGGCGTCCACGAGCACCTGGTCCCCGGCCAGGGCGAGATCGATTTCGGCGAAGTGCGCGAAGTGCTCGAAGGCATCGACTACCAGGGCGCCATCGTGTTGGACATGCCCGCCGGCTCGGGCGACCCCGCCAACGTCTGTCGCGAGGCCTTGGCGGCCTTCCGGCAGGTGTGGAACGACTGACACGCCGTGGCTGCCAGCGCCGGTAGTGTCATCGTGCGCGTGCTCTATGCCGACACCGATATGGCCGGCGTGGTCTATCACGCCAACTACCTGCGCTTCTTCGAGGCCGCTCGCACCCAACTGATGGCCGATGCCGGCATGGCGCCGGTCGACGTCCAGGCCGAGCACGGCATCGTCTTCACTGTTACCGAAGTGACCCTCCACTATCACGACCCGGCGCGTTATGGCGACGAGTTGCGAATTGAGGTGGAACCGGTCAAGGTCGGGCCGGCACGTTTCACCCTGGCTTACCGGGTCATGCGGCCGGGCCGGGCCGAACCATCGGTCACCGGTACCACCACCATCTGTGCGCTGAGCCTCGATCCGGCGCAGCCAGAAAGTGCCAAAGTCGTCAGACTGCCGGCCGCCGTGCGCGCCTGGCTGGGGTCGTCCGTGTCGTCGTGAGCCGTTGCCGTTTGGGTCCTGTCGGCGTCATAAGGCCATAACGCGGAGATATCGATTGATGCAGGCAAGCGTACTGGGCCAGGGTCTGGTCTACCTCGCGCTGATACTGAGCATACTGACTCTCGTGACGATGGCGCTGCGCAAGCGCGTCGCGGAGACGCTCTGGGGCCTCGCCACCGGCACTGTCGTGGCGGCCACCATGCTGTTGCTGGGCGCTCTCCTGCGCAGCGACTTTCGCATCGACTACGTCGTCGGCCATACCTCGCGCGACCTCGCCTGGCCCTACAAGATGGCCGCCCTGTGGGCCGGCCAGGAGGGCACCAACCTGCTTTGGGCGTTCATCACCCTGTGGGTGGTGCATAGCCTGTGGCGGACGCGCGACGCCGCCGGGCAGGAGGACGCGCTCAGCGCCCGCGCCGCCACACTGGCCATGGCCATGGTCGTCGGCCTGATGGCGCTGCTGGTCGTGCGCAGCCCGTTCGCGCCGGTCGCCGGCGAGCTGCCAGCCGACGGGCGCGGACTCAACCCGCTGCTCGAGAACCCGTGGATGATCATCCATCCGCCCGTGCTGTTCGTCGGCTACTCGCTGCTGTTCGCGCCGACCGCGCTGGCCATGGCCGGCTGGTGGCGCGGCGACGGCAGCACCTGGGTCGACCTGGGCCGGCGCTACGCGCTGTGGGGTTGGGTCTTCCTGGGCGCCGGCATGATGCTGGGCGGCTACTGGGCCTACATCACGCTGGGCTGGGGCGGCTTCTGGGCCTGGGACCCGGTGGAGAACGCCTCGCTGGTGCCTTGGCTGGTGGCCACGGCGCTGCTTCACGGTTTCGCGGTCCAGCGGCGCGGCGGCGCCTGCGCGCGGCTCAACTACATCATCGCGCTGCTGGGCACGGTGGTGATCATCTTCGGCGCCTACCTGACCCGCAGTGGCGTGCTGGCCGACTTCTCGGTGCACAGCTTCGCGGATCTGGGCGCGGCCTACAACAACGCCTGGCTGGCGCTGCTGTTCGTGCCGCTGGTCGCCGGTCTGGCGATCTTCGCCGCCCGGCGCAAGCAGGTGCCGGCGCAGCCCATGCCGGACACCGTCTTCTGGCTCCACTCGGGCCTGTGGCTGGTCATCGCCATGGCCGCGCTGGTCTGGGTGGGCATGTCCATGCCGCTGCTCAGCAAGCTGGTCGGCGAGCCCTTCGCCGTGCAGATGGCCTACTACAACAAGACGCAGACACTGCTGTTCGCCGCTTCGGCCGTGGCGCTCATCGCCCACCTGCGGCCGCGCGGCGCAGGCACCTGGGTGGCCTTGAGCGTGGTCGGCATCGTCGCAGTCGGACTGTTGCTGGGTATCATGAAGCCGGAGACCGTCCGCAGCGCGCAGGTCGGATTGGCGCTCAATGCGCTGGTCACCGGCGCCATGGCGGCGCTGGGCCTCGTCTATGCCTTCCGCGGTCAACGCGCGGGCCAGTTGCGTCAGGTCGGTACCGGTCTGGCCCACACGGGCATGGCTCTGGTGGTGCTGGGCGCGATGCTCAGCGTCAACGGCGAGCGCTCGCAGAAGCTCGAAGTCCCGGTCGGCGGCTCGCAGCCCACACCGTGGGGCAAGGTAGGCTTGGGCCAACCCGAGGAGACCAAGCGCGGTCGCCTGCGCCTGCCTCTCACGCTGGACGGGGCCAAGCGCCTGTCGGAGTTCTTCACCACCGAGCAAGGTCAGATGAGGAACCCCGTGGTGTATCACCGCGTCTGGGGTGATGTGTACGTGGCGCCCGAAGGCATGAATGAGCCGGGCTTGGTGAAGCTGGCCAAGGGCGACACGGCGCAGGCCGATGGTGTGTCGGTCACGTTCGAGCAGTTCAAGGTCGACGGGATGCATGCCGATGCGGGCGATGCCCGGGTCGGAGCGCAACTCAAGGTGGAGGATGGCAAGACCACCAGCACCGTGACCCCCATGCTGCGCATCGACCGTGACATGCACAAGGTCTCGGAAGCGGTGACCTTGGGCAACCGGACCATCGAGCTGGTCGACCTGGATGTCGACAACCATGCGGTCATGATCAAGGTGCGCCAAGGCACTGGCAAAGACGTTGGACAAACAGGTCCACAACTGCTCGTGCAGGTGACGCGCAAGCCGGGCATTCAACTGGTCTGGCTGGGCACGCTGGTCCTGCTGAGCGGTGGGCTCGTGGCGCTGAGAAGGCCGCGGGCCAAGGGCGACGAATCTGTGCAGCAGCTTAGCTAACTGATACTGGAGGAAAGCATGAAACGAGCACTGACCCTGGGCTGGGCGGTGGCTGCGGTGACCATCGCGGTGGCGGCGCTCCATGCGGCCGTGCCGGATGGCGCCAAGTACAGCGGCACGCGCATGTGCGTGGCCTGCCACCGCGCCAAGCACAAGGACATTGTCAACAGCTACATCAAGAGCCCGATGGCCAATGCCCTCATCGAAGTCAACGACGACAACGAAGAGAAGGTCACCCAGTACCTCAAGGGCGACTTCAAGACCGCGCCGTTCAAGCAGGACGACGTGGCCTTCATCCTGGCCAGTGGCGTGCATCAGCAGGCCTACCTGGACAAGGACATGAAGGTCCTGCCCGCCAAGTGGCTGGTTGCCGACAAGAAGTGGGTGGAGACGCCCGCGGTCGACGCCACCAAGGAATGCCTGTACTGCCACTCGACCGGCTTCGTGGCCGCCGACAAGAAGTACAAGACCGCCGGCGTGGGCTGCGAAATGTGCCACGGGCCCGGTAGCGCGCATATCTCCGCGCCCGCTGACAAGAAGCTCGATACCGTGGCGCGACCCGGCGAGATGGATCCCAAGGCCTCGGCCGCCATCTGCGGCCAGTGCCACAGCCGCGGCCGCTCGGTCGATGGCGCCACCGCCTTCCCGCAGGGCTTCCTGCCCGGTGGCGACTTCAACAAGTTCTTCAAGCACGACGAGGTTAAGGGCCCTGGTCTCAACCAGCAGTTCACCGACCTGGTCAAGACGAAGCACTACGAGAAGGGCGTGGTCTGCGCCACCTGCCACGATCCGCATGGCGAGACCGGCAACATCGCGCAGTTGCGCAAGCCGATCACCGAGACCTGTCTCGACTGCCACAAGGCCAAGATCGTCGATATCCCGACGCACGCGAAGAGCAAGAATGTGACGCCGCCCGCCGACGCCACCTGCGCCACGTGCCACATGCCTGAAGGTCGACACCTGTTCGACAAGACGGTGGCCGACAAGAAGTAGTGGGGGCCTCGATGCCCAACCGAGCGCGGCCGGCGACCTTGGGGTCGCCGGCCGCGTGGTTTGGGCCGGTCAGGCCAGCGCGCGCCGCGGGTTGGTGTCGGTCATCGCCTGGATGGCATGCTCGCTGAGACCCAGCGCGCGCAGCACGTCGGCGCACTGGCCGAGGTGGGCGCTCGACCCGACCAGGCAGCCGATGTCGGGGTTCCAGAGCTTGCCGTCGGGTTCGATGACGACGCGGTTCTCGCCGTCACGGTACTCGCCCGCCGCCAGGCCCGCCAGCCGGGAGGCATCGCTGGTGACGATGGCGCGGCCGGCACCCACATGGTCGACGATGACCTTGATGACGTGGGCCGGCAGGTGATGGCCGTCGGTGATCAGCATCGGGTCCAGTCCATCGACGGCCAGACCGGCCAGCAGGCTATTGTCGTGGCGCGGCACGATGTTGGGCATGCCGTTGCCCAGATGCGTCAGCAGGCGCGCGCCAGCGTCGCGCAGCCGGACCAAGTCGTCATACCGCGCGAGTTGATGGCCCAGCGCGACCACGACGCCGCGGGCCGTGACCGCGCGGCACAGCGACTCGGCGCCCGGCCGCTCGGCGGCGATGGTCAGCAGCCTGACGCGGCCATCGGACCAGTCGAGCAGGCGCCGCCACAGGCCCAGGTCTGGGTCGCGCACCGAGCGCGGGCAATGCGCGCCGACCGCGCCGGGCTCGGGCGAGATGAACGGTCCCTCCAGATGCAGGCCCGGCACGCGGCCGGTGAACTCGGGTTCGGCCATGACCCCCGCCAACAGCGGCAGGTTGCGGGCATACGTGCTTTCGGGCGAGGTGATCACCGTGGGCAGGAAGCCGTCGGCCACTGTCAGGTAGTGGCGGAAGGTCGCGCGGCACGCCTCTGCCGTCAGATCAGGGTCGGAGAACCCGACGCCCAGGTAGCCGTTGACCTGCAGGTCGAAGCCCATGGTCGCTCCCTAGTCCAGCAGCGAGGCCGCGGCCTGATCGAGTACCAGATGGCATAGCGGGTGGGTCTGCAGAATGGACGCCGGCGCCAGATTGCTGACCGGGCCACGCAGGCAGTTCCGTACCGCGCGGGCCTTGCGCTCGTCGGGCACGGTGCAGACAATCGCCTCGCTGGCCATGATGCGGCGGATGGACATGGACACGGCGCGCGTCGGCACGTCGTCCAGGCTGGTGAACCAGCCTTCACCCACCTGCTGCCGGCGGCACGCTTCATCGAGGTCCACGACCAGGTACGGCGTGTCCGTGTCGAAATCCGCGGGCGGATCGTTGAAGGCCAGGTGGCCATTCTCACCGATGCCACACAGGCAGACGTCGATGGGCTCGGCTTCGATGAGCCCGGCCAGTCGCGCGCACTCGGCGGCCACGTCACCTTCACCGTCGATGTAGTGCATGGCCGCCAAGGGCTCGGGCAGAGCCGACTCGAAGCGCTCGCGCAAGTAGCCGCGGAACGAAGCCGGGTGGCTCATAGGCAGGCCGACGTACTCGTCCAAGTGGAATACCGTGACGCCGTGCCAGCCGAGATCGCGCGGCGTGAGTGAGGCCAGCATCTCGAACTGCGAGGCGCCCGTGGCGACGATGATGCGGGCCCGGCCGCGCCTGGCCAGCGCGGCGCCAATCAGGTCGGCGGCCAGGTCGGCGGCACATGCGCCGGCGGTCACGGGGTCGGGTAGGACGTGGGTCTGCATGACAGCTCCTCTCAGCGCGGCAGCGCCAAGGCCGCTTGACGGAAGGCCTCGTGCGCTTCGCCACCACGGCCGGGGTATCCGCCGTGTTGAACCAGGTAGACCGTGATGACGCCGGCTCGGGTGTCGACCGTCATGCCGGTGCCCATGGCTCCGCCGTGGCCGTACCAGCTCTCGCCGCAGGCCAGGCCCAGGCCATAGCCGTCGGCGACCTCGGGCTCGGTCTGCTTGCTGACCATGGCGGCCACGGACTCGCGCGACAGCAAGCGCCGGCCGCCGTACTCACCACCCGCTAGCATCATGCGGCAGAAGGCCAGGCAGTCGGCGGCCGTGGAAAACAAGCCGCCCGCCGGCATGGCGTAGCGCTTGGCGCGGTCGGTCAGCGGGTACTGCAACTGTGGGATGAGCTGCTCGTGCAGGTCGTTGTTGGCGGCGTTGGGGCCGTACGATTTGGCCAGCCGGCCGACCTGCTCCGCGCTGGGCCAGAAGGTGGTGTCGGTCATGCCCAGCGGGTCGAGCAGACGCGTCTGCAGGAGCGCCTCGTACCGTTGGCCAGCGACCACTTCGACGATGCGCGCCGCGGTGTTGATGCCGGCGTTGGAGTACTGGTAGCGCGTGCCCGGCGCGAAGTCGAGCGGCATCATGGCGTAGGAGCGCACCACGTCGGGCAGCGGCCAGCGGTCGAGCGTGGGCTGCTCGATGGGCGAACTGAACCGCATGCCGGCCGTGTGGCACAACACCTGCCGCAGGGTGATCGGCGCGGCCGGTGCGCGCAGCACGGCCTGCTGGTCGTCCTGCTCGGCGACATAGCGCAGACCGCGGAACTCGGGCAGGTGTTGCTCGACCGGATCGTCCAGCCCCAGCTTGCCCTCATCCACCAGCATCATCACCAGCGCCGCGGTCAGCGGCTTGGTCTGGGAGGCAATCCAGACCGTGGTGTCGGTGGCCATCGGCCGCCGCGCGGCGACATCGGCATAGCCGACGACATCGAGGCTCAGCACCCGGTCGGCCGTCGCGGCGAGCGCCACGGCGCCGGCCAGTTCGTGGCGATCAACATACGGCTGCAGAGTCGCCGCAAGCGAGTGGCTTGCGTGGCTGATGGTATCCATGGACTGCGGTGCACCTCGGTGCCAGCTTGGCCGGCCCATGCCCCGGACCTTCCCGGATCCAGCCCAATTGGCCCGCGCGCGGCGCTCGCTTGACAGGCCAGGTTCGACCGTCTAGGCTTGCGCATGGGCAAATGGCGCAACATTGCGATAGGTTTGGTCCTGGTCGCGCTGAGCTTCGGCTGGGCGCTGGGCGCCAATCGGGCGTTCGTGCACGCCGACCAGCGGCTGGCCGGGTCGAAGCTCAATGACGTCGACGAGATCTACCGTGGGTACCACGCGGCGCCTGACCTGTGGCGCGACGGACTGCGTTGGTGGAGCGGCGTCTGGATCCAATCGGGGATCGACAGTTGGCGGCCGGTCTCGTCGTATGTGTACTGGATTGACTGCTATCTGGGCGAGCATGTCGGTCGCTGGACCTGGGGCTGGGTGGGCCTGTTCTACCTGCTCATTGAGGCCTGGGCGGCCGCCTGGTTGGCGTGGCGCCTCACCCGCTGGGTGCCGGCCGCGGCCCTGGCCGGGCTGTTGTTGCCCCTGCAGTGCCGTCTCGCCAGCGGCTTCCCCCGCTTCTGGTTGTACTGGTTCCCGGTCCACCAGGAGATCGTCACGGCCGCGGCGGTGCTCGTGACGCTGGCCCTGTTCGACACATGGCTCGAGCGTGGTGGTGGCGTGCGGCTGGCCTGCTTCTGGCTGGCCTTCCTGTTGGCCTGCGCCACCAAGGAGACCTGCTTCATCCTGCCTGGCCTGCTGGCCGCCTTCGCGGCGTGGCGACGCTTCCCCGAGAGCCCGGTGTTGAGGCGCACGGTCTGGCTTATGGTCGGCGCCTTGTGTGTGGCCGTGGTCGGGCTTTGGCTCTGGCGCGCCGCCTGTGTCCCGCATCCGCGCAACCCATCCATCAAGCTGGTGCAGATCCCGCGCAAGATGGGCTTGATGCTGCTCTGCCCGATCTGGCGGTATGGGCTGGGCGGCGAGTGGGGAGTGGGCGTGGCGCCGATCACTGCGACGGGCGTCTACTACTGGTGGAAGGCCAGGCGTCCGCGTTGGTTCGTCCTCTGGCCGGTGGCTTGGGCCGCTGTCATGGTGCCGATCTACCTGTGGCCGGGCAAGGGCATGCTGGACGTCCTGTTGACTCTGTTTGACCGGGCGGCCCTACGCCGCGACTGGTTTGAGGTGCTGTGCATCGTGTGGGCCGTGCTGCTGTTCTGGCGGTACCGCCGCGCCGAGCAGACGATGGCCATCGTGGCCTGCGTGGTGCTGATCTACGTGCCCAACATCGACTTCATCGGCTGGCACTACGAGGTCGTGCCGTGGGGTATTCGCGTGGTGTGCTGGGCGGTACTGGCCAAGCTCGCGTGGCTGTACCTGGTCGACGAGGGCCATGGCGCACGGGCCTGGGCGCGTCTGGGCGAGATGGCGCACCACCTCGCCCAGAAGGCGCGACCTACGCCAGCGTGACCGCCAGACACGGCACGCACGGCGCCACCATGGCCTCGGGGAGGCGCGCCACCAGGGCGCGGTCGGCCTGCTCCCAGACGATGTCCGCATCGCAGCCCAGCAGCTTCACGGCCTGGATCGTGCAGCCCTGGTCCTTGGCCAGCGACCGCACCGCGAGTTGCCGGGTATCCGGGTACTTCATGGCGAAGGCGTAGACGGTGTCGCCCTTCGCCGTGAAGCGGAAGTCCTCGGACGTGTAGGGGATGGGATTCTCCTTGAACGCGCCACCCTCAGCCTGGGCCGTACCTTCGCCGACCTTGACCCACGGCCGCGTGCCGTAGATGCCCTCACCATTGGCCGCGAACCACGCCGCGAGTTTCTCGAGGATGAACAGACACTGGTCGTCCAGGTGGCCGTCGGGCATCTGCGTCAGGTTGAGCAGCAGATTGCCGTTCTTGGCCACGTTGTCCACCAGCATCTGAATGACATGGGTCGGCGTCTTGTACTTCTGCCGACTGTCGAAGTACCAGCCACCCACGCACGTGTCGGTCTGCCAGGGCTCCTTGGCGGCTTCCTTGAGCTGGCCGCGCTCGATATCCAGCACGCCGACGCTGTACACCTCGGGGTTGGTGTCCTTCTGGTTGTAGACCGCCTGGTTGCTGCCATGCAACTTGACGCTCGTGTTGTAGAGGTGGGCGATCAGGTCCAGACCGTACTGGCCGAACGGCACACCGCCATCGCTGTAGAGCAGATCGGGCTGGTGCTGGTCGACCAAATCCATCATGCGCGCCAGCCAGCGCGGGTGCCAGCGCTCGGTGGCGGTGTACCAGCCGGCGTTGCCGGGTTCGTCGGCATTGTCGTGATAGAGATCAGCCCACTGCGGGTCTGAGGCGTCGTAGGGCACACCCTTGTGCAGGCCGTCGGGATCGGACAGCTTGTTCTGTCGCCACCACGAGTACGACGCGCCGAGATGCTCGCTGACGCCGAACTTCATGCCGCGCCGGGCGGCGGCATCCTGCCACAGGCGCGTGATGTTGCGCCGCGGCCCGCAGTTGACCGAGTTCCAGCGATGATGCTTCGAATCCCAGTTGTCGAAGTTGTCGTGGTGTACCGCCTGAGCCACGAAGTAGGTGGCACCAGCCCTCTGGTACAGATCCATGAGCCCTTCGGGGTCGAACTGCTCGGCTTTCCACAGCTCGATGATGTCTTTGTAACCGAACTTGCTGGGGTGGCCATAGACGCGGCAGTGATGGTCATACTGCGGATGGCCGGGCACGTACATGTGGCGGGCATACCAGTCACCCACCATGGGCACGCACTGCGGCCCCCAGTGGGCCCAGATGCCGAACTTGGCGTCGCGGAACCACTCGGGACATTGATACCCACGCAGAGAGTCCCAACTGGCCTCGAACGGGCCAGCGGCGATCGGAACCGTGCTGCTCATGAACGATCTCCTCGTGTCTCGTCGAACAAAGGCTAGAGCAGGTGCTGACCGTGGGCGTGACCCACCCGGCGGTGCACCTCCTTGATGGCTTCGGCCTGGTCTGCGCGGCAGACCAGCGTGGCGTCGGGGGTGTGAATGACAATCAGGTCGTCGCAGCCAAGCAGTGCCACCACGTGGTTCGGGTCGCTCGAGGCCACCAACGAGCCGTGCGTGTTGTGCAGCACGGTCCGCGCGCCGGCCACGGTGTTCCCCTCAGCGTCGGGCTGCAGCGTCTTGGCGAAGGTGGGCCAACTGCCTACGTCGAGCCAGTCGAGGACCATCGGGATGGCCGCCACACGCACCGCCGCGTCATGTGAGGCAGGCTCCATGACGGCAAAATCGATGCTGATCTTGCGCAGGGCCGGGTAGACCTCGGCCAACACCGCGGCACGCTGCTCGGTGTGCCACGCCTCGGCGATGCGCATCAGCCCGGCGTAGGTCTCCGGCTCGTAGCGCGCCACGCAGTCCAGCAGCGTTGCCGCGCGCCAGACAAAGGTGCCGCTGTTCCACAGATAGGCCTCGGGGCCGGCGGCCACCCAGGCCTCGGCGGTGGCCAGGTCGGGCTTCTCGCGGAACTGTCGCACCACGCGCGCCGCGCCGGCCAGCGGCTCGCCGAGTTCGAGGTAGCCATAGCCGGTGGCCGGGCCGGTGGGGGCCACGCCGAACGTGGCCAGCGTATTGGGCGCCTGCTCCACCAGTTCAAAGGCCTGGGTCAGCAGCGCCTGGAAGGTGTCGACGGGCTCGATGATGTGGTCGGCGGTGAGCACGGCGATGCTGGCGTCAGGGTCGATTGTCGCCACCACGGCGGCGCTCAGTCCTACCGCGGCCAAGGTGTCGCGACCCATGGGCTCGCCCATCCAGTTGGCGGGTCCGTAGCCGGGCAGCGCCCCCAGGATCTGCTCGCGGTAGCCCTCGGCGGCGCAGATGTGCTGCTGGGCCAGCGGCACCAGCCCGTCCAGCCGGCCCACGGCCAGTTGCAGCAGGCTGCGGCCGGCGATGAACGGGATCAGTTGCTTCGGCTGCTGAGCGCGGCTCATGGGCCACAGTCGCGTGCCCGAGCCCCCGGCCATGATGACGCAATGGCGCACGTTGGGTCTCCTCTATCCGGTCAGGGCGCTGACCATGGTGCGCACCTGCGCCACCGTGGCGTCGGCCAGATGGCCTTCCTGGTAGATGCCCACGTTGAGCGTGACCGCGCCACCCACGCGCGTGCAGCTGCGCACGAACGCGGTCAGGCACTCGTCGCTGTAGCGTGGCGGCTCCATGGGGCCCGGCTGGTCATGCCCCCAGAAGCAGTCGATGGGCACCAGCCCGTGCCACAGGCAGTCGGTGCCCTCCAAGTACTTGGCCGTCGGCAGGACGAACGGCGAGTTGTCCTCGCGGCCATAGCGCAGGCGTCCATCGCGCAGTAGTTCAATCTCGCCGGCCAGATAGTCCTGATGCGGGGTCAGCGGCTGTCCGATGCCGCAGCAGAGCGAGCCGTCGTTGAAGGCCAGCGCCGCGTCGGGGTTGCCCGCGCGGGCGGCCTTGGCCCACAGCGCCCAATCGCGGACATCGTTGTGAAAGTCGGGCCAGGTGTAGCAGCCGTCGAACCACCAGCCCGCCAGCCGGCTGCCCAGTCGCTCGGCATATTCGGCGATGAACGCGCAGTAGCGCTGCTCGAACTCGCGCTGGTCGGACGGCTTCCAGGCGAAGCCCGCGTGCAACGACGTCGGCGCCTTGGTCTCGGCCGGCAGGTAGGCGATGAAACGCTTGCCCAGCCCGGTGACCGCGTCGGCCAGCTCGCTGATAAGGTCGCGACGCGACGCATGGCCCGGCCCGCAGAGCCGGTCGAGCACGCGGTTGGGGCTGCAGTAGCAGGCGCTGTTCTGGCCGATGGTGAAGACCAGCCAGTCGGCGCCCGTGGCGGCGAACTGGCCCATGAACCGGTCCAGATCGAACGCATCGACCGCCGCGTCCAGATCCGCGACCCACGGCCCCTGCTCGCGCGCCGGGCCAGGTGGGATCCAATGGACCATCAGGCCCCAGCGACCGGACATCCACTCCGCGCGACCGAGTTGCTCGCCCATGGCGTCTCTCCCACGGTTGGCCGCTACTCGGGCCGGCCCGAGTAGAGCACGATGTTCGCGTACTGCGTCGTATCACCCGTGCGGATCAGGCCGATGGCCTCCGGCACGCGCTTCTTGAGGTCGAGGTGCGGCTCGAAGGTGATCGGCACGGCCAGCGCGTCGGCGAACCGGCCCTGCGTGGTTGTCGAGTTCTCCAGGCGGAACTCCTCGGCCATGTAGGCCTCCACCACATCGAAGTTGCCGCGCAGCGCCGCGAGCACCTGCGCCACAGTGGGGATGCCGTCCACCAGCGAGATGTCGATGGTCTCGATCATCGGCCAGTAGGGGAAGCCACGGTCGGAGATGACCAGGGCGTTGGTGTGGCGCACGCGCGCCAGCAACGACAGAATGCCAGGGTTGATGATGCCGTGCTGCAGCATGACGGTCTCCTAATAGCCGCGCAGATCCGTGCTCTGCCGGGCCGGCAGCCCGGCCTTGGGCAGCCGCCGGAGCACCACGTAGTTCAGTCCGTGCTCGTCCGCGAAGGCGCGCTTCTCGGGCTTGTCGCCATCCTCGTTGACCAGGTAGATGTCGATGCCAAGCCGCTTGATCTCCGGCTCGGCATCCATCCAGCCGTGGCCGGTGCTGACCAGCGCCTGGTGCACATAGCGCACCGCGCCGGCCAGATAGCGACGCTCTGCCTCGGGGAACATGGGATGGCCCTCGCCCTTGAGCAGCCGCACGTTGGCGTCGTGACCGACCACCACGTACAACTCGCCATGCTCGGCCGCCTCCTCGAAGAAGCGCACATGGCCTGAGTGGAACCAGTCGTAGCAGCCCGTCACCAGCACCTTTCGCTGCGCCGGTGGCGCCTGCGCCGACGGCGGCTGGACAGGCCACTCGGGGAAGCCGGCCAGGTCGGCGTCGGTGATGTGCCGCAGTTCGATGCCCTGGGCTGCGCACCAGGCACGCTTGGCGTCGTTGATCTGCCGATCGCAGACGACCCAGATGTCGGGCCGGTCCGCCGCGCTCGGCAGGGCGTCGGCGCTGGCCTGCTCGTCGACCACGGTGACCTGGTCGACGCAGCGCAGCGAGCGCAGGCTGTAGAGCCGCTCGGCGGTGGGGAACTTGGGCCGAGCGCCGGTGAGCTGCTCGACCAAATCGTCGGACCATAGCAGCACATGCAGCCGGCCCAGGTGCGACGCCTCCTGCAGCCAGCGGACCCAGAGCGAGGCGAAGCCGTCGAACCGGCCCTGGACAACCACGTTCACGACGTACCTCCCGTCAGCGACGGACCTGGACCTTGGCGCCACCGGGCACCGGCGTCTCGGAGACGACGAACAGGTAGCCGCCGCCGCAGCCCGAGTACATGGCGCCCGGGTAGCGCTGCTGGTACCACTCGAGCAGCGCCACGATGTCGACGGTCAGCGTGGGATGGCGCACAACGTGCGGCAGCAGCGCTGCCCAGCAGGCCATGCACTCGTTCATCGAGGCGCCCAGCCGGGCGATATCGCGGTTCACGATCCCGTCGTAGCAGTCGCGGCCCGACTGGCCCAGTCGTCGCACCCACTCGACGTCGAGGTTCTTGATGCCCAACGGTCCGTAGCCGTCAGGCCGTGGGCACACCGGAATGAGGTAGAAGACGTCCTCAATCCACCGCGCCACGGCCTCGTCGCGGCAGCACTCGATATGGCTCGGGAAGTAGCCGCCTTCGATGCTCGCGTCGTAGTCCAGGCGGCAGACGCCGGGGTAGATCAGGCCGATCATGTCCTGCGAACCCGACGGCTCGGGCCGGCCCTCGTTCTCCAGCCGGTACAGCTCGCGCGTGACCTCGGCCGGATCGCGGTCGGGCAGCTCGCCCCACACGCGCCAGGCGATGTTGCGCGTGCCGGTGGCCATGCCGCAACGCTCCATGTACCGCACGGTGGGCTGGAGACCGACCACCACCATCGAGCCCGGCGGTGTGGGGTTCAGCTCCGAGACAAACGGCTGGTCAATCCAGCCGCCGGCCAGCGCCATGCGATAGGGGATCCGGCCGATGACCGAGGTCAACTCCATGCTCAGCTCCCGCGGCTACGTCAGTCGGTCACCACGCGTCGGCCGGCCTTGCGGTCGGCATACTGCTGCCCGATCCAGGCGTAGGTCTTCTCCATACCCTCGCGCAGGCTCGTGCTGGGCTCCCAGCCGAGCACCTGCTGGATGAAGGTGTTGTCGCTGTTGCGGCCGGCCACGCCCTTGGGCGCGTCCAGGTCGTAGCTGCGCTCGAGCTCCACGCCGGCGATGCTCTCGACCATGCTGACCAGGTCGTTGATGCTGATCAGCTCGGAGGAGCCGAGGTTGATCGGTGTGGCGATCAGTTCGTCGCAGTGCATGATGCGGTCGATGCCGTACGTGCAGTCGTCGATGAAGCAGAAGCTGCGGGTCTGCGTGCCGTCGCCCCAGATCTCGATGCGGAAGTCGCCGGTGTCCTGGGCTTCGAGCACCTTGCGGCACATGGCCGCCGGCGCCTTCTCGCGGCCGCCGAACCAGGTGCCGTGGGGCCCGTAGATGTTGTGGAAGCGGGCGATGTGCGTCTCCAGCCCGCGCTCCGCCCAATACTCCTGGCAGAACATCTCGGACATCAGCTTCTCCCAACCGTAGCCGCGTTCGGCCATGGCGGGATAGGCGTCGCTCTCCTTGAGGGCGCGCACCTGCGGGTCCTTCTGCAGGTCGGTGTTGTAGGCACACGCCGACGACGAGAAGAAGTAGCGCCGCGCGCCGGCCCGGTAGGCCGCCTCGATCAGGTGCGTGTTGACCAGAATGCTGCGCAGGCACTCGACGCGGAACCGCTCGATGAAGCCCATGCCGCCCATGTCGGCTGCCAGGTTGTAGACCTCGACGGCGCCCTGCACGGCGGCGATGGCGCTTTCCTTCTCGCTCAGGTCCAGGCACAGGCTCTCGGCGCCCGGCACCCGCTGGTACCACTCCGGCAACGGCTTGCGGTCGATGGCGCGGAGGTTGGTGTAGCCCTGCTCGGCGAAATACCGCACCAGCGAACCGCCGATGAACCCGCCGGCACCGGCGACGACAATCAGATCGTCGCTGCGCAAGTCCCGCTCAACACGCGGTCGTGTCGTCCCATTCATCCTTATACCTCCCGTGAATCCTGTCCATCTGCCCTGATGGTAGCGATACCATACCATGGTCCCGGAAGCGATGCAAGAGGTTGAAGGGAAAGACCCTAGCCATGGGGGGCTGGCCCGCTGGAAGCACGGACGATGAGGTCGACGGGCAGCAGCAGTTCGATGGGCGGGTCGGGATCGGTGACGCTGTTCTTGATGCGGTCCAGGAGCAGTTCGACCGAGCGGCGGCCCATCTCGTAGGCGGGCTGGGCGGCGACGGTGAGGAAGGGGAAGGTCACGATGGAGTCGGGCAGATCGTCGAAGCCGACCAGGGTGACCTGCTCCGGGACGTTCAGGTTGGCATCGCGCAGGCCACGCAGGGCGCCGATGGTCATGAAGTTGTTGCAGCCGAACAGGGCCGTGGGTCGCGGGTGCGCGGCCAGGGCCTGGCGGGTCAGGCTGCGCCCCGAGTCCTGGTTGAACAGGCCGTGGTAGACGGCGCAGACGCCGTTGGGCCGCAGGTTCTGGAAGCCTTGTTGGAAGCCGAGGATGCGGTCGTCGGAGGTGGACACGGCCTCGGGCCCGGCCAGGATGGCGACATGGTTGTGGCCCAGGCTGGCCACCAGTTCGCCCAGTTGGCGGGCGCCGCCGAGGCTGTCGCCGCAGACGGTGTCGGCCCGCGTGCCGACCGCGCGGCGGTCCATGATGACCAGCGGGGTCTGCTGCTGCTGGATGAGCCGGGCCGATTCCGCCGCGCCGCGGGCGGGCACCAAGAGGATGCCGTCGACGCGATGCTGGAGCAGCATCTGCACGTAGCGGTGCTCTTTGTCCTCATGCTCGTCGGTGTTGGCGATGATGAGCATGTAGCCATGTTCGCTGGCGGCATCTTCCGCGCCGCGCACCACCGTGGTGAAGAACGGGTTGGTGACATCGGTGAGCACCAACGCGATGGTGTTGGTGCGGCTGGAGCGCAGGCTGCGGGCCAGGGTGTTGGGCACATAGCCCAAGTCCCGGATGGCCTGCTGCACGCGTTCGCGCACCTCGGTGGCCACGTAGCCGGAGTTGTTGATGACTCGCGACACGGTGATGGGAGCGACCCCGCAACGGCGGGCGACATCTTGGATAGTTGGCTTGGAGCGCGGCACTCTCGTACCTTTCCAGCAGCGGTCTGCACGGAGCAAGGGTAGTTAGCCGCGCACGGGGTGTCAAGGCTTCAATCCCAAGCCAGTTCCAGTCGCCACTGTCGCTGCTCATCGCAGGACAGGTCGAACAGCCCGCCCGCATCGACTCGCCAGAACGCCTTGCGCGGCTCGCCATCCCACCAGCGCCCGCTCTCGAACCAGTGATCGACCACGTGCTCGACACGATGCACCCCGCCGCGCGTGGTGAACGCTATCGGCTCACCGCGCGTGTTGCTGCGCACTTCGATGGTTTCGTGTAAGCGTCGCATGGTTCGTCAGGGTGGGCGCCTGTTTCGTAGTTCCGCCTCGAGGCGAATGGCGCTTCCACTCGGGATCAGCGCCGCGGGTGCCGGTACGCCAATCTCCAGATTGGCATCGGCCGCAGGCCGACGGGCGGTAGACGCCGTTGGGAATGTCGGGTCTTCGACCCGATGCCACGCAGGAGGCGCATGGCGGTCCGACACTGGTTCGGGCTGGCGACCGTCGGTGGAATCGCCACTCGCCTGAAGGTGGAACTACGAACAGGTGCTCCGGGCAGTCAGCGCAGCGCTTCCTCCATATCCCAGATCGCTTCGGCCAGGCGTTGCCGGGTCTCGACCATCTCCGGCACATAGCCCAGGCCTGACAGGCCATAGCGCGAGCGCACGCGTGACAGCGCACCGTCGAGCAGATGGCTGCGTTCCTCGCGCTCGTCGAGGAACAGCACGCCCTGCACCGCCGCCGCCGAACGCAGACCGCGCAACGTGAGGCGGATCTCCTCGATGGACAGTGGATCGATATCCATGGGCAGCAGGCCCAGCACGATCTGGCTCAGCCGGGGCGCGCTGTCGATGCCCCGCGCCAACCGGCGCCGGAACACGCGCTGCACATTGCGGCGCAGACCCGGCCCACTGCCCGCGCGCAGGCCCAGCGCCAGTACCACCTCCGTGGCCAGTTCGCCCCGCCGCTTCAAACGGCCCGACAGCGTGGTCACCAATTGCTCCATGGTACCCAGCCAGGCCTCGCGCTGCTCGGGCTCCAACAGCGCCCGCGCGGTCTCCACCGGGGGCGGATAGCGCGCCTTAACCGGTCGCGGATCGACGCCCTGCGACCAGCGATGCACCAGCGTTCCGCGCACGCCAAACAAGGCCCGCAGCCGTGGCTCGGGCACCTCGCTCACCTCACTCCAACGATGGCAGCCCAACTCGTCGAGCAGTTCGATCATGGGCGCCGTCAGCCCGGCCGAAGGGCGCAGCCGCTGCTCGTGCAGAAAGCCCACGGCCTCGCTCGCGCCGACCACCTTGCCCCATTGCGAAGCGTGCCGCGCAATGAGCTTGTTCACGCTCACTCCCTGCGCCGGCGGCTGCTGCGTCACCGCCTGCAAACGCCCCGCCAGCGCCGCCAAATGCGCGTTCACCCCGCGCTTGGGCAGACAGCCGGTCACCTCCACATACCCCGCATGCCATGCCGTCGGCTCCACACTAGGCCCGATCCGCAGCAGTTCATCCCACGCCGCTCGATACGTCTCCGCGCCCGCCAGCACCCCCGCCGGCACAAATTCCGCCGCCGGCGCCAAACGCTGCGCCTGCCGCAAAGCCTGGCCCCGCCGCAACCACGGCAGCGCCGACAGATCCAACACGCGCTCGTCGCGATAGACCACTACCGGCGACTCCGCGGAGACCAACCCCAACTCCACCGCCGCCGCTACATGCACGCCCGGCAACTCCACATGCAGCACCGTCCGCGCCATCGCACCACTCCCAAAGCACAAACGCCTGTTCGCAATTGTATGCAAACGGGCGTTTGTTTGTCAAGCGCGATTTGGCTGGAAGCGAGTGCCGTGGCGCGGCTCGATCGTTCAGCCAAGCGCTACTTGGGCTCGGGCTTGGGTTGGGGCTTGGCGAAGGCGTACCTGAAGCTGTGGCTGAAGGTCTGCCCGCCGCCGCTGAGCGTGATGGTGAGCGGGTAGGTGCCGTCGGCCAGGGCGCTCAAGTCGAGTTTGGCCGCGAACGAGCAGGCCAGGCTGCTGCGTGTGAACGGCACCTCGGCCTTGACCTCGCCGTAGGCCACCTCCAGTCTCGTGATGGTTCGGTCGTGGTCGTAGAACGCGCCGCGCACCGTGTCGTCGGGCTTGAGCGTGGTGTTGTAGCGCGGGTAGTCGATGGTCACGGCGTGGGGCTTGCCGGTCGTCTTGTAGAAGCTGTCAAAGCCGTCGGCCGTGATCTCGACCAGGCGGCAGCCTGTCTCGCGGTCCTTGTCGTCGAACACCTGGCTGACCGAGCCGCCGATCAGCGCCGGCACGCCGCGCACGTCCAGCGCGCGGTCGGTATGGGCGTGGCCGGTGAAGATGCCGGTCACCTTGGCCCGGCTGACCAGTTCGGCGAAGGCCGGGTTGGGCACGGTGGGGTAGTGCACGAACAGGTACGTGCGCTGGCCGGGCTTGACCCGCGCCAGGTCGAGTTTGAGCCAGTCGATGGCCGACTGCGGCACACCCCAGGCCCAGTTGCCGTTGACCTTGGCGTTGTAGTCGACCGCGACGAAATGCACGCCGGCATAATCGAACGACCAGCGCAGCGGCCCGACGATACGGTCGTAGAAGCCATAGCCGTAGTCGGGGTTCTCGACATCCCAGCCGGTCTTGGCCCGCACGCCGGCGATGTCGTGGTTGCCGGTGACCGCCAACCAGGGCACCGGAAAGTCGGTCATCTGTTGGGCGAAGAAGCCCCACTCGGCCTGGCCCTGCTCGTAGGTGTGGCTGTCGGACAGGTCGACCAGATCACCGGTAAGCACGCAGAAGGCCTGCTCGGCGCGGATCGCGGCGACCTCGGCGCGGAAGTCCCTGATCTTCGCCTCGCCCCCACGCGGCGCGTGCAGGTCGGTGGCGTGGACGAAGCGGAACGGCAGCCTCTGCTCGGCCGGTTTGAGCCCGAAGTCGATGCTCTTGGCATCGGCGTCGGCGGCCACCAGGCGATAGCGCGCCGTGCTGGGCCAGCAGCCCGACGGCCAGCAGACGGTGAGCAGCGGCGCGGCCCTCTCGCCGCGCAACGGGTCGACCTGGGCCTCGAACGCATAGCGACCGTCGGCGCCGGTGACCGCGAAGGTCAGGCCGTCGGTGACGGCCACGCCAGCCCAGCCGGGCTCGGCCGCGTCGTGCCGGCCGTTGCCATCGGTATCGCGGTAGACCAGGCCGGAGACGGGCAGCGCGCGCGCCGGCGCGAGCAGGAACAGCGCCGCGCAGGCGCTCATGAGCAGTCGTCGGAACATGCGAAGGTACTCCGGCGAGGGCATTCGCGGCGGCGGTCCGGGCTCCTGCCAGACGGCGCGCGGGTGCTGATCCAGCGCTCAATGACGCCCCGAATCGGCTGGGCAGCGGCGAGCGTGCGTTGACAAGCAGGGGGCGATGGGGTAGGATCCCTGCTTGCGTCGAACGGCGAAAACCAGCAAAAACAGGGCTCCCAGATGGCGATTGACACCAGCGATTTCAAAAACGGCATCACCATTGTCATTGATGGTGAAGTGTGGCGGATCATCGACTTCCAGCACGTCAAGCCGGGCAAGGGCGGCGCCTTCGTGCGCTCCAAGCTGCAGGCTGTGAAGAGTGGTAAGACGATCGATAAGACCTTCCGCGCGGGCGAGAAGATGGAACAGGCCATCCTCGAGCGCCGCACCATGCAGTACCTGTTCGCCTCGGGCGACACGTACACGTTCATGGACATGGAAACCTTTGAGCAGACCGAGCTCACCAAGGACATCATCGGCGACCAGACCCAGTGGTTGATGGACGGCATCGATGTGATGATCTGCTGGTGGGGCGAGAAGATCATGGGCGTTGACCTGCCCAACACGATCGACGTCGAAGTGGTCGACACGGACCCGGGCCTGCGCGGCGACACCGCCTCGGGCGGCTCCAAGCCGTGCCGGGTCGCCTCGGGCGCCACGGTCACCGTGCCGCTGTTCATCAACGTGGGCGACAAGATCAAGGTCGACACGCGCAGCGGCGAGTACATCGAGCGCGCCAAGTCCTAACCCGGCGCCGCGGCGTGCGATCCGCCCGCGGGCGGATCGCCGTGCGCAGCTTCGAGGGAGTGCAAACTTTGGACCTTGAGTACATCGAGCAGTTGGCTCGGCTGGTCGGTGGCACCTCCGTCAGCGAGGTGACCGTCCGCCGTGGCGAGCGCGGCATCACGCTGCGCCGTCAGCCAGGCACGACCGAGTTCGCGGTTGGCGTGGGGGCCGGCGGCGAGACCGATCTGAGCACCGATGTCACGCCCCTGGCGTTGACCACCGGCGCCCTGCTGCCGATGGCGCTTGGCTCCGAGGGCGCGGTGACCGTCAGCGGCGAGCCGGCCGAACCTGCCACCGAGATCCTCCTGGCGCACAGAGTGGGCTACTTCCGCCGCGCTCGGGCCGAACAGGGCGAGCATCTGGTGCAGGTGGGCGACTGGGTGGCGGCAGGTCAGCAACTCGGCAGCATTGAGAGCATGAAGGTCTTCGACGAGGTCGATGCCTCGGTCGGCGGCCGCATCCTGGGTGTCTTCGTCGAGGACGGCGATCCGGTCGAGTTCGGCCAGTCGCTGTTCCACATCGAGATCTGCGACGAGCCCGACGGCAGTTGCGCGGACTCGCCCGAGGAGACAGACGAGCCATGAGAGATCTGCTGTTGGCGATCGGGTTGGTCAGCCTGGTGGTGTGTATCTCGGGTTGTGTCACCGAGGAGCAGAAGCATCTCACGCCCACCGAGCACGGCAAGCGCACCACGACGTACGGCAAGGCGCTCGATCGCGCTGAGGATTCCGCGTGCGAGCAGTACCTGGGGCAGCTCAACCAGGCGGTGACGATGTACGCCTCGACCAACGAGAAGTACCCGCCCGATCTGGCCGCGGTCATCAAGGAGTCGGGTCTGCCCGCTTCCGAGCTCAAGAACTGCAAGTACGTCTACGACCCGGCGACGGGCAAGGTGGCGCTGGTCAGGTAGGTCGGGTGTGTTCAATCGTATCCTCATCTGTGATCGGGGCGAGATTGCCCTGAGGGTGATCCGCGCCTGCCGTGAGCTGGGCGTCGAGACCGTGGCCGTGTATGGCCAGGCCGACCGCCACAGCCGGCATGTGCAGTTGGCGGACCAGTCGGTGTGCATCGGGGCCAGCCCCATGCGCGACTCGTACCTGAACATCCCCAACATCATCATGGCCGCCAAGACCACCGGCGCCGAAGCCATCCATCCCGGCTACGGCGGCCTGGCGGAGAAGGCGCACTTCGCCGAGATCGTCGCGGAGAACGGCCTGACCTTCATCGGTCCGCCGGCCAGCGCTATTGAGGCCATGGGCCACAAGCACGAGGCCCGCCGCCGCATGAAGGATGCTGGCATCCCCATCATCCCCGGCACCGGCATCGTGCACAGCGACAACGCCCAGGAGGCGCTCGACTTCGCGCGGGTCAACGGCTACCCGGTGATGATCAAGGCCTCGGCCGGCGGCGGCGGACGCGGCATCCGCATTGCTCACAACCGCGACCAGCTCATCTCGGGCCTCAAGGCCGCCGAGAACGAGGCGCTGGCGGCATTTGGCAACGGCGATTGCTTCGTGGAGAAGTACCTGCACGAGCCGCGCCACATCGAGATCCAGATCCTGGCCGACCGCGACCACCGCACCGTCCACCTGGGCGAGCGCGAGTGCAGCATCCAGACCACGCGGCACCAGAAGGTGCTCGAGGAGTCGCCCTCGCCGTTCGTCAACGAGCGGCTGCGCCAGCGCATGGGCGACGCCGCGGTGAAGGCGGCCAAGGCCGTGGGCTACGTGAGCGCCGGCACCGTGGAGTGCATGGTCGACCACGACGGCAGCTTCTACTTCCTCGAGATGAACACGCGCATCCAGGTGGAGCACCCTGTGACCGAGCTGGTCACGGGCCTGGATCTGGTGCGCGAGCAGATCCGCATCGCCGCGGGCGAGCCGCTGACGCTGCGCCAGAAGGACATCGAGTTCCGCGGCCACGCCATCGAGTGCCGCATCGCGGCGCAGGACGCCGCCCAGGACTTCCGGCCGTGCAGCGGCTTCATTGAGCGCTGCAACTGGCCTGGCGGACCCGGCGTGCGTATCGACAGCCACATCTACCCCGGCTACGAGGTGCCGCTGTTCTACGATCCGCTGCTGGCCAAGGTCTGCGTCTGGGCGCCGGACCGCGATATGGCCATCGCCCGCATGGACCGCGCCCTGCGCGAGTTGGAGATCGACGGCGTGACCACCACGCTGCCGCTCCAGCGCCGCATCCTGCAGAACGCGTTCTTCCAGCGCGGCGAACTGAGCACCAGCTTCATGGCCAAGCGTTGGCACGAGTTGGTGGGTGGCGAAGGTGGCAACGGGACGAGTGACCATGCCCAGCGCTGAGGCACAGCTCAGCATCCGCGAGCGCCGTCTGGCGCGCGAGGAAGCCTTCAAGCTGGTCTTCCAAGCCGACCAGGGCGTGGTGCCGTTCGACGATATCCTGGCCCTGGAGCGCAGCGAGACGGCGCTGGCGCCGGGTACCTGGGAGTGGGCCAGCAATCTCGCGGTGGGCGCCTGGGTGCTGCGCGATCAGATCGATGTCAAACTCGACAAACTCGCCGCAGGCTGGACCGTGGAGCGCATGGCGTCGGCCGACCGCGCCGTGTTGCGGCTGTCGGCCTACGAAGTGCTGTACCGCGACGACATCCCCGTGGGCGTGAGCATCAACGAAGCCGTGGAACTGGCCAAACGCTACGGCACCGATGAGTCGCCCCGCTTCATCAACGGCATTCTGGGCAATCTGGCGCGTGGCCAAGGCGACGAGACCCAGACCACGGACCCGCAATGATCGCCGATGGCCCCGCCGGGGACCGCTCGCTGTCGGTGAGCGACGTCAACCAGCGCGTCAAGCAACTGCTGACGGGCGACCCCACGCTGTCCCATGTCACCGTGCGCGGCGAGATCAGCAACTGGCGCCCGTACAGCTCCGGCCACTGCTACTTCACCCTCAAGGACGCGGGCGGGGAACTGTCGGCGGTGATGTTCCGCTCGGCCGCTCAGCGCCTGCGCTTCCAGCCCTCCGACGGCATGGCGGTCAAGGCCGCCGGCCGCGTCGATGTCTACGAGAAGCGCGGCGAGTACCAGCTCTACGTGGAGGCCATGGCGCACGACGGCGCCGGCGCCCTGTTCGAGGCCTTCGAGCGGCTCAAGGCGCGATTGGCCGGTGAAGGGCTGTTCGACCCGGAACGCCGCAAGCCGCTGCCGGTGATTCCCAAGCGCGTGGCCGTCATCACGTCTCCGACGGGCGCGGCGGTGCGCGACATGCTCAGCATCCTGCGCACACGCTGGCCGGCCGTGAAGGTGCTGCTCATCCCCGCGGTGGTCCAGGGCCAGGAAGCGGCGCCGAGCCTGGTGCGCGCACTGGATCAGGCAAACCGCGTCGGCGGCGTCGACGTGATTCTGTTCGGTCGCGGCGGCGGCAGCATCGAGGACCTGTGGGCCTTCAACGAGGAGCCCGTGGCCCGCGCCGTGGCGGCCAGTCGGGTGCCAGTCATCTCCTGTGTTGGTCATGAGACCGACGTGACCATCTGCGACTTCGTGGCCGACGCCCGCGCCGCCACGCCGAGCCATGCCGCGCAGCTGGCCGTGCCCGATGTGGCTGAGGTGCGCGCCGGGCTCGACGGGTTGGGTCGCCGCCTGGCCGGCACGCTGAGCCGGCAACTGCAGGCCGCGCGGTCGCGCTTCGCGCTGGTGGCCGCGCGCCGCGTGCTGGCTTCGCCCGAGATGCTGCTGGACAGTCGCCGGCAGAGCGTCGACGAGCTGTCCGCGCGGCTGGGCCGTTCGGCGGTCGGCCGCCTGGCGCACGCCGCGACGCGGCTCGACGGCCTGTCCAAGACGCTGGACGCGCTGGACCCGACCCGCGTGCTGGGCCGCGGCTACGCCATCGTGCTGCGGCGCAACGATGATCGGGTGGTACAATGCCCGAACGATTTGCCGCCCGGTGCGCAGGCCGAGATTCGGCTGGCTACGGGCCGACTGGCCGTCACATCCGACGGGGAGCTGACGTGAGCGACCAACCACAAGTGCCAACCGCCGCCGAAGCCAGCGGTTTGGACTTCGAGCACCTCGACTTTGAGGCCGCTCAAGCGCAGCTTGAGCAGGTGGTGAACGAGTTGGAGAGCGGCCAGGTGCCGCTCGACCGGGCGCTGGCGCTGTACCAGCAGGGCCTGGCGCTGCGCGACGTGTGTCGCCGCCGGCTGGCCGCCGCCGAGGGCCTGCTGGAGCAACTGGTAGAGCGTGCCGACGGCAGCCTGGCCATCGAGGAAGCCGACTGATGGACCTATCCGCCCACCTCAAGGCCCGCGCGCAGGTCATCGAAGCTGCGCTGGACCGCTATCTGCCACCCGCCTCGGCCGAGCCGGCGCGCCTGCACGAGGCCATGCGCTACAGCATGGAAGCCGGCGGCAAGCGCCTGCGGCCGGCATTGGTGCTGGATGCCTGCGTGGCCGTCGGCGGTGACGAGCAGGCTGTGCTGCCCACGGCGTGCGCGCTGGAATGCATCCACACCTACTCGCTGATCCATGACGACCTGCCTTGCATGGACGATGATGATCTGAGGCGCGGCCGGCCGAGCTGCCACCGGCAATTCGACGAGGCCACCGCCTTGCTGGCTGGCGATGCGTTGCTGACGCTGGCCTTCTTTCTGACCGCGACCAACGCCAGGCAGCCGGGCATTGGCCCGGATAGAGCCGCGCAGGCCACGGCGGAGCTGGCCGAGGCGGCTGGCGCGCCGGGCATGGTCGGCGGCCAGATGCTGGACCTGATGAGCGAGGGCACCAAGCCGACCGCCGAGCTGGTGGAGACCATTCACCTCAAGAAGACCACGGCGCTGCTGACTGCCGCGGTGGTCTGCGGGGCCATCCTGGGTGGTGGCAGCGAGGCCCAGATCGCCGCGTTCCGGCGCTACGGCCGGGGCATGGGGCTGGCCTTCCAGATCGTCGACGACATCCTCGACCTGGTGGGCGACGAAGCTGCGTTGGGCAAACCGGTGGGCAGCGACCTGGATCACGAGAAGGCGACCTGGCCGGCCCTGTTCGGCATTGAGGCCAGCCGCGCGGTGGCGCAGGAGCTGGTGGAGGATGCCTTGGCCGCGCTGGCCGAGTTCGGCCCCGAGGCCGAACCGCTGCGCATGTTGGCACGATTTGTGGTAGAGCGCGACCGGTAGTCACCGGTTCGGGAGATATGCATGGGACGATCGGTCAAGCCGCTGCTGGCGACGATCCACGGGCCAGAAGACGTGAAGCGGCTGAACCAGCGCCAACTGCTGCAGTTGTGCGACGAGATGCGCCTCGACTTGACCGAGGTGATTCCGGCGCTGCCCTGCGGCGGGCACTTTGGCTCGAATCTGGGCGCGGTCGAGTTGACCGTCGCGCTGCACTACCTGTTCGAGACACCGCGCGACAAGTTCGTCTTCGATGTCGGCCATCAGTCGTATCCGCACAAGATGCTCACCGGCCGCGCCGAAGGCATGCCTACCATTCGGCAGACCAAAGGTCTGGCACCGTTCTGCAAGCCGGCCGAGAGCGAGCACGACTCGTTCGGCGCGGGCCACGGCGGCACCAGCATCTCGGCGGCGGTCGGCTTCGCGCTGGCTCGCGACCTGACCGGTGGCGACAACCACGTGGTGGCCATCATTGGTGATGGCTCGCTGACCGCTGGGCAGTCGTTCGAAGGCCTCAACCATGCCGGCGACCTCAACTCGCCGCTGATCGTCGTGGTCAACGACAACGGCATGAGCATCTCGCCCAATGTCGGCGCGCTCAGTCGCTACATGACCCAGATCCGCGTGGGCAAGAGCTTCAACGCGCTCAAGCAATACTTCGAGGAAGCCGTGCGCAAGCTGCCCCTGGGCGGCGAGGCGGTCGAGGCGCTGGAGCGGCTGGACATGTCCGTGCGCCACGCCATCCTGCCGGCAGTCTACTTCGAGGACCTCGGGTTCGAGTACCTGGGGCCGATCGACGGCCATGACCTGGACATGCTGCTGCGCACGCTGACGTACGCCAAGTCGCGCCGCAAGCCGGTTGTCGTGCATGTGCTGACCGACAAGGGCAAGGGGTTTGAGCCGGCTGAGAACGATCCCGGCAAGCTCCATGCGGTCAAGCCCAAGTCGGCCGGACCCAAGGTGCTGGCCTACACGGACGTATTCGTCGAGGGCTTCGAGCGCCTGGCCAAGGCCGATCCCCGCGTGGTGGGCGTCACCGCGGCCATGCTTGACGGCACGGGCCTGGCCAAGATGGCCAAGCTGTTCCCCGGCCGGGTGCTGGACGTCGGCATGGCCGAGCAGCATGCCGTCTGCGTCTCGGCGGCGCTGGCCATGGACGGTCGTCGGCCAGTAACGGCCATCTACTCGACCTTCCTGCAGCGCGCCTACGACCAGGTGCTGCACGACGTGGCGCTGCACCGGGCGCCGGTCATTTTCGCGTTGGACCGCGCCGGCTGCGTCGGCAACGACGGGCCCACGCACCACGGCATGTACGACCTGGCTTACCTGCGGCACATCCCCGATCTGGTGATCATGGCGCCCAAGGACGAGGTCGAGATGCTGCACATGATGCACACGGCCTTGAGCTACACCGACGGCCCGACGCCCGGCCCGATCGCCATGCGCTACCCGCGCGCCAACGTCCTCGGCCTGGAACTGCCCGACGAGCTGGTCGACCTGCCTATCGGCCGCGGCGAGATTCTGCGCGAAGGCGAGAAGGTGGCCTTGCTCGGCATCGGCACCATGAGCCACACGGCGCTGGACGCCGCGCAAGCGCTGGCCGACGAAGGCCTCAGCGTGACCGTGGCCAACGCTCGGTTCGTCAAGCCGCTGGACCGCGAGTTGGTGCTCGACCTGGCCAGCCGGCATGACCATCTTCTGACCATCGAGGACCATAGTGTCGTCGGTGGGTTCGGCTCGGCCGTCGCCGAGGTGTTGGCCGAGGCCGACACCACCTGCCGCCTGACCATCATCGGCGTGCGCGACGAGTTTGTCGAGCACGGCGAGCGCGAGCATCAGCTCGCCTGGCACGGACTCGATGTGGACGGCCTGACGCGGCGCGTGCGAGCAATCCTGGAAGGTAAGTCCGACGAGACGTTGAAACTGGTGGGATGAGGACGAGAACATGGGCAAGGTGAGCCGCATTTTCGGTCTGATGATGCTTTCGATGCTCCTCGCGGCGAGTGCCGTGTGGGCGCAGGACGCGCCAACGCCGGCGCCACCGGCAGGTGGCGCAGCGGGTGGCGCAGCGGGTGCGGCGCCGGCGCCGACGGCCGTCGTCAGCTCCGCGCAGCGCTACAACCAGGCGGTGGCGCTGTATCAGCAGGGCAAGCTCGACGAGGCCAAGGCAGCCTTCGAAGAGGTGCTCAAGGCGGATGCCAAGGACGCCACCACGATGGTCTGGCTGGGCGTGATCGCGCTGCATCAGAAGCGCTCCGCCGATGCCGTGGAAGTGCTGACCAAGGCCGCCGCCATCAAGGGCAACGACCCGCTGGCGCTGAACAACCTGGGCATCGCGCTGCTGGGCACCGACGCGGTCGACAAGGCCATCGAGGCCTTCCAGAAGGCCGTGGCCGGCGACGCCAAGTACGCCGATGCCTGGTACAACCTGGGCATCGCCTTCGGTCGCAAGGGCGACCTGGATGCCGGCATCAAGGCCTACGAGCAGGCCACCAAGCTGGCTGCCAACAACGCCGATGCGTGGAACAACCTGGCCAACCTCTACAAGGCCCGCAACCGCCGGCCCGACGCGATCGCCGCTTACCGTAAGGCGCTGGAACTGAACCGCACCGCCACCTTCGCCAGCAACCTCGGCCTCGCGCTGTGGGAGAACGGCAACATGACCGACGCCATCGGCACCTTCGAGGGCGCCGTCGGCATCGACGCCAAGTGCTATGTGGCCCAGCTTTACCGCGGCATCGGCTACCTCAAGCGGGGCCAGGGCGATGACCTGGCCAAGGCCGTCGCCGCGCTGACCATCGCCGCCGGGCTGCAGCCGGACGACTTCGCCGCGCAGTTCAACCTGGGTCTGGCTGCTGGCAAGCTCGGCACCAAAGTCGGCTTCGAGCAGGCTGTGGCAGCCAACGAGGCGGCCATCAAGATCAAGCCCGACGACCTGAACACGCTGAACAACCTCGGTTGGGCGTACTTCAAGCTGGAGAGCTACGACAAGGCCAAGGACGCCTGGCGCCGCGCGCTGGCGGCCAAGCCAGGCTTTGGACTGGCTCAGACCAACTTGGCCATCGTCTGCACGCGCACCGGCGCCTGGGACGATGCCATGGCCGCCTGGGAACAGGTTGTAGCCAGTGAGCCCGACAACCTCAATGCGCTGGTGCAACTCGGCGACGCCCAGTACAACGGCAAGAAGATCGACGCCGCCAAGGCCACGCTGGAGAAGGCCGTGGCCAAGGGTACCAAGGATCCCGAAGCACTCAACAAGCTCGGCCTGATCTGCGACTCGCTGGGGCTCGTGCCCGAGGCCGAGGGCTACTTCCGCAAGGCCATCGTGCTCAACAAGGACTACGCCGTGGCCTTCAACAACCTCGGCGTGGCCTTGGAGAAGCAGAACAAGATCGACGAGGCCAAGCGCTGCTACCAGGACGCGCTGAAGATCAAGCCGGACTACGAAGACGCCAAGTACAACCTGGCGCGGTTCGACAAGGCGCCCGCCGCCGGTGGCGCGACGCCACCCGCGGGTGGTGCCCCGGCGGGCGGCGCGCCAACCACCACACCGGACAAGCCGGCTGGCGATGCCGGTGGTGGGACCGCTCCCGCTCCGGCGCAGCCCTGATCGGTCAGCCGTCGGGAAGGTGACCATGCTTCACGACGACCGCCCGCGGACACGACGGCCCGCGCCGTGCGTGCCGCCGCGGGCGGTTCTGCTTTGGGCCCGCGCCGACCGACGCGAGGCGCTTGACGCCGCGGCGCGCGCGCGCGACTTCATCGTCGGCCGCGGCGTCGGCGTCCTGGTCGAGCAGGCCACGGCCGACGCGCTGGGCGAGACGGGCGTCCCTCTCGAGGACTGTCTGGCCAGCGCCGATCTGGCACTGGTCTTCGGTGGCGACGGCGCGGTGGTCTCGCTGGCGCGCGCGGCGGCGCCGTGGGGCGTGCCGGTGGTCGGCGTCAATTTCGGCACCTTCGGATTTCTCGCCGAGATCGAGGCGGGCACACTGCGCTCGCGGCTGGCGGCGCTGTGTCGCGGTGCTTACGATGTGGATCGGCGTTTGATGCTGCATGCGGTGATCGGCGCCCACGAGACGCTGCTGGCGGCGAACGACGTGGCGGTCAAGGCCAAGGACGCCGGCCGCATCCTGGAGCTGCGCATCAAGCTCGGTGACGACCTGATCGCGGAGTTCCCGGCCGATGGCGTGGTAGTAGCCACCGCCACGGGCTCCACGGCCTACAATCTCAGCGCCGGCGGACCGGTACTCATGCCGGGCGTGCCGGCCATGGTGCTGACGCCCATCTGCCCGCACACGCTGGCCACGCGGCCGCTGGTGCTCAGTGCCGAGGCCCGGCTGACAATTGAGGTGGTAGAGGCGCCGCGCACCAGCCACAGCGCGCTGGTCTCCGTGGACGGCCAGATCCACCGCGAACTGGCGCCTGGCGAGTTGCTGCTCGTGGAGCAGTCGCCGACGTGCCTGCCGTTGGCGCGCCTGGAGCATGGCGCGTTCTTTCACAGCCTGCGCGGCAAGCTGGGCTGGGGGCTACCCAGGTAGGGCCATGCTTTCCGAACTGGAAATCCGTGACTTTGCCATCGTCGAGTCCGCCCGTGTCCAACTCGGGCCGGGCCTCTGCGTGTTGACCGGCGAGACGGGCGCGGGCAAGAGCATCGTCATCGACGCCATCGGTGCGCTGGTTGGCGGCCGGGCTGGCGCCGACTTCGTCCGCGCGGGTTGCGAGGTGGCTCGCCTACGTGCGGTGTTTGAGCTGGGCGATACGCCGGGCCTGGCGGCGCTGCTTGACGAACTGGGCTTCGAGCCCGACCCCGACGATCTGCTCGTCGTCACGCGCGAGATTCGCCGCGATGGCCGCAGTCGCTGCACGGTGAACGGCTCGACGGCCAACGTCGGCGCACTGCGGCAGCTCGGCGAGCAGCTCATCGACATCCACGGACAGCACGAGCACCAGTCGCTGATGCGGCCCGGCGAGCACCTGCGCTTGCTCGACACCATTGCCGGCAGCAATGTAGCCGAGGCGCGCGCGACCTATCAGCAGCTCCACGGCGCGTGGCGTGAGGCGATCGAGACCGCCCAGCGACTGCGGCTGGACGAGGATGCCAAGGCCCGCCGCGCCGATCTGCTGCGCTACCAGGTCGACGAGATCGGCAACGCGGCGCTCACCGCCGGCGAGGACGAGGAACTGCGCGCCGAGCGCAACATGCTGGCCCACACGGAGCAGTTGCTGGAATGGGCGACGCGCGCCACTTCGGCCTTGGCCGACGCCGAGGAAGGCTTGTCGGCGGTCGACCGTGTCGACGCCAGCGCGGAGCTGGTGGCTTCCATGGCCGAGGTTGATGCCGACCTGGCGCCCCTGGCCGAGGAGCTGGCCGGCGCGCAGGCGGTGCTGGCCGAGGCGGCGCGCACGCTCGGGCGTTATGCGGCGCACATCGAGGCCGACCCGCAGCGGCTGGCGACGGTCGAAGATCGGTTGGAGCTGATCGGCCGGCTCAAACGCAAGTACGGCGACAGCATTGAGGCCGTCCTGGCCGTGGAGACCGCCGCGGCCCGCGAACTGGCCGAGCTTGAGCACAGCGAGGAACGGCTGGGCGAGCTTGAGGCCCGCCGCGCCGACCTGGAGCCTCGGCTGCTGGAGGCTGGCCGCCAGCTCAGCTTGGCGCGACGCGCCGCGGGTGACGCCCTGACCCATGCGGTCGAGGGTCACCTGCACGATCTGAACCTGGACGGCGTGCGCTTCGTCATCGAGCTGGCTGACCGCCAGGCGCCCGGGCCCGACGGGCTGGATGAGGCGGCCTTCCTGTTCAGCGCCAATCCCGGCGAGCCGCCGCGACCGTTGGCGCGCATCGCCAGCGGCGGTGAGATCTCCCGGGTCATGCTGGCGCTCAAGTCGGAGTTGGCGGCGCGCGATGCCATTCCGACGATGATCTTCGACGAGATCGACGTCGGCATCGGCGGCGTGACCATCCGTGCCGTGGCCAGCAAGATGGCCGCTATCGCCCGCCGTCGCCAGGTGCTCGTGGTCACGCACCACGCGCCCATCGCGGCCTCGGCGGACAGCCACATCGCGCTGGACAAGGCCGCCGTGGACGGTACGACGCGCCTCTCGGTGGCACCGGTGCAGGCGGAGCAGCGCGTGTTCGAGCTGGCTCGCATGTTGGGCCGCAAGCCGCCGACCGAGGCGACGCTGAATATGGCGCGCGAGTTGCTGGCCGAGGTGGCCCCCGACAGCGCGGCTACCAGGAAGGCGAAACGATGATCCTGACCCGCTGGGCCAAGCAGGTGCTGGCCGCCTGTGGTATTGAGGTGCAACGTGGGCCTTCGGCGCTGATGATCAAGCGCGTTGGCCGCCACGTGGTGCCCGAGGCGCAGTGGCGCGACGCTCGCGGGCTCAAGCTCAACCTCGGCTGCGGCGGCAAGCCCTATCCCGGATACGTGAACGTGGACGTGCAGGCCACGCCGGCGGTGGATCTCGTCTCCGAGATCACCGCGCTGCCCATGCTGCCCGATGGCTGCGCCCAGGAGATCCTGCTGGAGGCAGTGTTCGAGCACCTGTACCGCTACGAGCGGCCCGCGGCCCTGGCCGAATGGCGGCGATTGCTCGCGCCGGGCGGCACGCTCACGGTGCGTTGGATCCCGGACTTCGATGTGATCTGCGACTTGTACCGGCAAGGCGCGCCGGGCCTGGTCGGCCCGACCTTTGACCTGGAACACGTCTACCGCTACAGCCATGGTCTGCCGACGCCGTTCAATGCGCCTCACCAACTGCACAAGGATCTCTTTACCAAAGACAGTGTGCGCGCCGAGTTCGAGGCCGCCGGATTCGTGGTAGATGACCTTGCCAGTACCTGCTTTGCCGACGAGCCGTATGCGCTGAACATCGATGTCATCGCACGACGTCCCGCCTGATCGACGAAACAAGCCATGCCGACGCGACCTCCGTCCAAACACTGCGCCGTGACCATCGGCCACGCCGAGCCGATGCGTGTACGCGAGCCCGATGCCGTCATTGCCGCGGTCGAGCCCGGCAGCATCGCCGAGCAACTCGGCCTGCGCCCCGGCGACCGCATCCGGCGGGTCAACGACCAGCCGCCGCGCGACGTCATCGACTGGCAGCTGTGGACTGCCTGCGAGGAGCTCGACCTGCTGGTGCGCCCGGCCGAAGGCGCCGAGACCGTCATCTCGTTCGAGAAGGACGAGCACGAGGACCTGGGCATCCGCTTCCACGGCGATCTCTTCACGCCGCTGCGCGTGTGCAACAACGGTTGCCTGTTCTGCTTTGTGGTCCAGGCGCCGCCGGGCCTGCGGCCGACGGTGTATGTCAAGGACGACGACTACCGCCTGAGCTTCCTGCACGGCCACTTCATCACGCTGACCAACCTCACCGAGCAGCACTTCGAGCGCATCGTCGGCCAGGGCCTGAGCCCGCTGCACGTCTCGGTCCACGCCAGCGACCCCGAAGTGCGGCGCGTGCTGCTGGACAATGCCAAGGCGCAGACCGGCTGGGACTACCTGACCCGACTGGTGGCCGCTGGCATCGAGTGCCACACGCAGATCGTCTGCTGCCCGGACGTCAACAACGGCGCCGTTCTGGAGCAGACCATCGACGACCTGGAAGCGCTGGGCGACGGCATCCTCTCGATCGGCGTGGTGCCCGTGGGGCTGACGCGCTTCCAGAACCATCCGGCCATGCGGCCCATGACGCCCGACGAGGCGGCCGCGGTGATCGACCAGATCGACGCGCGGCGCGCGGGCCACGGCACCGTGCCGGTGTTCGCGGCCGACGAGTTGTACCTGGAGTCGGGTCGGCCGCTGCCGGACTCAGACTACTACGACGACTTCTGCCAACTCGAGAACGGCATCGGGCCGACGCGGCTGTTCCTCGACGATGCCGAGGACCTGGAGCTCGATCTGCCCGACAGCGCCGAGCCCCGGCAGGTGACGGTGGTCACTGGCGGCTACGGCGCGCTGTTCCTGCCGCCACTCATCGACAGCCTCAACGCGGTCGACGGCCTGCGCGTGGAACTAGCGGTGATCCGCAATGACCTGTTCGGCGGCAACGTGGCCTGTGCGGGGCTGTTGGCGGGGCGCGACATCATCGACCAACTGGGCCCGCGGCCGGGCCTGGTGGTGGTCACTCCGCAGCGGGCCTTCGACGAGCAGGAGCGCATGTTGGACAACGTGACGCTGGCCGACCTGCGCGCCGGCCTGGCCACCGAGGTGGTCATCGCCGCCGACCCGCGCGGGATCGCGTTGGCCTGCGGGCTGGACATCCCCGAGCCCGAGGCCAACTGGGAATGGGCGCCTACCTGACGCGGACCACCCAGGGCAGCGTCTCGTGCGCCGTGGCCAGGCGGTGCAGCACGCCGTATTCGCGCGGCGAGAGCCAGCTGTTGTCGCCCGACCAGTTGAGCGCCGTGTCGCCGTGCTGCCAGATGAGCGCGAAGCCCAGGTCCTGCTCCTCGGGCCACTGGGTCTCGCTCATCAGCGAGAACGGCACGAAGAGTTCCACATCGAGGCCCTGCTCCGTGGCGCGCCAGGCGCCGGTCAGGCCCTTGACTTCACCAGTCACCGTGGGCCCCGGGGTCAGCGCCACCGTGCCATCCGGGCGAAGGGTGCCGTCCAGCCAGTAGGTGCGGCCGACCGTGCCCAGCAGCGCCATGGTACGTGGGTCAAAGGCCAGGCTGAAGCGATCGTCACGCGGCGAGCCGCGGCCGTTGATGGC
>JACRKZ010000046.1 GCA_016235455.1 Armatimonadota bacterium | reverse complement strand
GCAGCCCTACGTGGCGCAGCCCGGGGACGAGGTCCGGCCCGACGGCCGCGGCCGCGTCCTGCTGCGCGGCGGCAAGCCCGTAGGCAACATCGTCGGGCCCAAGGCCGACGTCTTCACACCCTACGACGCCGTGGTCGGCAGCGGTCGCGAGCGGCCCGTGGACCGGCTCGTCGACTACCGGCTACAGTCGCCCGACGACGCGGCCTACGCCACGGCGCAGTCGCCCACCCGGCTGTCGCGCAAGACCAAGCCGACCGACCTCTGCCGCACCGCGGGCTGGGCCTTCGACAGCCCGCTGGAGCACCATCTCTTTCTGCATCTACCGGCGCCGCTGACCGTGGGCCGTCATTACTCGCTGAGGCTGGGCGAGATCGGGCCCGCGGCGCCGACCTTCACCTTCGATCCGACCCAACTGCGCAGCGAGGCTGTTCATGTCAGCCAGGTCGGGTTCGCGCCGAGCGACCCGCTCAAGGTGGCCTTCCTCTCCTGCTGGCTTGGCGATGGCGGCGCGCTCAAGTACCCCGCGGGCCAGACCTTCCGAGTGGTCAACGCCGCGACTGGCTCCGTTGCCGCCTCAGGCCAGGTCGTCCTGGCCAAGGCCGCCGATGTCGCCGATGAGGATGCCTACAAGCGCAACCACAACGGCGTCGACGTGTGGCGCATGGACTTCGCGCAGGTCCAGGCGCCCGGCGAGTACCGGGTCGTGGTGGACGGTATCGGCTGCTCGTTCCCCTTCAAGATCGCCCAGACCGCGTGGCGCGATGCCTTCGCGCTGGCCACTCGCGGCTTCTACCATCAGCGCAGCGGCATCGCGCTGGGTCCACCCTACACCGAGTTCCGGCGGCCGCGCTGCTTCAACCCCGAGGACGGGCTGGTCGTCTACCACAGCACCTGCGGGCTGCTCGACAGCGGCAATGGCCTGGGCAAGGAGGCTGGCAACTTCGGCAACCTGGTCAAGGGCAAGACCGACCAGATCGTGGCCAACGCCTGGGGCGCCTACATGGACGCTGGCGACTGGGACCGGCGCATCCAGCACCTGATCGCGTCGCGCAATCTGCTGGATCTGGCCGAGCAGCGGCCCGGGCTGGTGGACGGGCTGAACCTCAACCTGCCCGAGAGCACCAACGCCCTGCCCGACGTGATCGATGAGGCGCTGTACAACCTAGACGGTTACCGCCGCATGCAGACGCCCGAGGGCGGCATCCGTGGCGGTATCGAGAGCGCCGAGCACCCCAACCAGGGCGAGGCTTCGTGGCAGGAGACGCTCACGGTGATGGCCTATGCGCCGGACCCGTGGTCGAGCTACAGCTACGCCGGAACCGCGGCGCTGGCGGCGCGGGTGCTGCTCGGACGCGATGCCAGGCTGGCCGATGTCTACCTGCAGAGCGCGCTGCGCGCCATGCGCTGGGCCGAGGCGGCGCTGCCCGAGCGCGCCGGCAAGAACGACCCGCACCAGGTCAACGACGAGCGGAACCTGGCCGCGCTGGAGCTCTACAGCGCCACCGGCGAGGCCGCCTGGCACGAGTTGTTCCGGCAGACCACGGTCTTCGCCGACCCCAAGAACGAGATGGAGTCGTGGGGCAAGCACAACCAGCGCGACGCCGCCTGGAGCTACCTGCACTGCCGCCAGCCTGGGGTCGATGCCACACTGCTGGCCAACTGCCGTGCCGCGCTGCTGCGCGAGGCCGACTTCTGGCTGATGTGGGGCCAGCGTAGCGCCTTTGGCTGGACCAAGAATCCCTGGGCGCCGATGGCCTATGGCGGCCTGACCGCGCCGCCGAAGAACATCGCCCGCGCCTGGCTGCTGACGGGCGATGCCAAGTACCACACGGCGCTGCTGCGCTCGGTGCAACAGCAGTTCGGCGCCAACCCGCTGAACTTCAGCTACACCACCGGCCTCGGCCAGCGTTCGCCCCAGAACCCGCTGCACTTGGACTCGCGGCACACTGGCCAGGCACCGCCACCGGGCCTGACGGTCTTCGGCCCGCAGTATCTGGCCGATCAGACCGACAACTTCGCCTTCAAGCTGGTCGCGCCCAAGGCCTATCCCGCCTTGGCCGGCTGGCCGTCGCTGGAGGCGTACTTCGACGTCTTCTGGTGGCCGTCGATGTGCGAGTACACGGTGCAGTCGCCCATGGCGGACGTGGCTTACGGGCTCGGCGTGCTGGCGGCGCCTACGGCTGCGGCAGCAACGGCGCCAGCGCCTTGATGTAGGCCTCGGCCTGCCGCGCGAAGCCCAGGTCGTTGGGGTGGCAGCCATCGACCGTGCCCTCGCCGTCGATGCCCAACATGCCCTCGGCCGACAGGAAGTAGAGGCCGGTCAGGCCTTCGGCTTTGAGGGTGTCCATGATGCCGCGCAGCAGCCGGCCCTTGCCTGTGGGCACCTGGTTGTAGACCTGGCTGTCCTCGACCAGCAGGATGGGCGTCGCCGGGCGCGCCGCGCGCAGCCGGCGCACGAACGGCGGAATGCGCGCGCTCACCTCGTCGGGCGACATGTTCCAGAGCGGGTCGAGCACGAACACCGACGGGTTGAGTTCGGCCAGCAGATCCGCGACCTCGGGCTCACTCCGGCCGTTGCCCGAGAAGCCCAGGTTGATGGTCGGCACATCCAGCCGGCGGCCGGCCATGGCCACCGCGGCCAGGCCGGGTCGCGAGGCGCATCCGCCTTGGGCGATGGAGGTGCCATAGACCACCACGGGCCGCGTCGCCGAGGGCTGGGCAGCGGACAGCGTCTGCCCTTCGGGCACAGCCAGCTTCACGCTCGACACGCCGTTGTAGAGCGGCAGGTAGAGCCGGTACTCGCTGGCGCCGGCGGGCAGGCCCCACTCGGCTTCGTTGGTCTGCGCCGTGGGCCGGCCGTTGGCCACGAACCGCCAGCCGCCCTGCAGCCGGGCGTACAGGTCGACGCCGCTGACCCCGGTGGCCGGCATGTGCGGCATGTCCAGGTTGGTGCTCAGCAGCGTCCACTGGCAGCGCAGGCTGTGCGCGCCGGTCACGAACCGCGCGCAGAGCCCCGCGGAGTTGCGCGACAGATTCCACACGTCCGGCCGCACCAGCTTCTCGGCGCGGGCCGGCAGCCGGTCATACGGCGCCGCCACATCGGTCCAGCCGCGTCCCTCGAGCAGCAGTGTGTGCGCCTCCACCCAGTTCGGCTCGGCCAGGCTCAGCGTGCTCAGCAGCATGAAGGCGAAGGTCACGGCTTGATCTCCTCAGGGGTCAGCGCCCGCCGATGCAGGCCGACAGCCTTGATGCGGCCGACCACCTGGAACGACGGTGCCGGTCCACCGCTGTACTGGCCGACCATCAGCGGTCCGCCGAACGGCGCCGAGTTGACCCGGCCCGCGACCTTGCCGACGAGCTGGCCATCCTGGTAGAGGCGCGCCTCCTGACCGTCCCACACGCCGGTGAGCCGGATCCACTTGGCCACCGCCGGCTGGCCACCGTCGCAATCGAGGCCGCCCACATGCCAGCGCCAGGCGCCGCCCAGCCGTTGCACGAACCAGCCCGCTTGTTGCCACAGCCCGCAACTGACGAGCACCGGCATATCGCCCGCCTGCTCGATGAACACGCGGAAGTCGACGCTGAACGGCCCTGTCAGGTCGAACTGCTCGTGGTGCGGCAAAGTCAGCGAGCCGGTCGGCCCGATCTTCAGACCGTCGGCGGTGATCTGCGCCCCACCCGCCAGCCGCCCGGTCAGCGCCGAGCCGTCCCACAGCCGACCGTCGGCCAGGCTGGTCAGCGGCAGGTCGAGGACCGGCCCCTTCAGTGCCACTGCCGTGCCGGTCACGGGCGCCGACGGCGGGCCCGCCACCGCCCGCCGGCTCACCGCGCTCACCGTGTAGCGATAGGCGCGGCCGGCCTCGCCGCTGCCATCGGTGTAGGTCGGCAGCGCGATGGGCTCGGCCGTCAGCCGCACCGGCGGCTGGCCCTCGAGCGCGCGGTCCACCACGTAGCCCGCGGCGCGCTCCACCGCTGACCAGCTCAGTCGCACGGCGTTCGGTTGCGCACCAGCGGTCAACCCGGTCGGCGCGGCCGGCGGTTTGGCCGCGGGCACCTCCAGCGTCACGTGGCTCGGCTGGCTGCGCCGGCCACGCGCGGACACGACCAGCGAGTACTCGGCGCGCCCCGTGGGCGCGGCCGCGTCGGCGCAGGCGAACAGCGGGGTGTCGGCAATGGTCTTGTCACCGCGTGCCACGACGGCCTCCAGACCGATGGTGCGCGCCGAGCGCTCCCAGGCCAGCGTCACCACGCCGTCGTCGTCCACACTGGCCGACAACGGCGGCGCGGTCTCGGGCGGCATGGGCGGCCGGTACATGCGCTGTGCGCCGGCAACGACCTGGACGCCGGGCTGATCGACCCGCGGCTTGGCCAAAGCCATCTCGCGGCCACGGCGAATGGTGGCCAGCATGGCCTGGTAGTTCGGGTCGGCGCTGGAGGCGAAGCTGGCCACCGGTTCGCCAGAGCGGTCGGCCGGCTGCCACTCGCGCCGGGGGAACTGCTCGGCGGGCATGACCGCGTGCGCGTAGCCACTGACCAGCAGCCGCACGCGCGGGTCCTGGCCGACGGCCCGCTGCCGGCACCAGGTCAGCGCGCCGGGCTGGCCCGCGGCCATCGGTGCGCGCAGAATGCGGCTCTGTTCGGGCTGCTCGAGGTTGAACCAGTCGTCCTCGAAGCGGCCGCCATGGCACTTGACGCAGCCGGCGACGTTCATCTGCTGGCTCAGCGCGGCGCGCGTGGCAGTCCAGCCGTTGGTGTCGCACTGGCCGCCGGGCGCCATGTCCCAGGTACCATGGTACTGGCCGTTGGTGTCGATCCAAGCCATGAGCAGGTCGCGCTCGCGCCGCGTCAGGTCGGGGATTCGCCCGCCATGGCCGTCCACCAGCAGCGCTGCCAGTGGCGCCGCGCCGGAGCCGTGGCCGCGCGGGCCGAAGATCTGGCTCGACCACCAGGCCGTGCCATTCATGCAGTCGATGCCGGCAATGAGATCGGCGGTGAGTTGCGAGCGGCGGCGATTGACCAGGTTCTCATACGAGATGCTGAAGAACTCTGTCCAGCCGCCCGACAGGTCGAGGCCGGCGGCGATGTCCTTGTCACCGCCGTGACACGACGCGCAATGCCGGTCGAGCACCGGCTGCACCTGGCTCGGGTAGTCGAGGTAGCCGCTGCCCCATGACTCGTCGACCAGCCTGGCGGCGGGCGCCTCGAGCTTGGGCAGCAGGCTCCGCGAGGCGGCGTCGTTGGACGGCGCAGTGTTGCGGTCCTCGTGGCAGCCCACGCACGAGCGCGTTGCGCCGGGCACGGCCTGGATGAAGGTGCGCATGGACCGCACCAGCCGGCCATCGGCATCGAGTGCCTGGAAGAACACGGCGCGGCCGGCGGGCACGTCGAACGAGGCCGCTCCGTCGGCGTCCACAGGCACCACGCCCAGCACGTTCTTCACGCTGAAGGCCAGCGCCGCCGAGACCAGGAACACCTGGTTGAACGGATTGGCGCCGCTGCGCTCGGAGACCCGCGAGGTCTCCTCGAGCACGCGCAGCGACTTCACCTCACCGCGCTTGATGCCGTCGAGCCCGCGGTAGATGTCCTTGACCACGAAGCGGCCCATGTCGGCGTCGCGGTTGGCCACCGCCGGCAACACCGGCGGCACGGGCCGCGGCTTGATCAGCATGGGCGAGTGCAGGCAGATGGCCGGATCGGCCAGCAGCGTCTGCCGCTCGCCCGAGCGCGTGAGGATTTGCAGCACGTTGCGCGCGCTGCCCGCGGGCCGGCCACTGAACAGCACCGTGTCCCGGTCGAGCGGCCACGGCTCGCACGAGTCGCCGGTGTCGAAGGTGGGCTGGTCGGGATGCTCGAAGTTGGTGATGGCCTTGACGTTGTTCTTGCCCAGGCGGGCATCGACCATGGCGATGGAGCCGCGCGGCGTGCTGTTGTGCTTGGCGAAGGTGCCCACCACGAGCGCGGTGCCCGGCACCGGCCGCACGTCCAGAATGGCCTCCGGTAGCACCATGTTGTTCGCGTAGTAGGCCGTCTCCTCGCTGCCGTCGGGCCGGCTGGTCCACAGCGACTGGATGGTCAGCGCGTTCTTGTCCACATACTCCCAGCGGCCGAACAACAGCCGGCCGTCCGGCATCACCACCGGATCGAACTCGTTGACGAAGTTGACCGAGATGGGATGCAGGTCGCTGCCGTCGGCGTTCATCACATGCAGCACGGCCACGCCGGTGTTGTTGCACGGCACCAGCCCGCTGGGCCGCGTGGACAGGCAGGCAATGCGCCCGTCGGGCAGGTAGCACGGTGCGACGTCGTGCTGGCCGGCCTGGCTGCCGTGGTAGTCCGAGCAGGTCGGGCCTGGATCGCTGAGCCGCCGTAGTCCCTTGCCGTCGACGCCGATCTCATAGATGGAAGTGTTGCCGGTCGGCTCGCCCTTGTAGCAGAACAGCAGCCTGGTCGCATCGAACGACAGCTCGGGATGGGTGTAGACGCCGTTGCCCAGCGTGCCGGGCGTGGTGGCGTCGATGATCGGTCGGATGCGATGCTGCGCGGGCGGATCGGCGGGATTCTCCAGCACGTAGATGCCGCCGCCGCCGGGCGGCCATTTGTAGTACGTGTCGTAGATGTGGATGCCGGTGTACGAGTGCCGCTTCACGAAGAGGAGCGGCGCATCGAGCATCGGTCGCGCGTCGGACAGAGCGTCGGCGTGAGCCGCGATAGCCACCAGCACAAAGACCCAGGCAACGATGCGCCGCATCATGTTCCTCCGTGGCACAACCGGGTGTCCACGGCGGTTCGCCCTTACGGCGTGAACCGCCAGGTGCCACTACCCACTTCACACACCGAGCCATCGGCGCTGGTCGACACGACCTTCACGCCGTCGGCCTTGGCCAGCGGCTTGCCGCTCTCCTTGGCCACGCTCGGCGGCAGCACCACGCGGGCGGTCACGCCCACGGGCACCGTCACCGACAGTGTCAGCTTACCATCGTCGAGACGCCAATCGGTGGTAATCAGCCCGTAGCCGCTGCGATAGCTGCCCTTGGCCGAGGTGACTCCGCCGCCGGGCCGCGGCTCCACCACGATGCGCCGGTAGCCGATGCCGACCTCGCCCTCCACGTCGGGCGCGATGCCCAGGATGTTGGCGTACATCCACTCGCCGCAACTGCCGAACGAGTAGTGGTTGAACGAGTTCATGCCGGCGTCCTGGAAGCCCTTGTCGGGCGTCCAGCCGTCCCAGCGCTCCCAGATGGTCGTCGCGCCGTGCTTGACCGAGAACAGCCAGCTCGGGAAGGCGTCCTGGAGCAACAGCTTCCAGGCCACGTCAGTCCGGCCGACCTGCGTCAGCGTGGGCAGCAGGTGACCAACTCCCACGAAGCCCGTGGACAGCCGCCAGCCGCGCTGCTCGATGTCGGTGGCCAGGTAGGTCGCCGCCTGAGCACGCTGCGCCTCGGGCAGCAGGCCAAAGCGCAGCGCCAGCAGGTAGCAGGTCTGCGTGTTGCCCTTGATGCGCGCATCAGGCTGCACATAGGCGGCCTGGAAGGCCTTGGCGATGTCGTCCCACAGCGCCTTGTACTTGGCCGCATCCTCGGTCTTGCCCAGCACGGTCGCCGCGCGTGCGGTCAGTTCGGTGCTGCGCGCGAAGTAGGCCGTGGCCAGCACGTCGGTGGGCGTGTTGGCACCGATGGACAGCCAGTCGCCATAGCCCGACGCCGGCCGCAGCAGCTTGTTCGAGTGCTCGCGGCAATACTCGACCCAGCGCACCATGTTCGGGTAGTGGTCGGCCAGCAGGCGCCGGTCGCCGTAGGCCTGATAGACGGTCCACGGGCAGACCACGCCGGCGTCGCCCCAGGCGGCGGTGCCGTCACCGGCGGCCACGCGCGGCGCGACGTCGGGGTAAGCGCCGTTGGCCGCCTGCGCGTCGTCCAGGTCCACCAGCCACTTGGTGAAGAACCCGCCGACCTGGTTGTTGAACGTGGCCGTGCGCACGAAGATCTGCGCGTCACCGGTCCAGCCCAGGCGCTCATCGCGCTGCGGGCAGTCGGTGGGGACGGAGACGAAGTTGCCGCGCTGGCCCCAGACGATGTTGCGCTGGAGCTGGTTCAGCAGTGGATCAGAGCACTCGAACGTGCCGCTCTCGGGCGCATCGGACCCGATGACCACACCGGTCACGGCGTCGAGCGCGGGCTTCGCGGTCAGGCCGGTCAACTCCACGTAGCGGTAGCCGCGGAAGGTGAAGGTCGGTTCCCAGGTCTCCACGCCACCGCCGCGGCAGGTGTACTCATCGGTGCAGCGCGCGCCGCGGTAGTTGGTGGTGTAGACCGTGCCGTCGGGATTGAGCATCTCGGCGAAGCGCAGCGTCAGCTTGGTGCCGGCGGCAGCGTTCACCTTGAGCCGCGCATAGCCCACCATGTTCTGGCCCAGGTCGAATGTCCAGCGCCCAGGCTTGGGCTCGGCCAGCGTCTTGGCCGGGAGCTCGGTCAGTCGGCGCACCGGGGGACCCATGGGCCACTCGACTGCACTCACCGTGTTGGGCACGTCGGCCTTGGCGGCTTGCCAGGTGGCGTCGTCGTAGCCGGCCTTGTCCCACGCACCGAGCTCGGCGCGGGCATCGTAGCCCTCGCCCATGAGCAGGTCCGAGAAGAGGATCGGCCCGGAGCGCGCCTTCCAGTTGTCACCGCTGGCCACCACCGTGGTCGTGCCATCAGGATGGTCGATCATCAACTGCGCCAGGAACCACGCCTGCTGGCCGTAGCGCTGCCGGCCGCCGAGGCCGACGTGGCCGGCATACCAGCCGTCACCCAACAGCGCGCCCAGCACGTTGGCGCCAGGCTTGACCAGGCTGGTCACATCGTAGGTCTGCGCCTCGACGCGCTTGCGGTAATCGGTCCAGTCGGGCGCCAGGATGGCATCGCCCACGTTCTGGCCGTTCAGGCGGCAGCGGTACAGGCCGAGCGCGGTCACATAGAGTCGCGCGCGGCTGACCTGCTTGGTCAGGTCGAAGCCGCGGCGCAGGTAGGTGACCGGCGGCAGCCCGCCACCGGTGCCCGCCGGGCCGAGTTGACCCCAGGGGCCCAGGCCGTAGTCGGCGATGACCTTGGCGTTAGTCCAGCCCTTGTCGTCGAAGGACACGGTGTTCCACTCCGGCGCCGCCACGGTGCTGCACTTCCAGGCCGGACCGGAAACCACCGGCGCCTTGGTGCCGTTGAAACTGAGCGCCAGCCGCGCCAACAGGCCCGCGGCGCTGCCGCCGTTCTCGCCGTCGATGGCCAACACATTGGGGCCGGTCTTCAGCTTGCCGCGCAGGTCGATCTTGATCGGTGAGCGCCAGGCATCGCCCTGGCCGCTGCTCTTGCCCACCTGCTCACCATTGAGGAACGCGGTGAACTGGTCGTCCACGGTGATGCTCAGCGCGGCCTCCTGGATGCCGACATCGGCCGGCAGATTGACCGTGGTGCGGAAGTAGCGATGGCCGGTGGCCTCGTTGTCGCCCGGCGTCCAAATCCACTTGGCGCCCTGCCAGGTGGGATCGGCGGTCTCGCGCGGCGTGGTGACCCACTTGGCCTGCCAGTCCGCGGGCTTCAGCAGGCCGGTCTCGAACCAGGCCGATTCGCTCCAGGGCGAGGCCGCGTCGCGCTCGTCCCACACCCGCACCCGCCACCAGACGCGCTGGCGCGAAGTCAACGCGGGTCCGCCGTAGTCGACGAACTGCGACTGATCGCTGGCCACTTTGCCGCTGTCCCACAGCAGGTCGCGTCCCGCGCCCAGGGCCGTCTCGCTGGCGGCGGCCGTCACCTGGTAGGCGCTCTGCCGCTCGCCGCGCCGGTCACCCGCGGCCGACCACGACAGCCGCGGCACCCGCGGGCCGATGCCCAGCGGTCGGGCCTCGTACTCCGTTCGCGTCGACGCCACCCTGATGGCCGCCGACGCCTGGCACAGCGCCAGCAACACGCCGCACGCCACACACGCGATCACTCGTCTCATGGACTACTCCAGGTCGACCGATTCGCCATCGCCGGCCAGCCACCTTCCCGCCGTGGCGTCGGCTGGCGCCAACCTGGACGGGTTGCGATGTTTTGACGCGCGCGCCGCGCCGACCTAGACTCCCTGCCGGCAACGGAGGCCGCCATGACATCGTCCAGTCTGCTCGTCACCTTCCTCGCCCTGGTCGCCGGTCAGGAGGCCCCGCCCTTGGACGGCGCGAAGTCCTCCTGGCAAGGTTTCGACCGCTTCGACTACCAGCTGGACGAAACCACCCTTGCCGTCAAGCCGGCCGATCCGGCAGCGACCGGCGATGTGCCGGGGCAGCGCCGCTGCATCGTGGTCGCGCCGCGCATCGCGGCGCCGGGCCGGCCGTGGTCGTGGCGCGGCTGCTACTGGGACCACCAGCCGCAGACCGAGATCGAGCTGCTGCGGCGCGGCTTTCACATCGCCTACATCACGGCCAACGCCGAACTTGCGCCCGACCGCAAGTGGGATGCCTGGTATGAGTTCCTGACGACCCAGCACGGCCTGTCGCGCCGGCCAGCCTTCATCGGCATGAGCCGGGGCGGCATGTTCGCCTACCGGTGGGCCACGACGCACCCGCGGAGCGTCTCGGCCATCTACGTCGACAACCCGGCGGTCGAGCGCGAGTCCTTGGCCCGACTGGGCGACCTGGCCGGTGCCGATGTACCGATCCTGCAGGTCTGCGGCAGCCTCGACCCGCTCCTGGGCGGCCACGCGCTGGCCGTGGAGAGCATCTACCAGGCGTTTGGCGGGCGCGTCTCGATGCTGATCAAGGATGGCGCCGGGCATCATCCGCACAGCCTGCAGGATCCGCGGCTACTGGCCGACTTCATCGAACAGGCAACGAGCGAGACGCCCGCGCCGACACCTGACTACGTCACGGCCAAGGCCACGCGGACCGCCTTCTACGGCAGCCACAGCGCCTATGAGCCGCGCGAGGGCACGCAGGTCACCTGCCGCGGCCCGGTCTTCGCCGCGTGCTACGACCGCTACGCGTTCGGGCTCGACGGGGTCGAGGGCACGATCAGCGTGATCGCCCCCAAGGCCGCCGCGCCGGGCCAGCCATGGGTCTATCATGCCGGGCTGGTCGAGCGCGACGCTGCCGTCGACCTGACGCTGCTGGCCGCCGGCTACCACATCGTCACCGCGCCGATCTCGTACAACGCGGACAACCCGCTGTGGCGCGACTGGGACGCGGTCTATCGCCACATGGTCGGCCACGGCTTCGCGGCCAAGGTGGTGGTCGAGGGCGCCGGTCGCGCGGCGGGCGAGGCGTGGGCCTGGGCCATCGCCAACCCCGACAAGGTGGCCTGCGCCTATGCCGAGAACCCCGTGCTGCGCAGTCTGACCGCCAAGACGCCGCCGCTGGACGACCTGGCCGCCTTGGCCAAGGCGGGTGTGCGGCTGGTGGTAGCGTGTGGCAGCCTCGACCCCGCGTTCGCCACGCAGGCGCAGGTCATCGAGCAGCGCTACCGCGCGCTGGGCGGGGCGGTGACGCTGTTCACCAGGGACGGCGAAGGGCACTACCCACTGGCGCCCAAGGACGTCAAGCCCGTGGTGGCAGCCATCATGCGCCGATGACCGGGCAGTGCTCCCTTGTGAATCTCTCGGGCTGACGCTTACCACGCGCCGGCCCGCCTTCTATACTGCCTGCAGTGTTCAGGCTCCCCGCTGCCTCGTGCGGCACTTGCCTCGGCCCACGGCCGGTTAGGAGATGGAACCAATGGCTGCCACGACCCTTGTCACCACCGCTCCGACGACCGGCGCTGGGCCTCGTCGGTAGCGACCCTCACCGCGGATCGAGCGCGCTCGTGCGACCGCTCGCCATGTCCTTACCTGTCGCAGACACGCTGAACGTGTGGCGACCGGTTGGGTTGGCATCCCGATTGGGACGACGATGAACTTGCATGCACTGGGCTGGGACCCGCACTGGGACCAGTCGTGGAACGCGGCCGCCGCGGCCGTGACGGCCGACTGCCGGCCGGGCCGAGTTGTGGCGGTCCACCGTGACCGCTTTGTCTTGTGGACCGCCGACGGCGAGACCGACGCCACGGCGTGTGGCCTGCTGCGCCGCGGCGATATCGACCCCGCCGCGCATCCCGTGGTGGGCGACTGGGTCGTCTGCCAGCCGGACGGCGTAGTGCTGGGTGTGCTACCCCGGCGCACCTGCGTCGTGCGCCGTCAGCCGGGGCCGGGCACACCGCGGCCGCAGCCGATCGCCGGCAACGTCGACACGCTGCTGCTGGTGGTCGGGTTGGATGGCAACTACCGGCCCAGCCGCGTGGAGCGCTACCTGACCATCGCCTGGGACAGCGGGGCGCAGCCGGTGGTGGTGCTGACCAAGGCCGACTGCGACCCCGACCCCGTGGCGCGTCAGCGCGAAGTGTCGGCGCTGGCCGCCGGCGCGCCGGTCCACGCGATCAGCGTCCACACCGGCTGGGGTGTGGACGAGCTCGCCGCCTACCAGCAGCCGGGCACGACGCTGGCGCTGATCGGCTCGTCGGGCGTGGGCAAGTCGACACTGCTCAACGCCTGGCTGGGCGATGGCCGGCAACGCGTGACCGAGGTGCGCGAGGACGACAGCAAGGGCCGCCACACCACCACCCACCGCGAGCTGTTCGCGCTGGCCAGCGGCGCGCTGGTCATCGACACGCCGGGCATGCGCGAACTGGGCCTGTGGCAGACCGACGACGGCGTCGCCGAGACCTTCGCCGACATCGAAGCCCTGGCCGAGGACTGCCGATTCGCTGACTGCAGCCACGAGAGCGAGCCCGGCTGCGCGGTCAAGGCGGCCTTGAGCCGCGGCGACCTGTCCCCCGCGCGGCTGGCCAGCTACCATCATTTGCAGCAGGAAGCGGCCGGGCTGGCGGGCCTGCACCGGCGTTTTGCCGACATCGAGGACCGGCGCACGCGGCAGAAGCTGGTGCACCTGTTCGGCGGCAAGCTCAAGCGCCGCTAGCAGAAACGGTGTCAGGACCCTTTTTCAGCATCGCTGAAAAAGGGTCCTGACACCGTTTCTGCTCTGACACCGTTTCTGCTAGCGCCCCATGGCGCGCAGGGCAGCCAGCGACCGCGCGGGGATGTCGAAGTCGGTGCCGTCTGGACCGCCCTCTTCCACCACGTACCATTCGGGCCGGTGCAGCGTGTCGAGCACGCGCCACAGCACGGTCCAGTCGGCG
>JACRKZ010000166.1 GCA_016235455.1 Armatimonadota bacterium | reverse complement strand
GTCGCCCGAGGCGCGGGGCCAGGTGGACCTCATCCTGCGTGGCGGCGAGCATCTGTTGGCGCTGATCAACGATGTGCTGGAGATGTCGCGCATCGAGGCGGGCCGCATCGAGATCAGCAGCCAACCGGTGGACCTGCGGGCCATCCTGGACGATCTGGCGGTGATGTACCGACATCGCGCGCGCGAACGGCGGTTGGATTTCGCGCTGAGCGTCGATCCCGCGCTGCCGAGCACCGTGCTCGCCGACCGGGCCCACTTGAGGCAGGTGCTGACCAACCTCATCGGCAACGCCATCAAGTTCACGCAGCAGGGGTCGGTGCGGGTCAGCGCCGCGCCAGCCGGGCCGGACCGCGTGGCCATCGAGGTCATCGACACAGGCATCGGACTGACGGCCGAGGAGCAAGCGCGGCTGTTCAGGCCGTTCGAGCGAGCCCGCGGCGGTGAGCAGGTGGCTGGCGGCACGGGGTTGGGCCTGGCCATCAGCCAGGAGTACGCGCGACGCATGGGCGGCGACATCACCGTGCGCAGTGAGGCGGGTCGGGGCAGCACCTTCCGGGTCGAACTGGCCGCGCCGGTGGTGGCGGACTCGATCGCCTCACCGGCGGCGCCGCAGCGCCGGCTGCGCGCGCGCCTGGTACCGGGCCAGTGCCGGGCGCGAGTGCTGGTCGTGGACGACACGCCGGCCAACCGGCAGTTGCTCCGTGGGCTGCTGTCGCCCCTCGGCTTCGAGGTAGACGAGGCGCTTGACGGCCAGGAGGCGGTGGAGCGCTTGACCGAGTGTGCCGCCGCGGAGGCCGCGCGGACCATTGTGCTCATGGACCTGGTCATGCCGCGCATGGACGGTATCGCCGCCACCAAGGCGCTACGCGAACTCGACCACGGCGCCGCCTTGGTCATCGTGGGCATCAGCGCGAGCGCCTTGGATCAGGAGCGGGCCGCGTTCATCGATGCCGGCCTGGACGCCTTCCTGGCCAAACCCTACGGTGAGCAGGAACTGTTGGCCATCTTGGAGCGCGTGGCCGCACTCACCTTCGAGACGCTGGCTGCACCCGACGGTCCGAGCCAGGCCGGCGACAGCGACGAGGCGCTCAGGGCCGCGCTGGCGACAATGCCCGCCGACTGGCGTCAAGCGATGGCCACGGCGGTGGCGCAGGGCAATGTGTCCAGCGTGCGGGCCATGGTCGACCAGGCGCCGACGATCGACCCGGCCCTGGCCGAGTTCGCTCGATCCAGCGCCAATCGCTACGACCTGCGCGACCTGCGCAACCTGCTCGACACCACACTGGAGACGTCACATGGGTGACCTGCCGGTCATTCTGGCCGTGGATGATATGCCTGAGCATCTGCGGGTGCTGGGTGGTCTTCTAGAGCAAGATTACGACTTCCGCATCGCCACCAGTGGGCCCGACGCGCTGCGCGCCGCGGCGTCCGCGCCGCCCGACCTGGTGCTGCTCGACACGATGATGCCCGACATGGATGGTTACGCCGTACTGGCTCGGCTCAAGGACGACCCGGCGACGCACGCCATTCCGGTGATCATCGTGAGCTCCCAGGATGTCGCCGAGGCCAAGCTGCGCGCGTTCCGCGAGGGCGCGGTGGACTACATCACCAAGCCGTTCGCCCCGGACGAAGTGGTGGCCCGCGTTCGCACCCATGTGGAGCTGAGCCGCTATCGTGAACTGCGGCGCGCCGAGGCCGCGCTGCGGGCCAGCGAGCAGCGCTACCGCACCATCGTGGAGACCGCGATGGACGGGTTCTGGTTGACCGACCACTCCGGCCAGCTGGTGGCCGCCAACGCGGCCTACTGCCGTATGAGCGGCTACAGCGAAGCCGAACTGCTGGCCATGGGCATCGACGACCTGGATATGCTCGAGGGCCCAGACGACCTGCGCGACCACCTGAACCGGGTGCGCACAGCGGGCGAGGACCGCTTTGAGACCCAGCACCGCCGCGCCGACGGCACCAGCTTCGAGGTGGAGGTCTGTGCGCAGCACCAGCGTGACACCGACCAGTTGGTGGTGTTCATCCGCGACATCTCCGAGCGGCGGCGGGCCGAGAATGAGCGGGCGCGACTGACGGCGCAACTCCACCAAGCGCAGAAGATGGAGTCCATCGGCCTGCTCGCCGGCGGCGTGGCGCACGACTTCAACAACATGCTTGCCGTCATCCTGGGCGAGGCCGAGGAGGCCATGGATGGCGTCGCGGATACCGAGAGCGTCCATGACGCCCTCGAGGAGATCCACCTGGCGGCGCTGCGCTCGGCGGATCTGGTCAGCCAATTACTGGCGTTCGCGCGTCAGCAGACAGTCAGCCCTCGCGTGCTCGACCTCAACGGCGCGGTGCCGACCATGCTGAAGATGCTGAACCGGCTCCTTGGCGAGCAGACCATCCTACGCTTCGAACCGGCGCCAGGGCTGTGGCCGTGCCGCATCGACCCGTCGCAGCTGGACCAGATCCTGGCCAATCTGTGCCTCAACGCACGCGACGCCATCAGCGGCTACGGAACCATCGTCATCCGCACGAGCAACACCAGCGTCGAGCAGGCTGAACTGCCCGACGGCGAGACGGTCGCCGCCGGGGACTATGTGCTCATCTCGGTCACCGATGACGGCAGCGGCATGGACGACGAGACGCTGGCCCGCATCTTCGAGCCGTTCTTCACCACCAAGAGGATGGGGCACGGCACGGGACTCGGCATGGCGTCGGTCTACGGTGCGGCTCGTCAGAACGGTGGGTTCGTCAAGGTCACTTCACAAGTCGGCGTGGGCACCACGGTCAGCGTGCTGCTACCGCGCTGCGTCGACGCCGATGGGCCGCCAAACGCCAGGCTGCTCGAACAGGCCCAAGGTGACCACATCGGCCACCGCCTCGACCCGTCGTCCGACACCGGCAGCGGCAGCGGCCCCGCAGGCGCGCAGAACGAGCGCCGCCGCTCGACCGAGTCAGCGCCGGGGCTCGTCGCGAGCGACCCGAACTGAGCACAGGCGCTGACTCCACAAGGTAGCCGGCGACACGTGGCCAATACGGTCCGCCGGGCGCGCTCAGTCGGCTCTCACTAGGGCCGCCGACCGGCCGCGCGCCGCCCGGAGAAACCCGACCATGCCGCGAGCGCTGTTGTTCTGCCTGTTACTGTGCACCGCCGTCTGGGCCCAACGGCCCACCACCGAGCAGCCGCTGTGGCCCAACGGTGCGCCGTTGGCCACGGGCACCGACCCGGTCAAGGACGTCCCCACCCTCACCCCCTTCTGGCCCGCGCCGGAGAAGGCCACCGGCGCCAGCATGGTCGTCTGCCCCGGCGGCGGGTATGGCGGGCTGGCCGGCTATGAGGGCAAGGACTACGCGCTGTTCCTCGCCGAGCATGGCGTGGCCGGGTTCGTGCTCAAGTACCGCCTGGGCTCGGCGGGCTACCGGCATCCGGCGATGATGTACGACGTGCAGCGCGCCATCCGTACCGTCCGCGCCAACTCCGCCGCGTGGGGCCTGAACCCCAAGCTGATCGGTGTCATGGGCTCCAGCGCCGGCGGGCATCTGGCCAGCACCGCGGCGACGCACTTCGACACAGGCGACCCCAACGCCGCCGACCCCATCGACCGCGCCGGCTGCCGGCCCGACCTGGCCGTGCTGTGCTACGCGGTGATCTCCATGGGCGCCAACACCCACGGCGGGTCGCGGGCCAACCTGCTGGGCGCCAACCCCTCGCCCGAGCTGATCACGTTGCTGTCCAACGAGCTGCAGGTGACCAAGGACACGCCGCCGTGCTTCGTCTGGCACACGTTCGAGGACCAGGCGGTCAGGGTTGAGAACGCCCTGGCGTTCGTGGCGGCGCTACAAGCCAACCGCGTGCCGTTCGACCTGCACGTCTACCAGAAGGGCAATCACGGCGTGGCGCTCGGACTGCACGACTACACTCCCGCCAAGGAGCCGCAGCTCCACCCGTGGACGCGCGACCTGCTGGTCTGGCTGCAGGTTCAGGGCTTCGTCAAGTAGGCAGAGGGGCCGCCCGATCGTCGGACAGGTCCGACGATCGGGCGGCTGGCTCACTTCCAGACCGGCTTGAGTTCGTGCACCGTGCCACTCACGAGCCTGGCACCGGCGCCCTTGGCGGTCAGCTCCACCGCCTGCTTGTCGGGGCCGGCCACGGCCTGCACGGGCAGGTAGACCTCACCGTCCTGGGCCCAGGCCTCGATCGACGCGCGGTCGACCAGCAGGCGCAGCTTCAGCCGGCCGTCGCGCAGCTTGACATCCGCGCCAACCCCGTTGACCGTGAGATGGCTCCGCGCCACGTCGTAGGTCACGGCGAAGCCGCGCAGGTTCAGCCCCACCTGCGTCGCCGTGCCGGGCTCCAGCACCGCCTCGACGTCGTACAGGCCGCCCTTGGCCTCTGGCAGCGGCTTGGCGCCGTCAGCGATGGGCCCGACCGGCAGCGCGTGGCTCCTGGCGCGGAGCTTGGCGATCTCGCGTGCCGGCGCCGAATACAGCCGAAGCCCGTCGGCCGTGGGATGCAACGTCAGCTCGATGGGGAATGACATCTGCTGGTTGAAGGCCATGCCGGGCAGTTGCACCTGGCCCCAGGCCACGAGGATGCGCCGGCCATCGGCCGCGGGCACGCCGTTGTAGGTCTGCGAGGCATACCAGCAGTTGCCATGGTGGATCAGGTGCGGACCGGTCTCGGCGGTGAAGGTCTTGCCGTCGAACCGGCCGACCATGTAGCGGCCGTTGCCGCCGTAGAACACCCAGCGTGTCTCGCCGGGCTTGCCCTCGACACCGATCTCGAAGAACTCGGGGCATTCCGAGCAACCGGGCACGGTCACGTCGCACAGCTTGGTCCAGGCCTTCAGGTCCTTGGACTCGAACAGGCCGAATTGCTCGCCGTCCAGGTACAGCGCCATGACCCACTTCCTGCCCGGCGCATACCAGATGACTTTGGGGTCGCGATTGCCGCCGACGATGTGCGGCAACACCGGGTTCCCAGCGTACTTGGTGAACGTACGGCCGCGGTCGGAGCTGACGGCGAGGCACTGACACGGCCTGGCGCCCGAGGCGGTGTAGATGGCCACCAGCGGCGGCACCTTGCCGTTCCCCAGGCCCGAGGTGTTCTGCTCGTCGATGACCGCCGAACCCGAGAACATCGGCCCCAGCGGGTCGGGATAGAGCGCCTCGTCGAGCTCGGTCCAGTGCATCAGGTCGGGCGAGACGGCGTGGCCCCAGTGCATGTTGCCCCACTGCACGCCGTAGGGGTTGTGCTGGAAGAACAGGTGCCACTCACCGTCATGGTAGACCAGGCCATTGGGGTCGTTGGTCCAGCCGCGCTTGGGGCTGAAGTGGAACTGCGGGCGCAGCGCCTCGTGGTACAGGTTGTCGGCCTCGAGCAGCGTGTCGCCGAAGCGCGGCAGCTTGGCCAGGTCCACCTCCTCGGGCACGCGGTCGACGGTCAGCGTGACCCGACCCGCGGGCTTGGCGCCCAGGTCGCAAGGCGCCCACCAATCGGCCTGGCCGTCGGTGGCCAGCTCAATCTCGAAGTGCCGCTTCTCGCCGTCGGCCAGCGTCAGCGTCGCATTGGCCTTCTCGCCGCCATTACGCACCGGCAGGTGCAGGTAGCGGCCAACGACCGCCAGTTCAACCGTCTTCGCCACGGGTTTCGCCACCTTCCTATCACTCAGCACGATCTGGTCCACGTTGATATGGCCCCAGCCGCCAGTCGCCTCGTCGACGATGCGCAGGCTGGCCGTGCGGCCGGCCAGGTCGGACACGTCCCAGCCGTCGGGCGACAGGCGCTCGGAGCCGCCCGGCCGGTCGTTGGGGCCGGTTGCGGTGCGCACCACCTTCCCATCCACCAGCAGCGCAAGGGTCAGCTTCTGCTCGTCGCGCCCGCCGCCGATGAGGAAGTTCAGGTAGTTGCGCTCAATGACGAACGGCGGCGAGGTCAAGCTGCCCGTCGTGCCGTCGCCGCCGCGGTAGGTGTTGACCAGGCCACGGCCCTTGTAGCCGCTGACCTGCATCTGGCTGGGCAGCGTGCCTTGGGCCGGGCCAGCGCCGAGCGCCTCGCCGACCGCCGTCCAGGCACCGTAAGTCGGAGCCTCGAAGTCGGCCAGCACGATGTCGGGTCGCTCGGCCCCGATCAGCGTGGTCAGCAGGGCAAGCAGCAGCGGTGCGGACATGCGGTTCTCCGCGCGGGCAGTTGGCCAGCGGCTGCCCGACTCCTGCCGGGTTGCGCGATCCGAGGCGAGCAGTCATCCTAAGTGCCGTGATACGACCTGACCACCAACACTCGGTACCATCCCGCAAGCGGCCTGGGCAGCCCCCCCTGTGGTCCCCCCGCGTGCGGGGGGACGGATATCGGCGCTCCCTCCCCGCTCGCGGGGAGGGCCGGGACGGGGGCGGTTCGCGGGCAGGCACCGTGCTGGCGCTCCTGCTGGCCCTGGCCGGCGTGACACACGCACAGATCACCCCGATCGTCGCCCAACGCACGATCTTCCGTACCAGCTTCGAGGCCAACGAGCCCGTGCTCGACAGCGCGGTGCACAAGCACGGCGATGGCATGGGCCGCACCGGCACGCGGGCCTTCACCGCCGAGCTGTTGCAGGCCGGCAAGCAGGCTATCGCCCGCACCGACTTCTCGGTGACGGTGGGCGCCCGCCTCGTGGTGCGCTGCTATGTACGCTCGGACAAGGGCTCCGGCGCGGCGCTCTACCTCAACGTCGATGGCAACCGCCAGGAACTCGCCCGCCTGAGCACGGTCGTGCCGGGCGACTGGCGGCGGCTCGAGGGCAGCTGGCTGGCGGGCGGCGAGGGCGACCGCGTGCGCGGCCAGATTGAGTTCGTCGCACCGGACACGAGCACCGGCCCGCCGGGCCGCGTGTGGATCGACGACATCCTGGTCGAGGAGCTGCCCGCCGAGCAACCGCCCTACACCGCCTCGGTGGAAGACCATCCCGCGCTGTGCGCCACGAGCGGCGGCGACATCTTCATGGCGGTCACCCAACGTATCCCCGGCAGCCAGATTGAGGGCAAGCCGTTCGTGGGCGTCTACCGCGTCGACGAGCAGCGGCGCGTGCTGGTCGCCAGGCTCGGCGACGACCAGACCACCGGCGTGGGCGCGCCGGCCATCGCCGCGAGCACCAAGGGCTGCTGGGTGGCGGCTGCCGTCGAGCGCGGCGACCGATGGCGCATCGACTGGCTGCACCTGGAAGAGGGCAAGGTCGTCACACGCGGCTCGGCGGAGGCCGAAGCGGCGGCCAATTGCGAGCCCGAGATCGCCGCCGACGGCAAGAACGCACTGCTGGTCTGGGAGGCCAATCCCAGCGGCCAACGCGCGGTCTACGCGGCCACGCTCAGCGCTGACCGCACCGGCCCGCCGCAGCGGCTGTCACCCGAGGGCACCAACAGCTACCGGCCAGCCGTGGTCGTGCCGGCCAATGGCGAAGCCTTCGTGGCCTGGGACGCGTTCGCCGACGGCCAGGCCGACCTGTGGGGTTGCCGGCGCCGTGTCGGCGTCTGGCAGAAGGCCACGCGGCTGACCGCCGACCCGCGCGTGGAGCGCCGCGTGGCGCTGGCCAGCTACGGCGACGAGGTCTGGCTGGCCTGGCAGGCACAGAGCTACCCGGGCTTGCGCGTGAACCTCGTGGGTGAGCAGCGCATTGTCGTGGCGCGGCTGGGCGCGCCCCGGCTGGGCATCGGCGCGCTGCCGATCATGGAAATGCCCAGTGGCCTGTTCAGTTCGGTCAGCAAGCCGCGCGAGCCGCTGCTTCGACCCCGTCTCTCGTTCGATGAGGGGGGCCGCATGTGGCTCACCGCGCGGCGCTCGTCCGGCATCCAGGCCGGGTGGCACGCACTGGCCTGGTGCTACACGCGCGACGGGTGGTACGGACCGATCGAACTGCTGGACGCCGACGGCCGCTCACGCGGTGTCGACCTGACCTGGTCGCCGCGCGGCGGTGTCGTCGCCGTGCAGTACGACACCATGCCCGACACCACGGACAACCGCGGGCTCGACGGCGGCTGGCAGTCGGGCATCAGCCTGCGCCGGCTGGTGCGCCGGCCGCAGGCCGGCTCGCCGGAGCTGGTGGCGTTGGCCATGCCGACCACCGAGTTCGACCTGGCCAAGCGCCGCGCCATCGAGGCGGTCGGCCTGCCGCGCGCCGGCCAGAGCCACGGCAAGCAGGCGCTGAGCCTGTACTGGGGCGACCTGCACGAGCACACGGACATCTCCACCTGCGAGCGCCGCCTCAACCCCGGCGCGGCCGAGGTCTACGCCAACCTGCGCGACATCGAGCAGATGGACTTCGTCGCCATCACCGATCACGACTACAGTCTCGATGGCCCGCAGTGGGCCGTGGCCGGCGAGCAGGCGCGCCTGGCGCGCGACGCCGGCCGCTTCGAGCCGTTCGTCGGCCAGGAGTGGTCGTCCAGCTCCGCGCGTCCGGCCGCGCCGGGCGAGCCGCGACGCTACGGTCACCGCAGCCTGATCTTCGGCGACCTGCGTCCGCCCCGCTACTACAATAGCTTCGACGGCTCACCCTCGCCCGCCGCGTTGTGGGAGGCGCTGGGCGGGCAGAACTACCTCTGCATCCCGCACCAGCTGGCCGACTGGGAGGACAAAGGCCGTGACAACCCGCCCGTCGACTGGCGCATGCACGACGAGCAACGGCAGCCGGTGGCCGAACTGATGCAGGCGCGCGGCAGCTACGAGGCGCTCGGCGCGCCGCGTCAGGCCGCCCAGGGCACACCGTTCCGCGGCTACTGGGCCCAGGACCTGTGGGCCAAGGGCCTGGTCTTCGGCGTCATCGGCGGCGCCGACCACGGCGGCGGCAGCGGCAAAGCCGGCGTCTGGGCGCCCGACATGGGCCGCGACAGCCTGTTGGCCGCCATCCGCGCGCGCCACACCTACGCCACGTCCGGGCCCAAGACAACGCTCTGGTTCAGTTGCGGCGACGCCATGATGGGTGACCGCCGACCGCATCCCGCCGGGCCGCTGTCGTTCCGCATCCAGGCGCAGGCGCCCGCGGCCATCCGCACGGTGACGCTGCTGCGCAACAACGAGCCGGTCCTGCAGACCGAGCCCGACCAGCGCGCGGCGACGCTCGATTGGACCGACCAGAGCCCGCCGGCGGGGCGCTTGTGGTACTACGCGCGCATCGAGACCGTCGATGAGCACGTCGCGGTGGCCAGCCCGATCTGGTTTGAACCGTAGGCTGGCGCCCGCATCACGCTTGCGTGTCCACCTGCGAGATGCCCCGCTCGGCGTCGTCACCGGCCATGCGTTGCGCCGGCGACAGCGACGCCTCATCAGCCACCGCCGAACCCGCGCCGGCAGCCTCCAGGCGCGCCTCGAGCTCGCGCCGTTCCGCACTGGACAGCGCCATCTTGGCGCCGGCCAGGCCGATGACCGTGAGCACGGGCACCACGGCGGCACAAAGGCCAGCCACCCAGCCGGGAATGTCGACCGTGGTTGGGAAGCCCGCCACGATCCACAAGCCCAGCGCCACCATGCCGATGCCGATCAGGCCGATGCCCGCTTGTCCTACGGCCACCAAGGTGCTGCACGCCGCCTGACCCAGCGCGGCGAAGTAGCCCACGGCCAGTTGGCCCATGGCCACCAGGCCCGACGCCGCCTGCCCCACGGCCAGCCAGCCGCGCGCCACCTGGCCCACGGCCACCAGCCCCATGGCGAACTGGCCGCGCGCATACCAACCGCGCGCCTCGCGCATGCGGCCCGTCACGCGGTCCGGCCCCGCAGCCACATGCCACAGCGGCCAGCCCCACAGTGTCACCGCGCTACGCCGGTCGACCGACATGAGGTCGGCCGTGCCCGACGACGCCTGCTGCCGCAGCCAGCCGAGCGCCACCACGCGCTGCTCAGCGTCCAGCGTCAGCCAGCGGTCGGTGGTGGGCGCGTTGGCAAACGCCTCGGTCGAGGTGGCGCCAACCTGCCGCTCCAGCCGAGCCAGCCAGCCCGACCGCAGAAAGCGCGTCACGTCCCAGCCGGCGACCGCGGGCCACAGCGCCATGATCTGCTTCCACCACGGCCAGCCGCCGGGAACGGCGTTGAGGCAGGCGATGCCCAACGCCGAAACCAGCGCCCAGGCTGCCCAATGCGATAGCGCACGCCCACCGCCGCGCCACTCGAGCACCACCGCCGACTGGCCCGCGGTGTCGGGCAGGACGCGCACGCGCACGCTCTTCGGCCCGCCGAACAGGCGGCGTTCCGCGGTCTGCGGGCGCCAGACGAACTCGGTCGCCGAGACCGGCTCGACCTCGTCGCCCAGGTGGGCCAGGCGCACGGCCACATGCGAGGCGACCACGTCCGGCTCACCGTCGACGACCTGCATTCTGCGGTTCAGGCGCAATCGCTACTCCGTTCGATCGAAGACGTAGGCATAGATCGAGCCTGGCGGCATGACCAGCTTCAGCACGCCGCCGCTCAGTTCGCCCGGCGGCACCTCGCGGGTGGCGGGCGCGATGTTCAGCTTATCGCGATTCGTCAGCCGCGGGTTCCCGGTCAGCGTGTGCAGCGTGACCTTCGCCGCGCGCGCGAACGGCAGACGTAGCGTCACCGGCGTCGTGCCGTCGCCGAAGTCCACCTTGTCGTGGTTGCCATCCAGCTTGCGCGAGACGACGAACACCGTCCAGCGCGTGCCGTCACGCATGGCATAGCCGCCGATCAGCGGGTAGCTGTCCTTGCCGCGCTCGATGGTTGGCACCGCGCGCGCTTCGACGGTCATCAGGTCACCCGCGCCGACGCGGTTGCGCAGTGCCAGCGCCTGCCAGGCCGGCGTCGGGACAAACCCGTTGGCGAACGTCGTGTGACTGTTCCAGTGGTTGCCCTGGCCGTAGCCCAGGAAGCACTGGTCAGTCCAACCCAGAGCATAGCTGCCCATCCAGGCATCGAACGCGCCCACCGCCTGGGCCAACGACTTGCCGTAACGCTCGTTGGTCTCCACCTGCTCGGGCGGCGCCTGGCCGGGCAGGGCGTAGCCACCGGGCCCGCCTTCGTAGGCGGCGATATCGTAGTCGGGTCGCTGCCTAGCCAGCACGTCATGGCCGCGGGCCATGCTCTGCTGGCTGCGCAGCGGACCGGTCAGGAAGCTCAGCAGGCACTCCTGCACACCGTGGTCGTCCCAGGTGCGCGCCGAGTAGTCGCCCGTCTCCCATTTTGGCCCGACGTAGTTGGCGTGGCCCACCTGGTGAGCGCTGGGGCAGGCCGCCATGGCCTCCTCGCCGTAGCCGCGGACCTTCTCGCCCTCAACCCGCGTGTCGTAGTTGGCGCCCAGGTTGAAGCGGATCTTCGTATCCAGGCTGGCCGCCTGCCAGTACGGGCTCTTCTTCATGCCATCAATGAGATACTGACAGAACAGCCCATACTCACGTCCGCCTTGGTGGATGGCGTTGCGGCGGTTGAAGCCCAGCCAGTCGTCGAAGGCACCGTTGTGCCACGTCTCGTTGCCGAACTCGATGGTAATGCTGGCGAACTCGTCGGTCCACGGGCGGTTGTCGCCCTTCTGTGCCGCGCGGCGGGCTGCCCACGGCTTGGTCCGAGCACTGTCCTTGGCCGGGTCGTAAGGTGCCGCCAGATACTCGACCAGCGCCTGCCAGTCGGCCTCGGAGTGCAACACATGTTGCAGCACCAGCCAGGGCCGGCAACGATTGGCCGGGGAGTCGCCAGTTGCCAGGTCGAAGGCCAGGCCCATGGGCAGCGTCATCTCCATGGTGCCCTCGACCGCGGTGCGCCAGTTGGGCTGCACTTTGGCGTTGGCATGCCAGCTCAGGATGGAGTCCATGGTGGCATCGCGATCCAGGAACCAGATGCGGTGCGCCGACTTGCCGCCGGTCGCCGGCTGGCTGGCCAGCAGCTCGTCGAGCACCGTGCGGCCCGGCACATACGGCTTGGCCGCGTCGGTCGGCTGGTCGCAGCGATAGATACGCGCGTTGTCCAGGTACAGCGTCCCCGGCCCGCTGAAGGTGAAGGTGTGGCCGAAATGCCAGGTGTTGGTCGGCCGCTCACCAGCATCCCATTCATGCGTGTACTTGCGCCACTCACCCGTGAGCTGGAACGACTTGGCTGCCTCGGGGTACTGGGTGCCATAGCCGAAGCGCACCGTCGGGTCGGCCAGGCCCTCGGCCTTCATCCACACCTCGAGGCGGTAGTGCCGGCCCGGCTCGAACTGGCCGTACCACAGCGATTCGCCACCCTTGTTGTTGTCGATGAAGACGATCTGGCGGATGCTCTGCTCGCCCGCCTCGGCCACCACCTTGAGGCAGGTCTCGCCGGGGTCGACGAAGTCGGCTGGCAGTTTGCCGCCATGTGGCGCCAAGCCCATCTTGACCTTGCTCTGCCCCTTGTCCCAGTACCACGCGGGGCGGTCGAAGTTGCCGTCAATCCCGCGCACGCGCGTGTTCACATACTTCATGTCGAAGTTGCCGAAGCGCTTGCTGAGCACGATGTAGTCCCACGGCAGCAGCTTGGGGGTGTCCGCCGTCACATAGACGCGCTGCACCTGCTGGGCCTTGGGCGCCGTCGAGCGCTTGAGCCGGTAGGCCACCACGTTGGGCGAAGGGCTGGCCGTCCACGACAGCGTGACGAAGCCGTCGCCGGCCACCGCCTTGACGTTGCTGGGCGGCTCGGGCTTGCCGGCCCCGGCCGGGCCCGGCGCGGCCAGCAGCCAGGTGCGCTGGTCCGAACGGCCGTCCGCGTCGGTCACGGTCACCTTGGCGGCGAAGCCCTTGACCTCGCCCGTGGGCTTACCGCTGATCACGCCGCCCGCATCGATGCTCAGCCCAGGCGGCAGCGTGGCGGTATAGCGAAGCGGCGCCTTGCCGCCGTAGACCTTGGTCGCCAGCCGGAAGTCCTGGCCGGTGGCGCAGTCGGGAGTCTTGTCGTCGCCGCTTGAGACCAGCAGCCTCGGCGGCGGGTTGCCCCCGGCGGTGGGCGTGGCGCTGACCTCGCCCGACAGCTCGGATTCCTTGCCGTCGGCGCTGACCGCCACCACGGCGTACCACACCGCCCGGCCCGGCGCGAACCAACTCGCGTCCGTGGCGCTGAGGTTGCGATGCCGGATCCAGGCGTTGGGGCTCACATCCGCATACTGGTTGGCCACCCAGCCTCCGTCGGGCAGGTTCGGGTCGCCCTCGGGCACAATGCGGCCGTTACCCACGAACTGCGCGCGGGCTGCCGCCGCCGTGTCGAGGTAGTCGCCCTGCGCCGGTACCGGCTGGCCCTTGGCGTCCACCAGGCGGTAGATGCGCAGGTCGGCGCCACTGAGGAAGCCGCTGGCCCACAAGTCCCACCAACTCGTGCCTGGTCCGTCGATCTCGAACCAGTTCGGACCCACGCGCGCCGCGCGGTGCAGGTTGCGCCAGTAGACCGGCTCGTTGCCCGCGTTGCGGACGAAGTTGTTGGCCGCCCACTCCACCGCGCCACAGCCGCCCCAGTTGTTGGGTCCCAACGGCGGCACCTTCGCCGCCGGCCGCAGCACCGTCGGCAGAATGGCCAGCTCGGCGGGCGTGTTCGGTTCCGCCGCACAGGCCGTGACCAGCCCGGCGCCCAGCAGCATCGCGCGCAACACCTTCATGATCAGCTCCCGCACCGGAGGTTGGCGCTCAGGCGCCCAACTCCTTTTTCACATTGATCGTTTGCGATGAAGGTGTGACAACAAGGAACCCAGGATGGGCGTCGAAACACCCAGGGTCTAGCAGGCAGATATCGGATGAATTGGTTGAGATCACTGCGTTGGTGGCTGGTCGTGCTGATCGCTGGGCGGCTGGTGGCCGCGGAGGCGCCGCTCATGCAACTGGGCACGCCCGACGGGTCGTGCGCGGAGTTTGGGCTGTGTGACCGCACCTGGACCGGCTACGCGGAAACGTACCGGCAGCCGGTGGTGGTCACGCTCGGCCAGAGCAAGCTGACCGATTGGCCCTACATCCACCCCAGCACGCACGATAGCTGGGCCGGCGGGAAGCCGCAGACCTTCACGCTGCGCTTCAATTTGAAGGACGCGCCGACCAGACCGCTGTGGCTGCACCTGGGCTACCTGGCCAGCTGGGAACCGAGCCTGATCCGCATCGCGATCAACGGCAACAAGCTGCTCGAGCAGCGCCTGCCGGCGAAGAACGGCACCGAACTGGCCTTCGATCCATTCCTACTCAGCGAGCCTAGCGACCTGGCCGTGCCCGTGGCGGCCGGCGGGGCCAAGGCCGGGACGAACGAACTGACCGTAACGATGGACGACGGCAGTTGGATCATCTACGACTACCTGCTGCTGAGCGCCGAGCAGGCGGCGCCGGCCGTCAACGGCGGCTCGGGGGATCTGGTGGAGCGCGCGCTGACGGGCACCATGGCGCCCGTGGACTCGGTGGTCTTTGCACTACGCAAGCCTGTCGGCGAGCACTGGTACGCCAACTTCTCGTACTACGCGGCCGACAGCGCGGCCAAGCTCTACCGACCTGGCGGGCGGCTGTGCCGGCTCAATCTGCGCACCAAGGCGCTGGAGACGCTGCTGGACGACCCGCAGGGCGGCCTGCGCGACCCGCAGGTCAGCTACGACGGCCAGAAGATGCTGTTCAGCTGGCGCCGCGGCACCAGCGACCACTACAACCTGTACGAGATGACGTTGGCCGATCGTTCCGTGCGCCCGATCACCACCGGCGACTGGGACGATATCGAACCCGCCTACCTGCCCGACGGCGGCATCGTGTTCGTCTCCACGCGCTGCAAGCGGTGGGTGAACTGCTGGCTGACGCAGGTGGCGATTCTCTACCGCTGCGATGCCGACGGCACGAATCTGCGGCCGATATCGAGCAACAACGAGCACGACAACACGCCCTGGGTCATGCCCGACGGCCGCATTCTCTACACGCGCTGGGAGTATGTCGATCGCAGCCAGGTGCACTACCACCACCTGTGGTCGGCCTACCCCGACGGCACGGTGCAGGAGGTGTGGTTCGGCAACCAGCGCGCCGGCGACGTGTTCATCGACGCCAAACCCATCCCCGGCAGCCACAAGATCGTGGCCAGCTTCTCGCCCGGCCACGGCAAGACCGAACACGAGGGTCGCATCGGCATCATCGACCCCAAGGCCGGGCCCGACCAGAACCGCTCGGCCCGCGCGCTGACCCGCGGCGATGACTTCCGCGACCCGTGGGCGTTTGGCGAAGACACCATCATGGCCGCGCGCGGCAGTTCGCTGATGCTGTGCGACGAGCGCGGCCGCACCGCCGAGTTGTTCGCCTTGCCCGCGGCCGACCAGCAGGCAGGCTACTGGCTCAACGAGCCGCGTCCGGTGATCGTCCGCGGGCGCGAGCGGGTCATTCCCGCGCGCGCCGAACTGGCCCGCACTACCGGCCGCTTCATGCTCCAGGACGTGCACCTGGGCCGCAACATGGAGGGCGTGACGCGCGGCGAGATCAAGAAGCTGCTGGTGCTCGAAAGCCTGCCCAAGCCGGTCAACTTCACCGGCGGCATGGAGCCGTTGAGCTACGGCGGCACGTTCACCCTGGAACGCGTGCTGGGCACCGTGCCCGTCGAGCCCGACGGCTCCGCCTACTTCGAGGCGCCGGCGCTACGCAGCCTGATCTTCGTCGCACTCGACCAGGACGATCTGGCCGTCAAGCGCATGCAGAGCTTCGCCACCGTGCAGCCGGGCGAGACGTTGGGCTGCGTCGGCTGCCACGAGCACCGCACCAAGGCACCGCCACGGACGGCGACGGCCATGCCCGCGGCCGTGATGCGCGCGCCGTCGGCCATCACGCCGATCAGCGACGTGCCCGACGTGCTGGACTACCCGCGCGACATCCAACCCATCTGGGACCGCCACTGCGTGAGTTGCCACAACCCGCAGCGCCGTGACGGCGACGTCAACCTGATCAACCATCGCGGCCCGCTGTTCACCCTCAGCTACTTCGCGCTGACCGCGCGCAGTCAGGTGGCCGACGGACGCAACCGGCCGATCAGCAACTACCCGCCGCGCAAGCTCGGCAGCAGCGCCAGCCCGCTCATGGCCAAGCTCACCGAGGCCCACCACGGCGTGCGCCTGACCGACCAGGAACGACGTACCGTGCGCCTCTGGATAGAGGTCGGCGCACCGCACCCAGGCACTTACGCCGCGCTGGGTTGCGGCATGATCGGCGGCTACGCCCAGAACAACCTGGACCGCGCCGACCTGCAGCAGCCCGTCACGAAGGCCGGCATGGCAGCGCTCGGGCGCCGCTGCAACAGCTGCCACACCGGCGCCAAGGCCTTGCCCCAATCGGCCACCGACGAGATCACCGGCCCCCCGTGGGAGGACATGGGCCCCAACGACCCGCGCCGTCGCTTCGCGCGCCACTTGCTCTACGACCTCACCGAACCGGCCCAGTCGGCGCTGCTGCTGGCGCCGCTGGCCAAGGCGGCGGGCGGCTGGCAACGCTGCGGCCAGGCGGTACTGCCCAGCACCGACGACACCGACTACCAGGCCATCCTGGCCATGGTGCAGGCGGCCTCCACTCAGCTCAACACCATCCGGCGGTTCGACATGCCGGGTTTCCAGCCCCGTGCAGCCTGGGTTCGCGAGATGCAACGCTATGGCATCCTGGCGCCCGGACGAACCGATGGCGAGCCCATTGATCCATACGCAGTTGAGCGACGCTACTGGGAGTCGCTTTGGTGGCAACCCACCACCTAAACGCCGACGAGTCGGCTCCTGGCCGAACATGTCGCCTATGTGAATTCAACGTATCCCGTAATCCGCGGTGCGTGGGCAATAATACCGACCTGCGGGGACCGTAGCGTGCCCCTGTCGGCCTGGGTAGGAGGATCCCACATGCCGCGACGTCCGATTGTGAAGCCGCATTTGACGCCAGACGAACTGGAAAGCAGATTCCGTGCCAGCAGAGATCCCGTCGAGCGTCTCCGCTATCAGGTCATCTTTCTGATGTCGAGCGGCTCGTCCACGCGCAAAGTAGCCGAGACGACCGGGTATTCGATCCCTTGGGTCCGCCGTTTGGTGCATGAGTACAACGAGAACGGCCCCGGCTGTCTGACCGACCGGCGCCACGCCAACCCCGGCGCCACGCCCATGCTGTCACCCGCGCAACAGGCCGAACTGGCTGCGGCACTGCACCAGGCGCCGCCCGGCGGCGGCAAGTGGACCTCGCAGAAGGTAGCCGATTGGATCGGTGCGCGGACCGGCCGCACCACCTATCCACAGCGCGGCTGGGTCTACCTGCGCAAGCTCGGCCCGGTTGGCGACACGGCCCCCACCCCGCCCACGGCCGATTGAGCCAACGTGTGCGTTCTGCCCGGCCCGCCGAGCGATCGAGCGGCCGGCCAGCGCGGCGCGGGTGAGGGCTCAGTCGAGTCGCTTGTGGAAGCGCAAGGCGCCCACGACGAAGAATGCAGTCGCCAGGCCGGCCATCCACGCCAGATGGCCGGCCAGCGCGGAGGCGTCGGAGCCCCGTAGAAACACGCCGCGCGTGATCTCCAGGAAATGCGTCATCGGCACCAGCCGACTGACCGGCTGCAGCGGGGCCGGCAGGTTCCACACGGGGAAGATGAAGCCCGACAGCAGCATCGAGGGGTACGACAGGAAGAAGTTGGTCAGCTGCGCCTGCTGCTGATTGTGCGACACGGTGGACACGAGCAACCCCAACCCGAGCACGGCGAACAAGAAGATGATCGTGGCCAGGGCCAGCAGCGCCACGCTGCCGCGAAACGGCACATGCAGCGCATGCACCACGATGACACTGACCAGGCCGGCGTCGAACAGACCAATCACCCCCACGGGCACCAGCTTGCCCAGCAGGATCTCCGCGGGCCGCACCGGCGTCATCACCAACTGCTCCAGCGTGCCCAGTTCGCGCTCACGAGCGATGGACAGGGCGGTGATGTTCTGCATGAGCGTGGTCAGCACGAGCGCCATGATGGCCGGCGCCATGAACCACAGCGTGCGCGCGTCGGGGTTGTAGAGCACGCGCGGCACGGGCGTGATCTGGCCCAGGTTGAGGTGCAAGCCACGCCGCGCCACGAGCTTGCGCTGCACCTGCGCGCCAAAGTCGCCCGCCATCTGCGCGATGTAGGCCGCGGCCACGGTCGTGGTCGTGGATTCCGTGCCGTCGACCAGCACCTGCAGCGTCGCCTCGCCACGCTCCACGTCGCGCGCGAATCCGGCGGGGATGACCAGACACAGCGAGGCCCGCGCCGAGTCCAGGTCGTGCTCCAGCTCCTCGGGCGACATGCGGTAGCCCTTCAGGACAAAGGCGTTGGAGGAGCCGACCATCTGCACCAGCGCCCGGCTCTGCGGGCTGCGGTCGGCGTCCCAGATGGTCAGCGGCACGTTGGTCACGTCCATGTTGGCCGCGAAGGACAGCAGCAGCGTCTGCATGATGGGCATGAACACAGCCATGCGCAGCATGGCCGGGTTACGCCGCATCTGGAGCAGCTCCTTGACCAGCAGATAGCGCAACCGCATGGTGTCTCCGTCCTCAGAGCGTCTTGCTGAACTTGCGCAGCGCCAGCCGCATCCAGAACACGGTCAGCAGCGCCAGGGCCAGGCCATGCCACCAGATGGGTCCCAGGCCGATGCCTTTGAGGATGATGCCGCGGGCGATCGCGATGTAGTGCGTGGCCGGCAGCATCTGCGACAGGCCCTGCAGCACCAGCGGGATGTTGCGCACCGGGAAGGCGAAGCCCGAGAGGATCATGGTCGGGATGACGGTGGCCACGAAGGCCATCATCATCGCCGTCTGCTGGCTGCGCGCCACGCACGAGAAGAACAGCCCAATGGCCGAGCTGGCCAGCACGTAGACCAGCGACAGTGCGAAGAGGAGCAGCAGGCTGCCCTTGGGCTCCACACCGAACACCGCCCAGCCCATGCCCACCGCCACCACCACATCGGCCGCGCCGATGATCAGGTAGGGCAGCATCTTGCCCACCAGCAGTTCCATCGGCCCGATGGGGCTGGCCGCCAGCAGCTCAAACGTGCCGCTCTCCCGCTCGCGCACGATGATGCCCGAGGTGAGCAGTGCCGCGAGCATCATCAGGATGATGCCGATGAGGCCCGGCACGAGGAACATGCGGCTGAGCAGGTCGGGGTTGTACAGCACGCGCACGCGCACATCGATGGCCGGCTCGAGCAACCGCTTGGAGATGCCGCGACCTTGGGCCTGTGCCTTGGTCAGTGTGCGGCCGAGCGTACTGATCGCGCCGACCGTGTAGGTCTGGGCAATGGTGGCGATGGTGCCTTCGGAGCCATCGACGAGCACCTGCACCGGCGACGGCCGGCCGCTGTCGAGCAGCCGCTCGAAGCCCGCCGGCACGACCACCACCACGCGTGCGATGCCGCGCTGGAAAACGCTATCGGCCTCGGCGGCGTTGGCCAGCGTGCCCTTGAAGACGAACGGCCGCACCCCGCTCAGGTTCTCGGCCAAGTGGCGCGAGGCGGCGCTGTGGTCGTCGTCCACCAGGGCAAACGACAGCGCGTTGAGGTCGAAGTTGACCGCGTACCCATAGAGCAGCACCAGCACGACGGGCAGCGTCAGCACCGCCGCCAGGCTGCGCTTGTCCCGCAGGATGTGGATCCACTCCTTGCGCGCGATGGCGCGGGTGCGCCTCATTCGTTGTCTCCGTCGTCCCGGCGCAGCAGTTGCAGGAAGGCGTGCTCGATGGTGGCGCGCACCGGCCGCGGCTCATCGCAGGTCACGCCCTGGTCGCGCAGCCACTGCGCCACGGCAACCGCGGTGGTGCCGTCGCTCACCCTGAACTGCAGCCGCGTGCCAAACAGCGCCGGCGCGTCGACGCCCGGATGCTGCTCGGCCAGCGTCAGCGCGCGGCTGGGCGGGTCGGCCGACACCTGCCAGATGTCGGTGCCGCCCATGGCGCGGATCTCACTGGGCGTGCCTTCGGCCACCAGCTTGCCGCGATCCATCAGCGCCAGCCGCCCGCAGCGGTCCGCTTCGTCCATGACGTGCGTGGTGACCAGGATGCTGGTGCCGCCGTCGGCCAGTTCGCCGATGACATCGAAGAAGGCACGCCGCGCAATGGGGTCAACGCCGCTGGTGGGCTCGTCGAGCAGCAGCACCGCCGGCTCGTGCAGCACCGCCGCGGCCAGCGCGAGGCTGCGCTGCACGCCGGTCGACAGCTCGCCCGACAGCACCCGTCCGTATCGGCTCAGGTCTAGCCGCTCACACCAGTGCTCGACGCGCGACCGCAGCTCGGCGCGCGGCACACCGTAGACCCCGCCGTAGAAGGTCAGGTTCTCATAGACCGTCAGGTCGCGGTACAGGTTGAAGAACTGCGCCACGTACCCCACCCGCGCGCGGATCTGCTCGGCATGGGTGCGCACATCCAGGCCGGCCACCTCGATGCTGCCGCTGGTCGGCCCCAGCAGCCCGCAGATCATGCGGATGGTGGTCGACTTGCCGCAGCCGTTGGGCCCGAGGAAGCCGAATACCTCGCCGCGCGCGACGCTCAGCGAGACGTGGTCCACCGCGGCGAAGGCGCCGAAGCGCTTGACCAGGTCGCGCACCACGATGGCCGGGGCTGGCTCGCTCATGCCGTCTCCCCCCGGCCCACGAGGTCGATGAAGGCGTCTTCCAGGCTGGCCTCGGCCGGGCGGGCTTCACTGAACACCACGCCGGCGCCGGCCAACACCGCGCTCACCCGCGCCACGGCGTCGTCGCCGTCCAGCCGCACATGCAGCGCATCGCCAAACGGCGTGGCGCTGAGCAGGCCCGGCAGGCCCTCCAGCACGCGCAGCGCGCCACGCGGGTCGGGTGTGACCACCTCGACCATCTGGCCGCTGACCCGCGCGGCCAGCTCGGCGGCGCTGCCCACCGCCAGCACGCGACCATGGTCCATGAGCGCCAGCCGATGGCAGCGTGACGCTTCGTCCATGTACGGCGAGCTGAGCACAATGGTCACGCCCTGGCTCGGCAGGTCGGCCAGAATGCGCCAGAAGTCGCGCCGTGAGAGCGGGTCGACACCCGTCGTCGGCTCATCCAGCAGCAGAACCGTGGGCCGGTGAATCAGCGCGCACATCAGACCCAGCTTCTGTTTCATGCCGCCCGACAACCGGCCCGCCTGGCGGTCGACGAACGGCGCCAGGCCGGTCATGGCCAACATGCGGGCCTTGGCTTCGCCCGCGCGGACCAGGTCCTCGCTGTAGAGGTCGGCCACGAAGTCGATGTTCTCTCCGATCGTCAGATCACGGTACAGCGAGAAGACCTGGGACAGGTAGCCGATGCGCTGCTTGACGGCCTCGGGATCGGCCACCACGTCGCACCCGGCGACCATGGCGCCGCCGGACGTGGGCGTGACGATGCCCGCCAGCAGCCGCATGAGCGTGGTCTTGCCGGCGCCGTCAGGGCCGACGATGCCGAAGATCTCGCCGCTGGCCACCTCGAAGCTCACGTCGTCCACGGCCCGCGTGGTGCCGTAGTGGCGACTGAGCCCGGTGACGCTGACGGCCTGCATCAGCCGCCCTGACCCACGCGCAGCCGCACGTCCACGGGAATGCCCGGCTTGAGCAACCCTTGGCCGTCGCCCACATCGATCTTGACCCAGAACACCTGCTTGACCCGCTCCTCCACGGTCTGCGCGTTCTTCGGCGTGAACTCGGCCTGGTCGCTGACGGTCAGCACCCGGCCGGCGAACCGGCGGCTGGCCTGGCCACGCACGGGCTTGGCGAAGGCGTCCGCCAGCACGTCGACGTCCTGACCGCGCTTGACCTTGGTGAACGCCGTCGTCGGCAGATAGACCCGCACCCACAAGTGCGCCAGGTCCAGCATGCGCACCACGACGGAGCCCGGCGTACAGGCCTCGCCCTGGCGCAGGATCAGCTCGCTCACCGTGCCCGTGGCCGGCGCGCGGATGACCGTGTCGTCCAGCCGGGCCTTGGCCGTCTTCTCCGCGGCGGTGGCCTGGTTCAGCTCACCGCGCGCCGCTTCGATCACCTCGGAGGTGTTGCCCGCGAGCGCCAGGTCCAGTTGCGCCTGGGCCTGGTCGACCCGTGCCGCCGCGGCGCTGGCCGACTGCTCCGCGGCCAGCAGGTTGGCGCGATAGGTGAAGCGGTCCTGGTAGGCCCGCTCGGCATTGCTCAACGCCACCTGGGCGCCGGCGCTCTGGGCCTCGGCGGTGCGCACGGCGGCGCTGCTCTGCGCCAGACGCTCGGCGCGCGTGCCGGCCAACGCCAGGTCCAGCGCGGCCTGGCTTTGCTCGCTCTGGGCCTTGGCCTGCTCGGCCGTGGCGCGTGAGCCGCGCAGTCGGTCGGCCGACTGGTCCTGGTTGGCCACCGCCTGCGCGCGGCGTTCGTTGGCCCCGGCCAGCGTCGCCTTGGCGCGCTCGACCGCCTGCTGCGCGGCGGCCACGGCGATAGCCTGCTCGTGCTTGGCGTTGGCCAGGGCCGCCTCGGCGCCGCGTACGCCCGCCTGCGCGCCGGTCAGCGAGGCGCTGGCCTCACGGCGTTCGCTGTCGCGCGCACCGGCATCGAGATCGCGCAGCCCGGCTTCGGCCGACTTCGTGGCGGCGCGGGCCTGGTCCAGCGTCGTGCTGGCCTGGTCCAGAATGCGCCGGCTGATCGCGCCTTGCTCGAACAGGTTGCGCTGGCGCTTGGCCTCGGCCTCAGCCAACGCCTGCGCCGCGCGGGCCTGGCTCAGGGCCTGCTCGGCCTGGTCGCGCCGGTCGGGTCGCGGCGGCGACTCCACGGTGTCGCGGCGCGCCTGCGCCGCCGCCTGCGCCGCCTGCGCGCTCTCCAGCTGCAACGTCGCCGCGGCGACTTGCGTCGTGGCGGCGCTACGCTGGGCCAGAATCTCCTGGGCTTGGGCCAGATCGGCCTGGGCGCCCTTGATCGCGGCGTCGGCCTCGGCCAACTGCGCGGCCGCCGCGCGCCGGGCAGCGTCAGCCTGGTCCACCGCCGCGCCGGCACCCACGGCCGCCGAACCTGCGGCGGCGCGCGCCGCGCGCGTAGCGCTCAGCTCCTCGGGCCGCGCGCCGGCCTTGGCCTCGGCCAACTGGGCTCGCGCCTGGTCGAGCTGCGCGCCGCTGGCCCGCACCTGCGTGTGCGCCGTGTCGTAAGCGGCCCGCAGGTCGGGCGGGCGCTGGTAGGCATCCCGCGCATTGGCCATCTGTCGCCGCGCGCCCTGCACGTTGGCCAGCGCCTCCGACAACGCGGCGGCGCGGGCCCGGACTTCCTCCGAGCGGCTGCCGCGCGCCAGGTTGGCCAGCCTCATGCGCGCCGAGAAGGCCGCCGCCTCCGTGCGCTCGTGGTCGGCGCTCAGCGCATCGGCGCTCAGCTGAGCCAGCACCTGACCCTCGGTCACGGCGTCGCCTTCGGCCACCAACAGCTTGTCGATGCGACCCGTGGCCTGCGAGGCCACACCAATCTCCGTGGCTTCGACCGTGCCGCTGCCCTTGACCAGCGTGGGATCCTCGCGCGGATGACGCACGCGGTTGACCACCAACCCGACGCCGACCAGGAGCAGCACGATAGCGATACGCTTGATGGCAGGATGCTTCATGTCATCGTTCTCTGGACCCAGTGTGACCGGGCCGCCCGCCGAGTGTAGCAGAACAGGTGAATGAGCGCTTACTTACCTCGCTGGGCGCCGACTCATCGCCTGTGGCGCCGGCCGCTGTCGCGGCGCGGCGCCCCATGCTTCGCGGCGCGGCGGCTGGCTCCTGCGCGTGGCGGAGGTGCGGCGGCCAGCGCGACGAACACGGTGGCATCGACCGATGTGGGACGCGCCGAGGCCTGTGGCTCGGCCGTGGGAGCCTGCCATGTTCCGTCTGCTCTTCGCGCTGGCCGTGGCCACCGCGGCCGTCGCCCAGCCCAAGCCCGCAAACTGGGGTCAGCGCCCTCAGGTCACCTTCGACCAGGCCGCCAAGACTTTCGCCAACCCGGACATGGCCTATGCGCCATTCATGTTCTGGTTTTGGGATGAGCCGCTGAACACGGCCAAGATGACCGAGATGGCCCGAGTCATGACAGAGCAGGGCTTCGCGCCGGGCTATGCCCACGCGCGGCGCTCGATGGTGGGCACGCCCGACCTGCCCGACGCGCAGTGGCTCGGCGAGCCCTGGTTCTCTGCGTTCTCGGGCGCGCTGGGTCAGGCTGAGCAGGCCAAGACTTACCTGGGCTACTGCGACGAGTATTGGTGGCCGAGCATGCAGGCCAACGGCCGCGTGGTCAAACAGCACCCCGAACTGGCGGCGACGTCGCTGGCCTGCGAGACACTCGACGTGCGTGCCGGCCAGACAGTGAAGGTGCCGCAGAGCTTCTACGCGGTCGCCGCGCGCCTGGCGCAGCCGCTGGGCGCCGCGCCGCTGACGGCTCGACTGGGCCACTGGGTGTGGCATCCCGACAGGGTGACCAGTGAAGGCACGGTGTGGTTCGCGACCGGCTTCGAGCTACCTGCGGGCCAGACGATCACCGCCGCCGCGGCGCAGGCCACCGCGGACAACGCCTACAAGCTGTACCTGGACGGCCGCGAAGTCGGCGGCGGCGATGTGTGGATGACCCCGCAGAGCTTCGACCTGACCGGCAAGCTGACGCCCGGCCGGCACACGCTCACCGTAGAGGCACGCAACCTGGATGGCCCGGCGGCCCTGAACGTCGGCCTGGCCGCGCGCCTGGCCGACGGTCGCGAGATCCGTGCGCTGACCGACGGCACTTGGCGCGCGCGCCTTGACAAGCCGGCCGGCTGGCCGCGAGCCGACCTGGCGGCGCCTGGCTGGGTGGCGGTCCGCGACCTGGGGGAATCCACCGCGGCGCCCTACCACCTGGCAGCGACGTCGGAGGAGCAGGCCACGGCAATCATCGACGCGGGCACGCTGAAGGTCATTGGCGACGGCGCTGCGTTCGACTGGCAGGCGCCGGCCGATGGTGACCAGCGGGTCTACGTGTTCACCCAGTACCACGCGCCGGGCGTCGATGGCGGCGGCGTCAACTACATCGACGAGCGGCTCGCGCCGGCCTTCACCCAGATCGCGCTGGAGCCCTATGCCAAGCGCTACGGTGACAAGCTGGGCCGGTCCATCCCCGGCGACTTCATCGACAACGAAGGCGACTACGGCCGCGGGCTGGCCTGGTCGGAGACGCTGGAGCGGCACTTTGCCCAGCGCTTTGGTCGGGACATGCGCGCGCTGATGCCGTTGATGATCGATCGCGACACGCGCGGCGCCGAGAAGCGCCTGCGCTACGAGTGGTTCGAGGCGGTCAGCGACTGCTACGCGGCGACCTTCCGCGCCGTCACCGACTGGCACGAGAAGCGCGGCATGTACACCACGGCGCACTTCTGGGAAGAGGGCCTGCAGCCGCAGCTCAACGCCGTGGGCGACCACCTCAAGATGCTGCGCGCGCTGACCATGCCCGGCCAGGACTGCCTGGGCGACAAGGCCATCCGGGTCCACGACTTCAAGGAGGCCGTGTCGGTGGCCGAGTTCGAGGGCACGCGGGCCATGAGCGAGGTCCTGGGCGCCGGCGGCTGGGGCACCTTCAACCCGACCTTCCTCAAGCAGGCGCTCAACGCCATGACCGCCTGGGGCGTGGCCCATCAGATCCCGCACGGCGTGTTCGCCGCGCGGAAGATGGATGGCAACCCGTGGATGCCCGACTGGTACAGCGATAGCCCGATGTACCCGATGATGCACCACTATGCCGACTTCGCGCGGCGCTCGAGCTACCTGAACTCCGTGGGCCATGCCGTGCCCGACGTGCTGCTGTACAACCCGCTGGAGAGCGTCTGGGCCAATGCCAACGCCGGGCTGCTGGACAAGGACCTGTGGTCCATGCCCGAGACCAGCGCCGCTGGCCGACGCATCAATGAGATCAACCGCGTCTACGCTCAGGCCATCGACGAGCTGGCCGCCGGCCGCATCGAGTTTCTGGTGGGCGACCGGCACTATGTGGGCCAGATGACGATCCGTGACGGCAAGCTGCGGCGCGGCGACTTCGCCTTCTCGACCGTGGTGCTGCCGCCGCTGGACCTGATTACCGGCGCCGTGGCCGAGAAGATGCTGGCCTTTGCGCGCGCTGGCGGGCATGTGGTGGCACTGGGCGAGCTGCCCACAGCGTCGGCGGAGCACGGCGGCGGTGATGCGCGGCTGGCGCTGGTCATGGCCGAGCTCCGGCGGCAGAAGACGTTCCATGCGTCGGCGGGCTCGGTCAAGCCGTTGATGGCGGGCGAGCCGGCGTGGCTGTGCTCTCCGGTGCGCATCGTCAGCGGCACCCTCCCGCTGCTCCAGGCCCACCGCCGCATCGGCGGGCGCGACGTATTCTGGCTGGCCAACAACACCACCTCGGTACAGCGCCTCGAGCTGCAGTTCCGCGGCCTCCACGGCGGCGCGGACGTGTGGAATCCCGAGGACGGCAGCCGGCACTCGGTGGTCACCATGGCGGCGCCCGCCGGGGCGCGTGTCGCGCTCGTCCTGCAGCCGCTGGAAGGGCTGTGGCTCTCGCTCGACCCGACCGTGCGCCAGGGCCGGCCGGAAACGCGTCCGAGCCCGCCCGACGCCGAGCTGGCCAAGCTCAGCGGCCCGTGGACCGTGCGCTGCGTTGCCGCCGACCAGCCCCGGCTCGAACACCCCCAGCCCGTGCCCGCCGACCTCCTGGCCGGCTGCGTCAAGCCGCTGGAGGACTGGAAGGCCTGGGGCCTGGCGCGCTTCTCGGGCCGGCTGGACTACACGTGCGAGATGGACGCGCCGAAGGTCGACGGTTCGGTGTACCTGGACCTGGGCCGCGTGGCGGCCGCCGCGCAGGTCTGGGTCAACGGCCAGAGCGTCGGCGACCGGCTGTGGGGGCCATACCGGTTCGACGTGAGCAAGGTGTTGCGGCCCGGCCGCAACACGGTTCGTATCCGTGTGGCCAACCTGATCAACAACAGCTATGGCGACTTGCGGGAGTCTGGGTTGCTGGGGCCGGTACGGCTGCTGAAGGAGCCCCCGGCCGAGTTGTGGGCGGAGTCGCGCTAGCCGCACCACCGCCCAGCGATCGCCGAGTTCCTTCAGACACCCGCTGCCGATGAACATCGGTTGACCAGCGCGCGTCCAACGGACACAATACAGGTTACGGATTCTGGAGAGAACCCATGGTGAGTCGACATCTACCGCTGGTGCTGCTGTCCCTGCTGGCCCTCACGGCCGCGCAGGCGCAGTTCGCTACCCAACCTCAGCAGCAGCCCGCCCAGCCGGCGGCCGGGGGCTTCTTGGCGCCGCAGCCTGGCGAGAAGACCGTGACCTTGAACTTCAAGGACACGCCCATCGCCGACGCGGCGGTCAAACTCGGTGAACTGCTGGACACGGTCATCCTGGTCGACTCCAAGGTCGAGGGCACGGTGACCGCCAGCCGCGAAGTGCCAGCTCGCCTGGCGCTGATGGCCGTGGCCGGGCAGGCGCAGGCCCAGCCCAAGCGCTGCATCATCTTCTGCACCACGGAGCAGGCTCGCGGCGCCGAAGAGCTGAAGACCGACGTCAAGGTCAAGATGGGCCTGGAGAAGGACACCAAGCTGTCCACCATCGCCCTGGTGCTGGCCGCCGCCACCAAGGAGACCGTGCGCTGCACGCCGGAGGCCGCCGACCTGCTGGCCACCGCCAAGAACGACACCGAGCAGCCGCTGGTCGACGTGCTCAACGGCGTGGCCGAGAAGGCCAAGTGTAAGTGGGTCTATGGCTGGGTGCTCATGCCGGTCAACCCGCAGGACATGCTCAACGGGTTGAGCATGTTCGAGAAGCTGCCGGCCGAGCAGCGCCAGAAGATGATGGAGCAGGGCGTTGAGACGGCCTTCTCCGAGTACCGCAAGCTGTCGCCCCAGGAGCGCGCCAACGCGGTGCAGGGCTTCGTCTCGCGCATCGACCGCCTGGCCCAGACCATCGCCAAGGCCGACCCCGAGACCCAGGCCCGCATCAAGGCCGCCATCAAGCCGATGATCGAGGTTGGCGTACGCAAGTTCGTCATGCTCGACGCCGCTGATCAGGCCGGCATGATGCCCGCCATCCGCGCCCTCGACAAGCTGCGCTGACCGACGTTTGCCGTGCCGCCTTTGGGCGGTCAGCAGCGCCGCATTCCGGCCCGCTGACCGCCCAAAGGCGGCAGGACAAACCCCTGGGTCCGTGGTACCATGGCAGCCTTGCTGGGAGGCTGCTCGATCATGCTGTTTGACCCGACCGAACACCCGCACCGCCGGCTGAACGCGTTGACCGGCGACTGGATCCTCGTCTCGCCGCACCGCACCAAGCGCCCCTGGCAGGGCCAGGTGGAGAAGCCCGCCGTCGAGCAGCGGCTGGCACACGATCCCCGCTGCTACCTCTGTCCCGGCAATGAGCGCGCGGGCGGGTTGACCAACCCCAAGTACGACTCCACCTTCGTGTTCACCAACGATTTCGCCGCGCTGCTGACCGATTCGCCCGACGTCGGCGCCGCCGAGCATCGCCTGCTGCGCGCCGAGGCCGAGAGCGGCACCTGCCGCGTCATCTGCTTCTCGCCGCGGCACGACCTGACCTTGCCCGAGATGGAACTACCGGCCATCCGCTCGGTGGTCGACCTGTGGGCTGACCAGATCACCGAACTGGGCGCGACCTACCCGTGGGTGCAGGTGTTCGAGAACAAGGGCGCGGTGATGGGCTGTTCCAACCCGCATCCGCACGGCCAGGTCTGGGCCGGCTCGGCGCTGCCCAACGAGATCCTCAAGGAGGACGCCCGCCAGCGCGCCTACGCCGCCGAGCACGGCCTGCCACTGCTGGTCGACTACCTGGCCACCGAGACCGAGAGCGGCGAGCGCATCGTCGTCGCCAACGACACCTGGGTGGCGGTGGTGCCCTGGTGGGCCTTGTGGCCCTATGAGGTCCTGCTCGTGCCGCGCCGCCATGTGCTGCGGCTGCCGGACCTGGACCAGGCAGAGCGCGATGGACTGGCCGACATCCTCAAGCGCATGCTCACCCGCTACGACAACCTGTTCGAGTGCACCTTCCCCTACTCCATGGGCTGGCACGGCGCGCCGACGCTCGCCGGCGACCAGAGCCATTGGCAGTTGCACGCCCACTTCTACCCGCCGCTGCTGCGGTCGGCCACCGTCAAGAAGTTCATGGTGGGCTACGAGATGCTGGCGGAGGCCCAGCGCGACGTGACGGCCGAACAGGCCGCCGCGAAGCTGCGTGAGGTCAGCGAGGTCCACTTCAAGCAGGTCTAGCCCGAACCAGGAGAAGCCGGATGGAGCGATTGCGACTCGGAGTCATCGGCTGCGGCGCCATCAGTGCGCGCTATCTGGAGAACCTGACCCGCCGCTTCACCTCGCAGGTCGAGGTGCTGGCCGTGGCCGACCTGCTGCCCGAGGCCGCCGCGGCGCGAGCCGCGGAGTATGGCGTGCCGCGGGCTTGCACGCCCGACGAACTGCTGGCGGACGACGCGGTGGAGATGGTCGTCAATCTGACCAATGCCTTCGCCCATTACGAGGTCAACCTGGCCGCCCTGCGCGCTGGCAAGCATGTCTTCACCGAGAAGCCGCTGGCCGCCACCGCCGCCGAAGGCCGGCTGCTGCTGGCTGAGGCCGCCATGCGCGAGCTGACGCTCGGTGGCGCGCCGGACACCTTCCTCGGCGCGGGGCTGCAGACCTGCCGCAAGCTCATCGACGATGGCTGGCTGGGCGAACTGATCACCAGCGCCGCGTTCTTTGCCTTCGGTGTGCCCTCAGTGCGCTATCACCGGCGCGGCGCGGGCCCGATGTTCGACCTCGGCGTCTACTACCTGACCGCGCTGGTGGCGCTGCTGGGGCCGGTCACGCGGGTCTCGGGCAGCACGGCCAGCCCGCGTGTCTCGGAGCACGACCCCGCCGAATACGAAATGCCCGGCCTGAGCTGCGGCACGCTCGACTTCGCCTGTGGTGTGCGCGGCGTGATCACCGCGACCGCCGCGTCCTTCGGCTATCAACCGCGGCTCGAACTGTGGGGCAGCGAAGCCAACCTGACCTGCCCGGACCCCAACATGTTTGGCGGGCCAGTGGTGCTGCAGCCGCGTCACAAAGAACCGGTGACCATGCCGCTGAGCCACGGCTTCGACGACAACTCGCGCGGCCTGGCCATCGCCGACATGGCCTGCGCCATCCGCTTCGGCCGGCCGGCACGCGCCGGCGCCGACCTGATCTTCCACGTGCTGGAGGTCATGGACGGCATCCACCGCTCGTCCGACGAAGGCCGTCACGTGGCCATCGAGAGCACCTGCGAGCGGCCCGCGCCATTGGCCGCCGGCCTGACGCGGCCGGTTCTGGAGGCTTGAGCATGGAGCAGCAGATCCGCACCGTGGTCGTGGGCTACGGCTATGCCGGCCGTAACTTCCACTCGTACCTGATCGGCCTGGAGCCGCGACTGGAGTTGGCCGGCATCGTCGCCCGCCGGCCGGAGGTGGCCCAGCGCATCGCCGACGAACGCGGCTGCCCGGTCATCCCCAGCCTCGACGCGGCGCTGGCCGACGACAGCGTGCAGTTGGTGGTGGTCGCCACGCCCAACAGCACCCACGCCGACCTGGCCTGCGCGGCCATGGAGGCCGGCAAGCATGTCGTCACCGACAAGGTCATGTGCCTCTCGCTGGCCGATTGCGACCGCATGATCGCCACCGCCGAGCGCTGCGGCGTGATGCTCAGCGTGTTCCAGAACCGGCGTTGCGACGGCGATTACCAGACCGTGCGCACGCTCATGGACTCGGGCGAGCTGGGCGACGTGCGCTGGCTGGAGCTGGCCTGGCAAGGCCTGCGGCCGTGGGGCGGCTGGCGTGGTCAGGCCGCCATGGGCGGCGGACGCTACCTCGACCTCGGCGCCCACCTCGTCGACCAGTTGCTGTTGCTGTTCCCCGAGACGATCCAATCGGTCTACGGGCGCATGGACTGGGCCTACCCCGAGTTTGATGTGGAGAGCGACGCCCACCTCACCGTAGCCTTCGAGGGCGGCCGCACGGGCATCGTCGATGTATCGTCGATGTGTGCTCTCAGCAAGCCGCGCTGGCTGGTCAAGGGCACGCTGGGCACTTACGCCAAGTACGGCCTGGACCCCCAGGAAGGCGCTATGAACGCCGGCGACATCGACTCCGCGGTGGTCGACCCCGCCCAGGACGGGAAGATCAGCGACGGCCAAGGCGAGCGCGTGGTGCCCACGCTGCGCGGCCGCTGGCGCGACTACTACGCCAACATCGCCGCAGTGCTACTGGACGGCGCGGCGCCGCTGGTCAAGCACCACGAACTGCGGCGCCAGATCGCCGTGCTGGAGGCCGGCCGGCTGTCGGCGCAGAGCGGCGAGGCGGTCACGCTGAAGCTGTGAGCCGCCCGCGGGATGGCGGACGCGAGTCGTAGGTTTGGGTGCGACGCGGCACCCTGGACGTCTCCAGCGTCCTCTGCCTCTCGTCCACCAACGCATCCTTGCCAGATTCGTGTGACCGTGCTATCTTTGCCGGGTTGATTGAGCCCATTGAGGAGTCCGGAACGTGCCCAACAAAGCATCGGCGAAGAAGCGAGTACTGCAGAGCGAACGCCGCCGCCTGCGCAACGTCGCGGCCAAGTCCGAGATCAAGACCATCATCAAGAAGGCCCGCGAGGCTGTGGCTGCCGGCGATACCGCCGAGGCGCAGAAGCTCGCCGCCGCCGCGGAGAGCAAGTTGGCCAAGGCCGCCAAGCGCGGGATTGTCCACATCAACCATGCTCGCCGCCGCGCTGCTCGCCTGCACAAGGCTGTCGACACGAGCGCTGAATAGGCTTGGCCTAGGCTCGGTTGGCTACATAACGGTTTGGCTCCGGCTTCGGCCGGAGCTTTTGCTTTTGGGGTCGAGTCCCCCGTTGGCCCAGGCTAACGACCGAGCGCCTCGCCAGCCCGGCGCTGCACCGCCGACCAGTCCAGCCCCGCGGACCGCGCCACGCGCTGTGCCATGCCAGTCAGCCCACGAGCCGCCGCGGCATCGCCCAACCGGCCGCAGAGCAGCGCCCTGAGTGCGTAGCTGTCGGCCACGGACTGCGCCATCCCGGCATCGCCGTCGGTGAGTGCGGCCACGGTGCGCTCGGCGGCGGACTCATCGCTCGACAGGCCATACGCGACCAGCATCAGCGCCGCCTCGTCGCGCCATGCCTGGCGACCAGCGCGCAGGCCCTGGTCGCGGGGCAGCCGCGCCAGTGCCTCGTCGTACAGCGCCTCCACCTTGACCGCGAGTTCCGGCATGGGCACCGTGACGAACACCCCCTGGCCGGGCGCGGTGATGATGCGACCGTCCAGGCAGGCGCCGCGCAGGGCTTCGATCTGCCACGACCAGAGCGGCCGCGACTGCCGCCGTGAAGGCGAAGCCAGCGCCCCGCGCCGCGCCCAGTACAACGCATGCGCCCAACCCGTGCGCCAGTCGAGCGGGCCGAACCGGCTGTCGATCTCGGCGCACGAACGCGCCTCCATGCGCCAGCGCTCCAACCCGGCGACCGCCGGCCAGCGCGTCGGTGGTGGACCGACGATGGGTGTCCAGCGCGCCGCGAAGGCCTGGCGGAAGTACTCAGCCGCATCGTCCTGGCCGCCACACACGCGACCCAGCAGCAGCGAGGCCAGAGCGCCGGGCAGCCGCGGGTCGTCGCCACGCCGGGCCAGGCCCTCGTCGTACAGCAGGTTCAGACCGGCCTCCACCCACGGCCAGCGCTCGGGCGGCGAGCCGAAGGTGTCCGCCACGTTGGTGGCCAGGTTCCAGGCCTGGAAGTCGTAGAGCGAGCCGAGGTTGGGCTGCAACGCCGACACCCAGCGCGCGGCGCGCACCAACTCAAAGGGCTGGCCGGCCTCCTCGCGGCGTGAAGCGTAGAGCCACACGTAACTGGCTGCAACGCCGTTGAACCCGCCCAGCGCCGTGGCCGCCAGCGACACGCCGGGCGGCGCGTCGGGCATGGCCCGTCGCGGCCGCGGCACCGGTCGCAGGCTCGCGGCGACAGCCAACGCGGCTATGATGACCAGCCAACGCCTCATGGCCGGTCCTCCAGCCCGAACTCGCGCCGCCGCCAGAGCAGCACGCCGATGAGCAACACGGCGCCGGTCTGGCCCAGCCCCAGCCGCCAGCAGGACGCGACAAGGTCACCGCCGGGCACCAGCCGGCCATCCCCCAGGTCGCCCAGCCGCCAGGTGTGGTGCAGCGCGTCGGTCACCCACAGCCCGGTCAGCCGACCGCCGTTGAGCGTGACCAGCCACAGCGGCGAGGGAGCCGCTTCATGGTGGCCCGGCTCGCCTGGTGCCACGATCGGCGCATCGGGCAGCAACGGCGCATGCGCCGCCGCCACCAGCCAGGCCAGCACCGCGAACAGCGCCACCGGATGGCTCAGGCAACTGGCCGCCGCCGCACCCAGCGCCGCGATGAAGGCGAGTTGCAGCGCCATCAGCACGACCACGCGGCCCAGGTTGGCCCACGGGTTGCCCGCGGCGCAGCGCAGCCGCAGATCGTCGCGCGACATCACCGCCAGCGCCCCGGCGCCGCGATTGGTCAGCGTGATCGACCCGCCGCCGGGCCACGGCAGCCGGTAGAGGCGGTCGGGCCAAACGTCGACGGCGCGGTCAGGCGCGCTGGCGGCGGCAAGGTCAAGGCGTGCCGGTCGGCTCAGCGGCTCGGGCGCGCGCACGGTCAGCCGCAACTCGCCCGGCCCGCCGGGCAATGACACGGTCACGGGCTGGTCGGGCTGCAGCACGAGCGAGCGGTCGATGGCCGCGCGCGTCTCGGTGTGCGGCAGTGGGCACCGCCCGCGGGCCTGCGCCAGGACCAGCATCACGACGCCTGCCAACAGCACCCAGGCCACGGCCACGACGCCCAGCCAGCGGCCCAGCCACCAGGCGCCGCGGCTCAGCGGGCGCGTGGCCAGCAGGGCGGCCTGGCCCTCGCGCAAGTCGCGGCCGACGCTATCCACCGCCAACCAGCCGGTGCCAAGCAGCAGCAACGCTTGCGCCACGCTCAACGTGATCTGCCACAGCCCGACGTCGTCACGGCCGACCTGGCTCGGCAGCCACAGCAGCAGCGCCGCCAGCAGCCCGGCCATGGCCGGCGCTGGGCCACCGCGCCAAGCGGCGACCAGCGTCGCATGCGCCACCGCCAGCGCGGGCCTCATGGCTGGCCCCCTCCAGCGCCCAGACGCGCCACCAGGTCGAGGAAGTAGGCTTCCAGCCCCAGCGATGCGGGCTGGACGGTGACCGCGGCGCCGGTCTCGGCGCGCACGGCCGCCAGCACGCGCGCCAGCGTCTCGGCATCAAGCCGCGGCAGGCGTAGCGTCAACTCATCGGGATCGCTCAGCAGTTCCCACAGGCTGCCCTGCGCCGCCAACCGGCCGCCACAGAGGATGAGCACGCGGTCGCAGACGTCCTCCACCTCGGCCAGCAGGTGGCTGGACAGCAGGATGGTGGTGCCGCCCGCGGCCAACTCGCCGATGAGCTGCTTCACATCGCGCCGGCCCAGTGGATCGAGCCCCGAAGTGGGCTCGTCGAGCACCAGCAGCTCCGGCGAGCCCAGCAGCGCCTGCGCCAGGCCCAGCCGGCGGTTCATGCCCTTGCTGTACTCGCCGACCCGCCGGTGGGCCGCGCCGGTCAGGCCGACACGCGCCAGCAGTGCGGGCAGGTCGGCCTTCACACCGGCGACCTGGGCAAAGAAGGCCAGCGTCTCGGTCGCCGTCAGGTGCGGGTAAAGGCGCGTCTCCTCCGGCAGGTAGCCCACCGCGGCTCGCGCCGCGCGACTGTCGGGCGGCTGGCCAAGGATGCGTGCGGCTCCGGCCGTCGGCCGCAGCAGGCCGAGTAGCAGCTTGACAGTGGTCGACTTGCCCGCACCGTTGGGGCCTAGCAGCCCCACCACCTCACCGCGGCCGACCTCGAAGCTGACGTCGCTGACCGCCGTCACCCGCGGCCGGCCCCAGGCGTCGCGGAAGACGCGAGTCAGGCTGTCGGCTCGCAGCACGGCGCTCATCGCGGCTCCTTCGCGGCCCGCAGGCCGGCGCCAAAGGCCACCAACGCCAGGCCGTAGGCCAGCAGATAGCCCGCCGCGCGCGCCGTCGCTGGCCAGCCCGCATCGGTCTGCTGGAAGAGCGACCAGCTCGGCCCCACCAACCACAGCAGGCGACCCGCGCCGGTCAGCCAGCTATCGGCCGCCACGCCGACCAGGAAGATGACGACGCCCAGCCACACCGTCGTGACGACATCGACGGCCAGCGCCAGAACAGCCGCCACCCAGGCCGCCAGCACCATGCCGCAGCCCGTGCCTACCACCGCCGGCAGGACGGCGAGATCGTCTCGCTCCCACCCACCGCGCAAAAGGGCGAAAGCCAACGCCAATGACAGCGGCAGCAGCCAGGCCAACCTGAGCCGGCCGCGGCTGCCCGCCCACAGCGCGGTCGCGCCGAGCAGCGCCAGCCACCAGCCGCGCGCGGCCATTGCGTCGTTGTGGAAGGGCTGAGCCGCCACGCGCGAGCCGAAGATAACGGCCAGACCAAGTGTGAAGGCGAAGGGCAGCAGCGCCGCGGCCAGGCCAAGCAGCTTGCCGCCGAGCCACGCCGCGGGCTCCGCGCCACGCGTGCGCAGCAGGGCCAGCGTGCCGCGGCGCACCTCGCCGCCCACACCGTCGGCCGCCAGCAGGATGCCCAGCAGTGAGCCACCGGTGAGGGCCAGGGCCAGCAAACTGTCGACCACCAGCCGGCGCTTCTCATGCAGCGCCAGGTAGTCGAGCAGTGGCAGCGTGCCGGCGACGCACAGGGCAGTCAGCCAGACGAGGTGATAGAGCGGCGACCGCAACGCATCGGCCGCGGTCAGCCGGGCAATGACCAGAACCTGGCGCAGGGTCGCTCGCATGATGGGTCTGTTCCCCGCGACCCGCGCCGCCTAACCCACGAAGTGCGGCGTCACCGCGTGCGGGATGATGCCCCGCTCAGCGCCTTCGGCCAGCAGCCGGCGCACGGCCTCGCGGCCCTCGTCGCCGTAGTCCACGGTGCGGTCGTTGACATACATGCCCACGAACTCGTCACCGCGTCCACGGTCGAGCCCGCCCGAGAAGCCCAGCGCGTAGTCCAGGGCCTCATCACGATGGGCCAACGCATACTGGATGGACGCCTTGAGGTCGGCACCGATGTGCGCAATGAGCTCATCGCCAAGGTCACGCCGCACGACGTTGCCGCCCAGCGGCAGCGGCAGCTGGTGCCGGTCGTACCACCACTTGCCGAAGTCGAGCACCAGGGTCAGCGCCTGCTCGGCATAGGTGAGCTGCGCTTCGTGGATCAGCACGCCGGCCTCCACCTGGCCCGTGGCCACGGCCTCGGGGATGGTGTCGAACGGCATGACGACGGTTTCGACGTCGGGCGCGAACAGCTTGAGCACAAGATAGGCAGACGTCAGCGTGCCAGGCACGGCCACGGTCACGCCCTTCACCTCGTCGAGCGTCATCGGCCGGCGCGCGACGAGCCGCGGCCCGTAGTTGGCCTCGCCCATGCTGGCGCCGGCGCTGAGCAGCGCGTACTTGTCGGCCAGGTAGGCATAGGCGTGAATGCTGACGGCGGTGACTTCGTAACGGCCCTCGAGTGCCCATCGGTTCAGCGTTTCGATGTCGTTGAGCTCGTGCTCATAGCGGCGGTCGCCCGTGTCCACCTTGCGGTGGGCCAGGGCATAGAACATGAAAGCGTCATCAGCATCGGGGCTGTGGGCGACGGTGAAGGTCATGGTATCAGGCGCCTCCGGCGCGTCCGCGAGCTCCCGTGGTCGGGGCGCCCGGCAATTGGATCTGGTAGCGGACCTCGACGGCACCGCCGGCGGGCACGGTCACTTCGGTGCTCGACTGACCACCGCTGACCGGGCTGAACGTGCTGCTGGCCGAGACGAACTGCCAGCCGGCGGCGCGCTTCTCGACGACGGTCACGGCGGCATCTTCAGCCCGCTGGTTGCGCAGGCGGACCGTGCGGCGCAGGGCGCCGCCGTCGTTGGCGGTCTCGACCGTGGCGGTCAAGCCCTCCGGCGCGTCGCCGCCCAGTTCGAAGGTGAACGGCGCATCGGGCGACACGGTGGCCAGCGTCTGCCGGCCGACCAACTGCAGGCGGCCCAACGCGTCGGGCGCATAGATGCGTACCGGGCCCGGCGGCAGCGGGACGCCCAGGCCGGCGGCGCCATTGTTGACCAGCCGCACCGCCGAGCGCAGCCCCTGCAGGCCCTCGGGCCCGACCGTGGCCACGTAGCGCAGCGCGCCACGCGCCGCGGTGGCCTGCGCGAGTTGGTAGCGACGGGCGCTGCCGTTGGCCAGGCTGGCCCGGCGCGGCAGGTAGAAGCGCTTGCCGGCGGCCGACTCCATGGGCACCGCGTTCGGCGCTGCGCCGGCGGCGGGAGCCGGCGGCGTCGGCAGGGCCGCGTCACCGGCGAAGATGAAGCCGACGTTGTCGAAGTCGACACCGCAGGTGTTGTCGAGGTTGACCCAGGCGTCGAAGCTGACCAACTGGCCTTGGGGCAGCACCGTCACCGCGTAGTCGGCGGACCAGGTCAGGCCGTGGGTCAGGTAGGTGATCTCGGCCGGCGCCTTGCCCGCGCGCTCGGTGTCGAGCATCCACGAGAGCTTGGGCGTCAGGTCGGGCAGCGCGGCCTCCTTGGGCAGGATGACCTGGCCCTTGGGATGCACATGCACCTCGCCGTCGGCGGCCAGGATGACGCCCTCGTCGTCCACGCTGACCAGCTTGCCAGATACCGTGTAGTCGCCGTCGCGGACGCGGATGTCGCGGCCCACGGCGGCGTTGAGCAACTGCTTGGCGTCGCGCGGCGCTCCGCCCGACTGCTCGAGCACCACGAAGCGGTTCGGATCGTCCAGCGGACGCAGGCGAGCCGAGCCGCTGTCGATGCGGCGGGCCACCTCACTCACGGCGAACTCGTTGCGGCCGACCGACAGGTCGATGTCCTCGACGCGCCGCACCAGGCCCACGCCATCGGCGAAGACCGTGACCTGGTAGTTGCCCAGGTCAGGCGGCACAAAGCCCTGCGGCGCGGCGGCGACGGCCTGCTCCGCGGTCGGCGCGGCGGTCGTCTTGCCCGGCTTGGCGACGGCGTTGGTGGCGTCGATGACCGCGCGGTCCGCGGTCAGCAGGCTGGCATTGCTCTGGGCCGCCTTGGGCTTGGCCGCTTCCTGGGCCACGGTGCGCAGCGCCAAGGCGCTCAGCGCCAGCGTCGCCAGCAGCACAAAGGGTCGCCATCGTCCAGTGCTCATGAGCCACTCCGCCGTCGGATGAGATCGTCGGTCAGTATAACACACGCGACGGCGTCGGACGGGGCCGCCTGGCGCTCGCGGCTACGGCCCCCAGGCCGGCTCGCAGCTCGCGCCATCCTGCGTGAGCCGCGTCTGCTTGCCCGAGGCCAGATCCACGCTGAAGATGTCCAGACCAAACTGCGATGCGATGAGCTGCTCGACCTTCAGCGGGCCCCGCCGGCCGGTCAGCGCCGTGAACGCCAGCTTCGTGCCATCAGGCGAGAAGCAGGGCTGACAGCACAGGTGTTCAAGCCCTTGGGCGGCCACTTCCTTCAGGCCGGAGCCGTCGACGTTGACCACCCAGATGCCCGCGCTGACCGTACCATCGCCGATGACGATGGTGCGGGTGAAGGCGAGGCGCTTGCCGTCGGGCGACCAGACCGGCCCGCCACAGCCGATCATCGGCGCACCGGGCTGGAACATGAGCATCTGGCCCGGCACCAGCACCTTCGGCGCGGGAGCATTGGCCAGCACGCTGGCCACGGGCACCAGCGCCAGGTTCTCCTGCGTCATCTTGCCCCAGGCGCACGCGATGGCCGTGCCGTCTGGCGACAGCGCCGGTTCCTTGGCCTGCTCGTAGCCCAGCTTGCCCAGGTCGATACTGCCCAGCAGCGCGCCGGTGCGGCCTTCGTAGACACAAATGCTCTCGGCGCCGCTGATCGTCTTCTGCTTGCCCGCCTGGAAGCCCGGCACCGTCTCGCCGATCACCCCGCCGATGGGGTTGTCGGTCAACGCCACCTGAGTCAGCCCGCCCATGCCGACCACATGCTGCCCGCCCACCGAGAGGCTGGGCTTGGAGGCGGTGAACGTGCCCTCGTTGAGCTTGACCGTGCCGATGTTGGTGACCTCGCCGGGGCGCACCTTGATCATGGTCAGCGTGCCCAGCCGCTCCGTGACCCAGACCTTGACCCACACCGTGTCGCCCGCGGCGACGCGGGGCAGCGTGAAGCTGTTGTCGGTCAGCGACGGATGCACCACCGCGCCGTCCATGCCCTGGGCGGTGACGCTGATCTCGCCGCCCTTATGCACAGCCGTGGGGTCGTCCTTGAACTGCGGGTCAACGCGGCCGACCACCGACCCATAGCCGATGGGCGCGGCGCCGACCAGGTCGTTGCCGGTCACGCGACGCACCACGCCGCCGGCTCGTGCCTCGAAAATGTCGGTCATGCAGGCCGAGCGCGAGCTGGCGAAGTTGGAGCTGAAGGCCAGCCGGTCGAACTGCGGCGACCAGCGCGGCTCCTTGAACTGGGTCAGGTCGGCCGTGACCAGGAACGGCTGCGGGTTCGTGCCGTCGCCGTTCATGACGAACAGCTTGGAGACGATGGTGTCGGCCGTGAGCCCCCCAGCCGCCAGTTTGACGGGCATCAGGCGACTGAAGACGATATGCCCGCCCGCGACTTTGGCCGGGAAGGCGAACTGCGGGAACACCACCTGTGCCCGGGCCGCGCCGAGCAGCAGCAGACCTCCAACCACCAGCACAGCGGTACGCCTGACCATGGCTGACCTCCCTGACACCCTCAACTCTAGGCAAGGAGGGGCGTGGCGTCAAGCGTGAAGGAGGCGCGCGCCCGCGCTCGAACTGGCAGCGCAATGGAGCCGCCGCCATGACCCCCGCCGTGCCCCTGATCATGTCCAGCCTGCTGGCTGGTCCGACCACCTGGCCGGCCGAACGCGCCTGGGAGTGGTATCGCGCGCAGCCGTGGCTGGTGGGCTGCAACTACGTGCCTTCGAGCGCGGCCAACACGACCGAATTCTGGTCGGCTGCCACCTTCGACGCCGTGACCATCGACCGCGAGCTGGGCTGGGCGCAGACGCTCGGCTTCAATGTTGTGCGGGTGTTTGTGCAGTACCTGGTGTGGCACGATGACCCGGCTGGCACCGAGCGGCGCTTCGACCAGTTTCTGGCAATAGCCAACCGGCACCACATCCGTGTCATGCCCGTGCTGTTCGACGACTGCAGCTTTGGCGACCCACCGGTCACCGAGCCCCACCTCGGCCCGCAACGCGAACCTGTCCCCGGCATGATCCTGCCGAGCTGGACACCGAGTCCTGGCCTCCGCGCCGTCGAGGACCGCGGCGCCTGGCCCGACCTCGAGAAGTACGTGCGGGCCATGGTCGGCCGCTTCGGCCAGGACCCCCGCGTCGTGCTGTGGGACCTGTACAACGAGCCGGGCAACAGCGGCCTGGGTGACCGCAGCCTGCCCCTGGTTGAGGCCACCTTCACCTGGGCACGCGAGTCGCGGCCAAGCCAGCCGTTGACCATGGGGCCATGGGGTGCGTCGGCCGCCCTCAGCCAGCGGCAGATCGAGCTGTCGGACATCGTCAGCTTTCACTGTTACGGCAACCGCGACGGCCTGCGTTCGGCCATCGAGCGCTTCAAGCGCCACGGCCGGCCGGTGGTCTGCACCGAATGGATGGCGAGGCCCCTCGGCAGCGTCTGGTCGACCGACCTGTCGCTGCTGCGCGACGAAGGTGTCGGTTGCCTGAGTTGGGGCCTGGTCAACGGCCGCACCCAATGCCAGTTCGGCTGGTCGAGCAAGCGCGGCGCCCCGCAACCCGCCGTCTGGTTTCACGACCTGTACCACCGTGATGGTCAACCGTACGACCCGGCGGAGCACACGGCCATTCGAGCGCTGACGCACGACACCGCGCTCGACTTCGCCCACCGCGACTACCGCCAGATGCAGACCAGGCCTGGCCTGCCCGCGCACGACGACGCCGGCATCGCCTTCGGCGACGGCTGGACACGCTGGACAGGCAGCGGCCCGTTGGGTGGCGCGCTGCATTTCTGCCGCGAGGCCGGTGGCACAGCCAGGATCAGGTTTGCGGGAACCGGCCTGGCTCTGGTGCACAAGTCCGGCCCGGACTGCGGCATCGCCGGCCTCGCGCTCGACGGCCGCGATCTGCCTCCGCTGGACACCTTTGGCCCCACCGTGGCCTGGAACCAGCGTCACCGGCTGACCGGGCTGGCCCCTGGCCAGCATGAGCTCGTGGTTAGCGTGACCGGCGACAAGCGGGCCGATGCGACCGATGCCTACGTGCAGTTGGTGGCCGCCGAGCCGCTGCCCGCGACGCGGTGGACAACGGAACGCGCCGCGCAGTGGTCGGCGCGCGCGGGCTGGCTGGTCGGCTGCAACTACCTGCCATCCAGCGCCGTGAACGATGTCGAGATGTGGCAGGCCGCCACCTTCGATCAGCCCACCATGGACCGCGAACTCGGCTGGGCCCAAGGTCTGGGCTTCAACTCGCTGCGCGTGTTCCTCAACTACGTGGTGTGGGCCGACGACCCCGCTGGCTTCCGCGCGCGCTTCGAGGCTTTCCTGGCACTCGCCGCGAAGCATGGCCAGAGCGTGATGCCCGTGCTGTTCGACGACTGCGCGTTCGCCGGGCGAGAGCCGAGCGTCGGCCCGCAGCCCGACCCCGTGACTGGGGTCCACAACAGCGGCTGGGTGCCCAGCCCCGGCCACGGGATCGTCGCCGACAGGACCCGATGGGCGGGGCCCGAGGCGTTTGTCAAGGATCTGGTAGGCACCCACGCCGACGACCCGCGTATTGTCGCCTGGGACCTGTACAACGAGCCGGGCAACTGCGCGCATGGCGATGGCAGCGAACCCTTCTTGGCCGCGACCTTCGGCTGGGCCCGCGCCGCCGCGCCGAGCCAGCCGTTGACCGCCGGGCCGTGGGGTGGCCCCGCGGGCTGCGCCAGGACCATGCTGGCCTTGTCGGACGTGGTCTCCTTCCACCGTTACGGCGACGTCCAGGCCCTGCGGTCGGCCATCGATGAGTTCGCCGCACAGGGCCGGCCGTTGCTCTGCACCGAATGGATGTCGCGTGTGCTGGGCAGTCGCTGGGCCACGGATCTGGCACTGCTGCGGGAGAAGCAGGTGGGCAGCTACTGCTGGGGCTTGGTCGCCGGGCGCACGCAGACCTACATGCCGTGGGGCTCCAAGCCCGGTGACCCGGCGCCCAAGGTCTGGCATCACGACCTGCTGCGGGCCGATGGGACAGCGTTTGACCCGGCCGAAGTGGAAGCAATACGGCGCATTGCCGGCAAGTAGCTTGCGTCTGCCACCGCGCTCTGCCACACTCTCGTCTGAGGACACCCTCATGCGCGCATTGATCGCTTGCCTGCTGTCGCTCGGCGGCCTGACCGCCGCCGAGATGCCCGAGAACCTGGCTCGTCACGCCACGGCGACCGCCACGTCGGCGTTCAACGACACCTACGGCGCCGACCGCGCCATCGACGGCGTCATTCCCGGCGCGGGCTCGCACGACGACGTCGGCCGGGCCTGGGCGGTCAACGGGAGCACGCATCGGCAGGGCGCCGAGTTCACACTGACCTGGCCCGAGCCGGTCACCGTGGCCGAGGTGGTCTACTACGCGCGCAACGCCTGGGAGATGGCCGAAGCCTGGCAGGGCTATCGGCTGCTCGACGCGGACAGTAAGGAACTGGCTGCAGGCCAGTTCCGGCAGCGCAGCGACCCGCAGCGGATCACGCTGGCCCAGCCAGTGGTCACCAAGTCGCTCCGTTTCGTCTTTGGCAGCTCCTATGGCGGCTCCAACCCCGGCGCATCGGAGATCATGGTCTTTGCCACGCCGGCGCCCAAGCGCTCGCTGCCCGGCGAGTCGACGCTCGATGTCAAGGCGCTGGCCGAACTCCCGGTCAAGCTCGACCCGCTGGTCATGGTGCAGCGCTACCCCATCGATTCCAGCCACGTCTACACCTACCACACCGAGGGCTTCCGGGCCGGCGGCGGCCTGTGGCGGCGCGAGCCCGACGGTGCGATGACACGGCTGGTCGACGCCGGCGCGGGGCAGATCCTCGACTGCGACGTCTCGCCCGACGCGCGGACCATCCTCTTCAGTTGGCGCCAGGCCACCGACCAGGGCTATCACCTGTGGACCGTCGCCGCCGACGGCACCGGACTCCGGCAACTGACCACCGGCCGCTGGCATGACTACAACGGCTGCTGGCTGCCGGATGGCGGCATCGCCTTCCTGTCCACGCGCGCGGCCCGGTTCGCTTACTGCTGGGTGTCGCCCGTCGGCCTGCTGTTCAGGATGAACGCCGACGGCAGCGATGCGCGTCGGCTGAGCGCCAATCTGGTCAACGACTTCACGCCGAGCGTGCTGAACGACGGGCGTATCATCTACTCCCGGTGGGAATACGTCGACCGGCCGGCCATCCCCATCCAGAGCCTGTGGACCATCAGTCCCGACGGCACGGGTCTGGCCGGATTCTGGGGCAATCGCGTGCTCAGTCCCGCCACCATCATGGAAGCTCGCGCGGTGCCCGGCAGCACCAAGGTGTTGTGCACGCTGACCGCGCACAACGGCCCGGCTCGCGGCGCCATCGGGCTGATCGACCGTGGCTACGGCGACAACACCCAGGCCGCGCTGACCAACCTCACGCCCGAGATCGATGCCGGCAAGGTCGACCAGGGCAGCGGCAACCACATCCGCGGGCCCTATGCCACACCCTACCCGCTCGACGACCAGTGGTACCTGGTGTCGCGCGATGGCACCGTGCTGCTGCGCGACTATGCCCGCACCAGCGAAGCCGAGGTGGTCGCGCCGCGCGACGGCATGGGCTTCCACAACGCCGCGCCGGTGCGAGCGCGGGCGGTGCCGGCCATCGCCACGAAGTTGTCAGAACCAGCGTCGGCGGGCGTGGGCGGGTGGGCCACGATGTTCGTCGAGGACGTCTATCGCGGGTTGGAGCCAGTGGTGAAGCGCGGCGAGGTGAAGCGCATCGCCGTGGTGCAGGAGATGGAGAAGCCGGTCCGCACCGACGTGGCCAACCGCGCCTTCGGGTTCCAGTTCCCGGTGATCTCCTGCGGCGCAACCTACGCGGGCAAGAAGGTCTGGGGCTTCGCACCCGTGGCCGACGACGGCTCGGCGCACTTCCAGGTGCCCGCGGGCGTACCCATCTACTTCATGGCGCTCGACGCCGAAGGCCGTGCCGTCCAGCGCATGAGGACCTTCACCCACCTCATGCCGGGCGAGACGCAAGGTTGCGTCGGCTGTCACGAGCAGCGCACGACGACCACGCCGCCACGTCGACCGTCGGCGCTGGCCTCGCCTCCCGCGGCGCTCACGCCTCCCGACTGGGGCCAAGGCGTCGGCTTCGACTACGCGTCGGTGGTGCAGCCGGTGCTGGACCGGCATTGTGTGAGTTGCCATGACGGCGTGGCGCCCGCGGGCGGGGTCGATCTGGCCGGCGACAAGACCGACTTCTTCAACGTCTCGTATGAGACGCTGGCGCGCGGGAGACGGTCCATCGGCGAGGGCGAGCTGGACAACCCATACACGTCGTGGATCCCCACCTACAACGGCCAGGAGGCCAACATCCTGGAGATCACGCCGCGCGCCTGGGGCTCGCCGCGCAGCCGGCTGGCCGACATCGTCATCGGCGGCCATGCCGGCGCCGACGGCCAGGCCCGGGTGAAGCTCGAGGCCGGCGAGCGGCAACGCATCCTGAGCTGGATCGACCTCAACGTGCCCTACTACGGCACCAGCGAGACCGCCTACCCGCTGGCCGTCGGCTGCCGCCGCATCTATCCCGCTGGGCTCGACAAGGTGCTGGCCGACGTACGCCAGCGGCGCTGCGCCTCGTGCCATGCGCAGTCGCTGCCGCGGCCGGTATGGACCCGGCTCGACCGGCCCGAACTCAACGGCTTCGCTGCCGCGCCGCTGGCCAAAGCCCAGGGCGGCAGCGGCAAGTGCGGTCAGGCAGTCTTCGCGGGCACCAGTGACCCGGACTATCAGGCCATCCTGGCCGTGTTCGCGCCGGTACGGCAGCAACTGGCCGTCAAGCCGCGGGACGACATGCCCGGCGCGGTGCCGGACGCGACCGTCTGCCGCGACGCGCAATAAGCCAGCGGGCCGCCGGCACTCCTGCCGGCGGCCCGCCCTATCTACGCTGCGTGGCGGCGCCACAGGGACTGGCGTCGCCGCGCAGGACGGCCATCACCTGGTCAGGTCGAAGGCCACCGGGTTGCTCGGAGCGGCGGTGGGCTTGGCGCCGTAGTACAGCTTCGGCGTCACATTGCCCTCCAGCTTCACACCGGCACAGAGCACCGGCTTGGGCGTGTCGCCCGAGGGGGTGGCCTTGGGGTCGGGCTTCAGGCCAAACTTCACACCGTCGACGTTGGTATGGGTGTCGAAGCTGAACTCCAGCACGTTGGGTTTGGGCTGGCTGAAGCCGTCACGCTTCTCGTCCTTCATGCCGCGCGGCGCGACGATGGTGGCACCGCGCACCTCGATGCGGCCGTTCCAGCGCAGTCCCTTCTTGCTCTGCGTGGTCGTCATCACCGTGACCGTGTCCTTGTCACTCCACAGGAAGCAGCCAGTCGTGCTACCGGGCTCCACCTTGGGCTTGCCGGCCGTGGCACTCCAGGGCAGGGGTGCCGGCGTCGTGACCGCCGTCGCGATAGCAGCTATCAGCACCACGCCAGCCAGCGCGGTCCACTTGAGCGGGCTCTTCATCGTCGTGTCTCCTTGTTGACTGAACCGAGCGCGGCTCGGACCATCCCGGGCCACGAAACCACTTCGGCACCATGAGACGCGGCCGTCGGGACACGGTTCAGCGCGCTTTGCTGCCAGGTTGTGAACGTCCGGCAACGGCGCTGCAACTGCCACCTTGGCCCGCATGTGCTACGAACTGGCCCGGTAATCCTAACCCGCGGGAAGGACCCCGACCGGCCGCGCGGAACCGATCCTACCAACGCGACGCACTCGGATGCGGCGCCCAGGATAGGGAGATACCCATGGCGTTGAAGGTCGGCGTGGTCGGCTTGAGAGGCATTGGCAACCACCACGCCCAGTGCCACACGGACGATGACCTGGCGGATCTGGTGGCGGTGTGCGACGTGGTCAAGGCGCGGGCTGACGAGGCCGCGGAGAAGTATGGCGTGAAGGCCTACTACTCGCTGACCGACATGCTGCGCAACGAGGACCTCGACATCGTCGACGTCACCACCGGCGGTTTCGAGAACGGCTCCTGGCACTTTGAGCCCACCATGGAAGCGCTCGAAGCCGGCAAGGCCGTGCTGTGCGAGAAGCCGCTGAGCAACGAGATCACCGAGGCTCGGCAGATGGTGGCCAAGGCCGCGGAGAAGAACCTGCTGCTGGGCTGCAACCTCAACCACTTCTTCACCGAGACCGCGGCCAAGGGCGAGGAATACATCAGGAACGGGCAGGTGGGCGAGCTGGTCTACTGCCTGCACAAGATGGGCTTCTCTGGTGGCGAGTACAACTACGCCCCCAACAAGGATCCGCGCTGGTGGGGCTTCCCCTACGCGCACTTCAAGGCCTTTCTGACGCATCCCTTCAGCGTCATGCGCCACTACTGCGGCAACGTGACCCACGTGCAGTGCTTCGCCAACCGCCCCGGCGTGCGTCGGCAGGCGGGCGACGTGATGGTCTCGAGCGTCAGCATCCACCTGCAGTTCGAGAGCGGCGCGCTAGGCTACCTGCTGAGCCAGCGCGGCGACGCGCCGTATGGCCTGGGTGGCTGGTGGAGCTTCGAGCTGTCGGGCACCAAGGGCGCCTTCTGCATCGAGAACTGCATCGAGAAGATCACCTACTGGCCCGCGCCTGGCGCCGAGAAGGCCGGTGACCCGAGCAAGATGTCCGGCGGCGGCACCGGTGGTGTCGAAGAGACCAACACCGGTATCACCGACTTCGGCCAGACCTTCCCGCGGCGCATCCACGCCTTCCTCGAAGACGTGACCAACGGTGTCTCGCCGCAGAACCTGCGCGCCTCGGGCCGCGATGCCCTGGCTGTGCTGGAGTACACCTGGGCTGCCATCGAGAGCTACGAACAGGGCGGCGCCCTGGTCCGGCCTCACCCGCTGCCGCCTCGCCACGGCGACCCGACGACGATCTAGGCCTGCACCCCGTGCACTGCGAGAAGCACATCCGCAGATGACGCAGATAAGCGCAGATGAGAACACAGAACCATCTGCGTTCATCTGCGTCATCTGCGGATGTGCGCTGCTCGGGTTCCGCGACTCGGGAGACGACGATGACGCTGTTCTGTCTGCCTGCCTTGGCCCTGTTGGCCGCGCCCAACGTCGAAGTCGTGGGTGACTGGTCCATCCGCGTGGTCGCGGGCGAGGCCACCTACACCTACACCGTGCCGGTCGCCTCGGGCGCCGTGGTGACCGGCGAGAAGTACGATTCGCTGCCAGTCTTCAACCCTGGCGCCGGCGGTTGGTGCAAGGGCGTCGTGCTGCGCGGCATCAAGTCCGACGAGTGCTCCGCGCGCACCTACCTGTTCCCGGACACGCTCGTGCTGCGCGGTGGGCCAACGCCCGACGCGCCGGCGCTGGTCAAGGGCAAGGACTACGAAGCCGACCTGGACTGGGGCACCGTGGGCCGCCTGGCCGATGGCTGGCCCGACGGCAAGCCGGTGTGGATGAGCTACCGTCATGGCATGGGCCGCATCGACAGCGTGGTCATCGCCCGCGACGGCCGGCCAGCCTACCGCATCGGTCAGCCGCACCAGTCGCTGCCGCAGCAGACACCGCTGGGCGAGGGCGAAACCCGCGTGGTCAACATCTGGGTGCCCGGCCGCGCCGAAAGGCTGGTGCCCGCCAGCATCCTGCCCGTGCTCGAGGCGGCCTACCCCGAGGCCGCCAAGCCCACGCCGAGCATCGCCGAGAAGCTCACGCCCAAGAGCCTGGCCAAGCTGCAGTCGGGCGAGAAGATCCGCATTCTGGCCTGGGGCGACAGCGTCACCGACGCGGGCTACCTGCCCAATCCGGCCACGCAGCGCTGGCAGGCGCAGTTCGTCACGCGCCTCAAAGAGCGCTTCCCAAAGGCCAACATCGAGCTGATCAACCTGGGCTGGGGCGGTCGCAACACCGACAGCTTCCTGGGCGAGCCGGCCGGCAGCCAGTGGAACTACGCCGAGAAGGTGCTGGGCTGCAAGCCTGACCTGATCGTCTCCGAGTTCGTCAACGACGCTTACATGACGCCCGAGGTGGTGGAGACCAAGTACACCAAGCTGCTCGGAGACTTCCAGGGCATCGGCGCCGAGTGGATCATCATCACGCCGCACTACGTGCGCGGCGACTGGATGGGGCTCGACCGCGAACGCGACATCGATGCCGACCCGCGTCCCTACGTGGCCGGGCTGCGCGCCTTCGCCGCCAAGCACAACATCGCCCTGGCCGACGCGTCATTGCGCTGGGGCAGGTTGTGGCGCCAGGGCATCCCCTACTCGACGCTGCTGTCCAACGCCATCAACCATCCGGATCCGCACGGCATGAAGCTGTTCGCGGATGCGTTGATGGCGCTGTATCCGTAGCCTCGGCTAGCGCCAGACACCCTGGAGGGCGGCCGAGGGCGACTCTCCATGGCGTCTGGCGCGCGCCTACCGAGGTCGCCTGCCGGCAGGAGCGCCACCCGCGGCGCCAAGCCGGCGGTCACTGCGCGGTGACTGCCGCGGGTCCGACACCGTCTGGCAGTTTGGCCTTGACCTGCGTCGGCTCACGACCGGCCCGACCGAGCTGACCAGCGGAGGCCGCCACCGGCGATTCGACCAACTCGGGCACGTTGTAGTTGTGGTACAGCCGGTCGTAGTAGTCGGCTCGGCGTTGGGGCAGCAGCAACGGCGGATGCATCCGGCCGTCGGCATCGAAGTAGGCCAGGTAGAGCTTGGTGAGCAGGCCGTCGGCGCGCTTGCTGGAGAACACGACCCAGCGACCGTTGCGTGACCAGGTGTGCCAGCTCTCCGACCGGTCACTGTTGACCTCGACCGGCTGGTCGCGTCCGGTGCGCAGGTCGATCAGACCCAGGTCGGCTGACGCCTTGAAGGCGGGGAAGCAGCCGAACTCGCACGATGTGTAGAGCAACCAGCGTCCATCGGGCGAGACGCGCGGGAAGACGAAGCTGCGGCCCGCCGCCCGGCCCGAACGCAGCGTCTCGACATGGCCCCAGGTGCTCGTCGCCGGGTCGTAGCTGATGCGCGCCAGGTCGTAGCGCACCTGGTCATACTGCTTCGGCGGATAGGGCTCACCGGGCCCCCACGGCCGGCGCGCGCGGACGAAGTAGAGTGTGCGGCCATCCGGTGCCCAGCACGGATAGCTGTTCAGGTATTCGGGCTGAGACAGCTCGGGGCTGCTGACGAAGCGCTGTTGCGCGATGTCGAAGCAGGCCAGCGCGCCGTGCATGTCCATCACCTCACGCGTCTCGTTGCCGGCCGTGTGGAAGAACTGCACCACCTTGTTGGCCGAGAAGGTCACCATCTTGCCGTCGGGGTGCCACGTGCCGAAGCCCACAGGCTGCGCGAGCGAGACCACTTTGCCGCCGTTGGCCAGCAGCGTCCGGTTGCCCCAGGTGTCGCTGCGGGTGCCCAGCGTGAAGCGCCGGCCCGAGCCCTGCCAGAACGTGTGGCAGTTGACGCAGCCGTTCACCTGGCGACCGTGGACCACCAGACGCTGCCGGTAGCTGGTCAGGTCGCGCTCGTAGATACCCGTATCGGAGACCAGGCTGTAGGCCGGCGGCAACATGCGGTAGACCAGGTAACGGTCGATCGGCTCGCGAGCCACGCTCAGCGCCACCGGCGCGTACCGCGTCCAGCCGCCTGCCGCCCGGCGCGCGCTGACGACCAGCGCCAACTGGCCGCCGGCATTGGCCGCCAGCAGGCGGCGCCACCCGCGCAGGGGCAGGCTCAGTCCGGGCCGCGTGCCCGAGGCCTGCACCGCAGCGCCACGCTCGCCCTTGACCAGCACGTGCCAGGCTGTGCCCGGCTCGTCGATGCGCAGGCCGGGCGGCGCGATGTTCGGCGGCAGCACGACGCCGTCGAGCGCTGGCCACAGCCGCGGCGCCGCAGCTTCCTGAGCCACTTGACCGCTGGGCCTCGGGCCCGGCAGGCGGGTGGCGATGGCCGCCGCCAGTGCCACGGCCACGCCAGCCAGGACCAGCCATCGTCGTCGGGTCATCGCACCGCCCCCGACATGCCAAACAGGCGATAGTAGTAGTAGGTATCGGTCCACGCCCCCTGCCAGACGCGCGCCGCGTTGGGCTTGGGGTGGTTCGGCTGCCACAGTGCGTCCGCCACGCTGTCGGCGCCGCCGAGCGCCTGACCGAACGCAGCGAACCGCGCCCGCGCCTCCGGCCGCACCGACCAGCGGCCCAGTTCGGCCGGCCGGCCCGTGAGCAGTTCGTGACAGAGCACAGCCTCCTCGCAGTGCCGGGGCAGCGCCGTGCGGCCATAGGCCGTCATCCGAGGCAACGCGGCCACCAACCGCGGCACCTCATTGAACAGCAGGCAGGCGGCCATCAGGTACTCCCAGGCGAGGCGGTTCTCGGGGTGTTCGATCGTCGCTTGCTCCAGCACCGGCAGGAGCTGCGCGGCCCGGTACAGGTCGGTGTGCAGCCGGTTCTGACTCAGCGCCACCTGCGCGGGGTCGCCCGCCAGGCTGGGGTCGCCGCGCAGGGCGTGCAGCAGTCGACCGGCGCCAGCCGGATCGCCCGGCTGCGCGGCGGCCAGGCGCAGCAGCACACGCGCGGTCTCCGGCCGGCCCTGGAGCACCTGGATGCGCGCCATCGACACCGCCACCGGCGCGTAGATGCCCTGAGTCTCCAGCGCCTCCTCGTTGTCGTGCTCGGCGTGGTTCACCAGGCCGAGGTCGAGCATCAGATCACGCAACTGAAGCCCGCCTTGGCCCCTCATGCGCGTGACCGCCACCTGGTCGCCGAAGACGGGCGCGTCGCGCAGGAAGGCCAGCGTGCGCACGCCGCGCGCGAGGAGCTGGTCGCCCACCTGCCCGGTATGCGCCAGCGCCAGCAGAATGTTGGCGTCCTCCCAGCAGGTCCGAGTCAGCGGCTCCAACCGCTGGGAGGAGGCCAGCAACCCGGCCCAGTCGCCGTCCGCGGCCCGGCGGCAGAGATCGAGGCTCACCGCCTGCGACCCGTCGCGAAAGCCGACGAGCACCAGCAGCAGCATGGCGCTGACACCAGCCCAAGCCACCGCCGGCCGCGGTGCCCGCCGCGCTTGAGTCGCGGTGCTGACCGCCAGCGCGCCGGCCAGCACGCCGAAGGCCAACATGCCCAAGCCGATGGCTCGGGCGATGCCGAACTGGTCGTTGAAGGCAGCGAGTGGCAGCAGATTGCGGTAGGCCTGGGCCGGCGCCTGGTCGAAGCCGAGCCGGCAAGCCACCCACGGCATGGCCAGACCCGCGACGACCGCGGTTACCGACACCCAACGCCTCCCGCGCCAGCGCGTCTCGCCGACAGCGGCCAGCGGCACCGCCACCAGCGCCGCGCCGCCCAACAGGCGGTACAGGGCCGCCAGCGCGGCCAGCCCGACCAGGGCTCGCACCGCCGGCCGTGGCTGCGACCATGACAGGTAGGTGGCCGCGGCGCCCAGCGCCACCGCCCAGCCCGCCTGCCAGTCGAGCAGGTAGAGGTACTGGCCATCGGCCAACAGGAACATCAGCCACGGCACGTAGCGCACACCGGGCACGCGCTTCCCGGCCAGGCAGGTGGCGGCACGATCGGCCGCCAACGCCGCGGCCAGTGCGCAGAGCGTCAGCAGCCCCGCCCCCGCCGCTGGCCAGACGAACCACTGCGCCAGCCAGGCCGAAGCGTAACCCAGCGGCCCGCCGATGAGCGCCAACTGGCCCGCGCGGGACACGGGATCGACGCTGTACGTGGGCAGCAGAGTCAGGCCCGAGCCGTGATACATGCCGCTCGGGTCGACCCGTAGCCAGAGCCAGAGCCAGGCCACGAGCGCACAGACCGCGAGGCGCAGGTCGCCCGGCCATCGCGCTTCTTCATTCCGCTCGCCGCCCATCTCAGGTTACTCCAGAGGCAGATACGGTGTCGGTCGCTGCATCCCTTTGGCCGCATCGGCGGCGCGAGCAGCGAATAGTTGACCTATCCGCTCAACCCGTCGCCACGTCGGTCGCGATTCGCTATACTCCGCCGCTGGGAGACCGACATGCTGACCGCCAAGGTGACCGTTGACCGCGACTTCGTGATCGACCGCGTCGACCCGCGGCTGTTCGGTGGCTTCGCCGAGCACCTGGGCCGCTGCATCTACGAGGGCATCTACGAGCCCGACCACCCCACCGCCGACGCCGACGGCTTCCGCGGCGATGTGCTGGCGCTGGTGCGCGAGCTGGACATGCCGGTCATGCGGTATCCCGGCGGCAACTTCGTCTCCGGCTACCAGTGGGAAGACGGCATCGGCCCGCGCGAACAGCGGCCGAGCCGGCTGGACCTGGCCTGGAAGAGCACCGAGCCCAACCTGTTCGGCACCGACGAGTTCGCCGCCTGGTGTCGCAAGGTCGGCACCGCGCCGATGCTGGCGGTCAACCTGGGCACCCGCGGACCCGAGGACGCGCGCCGGCTGGTCGAGTACTGCAACCACCCCGGCGGCAGCGAACTGTCGGACCTGCGCCGCGCCAACGGCTACGCCGAGCCGCACGGGGTGAAGCTGTGGTGCCTGGGCAACGAGGTCGACGGCCCCTGGCAGATGGGCCACAAGACCGCCACGGAGTATGGCCGCGTGGCCTGCGAGGCCGCTAAGCTGATGAAGTGGACCGACCCGAGCATCGAAATGATCGCCTGCGGCAGCTCGCACCGCCACATGCCCACGTTCGGCGACTGGGAACGCGAGGTGCTGACCCACACCTTCGATCATGTCGACTACGTCTCCATCCACACCTACTACGGCAACGGCGAGGGCGACACGCCCAGCTTCCTGGCCAAACCCGATTCCATGGGCGAGTTCATCGACGAGGTGGTCTGCACCGCCGACCACGTGGCCGCCGTGCGCCACAGCCGCAAGCGCATCATGCTGTCGTTCGACGAGTGGAACGTCTGGTTCCGCAGCAGCAACGACCGCGAGAAGCGCAAGATCAAGGACTGGGAGCTGGCCCCGCCGATCCTCGAGGACCAGTACACCATGGAGGACGCGCTGGTGGTCGGCGGCATGTTGATCACGCTGCTCAACCACTGCGACCGCGTGAAGATCGGCTGCATCGCCCAGGTGGTCAACGTCATCGCGCCCATCCTCACCCAGAAAGGCGGCCCCGCCTGGCGCCAGCCCATCTTCTGGCCGCTGCAACAAGCCTCCACGCTCGGCCGCGGCACGGTGCTCCGGGCCCTGGTCGACAGCCCCAAGTACGACTGCAAGGAGCGCGCCGGCGCCGACCTGCTGGGCCTGTCGGTCGTCCGCGACGACGAGGGCGGCCTGACGCTGTTCGCGGTCAACCGCAGCCTGACTGAGCCGCTGGCGGTCGACCTCGACGCGCGCTCGTTCGGCGCGTTCGCGACGGCCAGCCACGAGGTGCTGCGGCATGACGACCTGCTGGCGACGAACACGATCGACGCGCAGTCGACGGTGGTGCCGACCACGCTGGCGGCGCCGACCGTCGATGGTGGGCGGATGACGGTGGTTGGAATGTGGTGCGGGTGAGCTGACGGCAGGACTCCGCAGCGGCGCGGGCAACTCCAGGTCCAGAACCTTGGAGTTGCCCGTGCTGTCGATATTCGCTCTGCTGACCGTCTTTGCCGCGCCTATCCGAACGCCATCCACCTTCACGTTCGAGGCCGAGGACGCACCGACCAACGGCCGCGTCGTCCGCCTCGTCGGCCTGCCCAAGCCCAACCAGATCACCCCCGAGATCGAGGCCGCCGGTCGTGGCTATGTGGAGCTGAGCCAGACCGGGCAGAGCGTCGAGTTCGCCGTTGGCGCACCGGCCCAGGGCCTGGTCATCCGCCACTGCATCCCCGACGCCCCCGAGGGCGGTGGCCAAAGCGCCACGCTCGGCCTGTACGTGAATGGCCAGCGACGCCAGACGCTGACGCTCAACTCGCGGTACAACTGGCTCTATGGCGAGGGAAAGCCGGCCGAGAACGGCCAAAGCAACACGCCGAGCGCCTGGCCGCACGTCTTCTGGGACGAGACCGCCTACCGGCTCGACACCCCGCTAGCGCGCGGCGACAAGCTGGCACTGCGCCGCGACGCCGAGGACACTGCCGCCTACTACCGCATCGATCTCGTCGAGCCCGAACCCTTCGGCGCGCCCTTGGCGCAGCCCGCGGGCTCGCTATCCATCACCGACTTCGGCGCCACTGGCAGGGATGCGGAGGCCGACACCAAGGCGTTGGAGCGCTGTGTGGAGCAGGCCAAGGCTGAGGGCAAGAGCGTCTGGCTGCCGCCGGGCACCTGGCTCAACCTGCGCCGCGTCACGCTCGACAGCGTGAAGGTCGACGGCGCCGGCATGTGGCACACCAAGCTGCTGCTCACCGCCCCGGCGGCCAGAGGCCCGTTCGGCGGCTACGGCGGGTTCGCCCTCAAAGGCAACGGCCCGCAGGTGCGCGACCTGACCATCGAGGCGCTCGACTGTACCCGCCGTGGCGACACCGCCAGCGCCTTCATCGGCCTGGCCAACGACTATGTGGTCGAGAGGGTCTGGATGACGCATGTCCACTGCGGCTTCTGGATCGCCGGCGAACGCGGCACCATCCGCGACTGCCGGGTGCGCCAGACGTATGCCGATGGCATCAACGTCAACAACGGCAAGAACCTGACCACACGCGACACGCTGGTCGCCGGCTGCCATGTGCGCGGCACAGGCGACGATGGCATTGCCGTGCTGTCCAACGCTTCCTCGCCCAACCTCACCGAGCGCGTGACGGTGACGCTCAACACCGTGGTCGCCCCGTGGTGGGGCCATGGTTGCGACATCGCCGGCGGCCGCGGCCATCTGGTGGAGCGCAACACCTTCGCCGACGGCTACATGTCGCCGTTCACGGTGAACCTGCCGGGCGCCTACCCCATGCACCCACTGTCCGACACCGTCATACGCGACAACCGCATCCTGCGTGGTGGCAGCAACTTCGCCGGGCAGCGGCGTGGCGCGATGTGGCTGTATGCGGGGTCGACCGGGGTCGACAACCTGACGCTGGCGGACAACACCATCGCCGGCGCGCTGTTCCGCGGCATCCACTTCACCGGCGGCCACCCCCAGACCGCGCTGATCCGCCGCAACCGCATCCAGGCGCCCGGCCAGGAAGCCATCCACATCGACGACAAAGCCGTCGGTGCCGCCACGCTGGAAGCCAACGAAGTGACCGATCTGCCCGCTGGCGCAAGGGACATTGGCAACGACTCCCACACCTTCACAGTGACTGAGACCAAGCCCTTCTCCGCGCGCTAGGAGCCGCCCATGACCAGCCTGGCCCTGGTGTTGATCGCGCTGCTCGGCCTGGCCGGGGTTGGCCAGACCGATTTGCCGCCGACGCCGCAACCCGCCGCCAGCCCGCTGCTCGTCGGCAGCTACTACTTCCCCGGCCACTTCAACGCCGCCCGCTGGGTGCCCATGGCGCAGAACGGCTGGCCGGTGCCCGTGCTCGGCTGGTATCGCGACGGCGAGCCCGAGGTGGCCGACTGGCATATCAAATGGGCGGTCGAGCACGGCATCGACTTCTTCGCCTTCGACTGGTACTACGACTACCGGTCCGGCCAGGTCAGCATCCACAACAGCGCGCTGGATCAGGGCTTCCTGCGCGCCCGCTACCGCGACCAGATGCGCTTCGGCGTCTTCTGGTGCAACGAGGAGGCCGGCCCGGTCGACTATACCGAGGAGCAGATGCTGCGCATGGCGCGCGTCTGGCGCGAGCGCTACCTTGGCCAGCCCAACTACCTGAAGATCAAGGACGGCGCGGTGGTCTGGGTGTCCCAGCCGCGGCGGCTCATCGAGCGCTTCGGCGTCGAGGGCTGCGCCGCGCTCATCCGCCGCATGGAAGCCGAGGCCGGCACCCGGCTGTTCCTGGTGGCGCTGGCCCAGCACGACCAGAAGTCGCTCAAGGCCGCCGGCTACAGCGCCTGCTCGGCCTACAACTACGCCAGCATCAACCTGCCGCCCGGCGCCCGGCAGGCGCCGTATGACACCATGGTCAGCGGCTACGAGACGATGTGGCGGCAGGCGCGCGACGAAGGCGTGCTGCCGTTCATCCCGCCGGTCTCGCCCGGCTGGGACTCGCGGCCGTGGTATGGCGACAAGGCCATGGTGCGCACCGGCGCCCGGCCCGAGAAGTTCCGCGCCATGTGCGAGGCGGCCAAGCGCTATGTCGACCCGGAGGTGAATGCCGTCATCGCCGAGTGCTGGAACGAGTTTGGCGAAGGCAGCTACCTGGAGCCAACTGAGCAGCACGGCTTCGGCTACCTCGACGCACTGCGCGACGCCTTCTGCCCCGACAGCCCCAACCACGTCGACCCGACGCCGCACTCGCTGGGCGTCAGTGTGCCGGTGTACGACGACATCCCGGTGTTCACCGCCGCCGACCTGGCTGCCCAAGACGGCAACCTGCTCTACAACCCGGGCTTCGAGCGACGCTGGGGCTGGGTCAACTACGGCGGCGGCGACGTCGTGTTCGACGAGACTGGCCCCCACGGTGGGCGCCGATCGGTCAAGCTCGACGCGCCGGAGCCCAACCTGAAGTCGGCGACGCCGGTGCCGGTCAAGGTCGGCGCGACGGTGGAGGTGTGGGCCTGGATCCGCTGCGCGCCGGGCGCGAGCGCCGAGCTCAAGTGCGCGCTGTTTGGCGACGACGGCCGCTGGCTGGGCCGCTACCTCGAGATCGGTGCCACCGCCGGCACCGAGTGGACGCGTGTGGCCAGGGCGCTGACCTGGGCCGAGGCCGAGGCGGCCAAGATCGACCTGGAGGTCGTCGCGCGCGGCGGAGCGGCGTGGGTGGATGATGTGGGCATTCGGGTCAAGCCGTGAGCACGGCCCGGCGCAGCACGCACCGAGCCGTGCTCACAGCCTTCGGTTAGCCCGAGCAGCAACTCGGCTTGCGAGCGCTGACCTTGATGCTGGCCACGTTCAGGCCCGGCGTGGCCAGGACGTCGTCGACGGACGCCGCACCAGCGCCGCCCGTGTCCAATGACGCCAGCCCCTCGGACGCCGCGACGGCCCGCAACTCCTGCTCGCCGAAGTCATGCCGCCCGATCACGGCCACCTCGGTCAGGCCGGCCGCCCGCAACCCCGCCAGGTACTCCGCCTCGCTGAGCGCCCCGCCCACGCACGCGGCGTGGGCCGCTACGCTGGCCCGCAGCCACTCCGGCAGGTTCTCCGCCACGATGTCCGAGACCAGCATCCGCCCGCCCGGCCGCAGCACGCGGGCGATCTCGGCAAACACGCGCTCCTTCTCCGGGGAGAGGTTGATCACGCAGTTGGAGATGACCCAGTCGACGCTGCCCGATTCCACGGGCAGCGCTTCGATCAGGCCCTGCCTGACCTCCACCTGCCCCAGCCCGGCAGCCGCCACATTGCGCCGCGCGCGGTCGACCATGGCCTCGGTCATGTCGACGCCGATCACCCGGCCCTCGGGGCCGACCTTCTCCGCGGCGATGAGCAGATCCAGGCCAGCCCCGGAGCCCAGATCAAGCACCGTCTGGCCCGGCCGCACCTCGCTGAAGGCCAGCGGGTTGCCACACCCGAACGACGGCACCGCGGCGCTCTCGGGCACCCGGCTCAGGTCGTCCGCGGTGTAGCCCGCCGACTTCGCGCCGCTGTCACCACAGCCGCAACCGCAGCCGCCCGCCTGCGCCACACGCGCCGTGTAGGACTCCGCCACGGAGGTCCGGACGGCATCGGCGTCTACCACGCTCTGCTTCTCACTCATCGGTCTTCCCTTCCTGCCGCGCCGGCTTCCTCGCCGACGCGGCCGCTCTGAATGGTATGTCTGTGCAATTGTGCACATATGCATGTCTTTGCGCACACGATGGGCGCACGGGACCAAGCTGTGCCTTGATCAGCCCGAAGGCGGGCAGCAGACCTCGATGGCGGCGGCGAAGTCGCGTAGCGCCGCCACCAGATGCGCATGGTCGACGCTGTAGTAGATCTCGCGTCCCTGGCGCGTGGCGGTGAGGATCCGCTGGTCACGCAGCATCGCCAGATGCCGGGAGACCACCGACACATCGACGTCGAACCCCTGGGCGATATCCGACACGGCGCGCGGCGCGCCCGCCTCGAGCAGCACCGCCAGGATACGCAGCCGCGTCGGCTCGCACAACGCCTTGAAGAACCGCGCGTCGGGCATGCCTGTCATGCAGCCGCAACCGCCCGTCGTGCCCTCCGGCTCCTGCGTCTCCTGTTTGTCCAGTTGCACACCCATGCACGTATTATCGTACGAGTGACGCGGGCCGTCAAGGCCTTTTCTGGGTCTGCCGTCGAACCAGTCGCGAGTTGGCCGAACCGGGGTGCGGCACGGCGGCGAGGGGGCCCCGGCGTGGCGACGAGCCGGTGCCAGGGCGGCCGCGTCGTACCCACACGGATCACTGGCCGGTCACATCCCGCCCTTGTGCCCGGTGTGCGCCGCAGTGTATGCTCTACCAGCCGCTCGGGCCGCTGCCTGGGCCATGGAGTGACCCGTATGCGACAACGTTCTCTCGCTTCGCTCTTGCTGCTGCTCGGTGTGCTGGTGTTGCCGGCATTGGCCGAAGAGAGCCTGTGGATCACCGATTTTGAGGCCGCCAAGACCCGGGCCAAGGCCGACGGTAAGCTGATCCTAGCCGACTTCACCGGCTCGGACTGGTGCGGCTGGTGCATCAAGCTCAAGGGCGAAGTCTTCGACAAGGACGAGTTCAAGGCCGCCGCGCCCAAGAGCTTCGTGCTGTTGGAGCTGGACTTCCCCAACAAGAAGGAGCTGCCCGCGCCGCTCAAGGCCCAGAACGAGAAGCTGCAGGCGCAGTTCAAGATTGAGGGCTTCCCGACCATCCTGCTGCTCGACGCCGAGGGCAAGGCCGTGGCCAAGACCGGCTATCAGGAGGGCGGCCCCGAGAAGTACATCGCGCACCTGGGCGAACTGGTCAAGGCGGCCAAGGACGTCAAAGACCTTAAGACCAAGGCTGACGCCGCCAAGGGCGTCGAGCGCGCCAAGCTGCTCGACCAGGTGGTGACCGCATTGGACGCGCTCGAAGTGGGCACCGAGGACATCCCCGCCTATTCCGCGGAGATCGTCAAGCTCGACGCCGATGGCAAGGCCGGCCTGAAGAAGAAGTACGCCTACCGGGCCGCCATGGACGCCGCGCGCGCGCTGCTGGCCGCGGACAAGAACGAAGAGGCCAAGGCCGCCTTCGAGAAGGCCGCCAAGCTCGACGGCGTGACCGCTGAGCAGAAGCAGCAGGCCATGCTCGAAGAGGGCGAATGCTTCTTCAACACCAAGGACTTCGTCGGGCTTGTGGCCCTGCTCAAGAAGGCTCTCGCGGTGGACCCCAAGAGCGACAACGCCGAGCAGATCCAAGGGCTCATCGAGCGCTTCCAGCCCGAAGCCGACAAGCAGAAGCCCAAGTAGGTGTCAGCCAGGCTGATCGCGCCAGGCCGGCCCGTGGGGTCGGCCTGGCTGTTTCCGGAGACGTAACCATGCGTATCGAACACGTCGGCTATCAGGTGGCCGATCCCCAAGCGGTCGCCGAGTGGTACACGAAGCACCTCGGCTTCCAGGTGCGGCGCGCCCAACCCGAGCCGCCGTACACCACCTTCCTGGCCGACGCCTCGGGCCAGGTGATGGTCGAGTTCTACTGCAACCCCACCGCGCCGCTGCCCGACTACCGCGAGCAGAACCCGCTGGTGCTGCACATCGCCTTCAGCGTCGAGGATGTGGAAGCCGAGCGCGATCGCCTGCTGGCCGCCGGTGCCGAAGTGCAGGAAGCTGCCCGCACCATTCCCAGCGGCGATGTGATCTGCATGATGCGCGACCCGTTCGGCTTCGCCATCCAGCTGGTCAAGCGCGCACAGCCGATGGTGGGCTGAGCTAGCGCGGCGCGTTGGAGGGCGGCTCGCCCTCGATGCCCACATCCACATACTGCCCACCGCGGGTCTGGCGGCAGTGCACAGCCAGCAGGTTGCGCCCGGGCCGCAATGCGGCGCGCGCCGCTGGCGCGATGTCGAAGCGGTCGTAGGTCGCGTTGTAGCCGGGGAGGCGCGCCGCCAGCACGCCGTTCAGGTAGACCTCCACGTCCTCATCATGGTGGCAGACGACCACCGGCTCGCCCCAGCCGCCTTCGGGCAGCGTGAACGCACGCCGCAACCAGATGTCCGGCGTGGTCCAGATCGTCATTGGCCGACGGGCATAGCGGGCCTCCTCCGTGCCGAACGGCGCCGCGCCGAGCTGCCAGCCGGTGTCGGCGAAGGTCGGGCTGAACCAGTCGGCAGCCGGCTGGGCCAAGGTGAAGCGCCACGGCTGCGGCGTGCGCTCGGCGGTGGCCACCAGCACGGTGCGCACCGGCACCGCGCTGGCCGGCAACCGGCCGGTGACCACCTTGATCACCTGCACCTCACGCTTGCTGTACGGCGTGCCGTCGGGCCGCAACAGGTCATGGTGCCACACCGCCGGCTCCGGCGCGCCCTTGGGTGAGCCCCAGGGGTACATGGTCTGCGTGCGGCCGGCCACCAAGCCCCAGTTCCAGCAGGCGACCTTGTTCTCGCGGAAGTACGGCAGATGGCTCTCGACCTGACTGCCCACCCCGCGCGCCAGCCATTCGGTGCAGAGCACGGGCCGGCCTTGGGCCAGCAGCCTCGCGGCCTGGTCGGTGACCTCGGGCAGCGGGCCGTAGTTGTGGAAGCTCAGCACGTCGGACAAGGCGGCGATGCGCCTCTGCATGGCCTCATCGCCGTAGACGGTCGTGGTCAGCGGCTGGCTCGGCTTGGCGGCGCGAGCCCAGCCGAAAGCCGCCTCCACCAACGGCAGCGAAGCGGTGGGCTCGTTGTACAGCTCCCAGGCCAGCACGCGCGGGTCCGCGGCGAACGTGCCGACCAAGTCCTTGACGTACTGCTCGAGCTTGGGCCAGGCGGCGCGGTTGTCGCGACGGCTGGCGCCGGGGCTCTGCACCCACTGGCTGTTGTGGACCCCCGGCTCCGGTGCCTCCTGGGGGCCCACGCGCGGCTCGGGCTTGAAACAATCATCGAACAGGATGGGCAGCGTCACCAGCCCGTGTTTGTCGGCAAGCGTCAGGAACTGGCCGAAGTTGGCCTTGAGCGCGACGGGGTTGTCCTCCCACACCACGTAGTTGAGGAACACGCGCACAGTGTTGAAGCCCAGGTCCTGCGCCAGGCCCAGTTCGCGGTCAATGGTCTTGGCATCGAACGTGGCCGCCTGCCACATCGCCACGTCGTTCACCGCCGTGGCGGGCACGTAGTTGCAGCCAACCAGCCACGGCCGAGCCATGTACCATGACCAGGCCTGCTCCGCCGTCCAGCGGTCAGCATCGCCCGGCGCCAGCAACAGCGCGGTCATCAGGAGCGCGGTCATGTGTACCTCCTCGGCTCTAGCGTATCGGCGCGCCCGCCACGTCCAGACGCTGCACGCCATGGCCCATTGCCACCGTCGGCGCGTCGGCCGGCCAGCGCCAGCTGACCTGCTTGGCACGGTCGACCTCGAAGAACGGCACCTTGCCGCCGGCGTTCGACACCAGGACCCGACCGTCCGGCAGCGCCTGCAGCCCAGAGAACCAGCGAACGCCCAGGTCGGCCACGTCTGCGGCGGTCAGCGACCAGACCACCTGCTCGGTGGCGTCGACCTCGACCATCTTGCCTTGTCCGCAAGCGAGTGTGTTGCCGTTGGCCAGTCGTACCGCTGAGTAAGGTGGGAAGTCGACGGTGATCTCGCGCAGCAGCGCGCCGTCGGCCGCATACTCGCGCACGGCCCGCGATCCCTCCTCGGCCACCAGGAAGTGCCCGCCCTCGATCTGCCGGGCGTTGCGCAAACAGCTATGGCCGGGCGCGCCCTTGAGGGCGATGGACCGAACCAGCGCGCTGTCGGGTCCGACGATGAGCAGCTTGCCCTGGCTGGCGGCGCCGACCAGTGTGGTGCCGTCAGCCAGGCGCTGGCAGCTCCAGACCTGGCCGGTGGTGCCGAACCTGAAGACCACGCGCTTGTCGGGCGTGACCTCCATCACGCCGCTGGGGTTGCTGTTGCCACCGTCGTAGGCATCGTTGTAGCAGAACAGCGTGTTGCCGTTGGGCAACCGCCAGACATCGCGTGCCATCTCGGCCGGGTACTCCCAGACCACGCCGCCGTCGGGGCCGAACTCGACGATCCGGTGCTGCCCTTCGCAGGCAAACAGCAGTCGGCGCCCGTCGTCGGGCGCGGCCAGCGCGGCGCTGGCCAGCAGGAGCAGAACCACTGGGGCCACGCGCATCGCCATCTCCCGTGCTATCGCATCCGCCGGTACGCCGACGGGGTGCAACCCATCTGCCGACGGAACACACGCGCCAGGTAGTTGCCATCGCCGAACCCGGTGCGTCCGGCGATCTCGGTGATGCTCAGTCGAGGATCCTCGAGCAGCACCGCGGCTCGCGCCACGCGCAGCCGGATGAGGTGATCGATGGGTGAGCAGCCGTACGCGCCACGGAAGGCGCGGGTCAACGAGCGGCGCGACAGGCAGGCCATCTTGGCCAGGCTGTCGAGCGTGATCTCGTCGTCGAAATGCTGCTCGAGGTAGCTGACCACGCGGCCCAGGTCGAGCAGGGGCTGAGCCGCCGGCGGCGGGTCGCTGGTGTAGTGCCGGCTCAGCTCGGCCACCAGCAGCATGAACGTGGCTAGACTGGCGAAGCCGGAGCCCGGCTCGCGGCTGCGCAGCTCGTCGGCCAGGCGGTCGACCAGCGCCGCCACCGCGCGCAGCGGCTCGGGTCCCAGGCGCAGGCGGCTGTCGAAGCCGTCGCGCGAGCGGTAGCGCGGTTCCAGGTCGAACAGCGCGTGGTAGCCAGGCAGCGCGCCCAGATCCACCCGCGGCAGCGGCAGTTCGTCGAGGCTGAAGAGGATGTTGGCCAGGTCGAGATCGTCGGTGTTCTCGTAGCCGTGGGCCTGGTCGCCATGGAGCACAAACACGTCGCCGGCGCGAATCGGCCAGTTGCCCGAGTCGGTGACATGGCGCCCACGACCGCGGAAGACCACCACCAGCTCCGAGAACTCATGCCGATGCACCGCGGTCGGCCGGTGACCCGAGACACGCAGCACGGCCAGCGGCAGACGGCCCGGCTCGAAGTACTCGTCGCGTGTGATGACCTGGTCGCGCGGCACGTCGCTTCCTCTTGGCCTGATTGTGCTAGAGTTTGACCCCATCGTCAAGTTCGCTTGCGCGCGCGAGTCCTAGACTCCTGTACTGACCTAGGAGCCGTGCTAGTGCTGGTCGAACCCTTGCGTCTGTCGACCTTGGACCAGCTCGAGGCCGAGAGCATTCACATCCTGCGCGAGGTGGCCGCCGAGTTCGAGCGGCCGGTGATGCTCTATTCGGTCGGCAAAGACTCCTCGGTCATGCTGCGGCTGGCCCAGAAGGCCTTTGCGCCGGGCCGCGTGCCCTTCCCGCTGCTGCATGTCGATACCGGCCTCAAGTTCCCCGAGATGCTGGCCTTCCGCGACCGCGTGTGCGCCGAGGCGGGCGTCGAGCTGCGGGTCTATCGCCACGAGGAGGCCATCGCCGGCGGCGCCAACCCCTATGACCTGGGCACCGTGCGCTGCTGCGCGCAGCTCAAGACCCAGGCGCTGCTCAACGCCCTGGCGGCGGGTGGCTACGATGCGGCCTTCGGCGGCGCGCGGCGCGAGGAGGAGCGCTCCCGCGCCAAGGAGCGGGTCTACTCGTTCCGCGACCGGTTCGGCCAGTGGGACCCGCGCAACCAGCGGCCCGAGCTGTGGAACCTCTACAACGGCCGCGTGGGCCAGGGCGAGTCCATCCGCGTCTTCCCGCTGTCCAACTGGACCGAGCTGGACATCTGGCTCTACATCCACCGCGAGCAGATCGAGGTGGTGCCCCTCTACTTCGCCGCCGAGCGACCGGTAGTGAGGCGCGCTGGCCAGCTCATCCCGGTCTACGCCGACACGCGCCTGCTGCCCGGCGAGCAGCCCGAGCCGGTGGTCTGCCGCTGCCGCACCCTAGGCTGCCATCCGTGTACCGGCGTGGTCGAGTCGACCGCCGACACGCTGGAGGCCATCGTCGCGGAAATGATGGCAGCCAAGCAGTCGGAGCGCACCACGCGCGTCATCGACCACGACCAGGACGCCTCCATGGAGCAGAAGAAGCGCGAGGGTTACTTCTGATGGACCTGGACAGCCTGCTAGCTCAGGTGCAGCGCGCCGACCTGCTGCGATTCGCCACCGCCGGTAGCGTCGATGACGGCAAGTCGACGCTCATCGGGCGGCTGCTGGCCGATGCACAGGGCCTGTACGACGACCAGCTCGCCGCGGTCCGCACGGCCTCCACCCGCAACGGCCAGGTGGAGATCGACTGGGCCTTGGTCACCGACGGCTTGAAGGCCGAACGCGAGCAGCGCATCACCATCGACGTCGCCTACCGCCACTTCTCCACCCCGCGGCGGCGCTTCATCATCGCCGACACGCCGGGCCACGAGCAGTACACGCGCAACATGGCCACGGGCTCGTCCACGGCCGATCTGGCGGTGATCCTGGTGGACGCCAGTCAGGGCGTCTTGACCCAGAGCAAGCGCCACGGCTTCATCGCCAGCCAGCTGGGCATCCCGCACCTGGTGGTGGCGGTCAACAAGATGGACCTGGTCGACTGGTCGGAGGACACGTTCTGCCGCCTGCGCGAAGCGTACCTGACCTGGTCGGCCAAGCTGCGCTGTCCCGACATCACGTTCATCCCCGTCAGCGCGCTGTTGGGCGACAACGTGGCGCGCCGCAGCGAGCATATGCCCTGGTACGACGGGCCCACGCTGCTCGGGCACCTGGAGAGCGTGCCGCTGGTGGGCACGGGCAACCTGATCGATTTCCGCTTCCCCGTGCAGTATGTCTCGCGCCCCAACGCCGAGTTCCGCGGCTACTGCGGGACGGTGGCCTCGGGTGTGGTGCGCCTGGACGAGGAAGTGGTGGTGCTCCCGTCGGGCCGCTGGAGCCGCGTGGCGCGCATCATCGGGCCGCAGGGCGATGTCGACCACGCCTTCTGGCCCCAAGCGGTGACGCTCTGTCTGGCCGACGAGATTGACATCGCGCGGGGCGACATGATCGTGCGCGCGGGCAACCTGCCCTGGACCGCACGCGAGGTCGAAGCCATCTGCGTCTGGATGGACGAGGCGCCGCTGCGCGTGGCCCAGCCCTATCTGGTCAAGCACACCACGCGGTCGGTGAAGGCCGAGGTGAGCGAGGTCACGTACCGCATCGACCCCAACGCGCTGCATCGCCAGCCGGCGGGCACGCTGGGGCTGAACGAGATCGGCCGCGTGCGGCTGCACCTGCACCAACCGATCCTGTGCGATGAGTACAGCCGCAACCGCGCCACCGGCAGCTTCATCCTCGTCGATCCGACCACCAATGGCACCGTCGCCGCGGGCATGGTCATCGACCGGCTGCACGTGGCGGGCGGCGGCGCCGCGCGCAACATCACCCGCCATCGCGGTCGCGTGACCCCCGGGGAGCGCGCCGCGCTGCTCGGCCAGGAGCCGGCCACGCTGTGGCTGACCGGCCTCAGCGGCTCCGGCAAGTCGACCGTGGCCTACGCGCTGGAAGAGGAACTCGTGGCGCTGGGCTACACGTGCATGGTGCTCGACGGCGACAACCTGCGCCACGGGCTATGCCGTGATCTGGGCTTCTCGCCGGCCGACCGCGCCGAGAACATCCGGCGCCTGGCCGAAGTGGCCAAGCTGTTCTGCGATGCCGGGCTGATCGTCATCACCGCGTTCATCTCACCCTATCGCGCCGACCGTGACAGCGCGCGGGAGATCATCGGCGCCGACCGCTTCCTCGAGGCCTACGTCGACGCACCTCTGGCCGAATGCGAACGGCGCGACCCCAAGGGGCTCTATGCCAAGGCGCGCAGCGGCGAGATCCCTGGGTTCACCGGCATCTCGGCGCCGTACGAGGCACCAGAGCAGCCGGCGCTGCACCTGGACAGCGGCTCGCGTGACGTGCCGTCGCTCGTCGCCGAGACGCTGGGCGAGTTGCGCCGCCGGGGCGTCATCGACGCCGGGCGCCGAGCCGCGCCGGGCGCCTAGCACCGACTTCTGTAAGGTTCGCGGGTTGCGGTCTGTGAGAGGAACCGCTACCATGGCACCGAAGTCATTGAATCGGTCGTTCTTGGGCGACCAGGCTACAGGGCGACGCAGGCGGCGCCGTCCGCGGGGCCACTAAGGAGTAGGAATGGATAGCAAGGCAACCGGCGCGGAGTTCGGGCGCCGCGATTTCGTCAAGGGCGCAACCGTAGCGGCCCTGGCGGCAGGGATCGGCACGCGGGCCTTCGCCCAGGGCACCGACACGCTCAAGGTCGGTCTGGTGGGTTGTGGTGGTCGCGGCACCGGCGCGTTGGACCAGCATGTACGCGCCTCGGGCCAGCCGGGCATGGTGGCCTGGGCGGTCGGCGACGTGTTCTTGGACAAGGCCAAGGGCTTTGGCGACAACATCACCAAGAACTGGGGCGACAAGGCCAAGATCGGCGACCGCATGTTCGGCGGCTGGGACGCCTACAAGCAGGTCATCGACAGCGGCATCGATGTGCTGGTTACCGCCACTCCTCCAGGCGTGCGCCCCTACATCTGCGCCTACGCCATCGAGAAGGGCAAGCATGTCTTCGCCGAGAAGCCGGTCGCGGTCGACGCGCACGGCGTGAACCTCATGCTCGAAGCCGCCAAGATGGCCGACGAGAAGAAGCTCTCGTTCGTCACCGGCACGCAGCGCCGCTATCAGGCCAACTACCAGGGCACGATGAAGCTGATCCATGATGGCGCCCTCGGCGACATCCAGACCGGTTACGTCGGATGGCGCGGCGGCGGCATCTGGGAGCGCTTGGGCAAGCGCAAGAGCCCCGATAGCCTGGCGCTGTCGTGGCAGTTGGACAACTGGTACCACTTCAACTGGCTGTGCGGCGACCAGATCGTCGAGCAGCACGTGCACAACCTCGACGTGCTCATGTGGGCCTTCAAGGACGTGCATCCGACCTCCTGCTACGCCATTGGCTATCGCGTTGACGGCAACAATGGCGGCGGTCGCCCGACCTACAGCCACATGTACAGCGGCATCTCGGCGGAGTTCACCTTCCCCAACGGCGCCAAGTGCATGAGCTGGTCCGGCCACGGCAACATCGACGGCTACGGCGGCGAGCAGATCATCGGCACCAAGGGCCGCTCGAACTGCACCGACGGCGTCACGTTGCTCGACGGCAAGAAGGTTGAGCGCGCGGACGTCAAGCTCGAGCACGGTGACGGCTACGTCCAGGAGCACATCTCGCTGATCAAGTCGATCCGTGAGGGCAAACCGATCAACGAAGCCAAGCGCATCGCCGAGTCCACCTTCATGGCCGTCATGGCCCGCGAGGCGGCGTATTCGGGCAAGCGCGTGGCCTGGGACGCTCTGCTCAAGAGCGACTTCAGCCTGCTGCCGCCGGCCGAGCTGCTCGACGTGGCCAAGGACCCCGACATCCCCAACCCCGATGTCGCGATCCCCGGTCGCTACAAGCTGCCGACGGCCTGAGCCAAGGCACCCTAGTCAGCATCAAGGCCGGCCGAACCTTCGGCCGGCCTTGATCATTTGGGCAGGTCAGTTGCTCAACTCGCTCGGGGCGGCCCACGGGTCGTGCCATGGGAACGGCTCGCGCCGCGGCGCGCCGCCGCCGGCCGGGCGCTTGTTGTAGAGCAGGTCGTTGTACGGGCAATTGGCGTCCACCCAGGTCACCAGCGCCAGCCACTCGTCCGCCGTCAGGCCCAGCGCGGCGTGCCCGGCATCGCTGCGCAGGTGCGTGACCAGGCGGCTGGCGTGCGACCCGAACTGCTTCACGCCGGTCACCGCGCCGTTGAGCCGCTGATTGCTGCAAGCCACCAGCCCTTTGTCGCGGATGGCCTGGTACGAGCCGACCATCGTGTCCAGCCCATACTTGACCGGCCGCGGCGTCAGATCGAGCCCGCCGGCCGGCTTGCTGCCGCCGTGGCAGCTCACGCAGCGGCGATCGAGCACCGGCTGCACCAGCCACTCGTAGCCCAGCGGGCGCATGCCCCACGACGGCGGGTCGGGCAGATCAGGCTGACGCTGCGCGGCGGTGCCGGGTCGGCTGTAGCCGGCGTTGGCGCGGGTCTCATGGCAGCCGTGGCAACCGCGCACTTCGCCCGGCTGGAACGATACCGAACTGCGCATGCGCCGCAGTTCCATGTGGTTCTCATCGAGGATCTGGAAGTAGACCGACGCATTGCTGGCCACGGGCACCTTGAAGTGCGCGGAGCCGTCGGGGTCGACCGGCACCGTGCCGATGACCCGCACAGGGTTCCATACCTGCTCCTGGCGGATCTGCCAGTCGAAGCTGGCCCCGCCCAGGTAGCGCGAACCCTCGTCGCGCGTCACCGGCCACGGCAACGCCTCCATGATGCGCAGGTAGCGCACCTGGCCAGCCGCCAGCTCGGGCACGCCTTCGCGCACATCGTTGATCAGGCAGGTGGCGTAGTTCCTGGTGTAGTCGGTGGCATCGGGCAGCACCGGCGGCGCCGGCCGCGGCCGGAACGGCATGGGCTGCACGACGCACAGCAGCGGATCGCGGTACAGCAGTTCCTTGTTCCCCAGCGTGTCGACAAGGTACACCGAGGCGTCGTTGCTGAGCACATCGGGCTGGCCGTTGGGCGTCGGCCGGCGGAAGCGGTGCGGGAAGGCGAAGGACGTCAGGAAGCAGTCTTCCGACAGCGGGTACGGCGTCAGATAGAGCCCGCGCGCGTCGCGCACGCCGCCGCCGGGCACCATCGCGCCGCCCATTGGCCCTTCCTGGGGGCCGGAGCCCATGGCCACAATGCCGATGCCGGCATCACTGTTGAGCCCGGCGCCGGGGTTCAGCGTCACCAGGGGCCCGACCGGGTACGTATGATGGCCCGCGGCGATGCCGGCCAGCTTGCTCGAGCCGGGAATCGAGCGCACCTCGCGCACGCTGTACGGCGGCGTGACGTGCTGCTTGAACCGCGCATCGACGCCCGTGCCATCGGGTCGCATGACCCAGAACGAGTGCGTGTCCCAGAAGTCTCGCTCCTGGTACTCCCAGCGCAGGTAGCCGACCATGCCGTTGTCCAGCACGTGCGGGTGCATGTCGATGTCTTTGTGGTTGGCCAACCGACGGATGCGCTGGCGGTCGGGCGACAGCCGGTACAGGTTGAGGTCGGTGATGTCGTTCTCCCAGCCATCGCACGATGGCGCGTGGGCCGACCGGTCGGACGAGAACACCACCCCACCATTGGGCAACCAAGTGGGCTCGACATCGCTCCAGTAGTCGTCGTGGGTCAACTGCCGCGGCTCGCCGCCGTCGGCGCCCATCTCCCACAGGTGCACCGGCTGGGTCAGCTTCATCAACTCGAAGGCGTGGTTCTCCTGCTGGTGACAGACGTCGATCAGCCGGCCCTGCGCGTCGCGCGGTGGCCAGACCGGCTGGCTGGCCCAGGCGAAGACCAGCTTGTCGCCGGCGAACGACAGGTCGGCGCCATGCACATGGCCGGGTCCGAGCCGGTCGGCCAGCAGGCCGCGCGCCGGCTGGTCGCCGCGCAGGTCGTCGAGCACGCAGAGGTCGCCGCCAGGCTTGTAGGCGAAGCTGTAGTGGACGCCGCAGACATTCGACTTGTGATGCGGCGCGAACCGCGTGGTGAAGGCCAACTGGTCAAAAGCCAGCTCCCGCCGCGCCAAAGCGATGCCGCGCACCGCCCGTCGCGCCAGCAGCCAGTGCGCGCGCACCGCCGACAGGTTGCCGCCAGCCTCCGTCGAGGCCGCGCGCAGCACGGTCAGGTGCTCGGCCACCTCGGCGTGCCGCGTGTCCTGAGCGAGCGCCGCGGTGCGTTCGCCGCGGGCGACAAGCGCGGCCAAGTCGGCACGCAGCGCCGCCGGATCGTCGGCCAGGCCGTTGACTAGTGCGTGGCGCACCCAGTCCAACTCGATATAGCTCGATCGTGGCACAGCCTGCCAACGGCGGTACCACGCGGGCGCGTCGCCGGCGCCGGGCCAGACCACCGCACCGTTGTTGTTGTCGTAGCCGACGCGCAGGGCCAGCGCCCATTCGGCCGGCGCGCGGACCCACGGGTCGGGGTCGCCCAGCCACTGCGCGGCCAGCGTGGCACCGGCGTCGTCCAGGTTGCCCGTCTCGGCCTGCTGCCACAGCAAGCGCGCCACGGCCTCGGTGTCGCCCGCGGCCATCAGATCCTTGAGCCATTCGGGCGGCAGTGGCACGCCGGGCACCAAGTCACTCGCGCGCGGATGGTCGGCGAACACCTGCAGCTCGGCCAGACCGGGATTGTCACCGCCAAACGATGAGGTGAATTGCAGCGTCAGCCGCCGCGCGGTGCGCGGCTGGGGCAGTCGAATGGGCTGGGCGCCGTAGAGCTGCCGCAACTCGCCAGTCATCACGGGTTGGTCGTCCAGCCGCAGCTCGAAGGTCCGCAGGCAGTCACCCAGGCCGTAGCAGGCGCGCTGGTAGGCCACCAGCTCAGCGATCCTCACCGGTTGCGGCCAGGCCAGCGTCAGCGTGGCGTGCTGGCGATGGGTCTCACCGCGCACCGCCCAGCCGAGCCCCTTGTCGTGCCCGCCCGGCGGGACGACGCGGCCGTCGGCCACGAACTCAGGGCCCCAATCGCGGCTCCACTCGGTATCGGCGGTGATGGTGGCCAGCGGCGCCAGATTGGGGGCCGCACTGCTGGCCAAGGCCAGCATCAGCCCCAGGCACAGCGACCTGATCGCTAAGCTATGCTTCATGAGCAGACGGTAGCGATCCGGCGGGCCAATGTCAACGGCCGCGCCGACGATGATGGCCGCGGCGTCCCGGCCGGTCGTTTGCGTGGCGGTCAGGTGCGGCCACCGGCCCGGCGGCCGATGCCACCAAAGGCTCACGCTGCCACGCTCGATCTGGTATAAGGTCGTCATGCGACGACTGATGATGCTGGCGGGCGCCCTGGTGGCGATGGGTTCGGTGCGGAGCGCGGAGCGCGATGCCTGGTACCGCGACTCGGTGGTGAACCTGCATTTCGACAACCACAGCGAGTTGCTGGCTCGAGGCGTGCCGCGCGACGACCTGGCCGCTGCGCTGGCCAGCATTCCGGTGAGCATGGTGCAGGTCTCGGGCCAGAGCAACCGCTGGGCCACGTATCCTACCCGCGTCGGGCTGAACAACCCCGACGCCGGAGGCTATGACACGCTGGCGGTGTTCCGCGAGATCACGCGGGCCCAAGGCAAGAAGCTGTGCGTCTACATGTCGGTGGACCGCCGGCCCGACCAACTCGCCGCGCATCCTGAATGGGCCGCGCGCGAGGCCGACGACAAGGTCTCGATCAACGGCGAGCCCATCGTCTGCCAACGGCCCAACCGCGCCGGTCGGGGCTATCTGTACGAGCAGTTCCTGCCGCAGATCCGCGAGATCATCGCCAAGTACGATCCTGACGGCCTGTGGTTCGACGGCGACTACATCCTGCCGCGGCCGTGCTGGTGCGCCAACTGCCTGGCTGAGTGGCAGGCCGAGGTCGGCCGGCCCGCGCCGCGCGAGGCAGCGTCGCCCGATTGGGCCAAGTGGGTGGCCTGGCACCGTACGCGTTACCGCGACTACCGCCGACTGGTGGCCAAGACCATCCACGAGGCCAGCCCGCGCACGCTGTACACGAGCAACTGGTCGTGGGCCTGGGACCCCGAGCCGGTGCCCGACTTCGCCGACACGCTGAGCGGCGATGTGGGTGGCTTCGGGCAGGCCTTGCGCGCCGCGCAGCGCTGGGGCGCGGGCAGCAAGCCATTCGACATCATGAGTCACGCCACGCCCGCGGCACGGTCGCTGACGCGCAACTACTCCCTCCAGCGCAGCCTGCAGGAGGGCGCCGTGACCATGGCCCATGGCGGCATCTGGTTCCTGTGGCCGTTTGGCGGCGGCGCGCTGCCGCCCTACGGCGTCGACACGGCGCGGCAACTGGCCAACTTCGCGCGCGACCGCCAGGCGGTATTGGGCCCGACGAGCTCGCTGGCGCAGGTGGCGGTGCTGGAGAGCGAGACCTCGTGGAGCGCCGCCGGCGGGTCGCGTTCGGATGGCTTGGCACCGGACATCGCGCGGTCGCTGTCCGAGGCCCACTACCTGGCCGAAGTGGTCAACGAGGTGACGCTGCGCGGCGCGCTGGGGCGCTATGCCGTGGTCATCGTGCCCGACCAGCGCCAGGTGGCGCCCGAGACACTGACTGCGTTGAGCGGTTTTGCCCAGGCCGGCGGCACGCTGCTGCTCACCGGCGGCGCCCTGCGCGAGCCGGCCGCCGCCGAGGCCCTGCTCGGCGTCAAGCGTAGCGAGCCCGCCGCGGGCGACGCCGGGCGGCTCAACGTCGGTACCGAGCCCTTCTCGCTGGCCAGTCCGTGGAAGCTCGAGCCCACGACAGCGCGCGTGCTGCTGTCGCTGACCGATGGCCGGCCGGCGCTGACCGCCCAGCCGCTGGGCCGCGGGCGCGTGGCGGTGGCCGCCGGCACGCCGCGGGCCTATCCAGACGACGGCCTGAGTGCCGAGTTGTTGCGCGCGCTGGGCGTGGGCCCGTCGTACCGCATCGACAACGCCGGCGACGCGGCCTGGCTGTGCACCGCGCGCCGGCGCGGTGGCCAGATGGTGCTGCACCTGTGTGACCTGAGCGCTCGGGTCAACGGCGTGGTGGCGGATGTCGACACCGCCGAGTTCACCGACGCCAATCCGCCGCGCAACGGCGTGGTGGTGACGATGCCGCTGCCGGCGGCGCCGGCCCGCGTACGCGCGCTGCCCGCGGGCACGCTGGTGGCCAGCAGCTATGCCAATGGCAACCTGCGTCTGGTGTTCAACACCGTGCAGACCCACGCCGCGGCGCTGCTCGACCTGGACACGCCGCGTCTGCCCTCCTTCCTGCCAGCCGACACGCCGCGGGCCGGGGCGACCTGCCATCCAGCGGACGACCGCGTGGGTGTGGTTTTCAGCGACGACTTTGAGCAGGTCGCCGCGGGCCAGCCGCCGGCTCGGCCGTGGGCGCCGGAGAATCGCGACGCCGCCACGGTGGCCGTCGCCGAGCTCGAGGGCCGCCGGGTCGTGGCGTTCACCGAGGCCGCCGGCTCGCGCTTCTGGCCGTTCCTGCACCGCTCGGTGACGCCGTTCCGGCGCGGCACCGCGCGGCTGCGCTACGACCTGCGGTTCGAGGCCGGCTGCGAAAACCAGATGGAGCTGCGCTACGAGGGCAAAGGCCCCGGCCCCGCGCTGCGCATCGACGCCGCCGGACGCCTGGTGGCCACGGACCAGGATCTCGGCTTGCTGGCGCGTGGCGTATGGCATCGCCTTGAGGTCGAGTTCGCTCTCGGCGGGGACCAGCCGGGCTACAGCGTGACGGTCACCTCGCCGGGGGCTCCGCCGCGCACCACGCGGTCGGTCAAGTACGCCACCGACTGGTTCTTCCGCTGCGACAGCGTCTACTTCGTCGGCTCGGGCGAACGGCCCGGCCGCTTCTATGTGGACAACGTGTCGCTGGAGCGGCTGGCGGCGCCATAGCGTCACGCGATCCTAAGGCGGGATCCTGAACACCCGGCGGGAACACGCGATGAGTGGCACGACCTGCGCCGTGCCACTCGCGGCGGATGAAGAGTTCGGGCCGGCTGGTGGCCTTGTCTACCGCCCTATGTGCTGCTTGTTCGCTTCTAGCCATTCCTCGTAGCGCGCGGCCAGCGCGTCGATCGGCTCCGCCGCCGTGGTGGGCTTGACGCCGGTGATCGTGGTCAGCATGTCCTGGGCCAGGCGGCGCACCTCCGAGGTGCGGCCCGCGGAGAAGGCGTCGATCAGGTCTGGCACCCAGTAGCCAAGGCCACCGCGCGTTTGCGGGTCCATGCCCTCGGCGGCCTGCTCCACCGCGGCGGCCATGCCGCGCAGCATGGGCAGCAGCCGGGCCAGGTCGGTGCCGGCAAAGATTTGGGCCACGTACTCACGCGCGGCTGGCAGGGAGCTGGCGACCGCGGCCGACCAGGCTGACCCGGGCAGCAGCGACCGTGGGCGAGGTGGACCGTCGAGCACGGCCCGGAGCTTGGGCCAGGCCGCTGCCGGGTCGCGCTCGGCCAGGGCCAGCAGCAGGTAGCGGTACTCGCTCTCGGCGGTGGCCGGATCGCCGATGCGGTCCAGCGCGGCCAGCAACTCGGCCGGCTGGATGGCCGAGCCCAGGCGGTAGACGCGGTTGGCGGCGCTGAGGCGGACCGTGGCGTCGGGGTCGGCGAGCAGCCGGCGCAGCGCCGCCGCCACCTCGTCGGCGCGGTGGTTGCCCATCAGCGCCAGGGCCTCGGCGCTGATGCCCGGCTTGGGCAGCATGGCCTCGGTGGCCAGCATGTCCAGGTGGCGCGCCATGCTCAGCTCCATGCGCGCGCGGGCCACGAGCGCGGCATCACGTATTGCGCCGGGCGCCTGGGTGTTCTCGGCCAGGGCGGACAGGTCGTCGCCCAGCGCGGGCAAGCGGCACTTGCGGCGGAGCGCGCCGTACACCTCACTGGTGTTGTTCGCGGCGAGAAACGGGGCATCGCGCAACACGATGCGCCAGTAGTCCAGGCGGTCGGTCGGCAGGTACTCGTTGGCCAGGCAGCAGCCGATCTCGGCCGCCGCGCGACCGGGCGGCATGGTCGGTACCGCCGCCAGCAGGCGCTCGGCGAGCCGGCGATGAAGGTCGTGGATCGCGGCGACATAGCGTTGCGACCTCGCGCTGGGCAGTGGTTCCTCGGCGGCGGCCGCACGGCCCGCGAGCGCGCCCAGCGTGGTGAGCGCCGCTGCCGGGATGAGCTTGTCTTCGCCGCCGATGTAGTCCTCGAGGTTCTGGCGAAGCGCCTTGCCGTCGCGCACCTCATACAGAGCGGTCACGGCGTCGGCTCGGGCGATGATGTCCGCATCGTCGAGGTAGGAGAACAGGATGCCGATGGCGCGGTTGTCCCTCATGCAGCGCAGGTCGTGCGTGGCCGCGCGACGGGCTTCGACTGACCCGCCGGCCAGGGCTGTCTGCGCCGCGGCGAGCCGCTTCTGGCGGCCGGCCTCATCGGGCTCGGTCACGGTCAGCATCACCGTGGGGCTCTGGGCCGAGGCCGGAGGACTGGTGATCGTGTCACCCAGCCGCACCAGCAGCGACTCCGCGGTGACGCGGTAGGTGCCCGGCCTATCGAACTGGAGCCACTGGTTGAGGAACACGGTGTAGGCCACGGGCTTGCCGGCCGCCATGGGCAGCATGGGCAGGATCGTGCCCACACCCGCGCCGACCAGGCCGTAGTAGGTGGCCGGCCGGTTGGCCGAGTCGAAGGCGCTGAACCGCAGATCCGAGTGCGATAGCCCGAGCCCTACAGCCATTGGGGCGATCCACAGCGGCTGCGTGCCGGTGTAGGTGTGGATCAGCGCGGCTTCCAGCGGCGTGCCGAGCTCGCAGGTGGTTTTGGCCAGCACCAGCTTCAGGGTGTAGCCCGGTACCGGCTTGCCAACCACGGCGCCTGGCCGCGGGAGCCGTAGGTCGAACCCCGGCTGGCCCAGACACGGCCGCAAGAACACGCAGAACAGCAGAGCAACCCACCCACTCCTCATCAGACCCACTCCCCACACGCTGGCGATGTGACTGCAGTCACGAGGGCGAACGTTCGCCGCGTAGCGGGAGTTCCCTGCCGCTTGGACCATGCGCTACAATCAGCGGCGATGACCCGCACTCGTTGGCTCCTGGCTTGTCTCGTCGCGCTGGTGGCGGTGGTGCCGGCCGCCGCGGGTACCGACGTCTCGTGTCCGGCGGGCGTCTGGGGCTGGTCGCTGGCGCTGTTCGGGTTCTGCGTGGTGCTGGGCGTGGTGTCGGTCATCGCCGGCCTGGGTGGCGGCATACTGTACGTACCGCTGGTCTCGGCGCTGTTCCCCTTCCACCTTGACTTCGTGCGCGGCGCCAGCCTGCTCGTCGGCTTGTCGGGCGCCGTGGGTTCGGGCCCGGAGTTGCTGCGGCGCGGGCTGGCCAGTCCACGGCTGGCGGTGCCGTTCGCGCTGTTCTCATCGTTAGGCGGCGCCATCGGCGCGTCGCTGGGCCTGGCGGCGCCGCGCGCGGTCATCGAGACGCTGCTCGGCGTCACGGTGCTCGGCGTGGCG
>JACRKZ010000045.1:2806-54281 GCA_016235455.1 Armatimonadota bacterium | reverse complement strand
GGCCAGCGGGTCAAGGGCGCGGGCATGCGCTGGAGCCGCGAGGGGCTCAACGCGGTGTTGGCCGTGCTGGCCAACGACCTGTCCGACCCCGTCGTGCGTTGGAAGGCGGCCGCGTGAGTCCCGCAGCGTGACTCGCACCCCCAAAGAGACAGCACCTTGACGCCCACACAAGGCGAAGCCTACACTCGATCGGGCCAGATCGTAGCGGGGAGATGCGACATGAGGTGGGTTGCCTGGGTCCTGGTGGCATGGTGCGGCTGTGCGTCGGCGGCCGAGCCGACGCTGTCGCCGTCGATTGAGGCCGATGCGGACTACCTGCTTACCACCACCGACTTCCGCGACGCGCAGTATGGCATGGCCATCACCGGTCTGCGCAGCGAAGCCGGGCGCATCGTGGTTCGTACCACCGGTGCGGAGTTCACGTTCGACACGACCGCCGGCACGCTGGCTGTCCGGCAGCTGCTGGCGCGCGCCCGCCAGGTGGTGCGAGTCACGTTCGCCGCGGGCGCACTGGCCGGGCTGAAGGCGGAGCGACTGGGCTCGGGCGCGGTCAGCTTGACCGGCGCCGCGGGCGGTCTGCGCCTGCGCATCAATGGTGACTCGCTGCTGATGCTGCGCACCGAGCGGGCCATGGAACTGCGCTGCGAGCTCGCCTTCCAGCCGGCCAGTGCCCGCGCCATCGTCGGCGACCGCCTGCTGCTGGACGAGTGGGGCTACGTCGGCACGTACTTCGCGACGGGCGAGGGCCACACCGTCGACCTGCCCGGCGATCGCGGGCACACCAGCGCTCTGCAGGCGGGGCAGATCTGGTGGCTGGCCGTAGGCCCGCCGCGCCCCTATCCCTGGGCGCAGTCGCTCCGCGAGCGCGTGGCCTGGCATTGGTCGAGCGAGAACGCCTACCCGGCCGACGACGCCATCCGGGCCTGGAGCCAGTATGCCAACATCCTGCTGCAGCAGGCCGAGGTCATGCTGTGGAAGGACTGGAGCCTGCGCTTCGTGCCGCGCCTGGGCGTCGGCGAGTTCGAGCGCGTCAACGCCACCTGCGCGCGGCTGGGCATGCGCAACATCGTCTACACCTCGCCGCTGTACTTCCTGGCCGGCACCGATCTCGAATCGAAGGCCATGAACAGCTTCGACCATTTCGCCGAGACCGGCTTCTCACCGGGCGATCCGCGCGGCATGAACTGGCCCATCTTCGTCGCCGAGATCGGCCGCGTGATGCGCGAGTACAAGCCCGCGGGCCTGTACTTCGACGGCATCTATGGCAGCGTCGTACGTTCGTATCTGGTCAGCCGCAAGGCCCGCGAGATAGTCGGCGACAAGGGCCTGCTGGAGTTCCACGGCACTGGCAGCCCGCCGGGCGGTGGCGTCTACCTGCCGCAGATGGACACGTACTACGACTACGTGCTGCGCGGCGAGGGCACCGAGGCCCAGTACTCCGACCCCGACTACCTGCGCTACTTCGTCTCCACCCACAACATCAGCAATGCCATCGGCGTGCTATGCAACAACAACCAGTATCCACTGACCGAGAGCTTCGTCGGCACGCTGCTGGACAACAACATCCGCCTGCACTTCCTGCCCGCGGCGGACGATGACCAGCGCCTGGCCGGCATGAAGAAGTACTACTGGCCGGCACTCACGCCCGAGCTGGAGGCCCGCGTGGCAGCGCGGCAGGCGCCGCGCCAGGCAGCGTTCGAGGCGGAGCGGCGCGAGTATGCGCGCGTCCTGGCCGACGACCAACCCGGCCTGACCGCCCTCTGGCGCGAGGACTTCGCCGACCCGGCACTGGCCGTGAGGCTACCCGACCCCAGTCCGCCCAAGGGGCTCGAGACCGCCCTGCCCGGTGGCTGGCGCGCCTACCTCAGCCCGCGCGGCGCGGGCAGTCTGAGGGGCGGTGACAAGGTGCTGAGGATCGCGGCGAACCGCCACACCGTCGCCTGGATCGAGCGCGACCTGCCGCCTGAGGCGACAGCGGTCACCTGCCGCCTGCGCATGACCAGCGACAGCGGCATGTCGTGGGGGCCGGCCATGGCCCTCTGGGCGGGCACCAGCAGCGCGCGCCTCGGCCTGCGCTCAGACAACCGGCTGCAGACCGACCGGCCGGGCGAGCAGGTACTCTATGACGGCTACCCGGCCGGCGAGTGGGTCTGGCTACGCCTGCGCCTGGCCGGCCACTACGTTGTCTCCGAGTCATCGCGCGACGGCATCACCTGGCGGCGGCTGCGCATCGACCGCCTCTCGGGCGAGACCCAGCCCAGGCGCCTGATGGTGGGCAAGGTGCCCTTCGACGCGGGCCGCACCGACCACACCGAGCCGGGCGACCTGGGGCTGTGCGAGTTTGCCGACGTGGTGGTCTACAGAGGACGATAAACGGTGTCAGGGACCTTTTCGCGTGCGAAAAGGTCCCTGACACCGTTTATCGTCCTCTGTAGACCACCACGTCGCCACCGTTGGGCAGTTGTGCCGCGAGCGTGGCTTCGAGCCGCCAACCAGCCGCTTCCAGCGCGGCGCGGCGCGGGGCGCTGACGCTCGGCAGCCAGCACTGGCGCTTGCCTTCCGCTGCCGGCAGCGCCGCCAGCATCATTCCCAGCGCCGCTTCGGAGCCTGGCAGGCAGACGAGATCGACGTTGGTATTGCCCTGCCAACGCGCGTCGGGCGCCTGGACGACGAGGCCGACGGGCCGTCCGTCCTGGGCCTCGGCCACGAAGGCGAAGGTGTCGTCGCGCTCGGCTACTCGCTGCCGCAGGTCCAGGCCGGGCCACTCGAAGTTCTCCGGTCCGAAGTAGCGGAAGCCGAGCGCCTGCAGGCCATCGGCGCCGCCGTCGGCAAACAGCGGCGCCAGCGCCGGCCAGTGGCGCCAGGCATAGGGCACGACGCGCGTGGGCGGTCCGGCAGCGGGTGTCGGCACCGGCTGCCAATCCATGAAGCCTCGGCGCTCAAGGATCGGCCGCCAGCCGTGGCGCAGGTAGATGTGGTACGGCGGGCTGTCGTAGCCGGTGCCGAGCAGCAACCGGCGCCCGCCGCGCGCGAGGAAGTGGGGCTGCAGCACCGCGAAGATGGCATCGCAGAGGCCCTGGCGGCGCTGTTCGGGCACCGTCCAGACATGGCCCAGGATGCCCACGCCGCCGCTCTCGACGGTCATAACGTTGGACACCGCCCGACCGCCGACCAGGGCCAGGTAGAAGCGTGTTTCCAGACCCTCCAACTCGCCCGCCAGGGCCTGGTCGATGTGGTACTCCCACACCCCGCCCTTGTGGCCCAGCAACGCGCGCACGGCCAACGCGTCCGGCACCTGCGGCGCGGTCACGAGCACCAGTTCGGCCTGCTCCCCGCCCCGCAGCACGCAACGGTCCAGTGTCTCTGTCATGGTCGCCTCCACCAGGCGCGCATGATAGCCTACGGCGCGCGCGACTCCAAATGCATCGCGGCAGGAGGCGTGGCGCTCGCGGCGAATGGGTATCAAGATAGAGGTAGGCGAGATGAGGCTGGCGTGCTGAGGCTGCTGTCGGCATTGGGCTTCGTGCTGTGGACGACTGGTCTGGCCGCCCAGCCCGCGGGCACGACCCGCGGCAAGACCACGCTGGTGCCCTCTCTCCCCACGGAAACCACCCTGGCGCGGCGCAACGCGCGCACCCAGGTGACCGACTACGAGAACGACGTCTCACCGCTCATCGGCCGGCTGGGCTGCGCCAATCTGGACTGTCACGGTGCGCCGGTGGGCAAGGGCGGCATGAAGCTGTCCATGTTCGGCGCGGACCCGCAAGCCGACTGCGACGCCTTGTCGCGGGCCGCCGGCGGCCGGCGCGTGAACCGCATGATGCCCGAGCGCAGCCTGCTGTTGCTCAAGCTGTCGGGCGACCTGCCCCACGGCGGCGGCAAGCTGGCGCCGGTCGACTCCGAGGCCTACCAGACGCTGTTGACATGGATCGCCCGCGGCACCGAGGACCGCGACCCCGCCAAGCCGCTGCTGCGCGGCGTGAGCACGGGCCTGCGCGACAAGCTGCTGGCCAGCGGCGAGGCGCTCGACCTGAAGGTCACCGCCACCTTCTCCGACGGCACCAGCCGTGATGTGACGGCGCTGGCCTCCTTCCGCAGTTCGCTGCCCGGTGTGGCCAAGGTATCGCCGGCCGGCCAGGTGACCGCCGGCGAGCCGGGCCAGAGCGTGCTTGTGGCCACCTACCGGCGCCTGTCGGGGGTGACGCTGATCCTCGTGCCGCACAAGCTGGCCGAGCCGTTCCCCGAGATGGCCACCGAGAACCCGCTGGACCAGGCCGTGCTGGCCAAGCTCCGGCTGCTGGGTCTGCCGCCCAGCCCGCGCTGCACCGACGCCGAGTTCGTGAGGCGCGTGTACCTCGACGTCATCGGGCTGCTGCCGACGCCCGACGAGGTGCGCGCCTTCGCCGCCGACAGCGCCGCGGACAAACGCGCCAAGCTCATCGACCGCTTGCTGGCACGTGACGAGTTCGCCGACTTCTGGGCGCTGAAGTGGGGCGACCTGCTGCGCATCAAGAGCGAGTACCCGGTCAAGATCTGGCCCAAGGGGGTGCAGACCTACTACCGCTGGGTGCGCGACAGCCTGGTGGCCAACAAGCCCTACGACCAGTTTGCCCGCGAGTTGCTGGTCAGCTCGGGCAGCAACTTCCGCTCGGGACCCGCCAACTTCTACCGCGGCGTGAACAGTAAAGACCCGCTCAGCCACGCGGAGATCGCCGCGCTGCTGTTCATGGGCGCGCGCGTCAGTTGCGCCCGTTGCCATGGGCACCCCGACGAGCCCTGGACCGTGGACGACGATGCCAGACTGGCCGCCTTCTTCGCGCAGGTCAAGTTCAAGGGCACCGGCGAATGGAAAGAGGAGGTGGTCTACCTCGATCCCGACGCCACGTTCAAGCATCCCATCACCAAGCAGGTGGTGACCCCCACCGTCCTCGGCGGCGAAGCGCCGGCCCTCGAACCGGGCGCCGACGCGCGGCTGGTCTTTGCCAACTGGCTGACCGCGCCCAACAATCCGTGGTTCGCGCGCAACCTGGCCAACCGGGTCTGGTTCTGGCTGCTGGGCCGCGGCATCGTCGAGGAGCCCGACGACATGAGGCCCACCAACCCGCCCAGCAACAGCGCGTTGCTGGACTACCTGGCGGGCGAGCTGACCAGCCACAACTACGACCTGCGGCACCTGTTCCGGGTCATCCTCAACTCCGAGACCTATCAGCGCTCCAGCACGCCGACCGCGCAGAACAAGGGCGACCAGGGCTTCTTCGCCCACTACCCGGCGCGACGCATGGGCGCCGAGCAGCTCATCGACGCCATCTGCCAGATCACCGAGACCAACGAGTCGTTCAGCAGCGTCATCCCCGAGCCGTATACCTACCTGCCCAGCACCACGCGCGCGGCCCAGGTGGCCGATGGCTCGATCATCACGCCGTTCCTCGAGCTCTTTGGCCGGCCGCCGCGCGACACGCCCTATGAGTCCGACCGCTGCTCGCGCGCCTCCATGCGCCAGGTGACCCACCTGCTCAACTCCACGTCGGTGGACAACCGCGTGCTCAACAGCCCGCGGCTGAAACGACTGTTGGCCGGCGGGCAGCCGGACGATACGGTGATCGATGAGTTCTACCTTGCGTCGCTGTCGCGACTGCCCAACGACACCGAGCGCGCGGCCATCCGAGCCCATCTGGCCAGCCACGCGGGTGACCGCGCCACGGCCTTCCAGGACTTCCTGTGGGCACTGATGAACACGAAGGAGTTCGTGCTCATCCACTAGAGGTGCATGTCATGCCAGACGTCAGTCGGCGAGAGTTCATCAAGGTAGGCGGCCTGACCATCGGCGTCTCGGCCTTCGCCAGCCTGCTGGCCAGGCAGGCCGAGGCCCAGGCCGCCGGTGCCCCGCCGGGCCGGGCCAAGGCGGTCATCCAGCTCTGGATGAGCGGCGGCCCGCCGCACATCGACACCTTCGACCCCAAGCCCGACGCCGGCGAGGATTACTGCGGTCCGTTGCGGCGGCCGCTGGCGACGAACGCGGACGGCGTGCGCATCGGCGAACTGCTGCCGGTCATGGCCAAGCAGGCCGACAAGTACACGCTGCTGCGCAGCTACACGCATGGCAACAACGGGCACGAAACGGCCACCTACATCGTGCAGACCGGCACCTTGCCGTCGGTCGACCTGGTCTACCCGGCCATGGGCGCCGTGGTCAGCCTGAAGAAGGGCTACGAGGGCGGCTACAAGGGTGTGCTGCCACCTTACATCACGCTCACCTCGCCGTTGGGCCGCTTCTCGGAGGCCGGCTTCCTGGGCAATGAGCACAAGACGTACGCCACCGGCGGCGACCCGGTCAGCAAGGACTTCAGCGTCGAGGAGATCGTCCCGCCGCGCTGGATGACCGACAAGCGGCTGGGCGAGCGCAAAGGACTGCTCCGGGCCATGGATGCGCTGGCCGCGCGCGCCGACCTCGACCCGACCATGGCTGAACTCGACGGCTACCAGCAGAAGGCGTTCAGCCTGATCCTGGGCGAGGCGCGCAGCGCGTTCGACCTCAACTCCGAGCCCGACGAACTGCGCAACCGCTACGGACGCAACCGGTTCGGCCAGTCGTGCCTGCTGGCGCGCCGACTGGTGGAGCGCGGCGTGCCGTTTGTCACCGTCAACATGGGCGGCTGGGACACGCACACGAGCCATTTCGAGCGCATGAAGGAGATGCTGCCGGTGCTCGACGCCGGTTTTGGCACGCTGCTGGCCGACCTGGCGCAGCATGGCCTGCTGGAGTCCACCATCGTCATGTGGAACGGCGAGTTCGGCCGCACGCCCAAGGTGGCCACCGAGCCCCCGTGGAACGGCGGTCGGCATCACTTCGGCGAGGTCTTCACGACGGTTGTGGCCGGCGGCGGATTCAAGGGCGGCCAGGTGGTCGGCTCCACCGACGGCCGGGCCGAGAAGGTGGCCAGCCGGCCCGTCTACCCGTGGGATCTGACCGCAAGCATGTACCGGCTGCTCGGCATCGACCCGCTGGGCAAGCTGCCGCACCCGCAAGGCTGCATCGCCTACGTGACCCCGCTGGCCGCCGGCGACGTGCCGTCTGGCGGGCCGCTGACTGAGATCATGTGAGATGAAGTTGCGCTGGTTCGGGCGAGTCACGAGCAGCCCCGCCTGTCGTCCCCTCGCGCGCGGGGGGACGGATTGGCCGCCTCCCTCCCCGCTCGCGGGGAGGGTCGGGGTGGGGGCCGCGCTGCTCCTGCTGGCCCTCGCCTCAACCGCCCTGGCCCAGCAGCCGGCGCTCGACTTCACGCTGACCATTCCCATCACCGTGACCATCCCGCGCACCGGTCAACCCTACCCCTTCGCCTGCTCGGTGCCGTGCGGGCTGCCAGAGCCGGTGCGGGCCCTGGCCTTCAGCCCCGACGGCAAGACGCTGGCGCAGGCCGGCTACCAGGAGGTGCTGCTATGGGACCTGCCGCGCGCCGGTCTGGCCTGGCGGCTGGGTGGCGGGGCGCTGTCGGAGGTGATCAGCAGCCTGCATTTCACACTGGACGGCAAGCGCCTGGCCGTGGGCGAGGGCGAGCCGGGCCGGCGAGGCGCGGTCCGCCTGCTCGACGCGAGCACCGGCACCACGGTGGCCATGTTCGACAAAGCCACCGACGTCATCTCGTCGCTGGCCCAGAGCCCCGACGGCAAGCTGCTCGTAGCCGGCAGCACCGACGGCAAGGTCTATGTGCTCAACGCGGCCGACGCCACGCTGCTCCAGGCCATCGAGGCCCATGATCCCGGCGCCGTGGCGGTGGCCTTCAGCGCCGACGGCAAGATGTTCGCCACGGCCGGCACCGACCGCCGCGTGCGCATCTGGGATGTGGACGGGTTCAAGCCGCAGATCACGCTACGCCAGCTCGACAGCGCACTGGGCGTGGCCTTCAATGCCGACGGCTCGCAGTTGGCCATCGCCGTGGCCGGTCCCACCGAGCGCATGGTGCGCTGGCGCGCGCGCGACGGCCGGGCCCTGCGCCAGGCCGAGATTGCGCCGGGCTCGCCGCTGGGCATCGTCTGGCACCAGAAGAACAACCGTGTCTACGTGCCGTGCAGCGACAAGGTCATCCGCGCCGTCGACCCCGGCAACGGCAACGTGACGCAGACTTTGGTCGGCCATGGCGACTGGATCTACACCATCTGCGTCAGCCCCGACGGCTCGCGCCTGGCCTCGGGCAGCGCCGATGGCACCGTGCGGTTGTGGCGGCTATCCGACGGCAAGCACCTGGCCACGCTGGTCCAACTCGGCGCCCGGGCGCAACATTGGCTGATCGTCAGCGCGCTGGGCTTCCTGTCCACGTCCAACATCGGCCAGCTCACTTGGTTGTACGACAAGGAGCATCCGCTGCCCCCCAATCTGGGCACGCTGCTGCTCAACGCCACGATGACGGGCCAGGCGCTCATGGGCGATCTGAGCCCGATGAAGGTGACGGCCCCCAAATGAGCACCTCGCCGCGAGTCAGGTGGCTGTGGCCGGCGCTGGCGCTGTGCTGCGCGGTGATCGCCCGCGCCGCGGACAAGCCGGAGATCCTGACCCCGTACATCGCGCACGTCTTCCCCGCCGGCGGCCAGCGCGGCACCAAGGTCGAGGCACTGGTCACTGGCACCCAGTTGGCCAGCGCCACCGAGGCGCGTATCCTGCCCGCCGGCGTCACCGGCGCCATCGCCAAGGTGGAGGACGCCACCAAGGTACGGCTGACCCTGACCATCGCGCCGGACGCGGCCGTTGGTGAGTACGAACTGCGACTACTGACCCGCGCCGGCGCGAGCAACCGCTTCCGCTTCCTGGTCGGCGACCTGCCCGAGATCATCGAGACGGAGCCCAACAACAACCGGGCCGGCGCGCAGAAGCTGGCCCTGCCGGTCCTGGTCAATGGGCAGGTCATGGAGAAGGACCAGGACTGCTACCGCTTCTCGGCCAAGGGTGGCACCACGCTCGTGTGCGATATCGCCGCGCGCGCCATCATCCCCTACATCGCGGATGCCGTGCCCGGCTGGTTCGACGCCGTGCTGACGCTGTACGATGCATCGGGCCGTCAGGTCGCGTCGGTCGACGATGTCCGGCTGTGGCCCGATCCGCGCATCCTCTTCCCCGTGCCCGCCGATGGCGACTACACGGTGCAGATCACCGACATTCTTAGCCGCGGCCGGGCCGATTTCGTCTATCGCCTGAGCGTTGGCGCGTTGCCACGTGTGACCGGCATCTACCCGCTCGGCGGACCACGCGGCGCATCCACCGGCATCGCCCTGTTCGGCGCCAATCTGGCCAAGCGCACGCAGACCGTCGAAGTGCCGGCGAACGCCTCTGGCATTCGCTGGGTCGGCACCGAGGCCGGCGGGCTGCAGGCCAACACCATGCCGTTCGCCGTCGGCGACACACCGGAGGCGAGCGACACCGAGCCCAACGACTCTCGTGAGACGGCCCAGGCGGTGACGCTGCCGGTCACCGTCAATGGCCACATCGACAAGGCCGGCGACGCCGACTGGTTCCGCTTCGCCGCGATCAAGGGCCAGAAGGTGGTGCTCGAGGTGATGGCGCGGCGGTTGCTGTCGCCACTGGACTCCATGCTGACGCTGTTTGACGCCAAGGGCACACGGCTGGTGGAGAACGACGACACCACCGACCCCACGGCGCAGTGGCTCACCCACCATGCCGATTCGCTGCTCGTCTACACGGTGCCGGCCGACGGCGACTACTTCCTGCGACTGCGCGATGCTCAGTCCATGGGCGGTGACGACTTCGCCTATCGGCTGATTCTCAAGGACGCCGCACCCGACTTCACGCTGCGTGCGACGCCCGACAACCCGCGCGCCGGGCAGGGCGACAGCGCGCTGGTCACCGTACAGGCCAATCGCAAGGCCGGCTTCAACGGGCCCATCAATGTGGTCGTGCGCGGCCTGCCCAAGGGCTTCGTGGCCAGCGAGGCGGTCATCTACCCAGGCCAGGACACGGCCGTGCTGACTGTGTCGGCGCCATCCGATGCCAAGCCGCAGGTGTTCAACCCGACCATCCTCGGCATCTCCGAGGAGGCCGGACAGGTCACCGCGCGCGTGGCCGTCGGGGCCGAGAACGTCATGCAGGCGTTCAGCCTGCAGCAGTATCCGAGTACGCGCGAGATCGCCCTGACGGTCACCGAGCCGGGTGGCTTCGCGCTCGCCCTGCTCAACCCGCCCGCCGGCGGCCTGATCATCGCCCAAGGCGGCGAAGTGACGCTGAACGTCAAGATCATCCGCGCCGAGGGCATCAAGGGCGGCGTCTTCGTGCGGCCGGCGTCGGCGGTCAACGGCGTGGGCGTGCGCGCCAGCTACGTGCCGGCGGACAAGGACGAGGCGCCCGTGGTGGTCAACGTCGGCCGCGGCGTGCCGGTGGGCACGAAGCTGAATGTGATCATCGGTGCCGTACTCAAGATCGGCGATGTCAGCTACACGCGGACGCTGCCGGCCATACCCCTGCGCATCACCGAGGCGCCGAAGGTGGCGACCCCGCCGAAGTAGGCAACCATCGGGCCAGCCCGAGCGTGCCATAGGCGAGGAACAGCGAATCGAACGGCCACCGGTACTCGGGGATCAACCACATGCCCAGTTCGGTGATGACGAGCCCGGCAACCGCCAGCCAGACCAGCAGCGCCAGTGCCCGCTCGCGCCGCGCGCGGTACGGCCACAGGCCCACGGCGCCCAGCACCAGCCAGGGCAGCATGGGCAGTTGCGCCTTGTCGTATCGATAGGTCAGCCAGCGCCAGGCGGGCCGCGCATCGGCGGTCTCGGCGAAGGCCGCGAACCGCGACGCGCGGTACAGTTCCACGACGTTGCTCTGGCCGGAGCAGCGCGGCGGCGGATAGCCCGCCGGCCGGCTCTCCAGCCATGACCAGGCGCCCGCGCCGCTCAGGTCCACATCGGCCACGCGGCGCGGCAGCGGCGCGGCGAACAGCGCCCACACATCGGCGGCGACACGCCGCGCGTAGAGGCCGGGATGGCGCGCGATAGCCTCCATGGCCACCGCGCGCAACGGCGCGTAGTCGCAGTCCCAGCCCCACTCCTGGTCGCAAGCCGAGATGAGGTCGCCCGCCGGGCCGGTGGCGCGCAGCCGGAAGAACCGCTGTACATCGATGCCCTGGCGGCGGTAGAAGTCGCGCGGCAGCAGGCGCCGCTGCACCACTTCGGCCAGCCGCGCGCTGGCCGGGCCGTTCTCGGGCCGCACCAGATCGTCGAACGCCATGACGCGCGCCAAAGGCATGAACGCGCCGGACCCGCGCGACACCACCCAGTCCTGGTAGAGCGCGGCGTTGTGCCAGCACCAGGCCTGCAGCGGCAGCACCAAGGCCAGCGCGAACGCCGCGACATGGCCCAGTCGCCGCCCGAGCGGCAGGCCAGCGATCAGCAACGGCGCGAGCAGCGCCCCGCCGAACACCAGGTTGGCCGGCCGAGCCAGCACCAGCGCGGCGGCCAGCGCACCACGGCCGGCCCAGCCCGCCGCCGTGGTCCGCTCGTCGGATCGGCTGATGGCCACGGCCCACGGCGCGATGAGCATGGCGGTGAGCGTGGCGCTGTCGGGATGCCGGAACATCCAGCCGCCCGCCGGCGAGACGAGCCACAGGACCACGGCAAGCCACGCCGCGCCGCGGTGCCGAGGGCGCACCAGGGCGTGCACCGACAGCGCCACCAGCACGTAACCGGCCAGCAGCACAAGGCCCGCAACCCATCGGCCCGACCCACACACGAAGCCCAGGAACAACGGGGTCAGAGGTGTGCGAAAGGCGCTCTGGAAGGGGTAGTCGGCGACACGACGCGGCAGCTCGAGCAGCGTCATGACATAGGACTCGAAGTCGCGGCCCGCGCCGATAGGCCAGATGAGCGACCAGACCAGGTAGGCCACCAGCGCCGCGGCGGCCACGCCCCAGAGCTCGGCCCTGGGCACGCGAACGGGGACGTCCGCGCTCCCTGAGGACTGACCTGCGTGCCGTGCCTGCTTGCCCACGGCGCGGATTGTAAGCGCGTGGTCAGACCCCGGTCAAGCCAACGGCCCGCCGGCAGAGCCGACGGGCCGCGGTTTGTTCTGTGCCAGAGCGCAGCTCAGGCTCAGAAGTTGGTGTTGTAGGCCACGTTGATGCTGGCGCCGGGGATCAGCGCGCGCGTCTCGGGGACCCAGTTGCCCGGGGCCACCAGCTCGAACTTGGGCGTGATGACCACGCGCTGGGTGAGCTGGTAGTCGAACGCCACCGAAGCCTTGGCATCCGACAGCGAGTCGAAGCCGGGGCTGAAGACATGGGCATACTCGCCATACAGCGTCAAGGAAAGCTTGTCGCTGATGTCGGGCAGCGCCCAGGTCTTGCTGGCGTGCGGGATGAACGCGTAGTACGGCTGATTGTAGCCCCAGATCACGGCCAGCCCGGCGTTGAACGGCAGGTGGGCGCGCGGCGCGGCGGTGATCACCGCGTACAGTTCGCGGTTGTCGCCACCGATCTGGCCGTCGTAGTAGGTCCAGCCACCAGTGACGGCGACGTACCACTTGGACGGCGCGGCGGTCAGGGACAGGTCATAGATCTGTTCCTGGCTGCCCCAGGGGTTGTGCGCGAGCATCGACTGCCCGTACCACGCCGAGGCGCGACCGGTCAGCCAGCCCTTGTAGCTGACGCCAGCGTGCACGTCGGCCGCCATGAAATGCTTGCTCAGACCCATACCACGGAACGTGTACTGGGTCATGGCAGTGGCATCGGCGCCGGCCATGTACGTGAAGTCCTTGGCCATGGCAGCACTGCTAAGCAGCGCCACACAGCCCAGCACGAGAGCGATCGTGCGCTTCATGGTTCTCTTCCTTCCGTGCCGCGGCTGCGTTCTTTCAGCTCGGCTGCGGCAACCTTGTGCCCGGGCGCTCGCTCAGTGCGCCGGAGAAACCGATCAATCCACATCGTAGCCAAAAGGCCGGGTGCATGTCAAATCGACGCTGCGGGCAGCCTGGCCACGAGGCTCATACCCCATAAACGACAACGGCCCGCCGGAAGTGCCGGCGGGCCGTTGCAGCCATGATGCGCGTCGACTCACCAGGCTTTGGGCGAGTACGCCACGGTGACGCCTATCCCAGGCAGGACGTCGCGCGACTCGAATGTGCCGCCACCGGGGAAGACCAACTCCGCCCGCGGCGTGATCAGCAGCTCGTCGGTCAGCTTGTACGACGTGCGCGCGCGCAGCGCGAAGTCCGCGGTGCCGTTGGTGCCCGGCCCGAAGGTGTGCTCGTAGACAGCGCTGAGGGTCGGCTTGGTCACCTTGGTGGACTTCCAGAAGCCGAACGCCCGGCTGGCGCCGAGACTTACGACATAGTAGGGAGCATTGTAGCCCCACGAGACCTCGCCGCTCAGGTCGGCGATCTTGCAGCGCTTCGGGTTGCTGTCCAACCCCAGGTAGGCTTCGCGCCGGTTGGCGCCAATCTGCCCAGCGCGGTACCGCCAGCCACCCGTCACCGTCACGGGCCACTCCGGCCGTGCCGCGGCGAGCGATGCGTCGAAGACGTTGTCCTGGCTGCCCAACGCGTTGTGAGCCAGCATCGACTCCACGTAGCGCGTGCCGAGGCGCGCGGTGAGCCAACCGTCGTACGTCACGGCGCCGGCCAAGCTGGCCGACAGCACGTGCTTGCTGAGCCCCTGGCCGCGGTACGTGTACTGCGATAGGGCATCGCCCTTGGCGCTCACCGCGGCACTCCACTTGGGAGCCGCCCCATCGCGCGCCTCGGCCTGCGCCATGTCCAGGTACATCCACGGGTCAGTCTGCGCCGATGCCGCGCCGCCAAGCAGCGCCGCACAAGCCAACGAGAGTACGATCCTGCGCATTGTGGTCCCTCCCTCGCGCGCTTCGGCGGCCGTCGCTAGGGTCCCGCCAAAGCGACACCTTGGGGGCCAGTCACCCGACCCCCAACGCAACTGCGTCTTGCGGAATCGTACTCATGGCGCTGGTGGCTGTCAAACGCAACCCCAGCGCACCATTTGCTCGGCATAGTAAGTAATCAGCAGGTCCGCGCCAGCCCGCGCAATGGCGGTCAGCGACTCGACCGCCGTGCGCTGCTCGTCCAGCCAGCCGTTGGCCGCGGCGGCCTTGATCATCGCGTACTCGCCGCTCACCTGGTAGGCCGCAACCGGCAGATCCACCGCGTTGCGCACCTCGCGGATGATGTCCAGGTACGGCATGGCCGGCTTGACCATGATCATGTCGGCGCCCTCGTCGACATCCAGCAGCACCTCGCGCAGCGCCTCGCGCCGGTTGGCCGGGTCCATCTGGTAGCCGCGCCGGTCGCCGAACGCCGGCGCCGAGTCTGCCGCCTCGCGGAACGGGCCGTAGAACGCGCTGGCGTACTTGGCGGCATAGGACATGATCGGCACGTCGCTGTAGCCCTCGGCATCGAGCGCGGCGCGAATGGCGGCCACGCGGCCGTCCATCATGTCCGAAGGCGCGATGATATCGGCCCCGGCCCGCGCTTGGCTGACCGCCGTGCGCGCCAGCAGGCCGAGCGTGCTGTCGTTCTCCACCTGGCCGTCGGCGGTCAGGTAGCCACAGTGGCCGTGCGAGGTGTATTCGCACAGGCAGGTATCGCAGATCACCTGCAGGCGCGGCGCGCGCTGCTTGAACAGGCGCGTGGCCTGCTGCACCACACCGTCCTCGTGCCAGGCGCCGGTGGCCTCGGTGTCCTTGGTGGCGGGCAGCCCGAAGAGCAGCACGGCCGGCAGGTCGAGTTCGGCCAGCGTGTCGATCATCTCGGGCAGCCGGTCGAGCGACCAGCGGTACTGGCCGGGCATGGAGCCGATAGGCTCGCGCAGGTCGTGGCCGGCGGTGATGAACAGCGGCTGGATGAGCGACTGCCGCGACAGCCGCGTCTCGGCCACCATGGACCGCAGCGTCTCATTGCGCCGCAGGCGACGCGGTCGATGGGTCGGAAACGCCATGGGTTGTATCTCTCCTAGATCTCGACGACAGCCTTGATCACGCCGTCGCGCCGTTCCGCGGCCACGGCGAAGGCTTCGGGCGCGCGGTCCAGCGGGAAGCTGTGCGTGGCCAGCACGTCCATCTGCACCATGCCGCGCGACGCCAGGTGCAGCGCGCGCGGATAGACCGCGGGCATGCGCCGGGCGAACTTGACGGTCAAGCCCTTGCGCCGGGCCGAGGCGTGGTGCAGCGTGAAGCTGTTCTCGGGCGGAATGCCCACCAGCACCACACGGCCGCCGATCTTGGTGCCCTCACAGCATTGGGCCGGCGTTTCGGAGGACGTGGCGCAGTCGAACATGGCATCCACGCCCCGACCATCAGTCAGGTCCAAGATGGCGCGTTCCGACGGCACCATGCGCACGTCGATGGCGAGCTCGGCGCCAAGGGCCTGCGCCATGGCCAGCCGCTCGGGCACCTCGTCGGCCACGTAGATGGGCCCCGCGCCGGCGCAGCGGGCCACTTGCAGCGTCATCAACCCGACCGGCCCGCAGCCCAGAATGGCCGCCGTCTGGCCCGGCTGCAGATGGCTCAGATCCACGGCATGGATGGCCACGCCCAACGTCTCGCACAGCGCGCCGTCGGTGAAGGTCAGGTTTTCGGGCAGCGGGAAGAGGCACTCGGCCGGATGGCAGAGCTGCTCGCGCAGCGCGCCGTCGGTGGGCGGTGAGCCGAAGAAGCGCACGTGCGGGCACAGGTTGGGGTGGCCGGCCGCACACCACTCGCAGTAGCCGCAGGGCACCGCGGGATCGATGGCCACGCGCTGGCCGGGCCGCACATGGGTGACGTTGTCACCCACGGCAACGATCTCGCCGGCCGGCTCGTGACCCATGATCAGCGGCCGCTCGAGCCTGGTCTCCCCGATGCGCCCGTCCAGCCAGTAATGCAGGTCGGATCCGCACAGACCCACCGCGCGAACCGCTACCACCGCCTCCCCTGGCCCCGGTGGGCCCGGTGGAGCCACCCTGTCCACCCGCAGATCGCGGGGTCCGTGGAGTCTTGCAGCCTTCATGGGCGGTCTCCTCGCCGCCTAGTTGGCGCCACGCTGACGGCCTCCTTGTTGCGTGATTGCGACGCCACCGGAACGTCATACTCGCCGAGTCCGTCCAATTGACATGAGGCCACTCGGCCGATACGATGATAGTGGGTCCACTGGCTTGGTTCGTGCCACGCCCTACGGCCCTGGAGACCTACTTGGCGCAGCAAGCCGGCCCGCAGCCCGAGCCCCGACGTCGTAGCCAGTCGCCCGCTGAGAAGCTCATCAAACTCCTGGCCGTCATGCTCGTCACCTTCGTCGCCGTGGCCGGTACGACGGTGGCGGTGTTCGGCCTGATGAACCGCAAGCCCGGCGAGAGCTTCGCCAAGACGATCCGCAACAACGCGCTCGACGTGATGGCACCGGCGGGCCTGATGTTCGACCGCGGCCCGCGCGCCAACATCCTGCTGGTGGGCGAAGACGTACCCATCAACCAGTACCAGCAGATCACCAAGGAAGATTCCCGTTCCGACACCAACATGCTGATCAGCTTGGACCAGAACACCAAGCAAGTCTACGTGTTGAGCCTGCCGCGCGACCTGCGCGTGACCATTCCCGGCCTCAAGGGCACCGGCCACAAGCTCAACGCGGCGCACCGCAACGGCGGCGTGCCCAAGCTGATCGAGACCATCGAAGCCAACCTGGGCATCCGCGTTCACCACTATGTGAAGACCAACGCCCACGGCTTCATCGAGATGGTCGACAAGGTCGGCGGCGTCGACGTTGATGTCGAGCGCGACATGAACTACGACGACAACTGGCAGGACTTCCACGTCCACCTCAAGAAGGGCCCGCAGCATCTGACCGGCATCCAGGCCCAGGGCTACGTGCGCTGGCGCAAGAACAACAACGGCGTGTCCGACCCCATGGGCGACCTGGGCCGTGTGCAGCGCCAACAGAAGTGCATGCGGCAGTTGGCCGCCAAGATCCTGCAGCCCGGCAATCTGGTGAAGTTCCCCGCGGTGCTCCAGGCCGTGCGCGGCTACGTGCAGACGGATCTGAGCGACCGCCAGCTGATGGCCCTGATGGCCTTCCTCAAGGACGTGAACTCGCAGACCATCACCACCGACACGCTGCCCTGCGACTACCACAGCCCGTTCATGTACGTCCGCAAGCCCGAAGCCGTGGCCATGTTGACCACCGCGCTTGGCGTGACCTTCGACCAGGGGCCGATCCTCAACGCCTTCGACCCGCGCACCGCACCGGTGGCCATGACCGCCCATAGCGCCAAGCGCGAGGCCGACGAGGACGCCAAGTCCAAGCTGGGCAAGAGCAATGCGAATGGGAACGGCAATGGCAAGGCCCGCGAGCATGAGGTCATCGAGCCCGATCCGGGCGACGATGACACCCACGCGCCACCACCGCCCCGGCCGCACCATACCGAGCCGCAGCCTGGCCAGGTGAAGATCATCGGCGACCCCAAGTCCGGCGAGCGCGCCAAGTCCGGCGACACCAAAGCACCGGACACCGCCGGCAAGAGCCGCGACGGCGGCACGCCTAAGTCGCCCGACAAGCCCAAGGCACCCGAGAAGCCCAAGAATGAGGCAGGCAAGCCCGAGTAGCATTGCCGGCGACTCGACGCTGGGGTACCCTAGCGCCATGCGACGCTGTCTGATCTGCTGCTGCCTGTGGGTCGTTGCCGCCAGCGGGCTCTGGGCCGCACAGCCACGGGCACTGGCCGTCTTCGACGAAGCTCCGGCCGAGGGTGTGCCGGGTTCGCGCCTGACCGTCGGCTACGGCGGAGCGCGCTTTGGCCGCATGACCCCCGCCGAAGCCGCCACGGTCGCCCACATCACCGCCGCGGGCACACTGCCCGTCAGCGATGAAGCTCCGTATGCCGGCCGGGTCTGCCTCCGCATCAACCTGGCCTCGGCCGCCTGGGGCGACTGGGAGGCCGAACTTCCGCTGCCATCGCTGGCCCCCCTGGGCGACGCGCGCGACCTGGTCCTGGTCCTCGCCGTGCGCGGCGATGCCGCCGCCGAGGGCCTGGAGGTCGGCCTGCGCGACGGCGCGGTGCCACGTCACGCCATTCGCCTGCCGCTGGCCCGCTACGGCCCCGTGGCCAACGCCTGGACGCTCTACCGCATACGCCTGACCGAGTTCTCGGCGCTCATGCCCGCACTCGACATGGACCATCTGGCCAGCCTGGTGTTCGGGTCGTCACGACCGTCGGCCGGCACCGTCGATGTCGACCAGGTCCTCATCCAGACCGCCGACGGCGACGCAGGACCAGCCTGGGTGGTCACCCCCACCGTGACCCGCCCGACGCGCCCCGTGCCCGCGCCGGTCATTCCGCCCGTGACGCCGCCGATGCTACCCGTCATCCCGCCCGCGGCGCCCCTGGCGCCGGCACGCTTGACCGGCGGGGCGGAGAGTACCAGCCCCAGCAGCTCCGATCCGACCGATCCGCCGGCCATGCGCACCACTGACCTGCCGCCCGTGCCGGTCGCGCCCGAGGCATCCGAACCGCGGCTGGTGCAGCGACCCATCCCGACCACGCCGACGGCGCCGCCCACGCCACCCACGCCACCGATCCGCGTCGTCCAGGCCACCGATGGCGGCGGGGCCAAGCCGCCGGCACCGACCGATCCGCCCGCGGGAGTGACGCCGCCCACGCCGACGACGCCGACCCTCCCGGTGCCGCTGGGGCCACGGCCGGTGGCGCCGGCCACTGGCGGCACGCCGCGGCTCGACCCAGGCGACACGCGGCCCATGAGTGTGGTGTCGGTCTACTTTGGTGGTGGCCCGCTCGGGCCGTGCGCCGAGTCGCGGCTGCGCGCAGTGTGGGCCACGAACCGCGGCGAGCGCGAGTTCGAGCCCGCGGAGATGAGGACGGCGTTCGACGTGGCCGACGACGGCCGGCTGCCCATCACCGCCGACGACGCGCAGCCGGCGGGTGTGCTGAAGCTCGAGGTCAAGGAAGCCGGCTTCGCCTGGTGGCTGGCACGGCTGGAACTGGCCGCGGGCCGGCTCAGCAACGAAGGCAATTGGCTGAAGAACGGACGCCTGGAGATCGTGGTGCGCGGCGGGTCCGGCGGCGAGGTGTTCCGCGTCGGACTGGTGGACGGTCAGGACCAGCCCGAAATGGCGCTGCTGGCGCTCAACCGGCTGGCCGCGGTGACCACCGAGTGGCAGACCATCCGCGTGCCGCTACGTAGCCTGAAGGCCGAGAACCCACGACTGGACTGGACCAAGGTCCGCGCCGCGGTGCTGGCCAGCGCCAACGGCAGGCCGCTGACCGCCTACATCGCCGAGGTGCGCATCGTCAATCCGGCGCAGAACTGACGCCTGCCCGGCCGGAGGCCCGACCTTGAGGCTGCACCGCTTGGAGTCGCTGTTCGACCCGCTCTACGAGTTCTTCCTGGACGGCTTCCAGGACGGCTTCCCGAGCGAGGAGCAACTGCCGCTGAGCCACCTGCACCGCCTGCTCAAGGCACGTGGTGTGGGTGATGCCAACCCACCCGGAGCCGCGGACACGCCGTTGCTGGTGGTGCTCGACGACGACGACCAGCCGGCCGGCCTGGCCATGTGGAGTGCCCATCCGGTCGGCCTCGCCTGCTTGTGGTACCTGTGGGTGCACCCGAGGCGACGCGGCCAGGGCCTTGGCGCCTGGGCCTATCGCGCGGTCCTCGGCCAGGCCGTCGCCACGATGCCCAATCTCGGCGCACTGACCTTCGAAGTGGAGCGGCCTGACCTGGCGCGGTCAGCCGAGCAGGCCGGCGAGGCCGAGCGCCGCATCACCTTCTATCGCCGTCTGGGCGCCAAACTGGCCGTCAACGTGGCCTACTTGCAGCACTGCGGCCGCGAATCCGTGCCGCCACTGCCGATGCATCTGATGGTGCACCCGCTGGCCGAGCAGGACCCAGCACGCCTGCTGGACCTGCTGGCAGCCTGCTACGGCGAGGCCCTGCAGCGGCCTGAGCAACTGGCGTTGGTGTGACGGGCGTCAGTGCGGGAACGACAGGTACATCTGCTGACTGGTCAGCGTGCCGTACAGCGCCCAGAGCAGCGGCACCACGTAGTCACCCAGGATGAGCCCGAGGAAGAACGGCATGAGCTGCCGGTAGAGCTTCATGCCACCCCAGCGCAGCACCATGCTCTTGATGGCCCAGGCCACCAGGAAAGGCATCCACAGGTAGTCCAGCGACGGCGTCAGGGCCAGGGCGTAGCCGATGGGGTGCAGGGGCCACGCCAGGATGTGCGTACGAAGCGCCACCAGCGCCAACAACATCGCCGCGCCGAAGCCCACGCCACCCAGGCTGTAGGGACCCGGCGCCTGCCCCTTGAGCTGGTTGACCAGCACGTCGAACGGCTGCCGACCCACCTGGGCCGGCCAACGTCGCGTCAGCGCGGAATCGATGCCGTACTGGAAGTAGACATGCAGGTGCGCCCACAGTGCCGCGGCGACACCGATGATGATGGCCAGCAACAGGCCCCACAGCAACGGTCGGCCTCGACCGGCATCGTCGGGCAGCAGCCTCATGCCCTGCAGTTGCTGCGGCAGCACGTTGTCGCGGAAGTCCATGTCGAACGGCATGAGCCAGGCGAAGACGGTGGCCTGCCGCGGATTGAGTGACGGCGCGCCGGGCATGCGCAGCAGCACGTCGTGTGGATTGAGGCGCGGCGACCAGGTCCAACCCGAGCCCGTCTCCGAGACGATGCGCGCGCAGCCGATGGAATAGACCATGTAGACCGCGAGCCAGGCCACGCCGGTCCAGGCGGGCAGTCCTTGCCGCCAGACCAGCCAGCCGATGAGCCCCAGCGAACCGAACAGCCCGCCGAGCGCCACGCGGTTGACCTGCCCGCCGGGCCGGAACGAGGAGAGAATGTCGCCGCGCGAGCGCCACACAGCCAGCGCGGCCAACGCCATGAAGGCGCCGACGCTCTGCTCGGGCAGATACGGGAAGCCGCCGGTCTGCAGCGGGTTGTCGCACCAGGCGAACTGCACGCCGAGCAGGCTGACCACCTTGATCAGCAGGTACCAGGCCCAGCAACTGAACGAGACATCGGTGGTCAGCAGGAAGCCGATGCCGATCATGAACGGGTAGAAGGCGAAGACGAACGGTTTGAGCCCGGTCAGCGGCCGAGTGGTGAATGCCGCGTCGATCTTCAGGCCGTTGATCGGCTTGACGGTGATCTCGGGCACCGAGGGCACCAGGAAGTGCAGCGCATTGACGCAGTCGATGAACGCCGCCAGCGCAAAGCCGGCCCACAGCAGGCGGTTGGTCCACAGCGCCCGACTGCCGCCGTCGCGGCTCATTTCGATGGGCAGATAGGCCAGCGGGAAGGTCAGCCGTTCGCGCGCCACCCACTGCTCACGGAGCAGTTGGCCCACGCACAGCGCGGCGACCGCCAGCAGCACCATGAAGATGCCCCAGTGCAGGCAGGGGCGCCACACGGCGGCCCAGTTGCCCGCGTCATAGAGCGTGGAATGCCCGCGATACAGGGCCTGAATAACGTCCTTGTCGTGGATCCACCAGCCGTTGGGAATGTGCTCCCAAAAGCGCTGCATGTTGTTTTCGTTGGTGGCGTAGTACTTGGCGGAGCCGAGCGCGGGCACCAGGAATTGGCTCCAGCCGATGCCACTGAGCGCCGTGGCCACGCACTGGATGGTGTAGAAGAGGAGCAGATCCTGCTCGGTCAGGCCGAGCCGGGCCTTGACCTTCTTGACCAGCAGATTGACCAGCACGAGGCCAAACAGCAGGAAGACCGGTCCGCGCAGCAGCGAGGTCTGGCCCCACAGCGTGGCCTGCGCGACGATGTAGGCGTACACGCCGAACAGGGTGGTCGGCGGAATGAGCACGAGCCCCAGAGCCAGACCGCGCCAGGGGAGTCGCTGTTCTGGGGCTTCGCTCATGGCCATGAATCCTGGGCGGCGACTACCCGGCGCACGCGCCGAACAGGCCGCTAAGCGCCACCATCAATTCCAGAAGCTGGTCGGCTACGCCGGCGCCGGCGGCAATCGCGTCGGTGACGCTGAGCCCGCTCTCGATAGTCAGCGTAACGCTCTGGTCCTGCGGCGCATCCTGCAGGCGCTCGATCAGGCCGTCCATGCTGTCCATCTCGGTGGCGTTGCCACGGTCGAAGGTCAGGCCGGTCTCATCACCGCGCACCGTCTCGCGCTCGCCTGGGCCCCAGGTGTCGCCATACCAGGACAGCTCGGCCGAGCCGTTGGTCAGCAGGTCGTTGAGCGAGGCGGCCAGCGATTCGTCGTCGCTGAGCGTGCTGAGCAGCCGGTCCCAGGCGGACATGCCTTCGGCGGTGTCGGCGGGACGCCGCACCAGCAGGCCGTAGGTGGCGCCGGCGCCAGTGGTGCTGACGAAATACTGCACCGAATCGGACAGGTGCTCCGAGCCGCACTGGTCGGGCGTGGTCACGTAGACCGTGGTCTGCCTCTGCGGCGCCCACGAGTCGAAGTCGGTGCCACAGCGCTCGGCCAGGGACTCGGCCAGCCAGCCGGCCAGGCCCGCCTTGGTGCGCCAGTTGGAGCCGCCCGTGGTCTTGTCGAGGAAGTCCTCGGCCTGGAAGCCCTCGTACTTGGCGCGCTTGCGGCGCGGCGCCTTGGGCCGCTCGGAGACACGCTTGGCCTCTGGCGGCTTGTTGGCGATATCGATCTCGCGCTGCAGGTTGCGCACGATGCGCTCCTGCAACTCCTCCTCGACATCCTGCAGCCGGCCGTTTTCCACGTACCGGATATGCAGCATCGGGGTCTTGACCTCGATCACCTCGTACTCGCCAATGCGGTTCTGATACCGCCCGCCAACCTTGAAGAACTCGCCCATGGAGACCACCTGTTCATTACAGTGAGCCAATAGGGTACCACACCCCGCGGCAACCGGGAACCGCCCTCGCGCGGGTCAGTCACCCAGCCGGGCCCGATAGCGTGGCTCCAGCCCCGCGCTCAGCTCCATGGCCGCCAGTTTGGCGGCGGCATCGGCCTGTTCGTCGAACGACCAGCGCCCAACCGTCGGCCGGTCGCCGGGCGCATCGGCGCCCGCCGCGACATAGCGCGCGCGGACCTGCGCCGCGCTCAACGCCTCGCCGTAGACGCGCACCTCGTCCACGCGGCCGTGCAACCCGATGTAGCGGTCTGGTCGGCCGCCGATGGCGAACGGTCCGCGGCCCTGGGTGCGCGGCTTGCCGATGGCCCCGCGCGCCACCTCCGCGCCATCCAGGTAGACCAACAGATCCTTGGCGTCGTAGGTCAGGGCCAAGTGCTGCCACACACCTGTCTTCAGCAGCCCAGCCTGGCTCCAGGCGTCGAGCATGTTGGCCTGGCCGCCGCCGATGTTCAGGTAGGCGCCGACCCGGTCGTCCTGCAGCATGAGCGCCCAGTGACCGTCGGCCCACTCGTTGTCGTTCTTGCTCACGATCCAGCGTCGCGGGTCCTCGCCGCCGGGCAGCGCGTCGACCCAGACCCAGGCCTCGGCGGTCAGGCTGGCCGGCTCCAGCGCGTCGCGATGCGGCTCGGTCAGGCCGGCGGCGCCGTCGCAGGCCAACGCCAGCCCGCGCCGACCGGGCGCCATGCGGGTCATGCCCAGCGTGTTCTCACCCCAGGTCATCCGGTCGTGTCCGCTGGCATTGAAGCGGATCGGCTCGGCACTGGTGTTGTAGATGAGGTTGCCCTCGACATGCCAGCCGGTGCTGCCCTCATCGAAGAAGATGCCGTTGTTCGGCGCGCCCTGAGCGAAGTCGCTGCGGCGGGCGTCGTGGAACAGGTTGCCCACCACCTCCGAGCCCGGCTGCAGGCCGAGGGTGTACAGGCAGCCGCCATCGCACAGCCGGTTCATCACGTCGTAGACGTGATTGGCTTCCACGATGTTGTTGCGCGCGCCCGTCGGCTTGTCGTTCCACTGCCAGCCCACGGAGATGCCACTGTAGGGCAGGCCATGCACCAGGTTGTGGCTGACCTTGAGCCCGCCGCAGAAGCTGGCCCAGATACCCACCGCGCCCCAGTCGGCCAGGCCGCACTCGGAGACGTGGTTGTTGGCCACCAGCACGTTGCGCGGTACGTCGTCGGGCGAGTCCGCGTTCCACGCGTCGTGGCCGACCATGATGCCGTTGCTGCCCACCCAGCGCACGCGGTTGCCCTCGACCACGCTGCCATGGCAGGCGCGGCCCAGCCGCACCGCCACGCCGCCCAGCCACAGGAAGGCGCCGTCGCGGAACGAGCAGTCCTCGGCATACTCGGCGCTGACCGCCGGCTCGATACACTTCCACTGGTCCCAGGCCCAGCCCTTCTGGCCCGGTGCGGGCCAGGTGTGCCAGCCGGCCTGGATGCCGCTGAACCCATACTCGGGGAAGGCCCAGTCGGCGTGAGCGAAGGTGATGCCCGAAAAGCGCAGCAGACGGACCGGCGCCTCCTTGGTGCCGTTGAGCTCGACCAGCCGCGTCAGCCGCGGCGCGATGACCTCGGCCGTGGTCAGGTCCTCGCCTGGGCGCGGCAGGTAGCTGACCTGGCCCGCCGCGGGATCCGCCGCCCATTCGCCCGGCTGGTCGACAAACGAGACGGCGCCCTCGAAGCGGCACGGTCGACCAGGCCCAGGCCGCAGCGCATCGTGTCCGCCCGAGTGCGGCGGCAGCAGCGTGACGCGACCGGTGGCCTCGTCGATGGCGGACAGGCGCTTGCGGTTGATCTCCCAGTTGCCGCAGGCCACCAACTCGGCCTCCTGCCAGCCGGGCCAGCGCTTGACCTCGCCGGGCGCCAGATCCACGGTGTAGCTGGCGCGGTCTTCGCTCAGCGTTGCGGCGCGCAAGCGCAGCCAACCCGTGTTGGGGTACTGCGCCCGCTGTGCCGGCGTGCCGTTGACGACCAACTGGCGAAAGGCCCAGCCCTTGGGCACGGGCGCCGACCATACCCCACCCTCGCCGCGGCGCCAGCCGGCGATGCGGCGGCCACCGCTGAACACCACCCGCGCGCCGGCGGCGGCGGCCCAGGTGGTGCGGTTGTCGGCGGCCGTACAGCGTAGCGGCTCAGCCAGGGCGTAGGTACCGGCGCGCAGTTCGACGGTCACCTCGACCGCGGGCTGCCGCGCCAGGCGCTCGCGCGCGGCGAGTTGAGCGCGGGCCGGTGTGGCGAAGGGATCCTGGGCGGTGCCCGGTCCCAGGTCGTTGCCATCAGGCGCCACGACGATGTCGGGCGCACCCACGGCCAGGTACGAGAGCAGCAGCCAGCCGAGCCCCATGGTGGTCTCCGCGCGCTGTCTTGGCTACCGCCCCTTGGTTTCCTTCCGAGGCGCCGGGCGCGCCGCGGCACCCTTGGTGGGCTTGGCAACGTGCGGGGCCGCCTTGGCCGTGCTCTTGGCCGGCTTGTGCGTGCTGGCGGGCTTGGCGGCGCTCGTCTTCGGCGTGCTGGCGGGCTTGGCAGCGCTCGGCTTCGGCGTGCTGGCGGGCTTGGTGGGCAGGTGGCCGGTCTTGGCCGCCGGCGTGACGGCCTTGCTCTCGAGACGTTCGGCCGGTGGGGCCGGTGGCGGGGTCGGCGCGCGCGGGGCGGGGGGCGGCGGCTTGGGCGCGGCCAGAATGGCGGGCACGGCCGGGTCGCTCACGTCGACGTAAGCCACAGGCTGGTTGTGGTTGGCGCGGATGGCGCTGTAGACCTGGAACTTGGCCGTCAACTGGTCCACCTGTCCCAGACGGATGGTGTCGCCGTTGTTAAGTCGCACGAGCACCGCGCCGCCGTCGCCGAGCGTGATGGACCGCGGCTCGGCCTTGAGCACATGCTTGGCGGCATCGCGCACCTGCACGGTCAGCGCCAACTGCTCGCGCGAGACAGTCGGCTTGCCGTCGGCCATCGTCGCGGCCAGGCCCTGCACGGCCATCAGGCAACTCGGCTGGACCCGGTAGTAGCGCATGCCGACGCCGTCGGAATCGACGCTGAGCCAGGTGTCGCCGGTCTTGGCCACAGCCACCGGTTCGCGACCCTTGACGCGCAACTCCACCTCATTGGGCCAATGCCGGATGAAGCGAACGTTGCGCAATTCGGGCACGGCCTTGAGCTTGGCGTCCAGGTTGGTGGCAATCGCCGGCACATCGAAGATGGAGCGCCCGACGAACGGCGCGAGCAAGCGGCGCATTTCGGGCTGGCCGGGCACGGGGCAGCCGACCATGTTGAAGGCCTGGATGCGGAAGATGGGCATGACCCGGATGCGCGACCAACTGCAGGCGATGGCTATCGCGGCCACCATCGAGGCGAAGGTGAGCCAGACAAAGAGCTTGAAGAGCCGCGCGGCGAGCACGCGCGGGCTACGCGAGATCTGGCGGCGCCTGGCCCGTTGGCCCGCCGCGCTCGATCCCTGCCCGGTGCCAGTGCGCTGCCCCGCCACGAGTCCACTACCTCAGACCTTTGGAGCCTACCAGATACGCCTCGGTTTCGCCGCTCCGCGCATCGGCCCCCGACTCCCGGCTGAGGTTGAGCAGCAGGCCCACGGTCAGCAGACTGATCACCAACGAGGTGCCGCCGTAGGTGATGAACGGCAGTCCGACGCCCGTCTGGGGCAGCAGCCCGCTGGTGACGCCGATGTTGAGCATGCCCTGGCCAAACAGGCTGGCCGTCAGGCCCACGGCCAGCAGACGGCCGAAGCGATCCTGCCGCGCTTGAGCGATGCGTAGCCCCCGCCAGCCGAGGGTGACGAACAGGGCCAGCACGGTCAGCGTGCCCAGGAACCCGAACTCCTCGCCGAGCACGGCCAGGATCGAGTCGGAGTGGCACTCGGGCAGCCAGTCGAACTTCTCGATGCTGCGGCCCATGCCGCGGCCCGACCAGCCGCCACGCGACAACGCCGTGCCGCAGCGGATGATGTGCATGCCCTCGCGCTGTTCGGCGTGCAGCGGATCGAGGAACGACGTCAGTCGCGCCAACTGGTACGGCTCCTTGACCACCGACGCGGTCACCGCCGCCACCGCCAGGATGGCGAGCAAGGCCCAGTTGCGGCGCGACAGGCCGGCCGCCCAGAGCACCGCGCAGGTGATGCCGGCCAGCATGATGGCTCCGCCCAGGTGCGGCTGTCGCAGCGTCAGGGCCACCGCGGCCAGCACGGTCAGGGCCGGTCGCCAGAGCCAGTGCAGGTCGTTGAGCCGCCGCGGCGAGCGGTCCATCGTGCTGGCCAGGTACAGCGCCACAGTCACCTTGGCGAGTTCGCTGGGCTGGATGGTGAACCCGAAGAGATTGACCCAGCGGTGCGCAAAGGTCTGGTTGGACACGCCGAGCGCCGTGTAGGTGAGCGCCAGCAGCCCCAGCGTGACGCCCATGGCCAGCCGCACCAGGCGCCGCGCGCGTAACACCTCGAGTGGCATGACCATGGCCAGGCCCAGGCATAGCAGGCCGATGCCGGCGAACCCGGCATGCTTGAGCATGAAGGACATCTGTTTGCGCGCGGTGGCGTCGGCCAGCAGTTGTACGGCACTGGTCGCGCCGGGATCGATCTGGTCGAGCTTGAGTTGCTCGGCGCTGCGCGCGGCGGCGCGCGGATAGGAGGCGCTGTAGACGGCAACCACGCCAATGGTGGTCAGCGCCACGACCACGGCGAACAGCCAGTAGTCAGGACCCGGTCGCTTCATCGCGCCACCTCCAGGCCGTCGAGGGCCCGTTCCAAGCCATAGGCGCGCGACGCCTTGAGCAGCGCCAGGTCACCCGCGCGCAGCGTCGCGGCCAGCCAGGCGCCCGCCGCCTCCACATCCTCCACGACCACCGTCCTGGCCGCGCCACGCTCCGCGCCAGACACGATCTCCGCGCCTTCGGGGCCGACGCCAACCATGATGTCCACCAGTCCGGCGGCGTCGCGGCCCAGGCGCATGTGCTCCACCGTCGTGGTGTCGCCCAGTTCGGCAATGCCGCCCAGCACGGCGATACGGCGACCGGTCGTCGGCTCGGCCGCCAGCACCGCCAGCGCCGCGCGCACCGACTCCGGGGCGGCGTTGTAGGCGTCGTTGATGACCCGCGCGCCGTTGGCCAGTCGCACCAGCTCACCGCGCAGCTTCAGGTCGGGCACCAGTGACAGCCCGGCAGCGATCTCGGCGGCACTCAGCCCGGCCGCATGGCCGACGGCCGCCGCCGCCAGGGCGTTGGACACCATGTGCGCACCGACGATGGGCGCCTCGATGGCCACACGCTCATCGGGCAGACACAAATCGAACCGCGTGCCGGCCAGGCCCAGCACCTGCACCGCCTCGGCGCGCACCTCGGCGCCGCGCGACTGGCCGTACCAGACGATGCGGCCGTCATGACGCTTGGACACACCCGGCAGATGATCGTCGTCGGCGTTGAGCACGGCAATGCCGTCTGGCCCGAGGGCGTCGAGGAGTTCGCCTTTGGCCTGAGCGATGGCCTGGCGCGAGCCCAACACGCCCAGGTGGGAATGGCCGATGTTGGTGATGACGCCGATGCTCGGCCGCACCATGGCGGCCAGATAGGCGATCTGACCCAGCCCGCGCATGCCCATCTCCTGCACCGCGGCCCAGTGCGCGCTGGTCAGGTTAAGCAGCGTGGTCGGCACGCCGATCTCGTTGTTGAAGCTGCTGGCGCTGCGCAGCGTGGCGCCGCGCTGGCTCAGCACCTGCCAGGTCAGCTCCTTGCTGGATGTCTTGCCCAAAGAGCCGGTGATGGCGACCATGAGCAGGTCGGCGAAGTGTTCGCGCCAGGCTGCACCCAGCCGCCCAAAGGCCAGCAGCGTATCCTCCACCACCAGCACCGCACCGCCTGTGCGGCACGCCACCGGCCGGCTGGCCAGCACGGCGCTCGCGCCGGCGGCCCAAGCCTGCTCGACGAAATCGTGCCCGTCGAAGCGCTCGCCGGCCAGCGCCACGAACAGCGCGCCAGGCCCGGCCAGACGGGAATCGGTGATGGCGCGCTCGATGCCGATGTCGCCCGCGCCGATCAACTCAGCGCCGATCTGCTCCGCGAGTTGGGCGGTCGTGCCGATCATTGCGCCAGCCTCCCCACCCACTCGCGCGCGGTCTCGCGGTCGTCGAAGTGGTGCTTCTCTGTGCCCACAATCTGGTAGTCTTCGTGGCCCTTGCCCAGGATGAGCACCACATCGCCCGCCCGCGCCAGGCTCAACGCCAGACCGATGGCCGCATGACGATCCACCTCGATGTGCAGTTCGGTGCTCTCCGCGTCGATGCCGGCCAGGATGTCGTTGACGATGGCCTGGGGGTCCTCGGTGCGTGGGTTGTCCGAGGTGACCACGGTGATGTCGCTCGTCTCGGCGGCCAGGCGCCCCATCTGCGGGCGTTTGCCGCGGTCGCGGTCGCCCCCGCAGCCGAACACGGTGATCAGCCGACCCTCGGTCAGGCCGCGCATCGCGGCGGTGGCCTTGGCCACACCATCGGGCGAATGGGCGTAGTCCACCAGGATCGCGTAAGGCTGGCCAGCCAGCACTTGCTCGAGGCGGCCGGGCGCGCCGTGCGTGCCGGCCAGGCCAGAGCGGATGGCCTCCACGGGCAGTTTGAGCGCCAGCGCCAGGCCGATCACGCCCAGGGCGTTCATGACGTTGTAGTCGCCCAGCGTCAGCAGCGTCTGGTGCCAGGAGCCGGCGGGCGTCACCACGTCGAACCCGGTGCCGCGCGAACTGTAGACCGGCGCCAGCGCGCGGATGGCATGGCCAGCGCCGAACCCGAACGACAACGGCGAGCGCAGGTCGCGCGCCAGCAGCCGTTGGCCGTAGGCATCGTCGCCGTTGATGACGGCGATCGGTTGATGCCCGTCCTCGTCGGCGGCGAACAGCTTGGCCTTGGCCTCGAAGTACTCCTCCATGTCGACGTGGTAGTCGAGATGGTCCTGGGTCAGGTTGCAGAACAGCGCGGCATCGAACTTCATGCCGCCGACACGGTGTTGGTGGATGGCGTGCGAACTCACCTCCATCACCGCCTGGCCGATCCCGCGGTCGACGCATTCGCGCCACAACGCCCACAACGTCACCGGATCGGGCGTCGTCGTGGCCGCCGGCCGCCGCTCGGCGCCAAGCCGCGTCTCGACGGTGCCGACCACCGCGCAGGGCAGGCCCAACTCGGCCCAGATCGCCTCCAGCAGGTAGGTCGAGGTCGTCTTGCCGTTGGTGCCGGTGCAGGCCACCAGCGTCAGTTCGTCGCTCGGCTGACCGTAGAACCGACCCGCCAGTCGCGACAGCAGGTAGCGCGTGTCGGGGACGACGACAACGGGCACGCCCGGCTCGGGCAGCGGCCGATTGGCCACCACGGCCGACGCGCCCGCGGCCACTGCGGCGGCCACGAAGTCATGGCCGTCGAAGCGGAAGCCCGCGCGGTCCATGTAGGGCAGCGCGACGAACACCATGCCCGGCTGCACGCGGCGCGAGTCCGAAGCGACACCGGCAATGCTGACCGACGCCCACGCCGCGTCCACGGGCGCCAGGCCCGCCATCAGGTCGCCCAGGGTCATTGCTGCTTGTCCTTCTTCTGGTCCTCGCTCGAACCCGCCAGCGCGGGCACACCCATGTACTGCAGGCTACGCTCGAGGATGCTGCGCATGGCCCCGCCGCAGGTGCCGCCACCCCAGCGATTGCCCACGCGCGGCTCACAGACTGAGACCAGGGTCACCAGCCGCGGCTGCTCATAGGGCCCGTAGCCGGCCATCGAGACGATGCGCTTGTCGCCCGTGCCGTAGGCCACCGAGGTGCCCGTCTTGCCGGCCAGGTTGTACAGCCGGCTGACAGCGTCGTGGCCGGTGCCCTTGGGGTCGGCGATGACGTCGCGCATCATGTGACGCACCGCGGCCGCGGCGTCGGGCCCCAGCAGGTGCCGGCCCCCACTGGTCGGCGACTCGGCCACCACACGGCCTTGCTGGTCGACCAACCGGCGAATCAGGTGCATGTTGGGCAGCGTGCCGCCGTTGATGATGGCGCTGTAACCCCGCAGCATGGCCACGGCGGACACCTGCACGCCCTTGCCATAGCTGACGGTGGCCGTCTTCTGCACGCCCCAGCGTCCCGCGGCGTTGCCGCAGTAGATGCCGCCCTTGGCCTCCTGGCTGACCAGCGCCAGCCCGCTGCGCTCGAACAGGCCGAACGAGCGGAACATCGGCTCCAGTCGCTCCTGGCCCAGACGCTGCGAGAGCTGAAGCATGACCATGTTGCAGCTGTCCCGCACCGCGCCATGCACCGTCTCGGCGCCATGGTGCTTGATGCAGGTCAGGAGCCGTCCGCCAACCCTCATCGTGCCGGGGCAGTAGAAGCTCTCGTCCGGGCTGGTGGAGCCAGTCTGCAGCGCGCTCGCCACAACGATCGGCTTCATCACCGAGCCGGGCTCGTAGGCCAAGCTCAGCGAGCGCCACATGTCATCGATGCCGCGTTTGGCGTTGGACACGTCGGCCATGGCCAGGATCTCGCCGGTGAACGGATCGGCCACCACGGCCAGCCCCCAGTCGGCGTCAAAATCGCTGACGGCGTTGCGCACCGCCTCCTCGGCGTAGCTCTGGATGGTGGCATCGACGGTGAGCTCGATGTTGCGGCCATGCACCGGCTCGTGGCGCTCGGCGCGCTCCTGCAGGATCGGCCGGCCGCGACCGTCGACGGTGACTTCCATCCAGCCGCTGGTGCCGGTCAGCCGCTGGTTGAGCGCCTGCTCCAGCCCGCCGGTGCCGCGCTCCTCGCGGTCCACCTTGCCCAACATCGTGCGCGCCAGCCCGCCTTGCGGGTACTCGCGGGCCATCTCGCGGTCGACGCGCACGCCAGGGATATGCTCGGCGTCGATCTGGGCGCGCAGCGCATCGCCCAGGGCCACGGGCAACTGGCGCCGGAGCGCGACGTAGTGCACCTTGAGACGCCTGGCCAGTTCGTCCGCGGCGGGTGCCTTGACGCCACGCCACAACGGCGCCAGTGCAGCCCACACCTCGGGCCTGATGACCGGCTGACGCACCGTCTCGCCGTCGGCCAGCTTGAGCTCGAAGGCCGCGGCCACCGGCTCCAGGTAGGCCGCGCGCGACGGCGCCGAGGCGGTCTTCTCGGCCTTGATGCCGTCCAGGTTCATGCGCGCCACCTGCTCGGCGGTGGCGGCGTCGGCCAGTTCGGCCAGCCGCAGCGCGGTGGCCGGCTGGGCCAGCGTGGCATCCAGTTCGGTCACCGGCAGGCCCAACAGCACAGCCAGGTCCTGCCGCTGTTCGGGCGTGGCCTTCACCTCGCGTGGCCTGGCGGTGATGGTCCAGGCCGGCTCGGCCGTGGCCTGGCCCAGTGTCACGATGCCCTTGTCGACGAGCCCGCGGAGCGTGGCGACGACATCGTCGGGCACGTTGGCGCGCAGCAGCACGCGGCGGTAGCGCTTGGACAGAAGCCGGATGAGCGTGTCGACCGGCTCGTCGATGATCGACGCCAGGCGACCCGCCACCTGGGCCGGGTCGGCGATGAGTTGCGGGTTGGCCACCACCGAGGCGCTATCGACGCAGCGCGCCAGCACTTTGCCGTTGCGGTCGTGCAGTTCGCCCTTGGCCGCGGGCAGAATGGTGCGCGGGCTGTAGTCGATGTTGGTCGGGTTGAGATAGTGATCGCGCGCGATGACTTGGACCCAGGCCAGCCGGCCAGCCCAGATCAGCGCCATGGCCGCGATGACCATGCGCATGCGGCGCAGAGACAGGGATTGCGTGCGGTCCATGGCGGCCTTCCGCTCAGTTGCGCGTGGCGACCAGGTTGCCGCCGCCGCGTGAGACCTGGCGCGGCAGGGGCTCATAGCTCACCGCACGCGTGGCGCAGGCATCAGCGGCCTCGCCCGCGGGCAGCTGTACCAGGCCGAGACGTGGCGCCTCGTGCTCGATGCGGTCGCGCCGCGTGAGGCGGGAGATCTCGCCCTTGGAGCGCTGCAGGTCAGCCTCGGCGGCGGCGATCTGCCGGTCGAGCTCGCTGATGCGCGTGCCGTGCGCCGTGAGGCGGGCAAAGGCGGTCAGATAGACCACGCTCATCAGGCCCAGGCAGGCTCCCACGAACGTCAGGGTGATCATCGGCCGCAGATCGGCCCAGGCACCGCGCCGCGACCGGGTCCGCGGCGCGGCTGGTGGCCGCGGGCGCACAGCAGGGGGCTCCACGGCCGGCGCCGTGACGGATTCGGGATAGGTGCGGTGGATCGGCTGCGCCATGCTCATCGAGATCTCCTCTCCTCGCCCGCCGACGCGGTGCCGGGCTCACGGGCAGCCAGCACACGCAGTCGGGCGGAACGAGCCCCTGGGTTCTCCAGGCACTCCGCCTCGCTGGGACCGATCGGCTTGCGAGTGACCAACTCGAAACCCGCCGAGTCAGGATGCTCGGCGCGGAAGAGGTCCCTGAAGGCCCGCTTGACACGTCCGTCTTCGCCGCTGTGGTACGTCAGGATGGCCAGGCGACCGCCCGGCTTGAGCAGGCGCGGCGCGTCCTGCAGTGCCGTCTCCAGCGCGGTCATCATGCCGTTCGCGGCGATGCGCAGAGCCTGGAACGTGCGGGTGGCGATATGGATTCGTCCATGCCGCGCACCGGCCGGGTAGGCTCGGCGGATCACCTCAACCAACTGCTCGGCGGTACGCAGCGGGTTGTCCCGCCGCGTCTCGACGATGCCCCGCGCGATGCGCCGCGCAAAGCGCTCGTCGCCGTACTCGAAGAGCAGATCCGCCAACTCGGTCTCACTGAGCCGTGCCAGCAGGTCCGCCGCCGTCTCGCCCCGCGTGGGGTCGAGCCGGAAATCCAACGGGCCATCGCCCTGAAAGCTGAAGCGTCCCGAGATGAGCTGATCGCGACTGACCCCCAGATCGAGGAAGATCGCGTCCACGCCGCCCGGCGCATGGCGCTTGACCACCGCGCTCAGATTCTCGAAACTCTCGTGCACCAGCGTCACGCCGTCCTGGTCATCGCCCAGCCAGGTCTTCACCGCCATGATGGCGTCGGGATCCAGGTCCAGGCCGATGAGCTGGCCACCGGGCAGCACCGCGTCCCGGAACGCCCGCGCATGGCCGCCTTGGCCCAGCGTGCCGTCGATCACCACCCGGCCTGGCGCCAGGCCGAGACCGTCGATGCATTCGGCCACCATCACCGGCCGATGCTCGCCCGCCGAGGGATGCTGCGTGGTGCTCATGCCGCCCCCAGTCGCAGCCGGCTGTCGCGCTCGATCTCCTCGCGCTTGGCGGTGAACTCGGCCGCAGCCACCTCGCCGTCGGCGTCCTGCTCCCACTGCTGATAGCGTTCGGCGGACCAGATCTCGAGGTGGTCGCCCATGCCCAGCACCACCACCGCACCGTCGATGCCGGCGCGCTCGCGCAGCCGCGGCGGAACCAGGACGCGGCCGGCCTTGTCCAGCCGCACCTCGTGCGCACTGCCGCTGACCAGGCGCTTGAGCCCCTGGCTCTGCGCCGTCACCGGCTCGACCGGGAAGAGTTGCCGCAGAAACTCGTCGAACCCGGCCGGGTCGTACACTAGAAGATGGTTCTCGGGCGGCAGCGAGCGACAGATCACGAGGTCATCACCCAGCCGCCGGCGCAATGCCAGCGGAACGGTGATTCTCCCAGCGCTGTCCGGCGCTGCCTCGTAAGTCCCGATCACCTGTCAGCCTCCGGGTCCGCCGCGGTTGGGATGAGGACCCTTTTGGCCCCATTCGCTCCCATCCGCTCCCGAGCTAGAGCTTAGCTAGGAGGGGATCGCTCGTCAAGGCGAAACGGCGCGAATCTGGGCCTGGTGAACCTGGTTTCCCGACTCCCTGAGGGTGTTCGCACGGTGTTTGCATGGCGCCTGGCAGAGGCGGCCGCACAAATCCGCCCACAGAGCCGACTTGCAGCGGAAACGCGGGAACGGGTGGCCGTGTAGCAAACGCTGTTCGGGCGAAGAACGCGCGGGGAGTCGGCGCATGTAACACGGCGGGCGGCGGAGAAGGTCGAGCGGCGGCGCTACCGGCGCAGAACGCTGACGGCGCGATCGAGCCACAGCCAAGTGATCATCGTGGCGGCCAGGAGGAGCAGGCAGGTGGCCACGAACCAGGCTTTGCGATGGCGCTCACTCATGCTGGTCATGCTAGCCCGGGCAGGCACCGCGCGTCAAGGAGGACCGTGGCGAGCGGAGGCCAATCAGCAGGCTCGGAGACCGCCATGGCGCAACTGACTACCGAAGCCATCAACCGCCTGACCCCCGGCCGCACGATGGACATCCACGTGGCCGAAGAGGTCATGGGCCAGAAGGCCCATCCGCTGGAGCCGTTCGTGGCGCCCAAGTACTCCACCGACGAGGCCCTGGCGCAGTCGGTACTGGACAAGCTCAAGCCCTTCATGGCCGCAGGCTTCCGGCTCGACGAGCGCGACGCGCGTGCGGGCTATCGCGTCGACTACTCCGATGTGCAGGCCGGCACCATCCTGCTGGAGGCCACGGCCACCACGCGCGCGGCGGCCATCTGCAAATTCGCGCTGCATTTCGTGGCGCATCACCCCGAGGCGCGCGGCTGAACCAACGCCGAGCCAGCGAGGTCCGCGATGGCCAAGACGTACGTCTGCGTCTGGTATGACACGGAAGATTTCGTGCATCCCGCGTCGGACGATGCGGCGTTGCGCATCGCCGGACTGCACGAACGGCACGGCGTGCGCGCCACCTTCAAGGTCGTGGGCGAGAAGGCGCGTGTGCTGGCCGACCGTGGCCGCGCGGACGTCATCGATGCGCTTGCCCGCCACGACATTGGCTATCACACCGACTTTCATAGCGCCCATCCCGTGGTCACCGAGTACTGCGAGGTGCTGTCCTGGCACCAGGGCGAGGAGCTGTTCAGAGCCCGCGAGACCGCTGGCCTGCACGATGTGGAGCGCATCTTCGGCCAGTCGGCCTGCACCTTCGGCCAGGCCGGCGCCGCCTGGGCACCGCAGATGTACCCGGTGCTGCGCGACTGGGGTATCCCGACCTATGTCGATGACGGGCCGTGGGTCGGGCTCGACGACCGTCCGTTCTGGTTCATGGGTCTGCTGCACGTCTTCCGGCTGGGCCGCGCGCCGCGCTTCGACCCGGCCACGCCCGGCAGCGAACTCGACGCCCTGACCCGCCTGCGCGACCATGTGCGCCGCGTGCAGGCCGATGGCGGCGGGGTGGTCAGCATCTATTACCATCCCTGCGAGTGGTCCACCGACGCCTTCTGGGACGCGGTCAACTTCGCCGCTGGCCGCAACCCCGCCACGCTCTGGCTGAGCGACAGCGTGCGCCCGCGGCTGGTCTACAACCCCCAGCTCCCGCCGGTACCCAGCCCGGCCGAACTCGCCCGCCGCTTCGAGGCGCTGGACTGCTGGCTGCGCGGCGTGTCGCGCACCGATGCGGTGTCCATCGGCTGCTCCGACCTGCCCGATCTCTATCCCGACCGTGCCGTGCGGCGCTACTACGGACTGGACGAGCTGGTGGAGGCCACCGCCGAGTGGGTGGACACGGTGAGCTATGCCCGCGTGTCGCGCGGCTGGCTCAGCGCCGGCGAACTGCTCATGGCCGCTGTCCGGCTGCTGGCGCCGTGCGATCTGCCGCCGGCCAAGGCGCCGCGCCTGGGCCGCGCGCTGAGCGTCGACGGCCCGCATCGCGCCGGGCCGCGGCTGAGCGAACCGGTCAGCGTGGCTGCCGACAGCCTGCTCGAGGCGGCCGGCTGGCTCTGCCGCCGCTGTGCGCCGGCGGGCGAGCCCGGCCGTGAGCGGGCGGCCCGTGCGCTGCCGGCGGCGGTGCCCGTGGCCAATCAGCCCATCGCCCCCGAAGAGTTCCTCATGGGCCTGCTGCGCCTGCTGCGCGGCGTGTCGGCCACCGGCCATCTGCCGGCCGGCGTCGAGCTCAGTCCGACCGAGTTGGCGCCCGCCACGCATATCCGCGGTGGCCCCGAGTGCTTCCACTGGCCGTGCTTCGCGCCGGGTTTCGATGCGCCCCACGTCATCGCCCATGCGCGGCGGCAAGCCTGGACGCTGAAGCCCGCGCTGCTGGCGCCCGGGGCCGTCCGTCTGCCCTGATCCCCGCCTCAGCCGCCTCTCCGCGGCCCGCCCTACGCGCCGTGCCATTTCGCCTGCCAGGCGCTCTATGGCACCTTGGCCGGCGCTGGGGTCACAGAGAGTTCATCTAGCACGGTGAACCAATCCCCGTTCCGGCCGATGGCAAGTTGACGTGGCTATTGGAGCGAACGGATGGGCGCAAGCAGAAGGTGGATGGCGGTCGGCGTTGCTGCCTGCTGGCTGTCGGTGATGAGCGCGGCCCGCGCGGAGACCGAGCGCCTGGCCCAGCTCTGGGGCGGCGACCGCTGGTTGGCAGGTGCCGGCATCGACTGGTCGCTGGTCTACACCGGCGAAGCGACGGCCAAGGTGACCGGTGGTGGCGCACGCTCGGGCGCCAACTACCGGGGCGATGCCAGCCTGTACATGAACCTCAACACCGAGGCGGCCAAGCTGTGGCGCGGTGGCACGGTCGTGCTGCATGTTCAGGCGCAGCACGGGCAGACGGTGTCCAATCGGCTCGGCGACTTCCACTGTTGCTCCAACATCACGGGTGGCGACTTCGTGCAATTGGCGCAGCTCTACTACCGCCACGACTTCCGCGGCGGTCATTGGCTGAAGATCGGCAAGCAGGAAGCCAACGATGACTTCGGCGGATGTGACTACTCGTCCATGTGCACCAACTCGTCCGCTGCGTTCCTGCCGTTGATGCCGCTGCCCAGTTCGCCCGACCAGGCCTGGGGCGTGTCGGCCGGTGTCCAGGCCACGCCGCACCTCAGCGTCAGTGCTGGCGCGTTCCGCGACAAGTTCGGCCACCAGCCCATCTACTTCGCTCAGCCCAACCTGCGCTACAGCGTCAACGGCCTGCCTGGGGACCTCTATGCCGGCTGGTGGTGGGACACCAACCCCTATCCGTCGGTGAACACGGTCACGCCCCGCACCTACGGCGGCAGCTACGGGTACTACGTGAGCTTTGACCAGAAAGTGGCCTGCCAAGGCGGCCAGGGCGACGACTGCCGCGGGGTGGGCCTGTTCGGTCACTTCGCCTGGGCGCCCCGCAACCGTAGCACAGCGCATACCGGCTGGGCGCTCGGTCTGCAGTGGACCGGCCCCCTGCCCTCGCGGCCCAAGGACGCCTTCGCCCTGGCCGTCTTCCAGGTGGGCTTCGACCCGCGCGCGGGCCTGGCGTACAGCACCGAGACCGCGATCGAAGCTCTATACAGCGCGCAGGTGCGCCCCTGGTTGGCCGCCAAGGCCGGCGCGCAGTACCTGATCCATCCCGGCGGCGGCGGCGCCGACGCGCTGGTGCTGGGCACGCGCTTCGAGACGACGTTCTAGCAGCGAGTCAGACCGACCACTCCGGCTCACCCGACCACTCGTAGACATAGTCGCCATCCAACCGGATGTAGCCGCCGATATGGCCCCGCCGGTCGCGGGCTACGACGCCGCTCGCGTTGCTGCCATCGGCGTTGCCCTCGGCCACGAGCAGGGACGCCGACCTCACTTCGAGAACGACGCCGATGTGGTCATGGGGACCGCGCCCGAGCACATCGTCGTAGATGACGATGTCGCCTCGGCCCGGCTCGCACCCGGCGTCGCGGAACAGCCCGACGCAGTCGAGCTGCGCCCATTCCAGCCAGCCGCGCACCGCGCCGAAGCGGCAGGACACCCGCGGGTGGCGCAGGGGCAGGCGCAGACCTGCTCGTTGGCAACAGGCATAGACGAACGCCGCGCACCAGCCTGTGTGGAACTCGGCGAGCACATCACTGCCGGTGAACGGCCGGCAGATGGCCTCATAGTCGGCATTGCCAGGCACACCCTCGATGCCGCTGGCGACCAACGCCTCGGCGATGTCGGCCACGCGCTGCGCCAAGGGGAGCACGGTCCGCGCCCTACGTGGCGGCTGCGCGGCGGCCACCAGCCATTCGGGCCGCAACGTGCCGGCTTTGTCGCTGTGGTGGAAGACCGCGCTCACCACCAGCAGCACCTCCTCGGGGGTGAACAGACCGGTGTCGCGCAACATCGGCCGCACCATCTCAGCGCCGCTGACCGCGTGGAGCCAGCGGATGCCCGTGGCATACGAGTACAGGTCATGCACCAGGCCGCAGACGGCCGCCAGTTCAGCGTCCAGCCCGCGCCGCAGGGCCAACAGCACGGCGAGACTGGCCACGCCGTCCAGGTGCCGAATCGCCGCGCGCCGCTCGTCCGCGTCCTCAACCCTGTCGATGTAGCCATCAACCATCGCGCGCACCGCGCGCAGGCGATCATCCGCCATGTCCAAACCCCACAAATGACGATGAGGATGGGCCGTGCTCGACCCATCCTCATCGTACGCCAATTGGCAGCGGAACTCAGCCGATGACAGGCAGGCTGGCCGCGGCAATGGACTGCCCCACACGGCGCGCCTTCTCATCCGGCAGGCCGATGTGCACGCCCCGGAGCTCCGGGAACTCCGCGGCGATGACCGAGTTGGCGCGGTCGATGATGATGTCGCCGCCGACGCCGCTGGTCACGCGGCCGAGGATGAGCAGATTGTCGAGCGCGTAGAAGTCGGCATAGTGGGCCACGCTGTAGCCCAGGTAGATGCCGATGCTCTCGAAGATGGCGGCGGCGCGTTCGTCGCCGGCGGCCATCAGCTTCTGCACCTCGATGAGTTGCTCGGCCTGGTGCAGGCTCTTGTCCACCTCGATGCCGGCCGGGTCGGTCAGCCGCGCCACGGCCTGCTGTGAGAAGTACAACGCGCCGACGCCAGCATCGCCCGACCACTCGTCCACGGCCGCCGTCTCGCTGTAGTCCACCGGCGCAAAGGCCAGTTCGTTGAGCCAGTCGGTGATGGTGCCGTCGGGCGTCACGTAGCCACCAGCCTCGCTGGAGCCCATGGCCACGCCCAGGATAGCGTTGACGCCCAGCGACATGCTGCCGGCCAGCGCCGTGACCTCGCCGTCGTTGACCACGTCGAACGGGACGCCGCCCCACTCCTCGGCCAGACGCAGGAAGATCTCCTTGATGTGCTGCTCGAAGGCGTCGGGCGAGAGGCCGCGGAACAACGAGGCCACCTTGGTCCGGTTGTTCACGTAGATGCCGGCCGAGCTGCCGCCGATCGCGTCGACCCGCGGCAGGTGCTCCGCGGCGCGCTTCAGGCTGTCGTTGATGCCCTCGTAGTGCAGCCGCGGGTCGGCGAAGTTGCGCGGGTCCCAGGGCACTTCGATGCTGAACACGGCCTCGCCATCGATGACGGCGCTGGACTTGCGGTCGCTGGCGCCCAGATCGAAGCCGATGCGGCAACCGTCCAGATGCCGGCCGAGCGCCTTAGTCGACTCGGCGGCCACCGGCACGCTGGCGACATCGGTGACGACCACCTCGAACGGCCGCTCATAGACCTGTCGGCCCATCAGGTCGGCGTCGAAGGCGCGCGGGCCGTCGGCGCTGTACTGCGACGCGACGTACTGGCCGATGCGCGCGGGTCCACCCACGGTCACGCGCCAGCCGCCGCGCTGCCAGAGCAGGAACTTGACCAGTCGCTCGACGTACTTCAGGTTCTCGCCGGCCCGCGGATGGCCGTCGGGAAAGACCACGGTGTCGTAGCGCGAGGTCGAGCCGTCGGCGCGCTCCAGGGCGATGGCGCAGGCCACACCGCCAGCAGCGGAGGCGGCTTCGCGGAAGGCACGGTTAGCCAGCACGGCCGGGCGGAAGCCCGGCTCAAGCGGCGGCAGAAAGCGCGGAACAGGCAAATCCATCTTGCTGGCTCCAACGGGCCGACTAGGCCTCGGGGTCGTTGTCGGCCGACACGGCGGCCAGGTTCTCGGGGGCGATACGGCGGAACGCCTCGGCGAACAGCACGCCGGGGTCGGTCACCTCGTGGCTGGCCGCGAAGCCGGCGCGATACAGGGCCAGCCCCCAGGCACCCATCAGGTATGGCGTGTCGAACACCTGGCTGCCGTGCATGGCGACGGCCGGCATCTTGATGTTCATGTACCGGGTCACATCGATGCGCAGGTCGGGGTAGTGCACCGGCTCCCAGCCATCGGCCTGCCACACTTCCGGCAGCGCGTAGCCGGCGTCGGCGACGTGCGCGGCGACCAGCGCCCGCAAGGAGAGCTTGGCCACCATGACGTGCGTGGCGTGGCTGTCGTTGAGATTGTGGATGATCACGCGCTCGGGCCGATGCTCAAGGATGAGCCGGACCAACTCGGCGTGGCAGCGGTCGCGCGACTCGGTGGTCTTGACGCCCTGCAGTTGCAGGTGGGCCATGGTCGCGCCGAGCCGCTGGCTCTCCCAGGCCAACTCGCGATGCCGCGTGTCGGCCAGCGTGTCGGCGTCCATCTCGAAGGAGTGCGGCGCGCCGCGGCCATCGTCGACCGTGACCGAAACCGCCTGCCAGCCCTCATCGACCAGGCGGGCCAGAGTGCCACCCCAGAACAGCGACGCATCATCGGGATGCGCGGCAATCGTCAACAACGTGCTCATGGATCAGCTATCCCATCGCTCAGGCAAGGTTCCCACCACAGCGCTCGACCAGCCCCTCCCGTGGCCGGCATGCGCCGTGTGACCGTGCGCGGGGCAGCCCAACCCGCGACGCAATTCATGCTGACAGACGACCAGCATCAGCCGCCGCGACGACCAAGCCGTCGCGGCAAGCTATCCCAAACGTCTGCATCTCATGCTATCATCCGGCCCTAGCGCGGTCTAGAATCACCTCGGCCCGGCCTGCCCCACGCTCAACAGCGCGCAGGGCGGCGCCGTCCAGTCCAGTGTGTGAGCCGACCGCAGACAGATTCTCACCCGGAGAGCAATTGTGTCACAGGAGAACGCGCAACTGACGCGCAGCGGATACGACCGACTGAAGGCCGAGCTGGTCGAGATGAAGCGACAGCGGGTCATCGTCATCGAGGACGTCAAGACGGCCCGTGAGTACGGCGATCTCAAGGAGAACGGCGAGTACCACGCGGCGCGCGAGTCGTATGGCTTCCTCGAGGGCAAGATCCAGGCGTTGGAGGCCAAGCTGGCCGGCGCCGAGATCATCGAGGACACCGGCTGCGACGAGGTCGTGCCCGGCGTCGTGGTCACCGTGCGCAACGAGAACAACGGCGAGTTGCAGCGCTACACGTTCGTCGATGTGGCCGAGATCGACTATGTCGAGAACGGCATCAGCCTGCAGGCGCCGTTGGCCGAGGCACTGATGTATCTGCGCGTGGGCGACGACACCGAGGTGGAGACGCCGCGCGGCACCATCACCTACACCATCGTGTCCATTGGTGACTGAACGAGACGAGTCCCTTGCGAGCGACGGCTACCAGCCGCGGCGGCAAGGCACTTGCTCTCGACAAGGGATCTGAGTCACAATCGCGAACGCAGGTTCCGGCGACGGCGTCGCGCCATAGCTTTGGGAGGCTGCTCGTGGGTGTCCCAGGCACAGGGGTCGAGGCCAGGGCGGTGATATGGCAGTCAACCAGGTTCCGCTGATTGTCGGGCTCGACATCGGCACGACCAAGGTCTGCACGTTGGTCGGCATCTTGACCGAGGATCACAAGGTCGAGGTGCGCGGCATTGGCATCGCTCCGTCCGTTGGGCTGCGCAAGGGCGTCATCGTCGACCTCGGCGCCACCAGTGAGGCCATCCGCCGCTCCGGCGACGAGGCGGCGCGCATGTGTGGCCTGCCGCTCACCAGCGCTCATGTCTACGTCGGCGTGACCGGCGATCACGTGGACAGCTTCGTCTGCCACGGCGCGGTCACCATCGACCGGCCCGACCACGACATCCTTCCAGCCGATGTCGACCGCGTCAAAGCCATGGCCGTGAACGGCGTGCAGACCGCCACCCGCGACATCCTGCTCGAGCGACCGCGCGAGTTCTCCGTCGACGGCCAGCGTGGCATCAGCGACCCGGTGCACATGAGCGGCGAGCGCCTGGAGGTCGACCTGCACGTGGTCACCGGCGAGCATCGCTTCCTCGACCAGGTGCGGCAGTGTGTCGACCAGGCCGGTCTGCCGGTGGACAGCCTCATCCTCGAGGCCGTAGCCACGGGCGAGGCGGTGCTCACCGCCGACGAACGCAAGCTGGGCTGCGCCGTGCTCGACCTGGGCGGCGGCACCACCGACGTGGCCGTCTACCTCGACGGCGAGCTGGCCCACACCTCGGCCATCCCGGTCGGTGGCGCGCATGTCACCTTCGACCTGTCCTATGGGTTGCAAGCGCCGTATCAGAAGGCCGAGGACATCAAGGTGCGCTATGCCTGCGCACAGCCCGAGCTGTGCGATCCCGACGGCGTCATCCAGTATGTCAACGTGCGTGGCGAGCAGTGCGAGGCCGAACATGCCTTCCTGGCCGAAGTGGTCGGGCCGCGCATGGAGGAGCTGTTCGAGTTGGTCGGCAAGGACCTCTACCGAGCCGGCATCGACCTCACCCAACTGGGCGCCGGAGTCGTGCTCACCGGCGGGGCCAGCCGCCTGACCGGCACGCTGGCCGTGGCCCGCAATGTGCTTGGTGTGCTGGTGCGCGAGGCACAGCCCATCGATGTCGTCGGTCACGCGGCGCGTGTGGCGGGCCCGCAGTTCTCCACGGGCGTCGGCCTGGTGCGTATCGGCGGCATGGACCAGCTCAAGCGCATCCAGCACACCGAAGAGACGTCGTTCATCGCCCGCATGCGCACCTTCTGGCGCAACTTCACGCGGCTGTTCGACTGAGATGGTTTCGGCCCTGCTCGACTGGTACCGCGCGGAGGCGCGCGATCTGCCCTGGCGCCACACGGTCGACCCTTACGCCATCTGGGTCAGCGAGATCATGCTCCAGCAGACCCAGGTGGCCACGGTCATCGACTACTACCACCGCTTCCTGGCCGCCTTCCCCACCGTCTCGGCCTTGGCCGCCGCGCCGCTCGACGACGTGCTGTCCGTGTGGCAGGGCCTGGGCTACTACCGGCGCGCCCGCTCGCTCCATGCCGCGGCCCGGGCCGTGGTTGAGCGCGGCGGCGCCCTGCCCGACGACCGCGACTCCTGGCTGGCGTTGCCGGGCATCGGCGACTACACCGCCGGTGCCATCGCCAGCATCGCCCAAGGCGAGCGCGTGCCGGCGGTGGATGGCAACGTGGAGCGCGTGCTCTCACGCCTGCTGGCCCTGCCTGGCGACCCGCGCGACGGCGAGCCCCGCCGCGTGCTGCGCGCCCATGCCGCGGCGCTGGTGCCAGCTCAGGCGCCAGGCGAGTGGAACCAGGCGCTGATGGAGCTGGGCGCGCGAGTCTGTCTGCCCGCGCCCGACTGTGCCGCCTGCCCGCTACAAGTGCATTGCCGCGCGCGAGCCGCGGGCGAGGCCACCCGCTACCCCGAGCGCCGACCGGCCAAGGCGCCGCGCGACAGGCTGCACGTCGTGGCGATCATCGAGCGCGACGGGCGACTGCTACTGGGCCGCCGGCCAGCCGAAGGGCGCTGGGGCGGCCTGTGGGAGCTGCCGCGCGTGGAACTGCCGCCGGAGGCCGACGCGGCGGCTGGACTGGCCGCTGGGCTGGCCGAGTCGCTGGGTGCTGACGTGACGGTGGGCGCCGAACTGGCGCGGCTACGCCATGCGGTGAGCGGCGAGCGCATCGTGTTGGTGGGTCATGCGGCAACGCTCGTAGGCCAGCCCCGCGAGCTGGCCTACGAAGCGCTGCTCTGGTCCTCGCCGGCGGCATTGGCCATGCCGCTGTGGCAACGCCGGCTGCTGGCGCTGGCCAGACCCTAGGGGTGCCACCACACCTGCTGGTCGGTGTAGTCGCGGCCCCAGGTCTCGTGGTTCTGCTTGGCGATGGCCTCGCCCAGCCACTTGACATGGCCGTCGCCCCACAGGTAGTTGCGACCACCCATGTGCACGCCGTCGGGCCATGGTTTGCCCCAGTCACCGTAGGGCTGCGGCAGGCCGTTGCCCGAGCCGTTGATGTCCCAGTACACGGCCTCGGCGGCGTGGCAGTCCTTGCCGGTCTCAACCACCAGCCAGCGCTCGGCCGGCGCCGGCATGTTGGCCAGCGAGCCGTTGCACTGCTGGTTGTAGGCGTACGAGGTGTGACTGTCGCCGGCGCCCGGTGGGCACCAGCCGCCAGGGCTCGTGCTCGGGCAGAACCAGATCTGCACGCTCTTCATGTAAGCCTGCGTACTCGTGATGTAGTGCGAGTTGCCGCAGGCCGGATTGAGCCCGCCGCCCGCCCGCCAGTTGTAGTAGATGCAGTCGCGATAGCAGAACGGGAGACGCTCGTCGTAGTCCTGCGCGTACTGCGTGAAAGCCAGACCGATCTGCTTGAGGTTGGACTGGCAGGATGACTGCCGCGCCTTCTCGCGAGCCTTGGCAAACACGGGGAACAGAATGGCAGCCAGGATCGCGATGATGGCAATGACCACCAGCAACTCGATCAGCGTGAATGCGCCTCGCCTTCTCATGGTGACACCTCCCTAGCGATTCACCGGGGCCTCGCAACCCCGTGATCAGGTTGTATCTCCTTGCGAGACACCGGTCTAGTGCCGCGGCCGGCCAAACACAACACTGTCGCAACATTCGGACACGCAGCGGCAACCCGGGGGCCGCCGCCGTGGACCAAGGCGCAGCGCAGCCTGTTGTTGTAGCCGAACTCGCGCCGATGGGCGAAGGGGGATGGGGTCTTGATCAACTGCGCATGCCCGTTGCACACCGCGACGAAAAACAGGAATCGGCACGTCCGATCTTGCTGCGATCTTGCTTAGCTGGAATGGGCCTCTAGGGCTCGTAGACGTCGCTTCCACCGTAGGGGCTCTTGCCGTACATGAAGAAGCGGCCGTTATCCGGGTCGGTAAGGCGCACGACCTTCACACCGGGGAGGTCGGCGTCGGCCAGAGCTACCAGCTCGGCGGCGGTGCGGGCGGCGCGGCGGGTGACTCGGCGGACTACTCGGCCGGCGTCTGGGCCGTTGGTGAGCACGGCGTCGCGTTGGGCTTGGCGTAGGCGCTCTGCCTCTCGGATGTCCATTACCAGGTCTCCCAGGTGCTCTCGGGGTGGTCGGCGCGGTAGCGCGTCCAGGTCGTCCCCACCAGCCAGCCGCACTCCACCTTGCCATCTCGGCGGATGTAGATGTAGGGCATCGTCGGGTCGGCGGCGTGGGTGAAACAGGGGCCGCGCCAAGCACCGTCTGCTCCGGGTCGCCACCAGATGCGGACCTCGCGGGCGGTGCCGTGATAGGCGCTCAGGGCTTCCATACCGTCGCGGCCGCGCCAGTGGGCGCAGTAGCTCACGCCAGCGGCAGAGGTCACCTCATCGCCCGTGCCGTGCTCTGACCAGGTGGTGCCGCCGGGGTCGGATGCGCGCCATTCGTGGTAGCGGCCGCCGGCGAGACAACCCACCATCCAACCGCCGGCGGCGAGACGTTGGGGCCAGGGCCAGACGGTGTCGCCGGCGACTTGGGCGGCCGTCAGGGTGGCCACCGTGGTCGGCGTGGCGGTACCGCCGGCGGCTTTGGTGGAGACCACGAAGACGTCCACGTCGCCACCTTCGACCAGCTTGGCGCCGGCGCCGAGGGGAAGTTTGTCGGCGGGGTCGAGCAGTGCCGCCGTGAGGTCGCCAGCCTCGTGCCAAGTGCCCGTCACGGTTGCCACGCCGGCGGGCAGGCCGTTCGACCAGGCGCGACCGTGGCGGCGGCTCTGGCGAGCGTTGGCGCCGTCGAGCAGGGCCAGGTCGTCGGTCTCGCTGACCCACAGCAGCATCGGCGAAGGCGAGCTGGTGCCACGGCGCGAACGCCACTTCGCGCCCGAGCCGAGGCGGGTGTGCACCGCGCCGCCGCGGGTGATGGCGTGGGCGCCACAGCGCAGGCGCACCAAGTTGCCGCCCAAGATCAGCGTGCTGGTCAAGCCGCCATCGACGCTCTGCCAGAGGCGCTTGCCGGTGTTTGCGCCGAGGTCGATCTCGCCGAGGTAGTCGGCGTCGGCCTTCGCGGCGGTCGCAGAGATGGGGTCATCGGGGTTGTAGAGCGACCAGCGACCAGACCGCCAGACCTGCACCAGATAGCTGGTGAGACGCACGTCGGTGTGGGTCGCTGCCGGGTCGTCGGGCCGCGATGGGTCGCGGAACCTGACCTTCGACGGCGGCAGCGGCGGCGTGCGCCAGACGCCGTGGTGGTCAAGGCGCGTGGCGATGGTGCCGTCGAGGTAGTGCGACCAGGTGCCCGACGCAGGCAGCGAGCCGCCAGGATCGGCGATGGTCGCGCCGTCGGCATCCTGGTAGGCGGTGCGGCGGTAGATGACGTATTGCGGCGCCAGGCCTGTCTCGGCCAGGTAGTCAGGGGTCAGGCGCCGGCGGCCGCCGGGGGCCTTGAGCAGGATCTCAGCACAGCCCCACAGCGCCTTGCGCACGGTGAGTACGCTCTGGATGCCAGGCGCGAGTTTCCAGGTGGCCACGCGGATGGCAGCGTCCAGCACCAGCGTGTCGCCTGGGCCAGCCTCGCCGGCCTTGAGGCGCTTGCGGGTGGCCAGCCAGTACATGTAGCCGGCATGGCCCATCGCCGCGTAGGCCGCGTCATCCAAGCTAGCTTGGATGACGTCGTTGTAGCCGGCGATGCCGAACTCGGTGAGCGGCCGCGCATAGTGCAGCAGGCTCGCGTCGCCGGTGAAGTCGAGGCCGTGTTGCAGCGGTTCGATGTAGCCCAGCGCCTCCTCGATGCCATGCCGCCAGGGCTCGCCGGGCAGGCGCAGGCAGCGCATGGCCGCCCCGTTGCGCAGGCGGGCGCACTCCCAGTCGTCGTTCAGGAAGTTCCAGGTCTCGATCGCGGACACCTCGGCGCTGGGCGCGGCGGTCGTGTTGCGGCCGGTGTGGTCGTATCCCTGGTCGCGCGAGAGCTTGAGGCCCTTCGTGCCGTCCGTGAACAGCTCGACCACGCCGCCTTCCACGAAGCCGGTGGGCTTGTCGCCGCGGGTGCAGAGCGGCAGGCGCAGGCCCGAGATGGTCAGGCGGTCGAGCAGTTGGAGCTGCGGGGTCGAGCCGTCGTCGGGGCAGGTCAGGTCGACCACCACAGTGATTTCGTGCTGCTTGGCCGCCGTGCCCTCGTAGAAGTCGCTGCCGGCGGCGGGCACGACGATGGTGTAGGTGGCACTGGACTCGGTCCGAGACCAGTCGAAGGCGTCGGTGCGGTCTTCGCCGTCCGTGTAGTGTTCGTCATGGACGTCCACCACGGAATAGTCGATGGTCAGGGTGAGCGTCAACGTGGACCAGCGCGGCTTGTTGAGCTGGAAGCGCAGGTAACCGGCCTGCTGAGCCGAGTGCAGGTCCTCGCCGTAGGTCGGGTCGTCAGCGGTGTCGACGCTACCCGCCGCGCGCCTCTCGAAGTGGAAATACCAGCGCCAGCTGACCTCTTTGTTCTGCGTCTTGAGCAGGTTGAGCCGGTCATGGAAGCGGTGCTGGATCGGCAGGCTGATGGTGCCGCCGGGGTCGGTCGTCTCGCTGTAGATCGTCGGCGGGAACACCCATCGCAGCGGGCTAGAGGGCATGTCGCGCAGGCTGGGCAGCTCGCCGGTCTGCTGCCAGCGGAGGTTCGGGTCGGCGGTCGGGGCGTCCTTGTCGGCGGCCAGCGGGTAGAAGCTGGGCTCGTTGATGCTGATGGTATAGACCGGCGTGCGGTGGCCATCGATACTGCCGACGCCGTGGTCGCAGCCTGGGGCGTCCAGCGGGCAGTAGAGGTCGTCCTCTTGGGCGATGATGGGGACGGTGTCGGTGAGGTCCACTTCCTGCGCGGCGTAGACGCCGTTGTCCAACGCCCAATCGGGATCGATGCTGACCTGGAAGGTATCGCCGCTGTGGGTGACCGACCCGACAGGCAGGCCAGCGGAGTGATCGACGCCGGTGAGCACCTCATAGCCGATGCGTGCGGCGGTGGTGGGCAGTTCGTCGGCATCGTGGGTGAGCGGCAGCAGGCTGTGGTCGCTCTGGACCACGGCGAACCCGGCATTGAGCCGCGGGATCAGGTTGTCGGCTGTGTCGGTCTCGTCGAACTTGCTGAAGGCCGGAGACCACTGCCAGACGGGCCCGAGGGTGGCGTTGAGACCGATGCCATAGCCCTCGGTGGCGCTGGACTCGGCCTCATCGTCCCAGGTGATGGTGATGCCGCTGCCGCTGCCGAGGCACTGCGATCCGGGATGCTCGGCGGTGCCGCTGGGTCCACCGACCAGGCCGGCCACGAGGCCGTCGAACGACCAGCCGGCGCCGAGCGACACGCCGGCGATCTCGGTGTAGCCGGTGGCGCCGGCGTTGGCCGCGACCGCGCCGCCGATGCCGGCCACGGGTGTCCAGATGGCATCTTCGGTGGGCTCGACGTAGCCCGGCAGGCCGCTGCCCCACTCTCGGTAGGCATCGCTGGTGACGGTGACGCCGGCGCAGGTGACGCTGATGGTGGTGTCGGGCGTGATGGCCCAGGTATGCTCGAAGTGGTCGTCGCGGGGGTGCATGTGCTGCCGGCGGTCGGGGTAGATCTGCACCAGGCGGCTCTTGAGCACCGCGGTGACGGTAATGATAAACCCAAAGCTGACCGTCAGGTCGTGGGCGCCGGGGTCGAACGGCGGGCCGAGGTGGCCGGGCAAGTCCCACGCGGCCACGTTGTACTCATCCGACCAGGCCTCGGTGACCGCCGTATCGACCGGACCGGGCACGCCGACGTTGACGAAGTAGCGACGGTGGCCATAGGTCTCCGGGTCGGGCGGGCCGTCGGTGCGGTTGACGTGTTCCCAGCGCAGCACCACGCTGGCGCCCAGCATCCCGACGCCGATTTCGTCCAGAGCGGTGAAGGCGCCGTAGCCCTCGGTCTCGGTCATCGCGACGAGGGCGGCGGTGAGCGTGCCGCTGACCGTCACGGTCAGGGTCTCGCCCGGCACACGCACCCATGAGCCGGTGACGGTGCTCACGACGGCGCCTCGCCTTCGCGCACGTATTCGAGCTCGTAGCGCGCGCGGCTGCTGCCCGTCAGCTCGTCGGTGCGGCTATAGCCGATGATGCGCCAGATCGAGTTCGCGCCCTCGCCACTGCGCGGCTCGATCTCGACCAGGTCGCCTTCGTACAGGTCCTCATAGGCCAGGCTGGTGAACGAGCACGTGAGGCGCTGGCGACAGAGCCTATCGAGCACGCTGCGCGCCACCCAGTTGCACATAGCCTGGGTCTGCAGCTCGCCGTCGATGATGGTCATGCGCTGCCAGCCCGCGACATAGTTGGGCGCGTCGGTATCGCGCACGCTGGGCCAATCGGTGGCCACGGCGCAGAGGGGCTTGCCGTCGCGATCGCGGCCGACGACCCACACGTCATTGACCAGGCTGGCCTCAGCCCAGGTCCACTCGAAGTCATCGCCGACACGTGGCGTGGTCTCGGCGCGGTCGGCGATGTCGGCCAGGTCGGCGGGGTCGGTCGACCAGGTGAAGACCACGCCGGACAGCGCCGTGGGCTCGACGCGGGCGTAGAGCTTGCCGTCGGACTCCCAGCGGTGATAGTCGCTGGGCCCGAACTGATCGCGCAAGTAGGCGATGATCTCGGCGTTGGTCTGGCCGGGCCGGAAGTCCATCACGGGCTCGCCGTCGGCCTTCTCAGCGGGCAGCTCATAGCCGCCGGTGTAGACGTCGACCTCGGTGGTCTCGAGGCCGGCCTTGAGCGCCACGTCGCGGTAGGCTTGCGCCAGCAGCCGGCCGCCGTAGGTGCGGGCATCGGTCCAGCGCGCCGAGCGCAGGCGCTGATGGCCGCTGGTGGTGTCGAGCGTGAGCGTGTCGGCATACAGCCCGGGCCGCACCGTCGGGCGGATAGTGGCGAAGTCGAGGGTCTGCGCGCCTGCAGGCGCGTAGCTGCCCCGCATATTGGGCTGTAGGTAAGGCGCGACATCGTCAGGCTGGGTGTGGATGGTGGCGCTGAGGCCGACCGCCTCCGGGTCGCGGCCGCGGCGCAGCTCGACGCTGGCGATGGTGCCGCTGCCGCCGATGCCCGCGGGCGTGAGGGTGTTGAGGTCGGTGCCGACCAGGCCATCATCCTCGACGGCCTCGGAGAGCTGGAAGCGGACGCGGGTCAGGTGCAAGGTCGGGCCCGTCGCGGGCAGGCCGCTGACGGTCATCTGCCAGCCGACGCCGGTGATGGGCGGCGTGGGCGGAGTCTCGCCGTAGAGCGCGCCGGTGGCCGTGAGGAAGTCGGTGCTGATGGTCACCGCGTCGGGCTTGAGCGCATCGTAGCTGAGGGCGACATCGCCGGTGGACGGTTCGGGCAGGCTGATCGGCGCGCGGACGATATCGAAGATCGTGCCGTGCCGTTCGGGCGCCAGACCGACGGTCAGGCGGCCGGTGGCGGCGATGCGCAGCGGCCCGCCGATAAGCGGTTCGTGGTGGCCGTCGATGGTGGCGCAGAGGCCTTTGGTAGAAGAGGCTTCCAGCCTCTGACTGGCCACCGGCTGGAAGCCGGTGCTACCTTGTCCCAGCCGCCTGGCGCACAGCCGGTCGCCGACCTGGTAGACGTAGAGGTAGTGGATGCCGGCGGTGCTCGACCCGGCCGCCGTCCACTCCTCGGGCTCCCAGATCGTCGCCTCGGCCAGCTTCACTCTTTCGGAAAGCGGGTCGTCGTTCCTGAATAGC
>JACRKZ010000045.1:0-2782 GCA_016235455.1 Armatimonadota bacterium | reverse complement strand
CAGTCCGCCCGGCAGCCGCAGCTCAATCGCGCCCGCGCCGGCGCCGGCGCCGTTGACGTAGACGATGAAGCCGAAGTAGAAGCCCCAGCCGGCTTCCATGTCCACCGAAGTGGTGAGCGTCCAGGCGCCGTCGCCGCCGTAGGTCCAGGCATCGCCGTAGGTGCCGTCGGGCAGCAGGTAGGGCTGGGACTCAAGCCAGTCGTCACCGATGGCATCGAGCGCGATGGGATCGGCCATCGACAGCACGACGCGGGGCGTGGCGTAGCCGGTGAGCGGGTCGAGCTCGAAGACGCCGCGCAGGTCGGCCGCTTCCTCGGCGGGTGACTTGGTGGATCCGTAGCCGCGCTCGGTGACGCGGCGGCGGTTGGTCCTGAGGAGAAACTGATCAGCGGGCATGTCGCTTCGCTCCGGGGCGGCTCGCTACGCTCGCGGCGTGGGGCGTGGGGCGTGGGATGGATCCGGCGTCGTCCATCATCGGTACCCCGCCAGGCCGTCGAGCATGGCCTGCTGCTGGCGGCGGTCGCGCTGCTGCAGGGCGCTGGCGATGCTGCGCTGCAGGCCGTCGGTGTTGGGGTGGCGGATGGCGGCGAGCAGGCCGCCGTTCTCGCCGCCGGCGCCGCGGCCGTGGGCTTGGGCCAGGATGTCGGCAACGCGGGCCTGGTCGCCGCCGATGACGGCGTTGGCGAGCTGGCCATCGCCACGCTGCGCATCGAGCTTGGCCGAGGCACCGCTCTTGAGGCTGGGTTGGTCGGCCTTCGCCTTGTTGGTCTCTTCGGCGAGCTTCTGTGCCATGAAGTCGGCCATGATGGCCTGCTTGCCGCTGGCGGTCTGCTCGTTGGCCAGGTTGCCCATGAGCATTTCGCCCTTGAGCTGGTCGGCCCAACGCTTCGCTTTGGCGGCTCCGGCGGTGTCGCCCTTCGCCTCGGCGGCGCGCTGCTGGGCGTCGGCCAGGCCGACCATGGAGCGGTGCCAGCGGTCGGCGGCGTTGAACTGGTCTTGGATGGCGCGCTTCTCGGCGGCGATGCGCTCTTCTATGGCGCGTTGTCGCGCTTCCTCGGCGCGAATGGACTCCTGGGCAGCGGCTCGCTGGGCCTGGTAGATCTTCTCATTGCGCGCCTCTTGCGCGCGCTGCGCCTCTTCACGGGCGCGCGCCACTCTCTCAATGTTATCGTTCTCAAAGCGGGCTCGGTCGGCCAAGACCTTGTTCGCCGCCGCGTCGGCGTTGATCCACGCGGTCTGCCGCGCGGCCGGGTCATTGGCCTTATCGGCAGCGGCGATGTCGGCGGCCAGCTTCGACTCGATCATCCGTCGCTGTTGGTCCACCAACTGACCCATCACCACACGCTGCTGCTCATAGCCGCCGCCTTGCGCGCGGACAAGGTCGAGCTGTGATTCCAGGACGGAGACGCGAGCGGATTCCAGCTTCTCGATGCTTTCGAGGTTGGTGCGGGCCTTGACCGTGGCCTGCGTCTTCTCGTCCTCCGCTGCTGCGGCGCGCTGCTTGGCGATCTCAGCTTCGCGGATTGACTGGCCGGGCCGGGCCGGGCCGACGATGCTTGGCAATGACGGGTCGGTGTTGTTCTTGCGGTTCTCGGGGTCGAGATAGCCGCGCTGCTCGCCCTCGGAGACGGACGCGTTGAGGCGCTTCTGAGCGGCGGCTGCTTCGTCCGCGGCATCGCGCCAGTCGTAGTAGGCCTTGACGGTGCGACCGACCGAATACGTCGCGATGGCCAGCGCGGCGATGACCGCCGCGATAGGCCCGGCGGCCAACGTCGCGCCGGCGGCGCCGGCGGCGGCCTCGGCACCAGCGAGCAGCGTGTAGGCCGTTTTGAGTTCGGCTACCATGACGATGGTCTTGCCGATGCCGCCGACCAGCAGCAGCAGGCCAGCGGTGCTCGCGCCGATGCCGACCACCCATTTGAGGTTCTCGCCGTCGGCCTTGCCCAGCCATTCGGCGAACTCGATGACCTTGACCACGGCCGGGGCGAGCGCCTTGCCGAGCCGTTCCGCGCCACCTTCACCGTCGGCCAGGCCCTTGAGGAAGCCGTCGAGCGCCTCGCGGGCGCCGTTGTCCATGATGCCCTTGCCGATGGCGGCCTTGACCATATCGATGCCGATGGCGATGTTGTCGAGCCGGTTCTTGTCGGTCTGGCCGACCTTCGCGAGCTTCTCGGCCTCGGCGGTCATCATGCGGAAGGCGTCGACACCGGTGTAGCCCATCTTGGCGATCTGTTCGGTATCGGTGGTGCCGAAGGCGGCGAGCACGAGGGATAGGGTTTCGGGCACCTGCTCCATCATCTGCCGCAGCTCTTCGCCCGAGAGCTTGGTCTTGCTGGCCATCTGGGTGAGCGCGAGGGTGACCAGGTCGAACGCGGCCGCGCCTTTGCCCGAACGCTGCACGACGTTGCCCCAGGTGGCAACGGCGTCGGTGGCCTCCTTGCCCTTGATGGCCTGGTCGCCGAGCGCCTTGGTGGACGCCTGGATGCCGGCGGCGAGCTTGAGCCCGCCGGTGGGTGTGGCGGCGGTGTCTTGGGCGATGGCGCGCAGTCGGGCCCACTGCGCGGCGGCCTCCTTGGCGCTGCCGGTGATGGTCTCCAGGCTCTTGAGGTTGCCCTGGAGATCGCCGTAGGACTGCATGGAGGATTTGGCCAGGTTGGCGGCCAGGGCGACGCCGACGGCGGTCATACCGGCGCCGACCTTGAAGGCCATGCCGGCCAGGCGGTCGAGCTCGCCGTAGAGCTCCTTGACGTGGGCTTTGGCCTGGCCGAAGTTGACCAGCTTC
>JACRKZ010000172.1 GCA_016235455.1 Armatimonadota bacterium | reverse complement strand
CGTGCCCATCCAGGACCTGCCGCCGCAGACTCCGCCGTCGGGCGTGCGCGTCAAGCCCGACCTGCCGCCGCCCAACGTCATGGTCGACATGCAGGCCGCCGCGGTGCTGGCCGGGCTGGGTGAGATCGGCTGGTCGGGCGAACTGCTGACCCCGCGCTTCGGCCCGCGCCAGCGCTGTCAGATGATCCTCACCGACGCCGTGCTCGACCCCAGCCCGCAGCTCGAACAGGCCGTCTGCGACCGCTGCGGCCAGTGCGCCGAGACCTGCCCGCTCGACGCCATGTCCGGCGAGAAGCTGGTCACCATCGGAGCGCTGTCCTACACCGTGGCCAACATCGAGTATGGTACCTGCCGCGCCTGCCGCAACGGCGCGCGGCCCAACCCCAGCCATCCCGCCGGCCTGCCCGACCGTTTGGGCGCGCTGTGCACGCGCACCTGCATTCACCATCTGGAGCAGGCCGGTCGCGTGACCAACACGTTCGCCGCGCCGTTCCGCCAGCGGGCCGCGTGGCAGATGGACGTCAACGGCAAGCCCAGCCTGCAGCCGGAGGTGTGACATGCCAACCCCGCTGAACAAGCAGGCCATGGTCGACATGGCCCTGGCCAACGGGCTGGACCTGGTGGGCGTGGCCAACATCGAGCGGTTCGCCGGCGCGCCCGAGCGCATGCACCCGGCCAGCATCATGCCCAACTGCCGCTCGGTCATCGTCGTCGCCCGGCGCATCGTGCGCGGCAACTGGCGCGGTATCGAGGAAGGCACCTACTGGCCGACCTACACCTACTACGGGTACCACGGCCTGCTCAACAGCTTCTTCATCCCCGTGGGCACCTACGAGACGTCGTGCTTCATCGAGGACCACGGCTACGAGGCCGTGCCCTACTACCCCGGCGTGCCGGAGACGCAGCCGCCCGACGGCACGCTGCGACCGGGCGCCGTGGCGCCGAACGTGCATCTGGCCATCCGCATCGCCGGCGTGGCCGCGGGTGTGGGCGAGATGGGCTGGTCCAAGGTCTTCCTGACCAAGAAGTTTGGCCCGCGCGTGCGGCTGGCGGCAATCCTGACCGACGCCGAGATCGAGCCCGACCCGCTGATCCCCATGGGCACGCTGTGCGACCGCTGCATGGCCTGTGTCGGCGGTTGCCAGGCCCATGCCATCCCGCACCAACGCGAGGGCCAGGTGGTCCGGATCCAGATCGAGGACCAGACCTTCGAGTGGGGCGATGTGCACATGGGCCGCTGCACGCTGGGCTTCCACGGCGGTGACCCGCGCGTCTCGCCGTTCCTGCACAAGACGCTGCCCGGCTGGGAGTTCGACGTCACCAAGCAGGATGTGACCGAGGACGCCGCCTACAAGATCTGCTGGCCGCCGACGTTCGCCGCCTGGCGCCGCACCGAGGAAGACCCCTCGGGCCTGCTGGTGGAAGGCCACAACGAGATCATGCGCTGGGGCGGTGGCGCCGGTGCCGGCAGCTACGCCATCGAGGGTTCGCGCGGCTGCATGCGAAGCTGCTTCGACCATCAGGAACGCCGCGGCATGTGTGAGCAAACTTTCCACGGTGGGCCGTTCATCCGCCGGCCGAGGTGGATCCTGCCGTGCCGGTGCGGTGAGGAGAGCGACGAGGCGTAGGCGCTGGTTCGTTGTACCGGCTTCAGCCGGCAAGCGGAACGTCTGGGCAGGTCGGGTCTGCGCATGAGGACCGCGCGGAGCGCCGGCTGAAGCCGGTACAACGAACCAGCCCGTCGCGCCACGACACGCCATGCGGGCTGGACACAACCTCACGCCAATGGCAAACTGGCCAACGGTCAACCCGAGGTGTTCACATGGCGCGATGTCGATGGCTGATCCTGGCGGCGATGGTGACGGCGGCGGCATCCGCCGCGGCGGCAGCGGAGCCGGTCCATTGGGACTGGTGTGGCTGGGGCGGAGGCGGGTTCTTCTACTCGTCGGCCTTCCATCCCACGCAGAACGGCACCGTCTACATGGGCGGTGACGTGACCGGCGTCTACAAGAGCGTCGACCACGGCAAGTCGTGGCGCCTGGTCAACAACGGGCTGGTCGACTACGGCGTGTTCTCGCTGGCCTGCGACCGCACCGCGCCCGACACGGTCTATGCCGCCACGGCTGGCGGGCTGTGCAAGAGCACAGACGGCGCCAAGACCTGGCAGCTCCTTCCCAAGACCGGCCCGCGCGACCTGCGTATCACCGGCGAGAAGGGCAAGAGCACCCGCTGCATCGCGGTCGACCCGCGCGACGGCAAGGTCCTCTACGCGGGTAGCCCGGCTGGCAAGATCTACCGCAGCGGCGACGGCGGCGAGAGCTGGACCGTGGCCTGGCAGAAGGCGGCCGATGGCGATCCGGCCGACATGCTGCGCGTGCAGTTCGGCAAGGTCAACCAGGACTACTACGGCGGATTCTGGCTGCCGTTCGCCTTCCCCAAGGACCTGGCCGCGGCCGACGTGACCGGTTTCGGCCTGAGCTTCCGCGGTGACGGCACGATCCCCCAGGACTGCTTCCTGACGCTCAAGGACAGTGCCGGCGTTTCCTACCGCAGCCGCAACCTGCGCGACGTGTTCGGTCAGACCGCGTGGGGCGAGATCGTGCTCTCCCCCAAGGACTTCGTACTCGATCCTGACTGGGCCAAGAAGAACCCCGACGCCGCCAAGGCCTACACCGGGCCCGACTGGGCCAAGGTCAACCGGCTGGACTTCGTCTGCGTCGGCCCGTTGATGAACGCGGCACCCGTGGGCAAGTTCACGCGCTTCTACTACGCCACGGCGGCCGGCGTCAAAGTCGTGCGCGCGTTCGCTGACAAGAGCGTGCAGACCTATGGCAACCTGCGGCTGGGCTCGGCGCAAGGCGGGCCGGTGCAGGCCATCGCCGTGGCGGACACCGACCCCAAGCTGGTCATCGCCGCCACGGACGACAGCGGCCTGCTGCTGAGCAGCGATGCCGGCACCACCTGGCGCGCGCTGAACACGCCGACCCGCGCCACGACCGTGGCCTTCGCCCCCAGCGATGCCAGGATCATCTACGGCGGGTTCGGCGCCGACGGCCTGCACAAGTCGGTCGACGGCGGCGCCACCTGGCAGAACCTTTCCGCCAGCCTGCCCAAGGGGCTCTCGGTCAACGAGGTGGCCATCAGCCCCAAGGACGCCAACCGCGTAGCGCTGATCGGCTCCGTGGGCTGGGGCGGCGCCTTTGCCTGGTCGGCCGATGGCGGCAAGACGTGGACCCAATCGAGCAAGATGACCGTGGACCACACGGCCAATCCGACGCTGCCCGGCGACAGCACGCCGACGGCCGACCTGAGCGCGCCGCGCAACCTGGCGCTCAACCCGCAGAACCCCGACGAGCTGTTCATCGCGGCCAACTGGCGGCCGGCGATGAGCAGCGACGGCGGCCGGACCTGGGCCGAGAGCGCTCGCGGCGCCGACATCTCGTGCGTCTACGACGTGCGCTTCGACGGCGGACGCGTGTATGCCGCGGCCATGGACGAGGGCACGCTGGTCAGCGAGGATAACGGCGGCACCTGGCGCGCGCTGTGGCCGGCCAAGTGGGATAAGGAGATGAGCGGGCACAACTGGCGCCTGGCCGTCTCCGGCCAGCACATCGTGGCCACCTGCAGCCCGTGGGACTCGGTGCCCAACCGCGTGCTGGTCAGCCAGGACGGCGGCAAGACCGTGCAGCGTGTCACCGCCGGGCTGCCCGCGAGCAATCCCTCGGCCAACACCATGTGGGGCACGGGCTATCCGCGCGCCCTGGCTGTCGACCCCAAGGACCCCAAGGTGTTCTACCTGGGCATCGACGGCGACCCGGCCGACGGCAAGCCGGGCGGCGGTATCTTCCGCTCGGAGGATGGCGGCCTGACCTGGAAGGCATTGCCCGGCCAGCCCGGCAGCCGGCGCATGTTCTTTGGTCTGGCGGTCGATCCGACGGACGCCAAGCGGCTGTTCTGGGGCGCTTGTGGCAACAACGGCGGTGTCTGGCGCAGCGAGGACGGCGGCGCCACCTGGCAAAACGTGTTCAAGAACGACTACTGGGTCTTCAACCTGCACGTGGCCGCCGACGGAACCATCTACGTGCCCGGCAAGAACCTGTGGCGCAGCACCGACCACGGGGCGACCTGGAAGCAACTGACCCGCTTCCCTGACAGCGGCCGCGTCATCGTCGGCCTCGAGACCGATCCGGCCAACCCGCAGCGCCTCTGGTTCTCGGCGAGCACGTGGGACGGCAGTGACGACGGCGGCATCTACGAGACGACCGACGGCGGCACCAACTGGACCGAGATCACCGGCGACACTGGCTACCGCAAGCCGCTGGTGCTGCGCTATAACCCGGCCACGAAGGAGCTGTGGGCGGCGGGCGTCTGTCTGCACAAAACCAAGCGCTGAGCGGCGCCAACACGCGTAGGGGCGGCACGTGGTGGTCGGCCGCGCGCCTGGCCGCCCGGAGACCTGGATGCTGACCGGTGCGCTGCTGCTGGGACTGAGCTGTCTGGCCCTGCAAGGCGACTACGCCGCGCACGACCCGGCGGTGATCCGCGCGGGCGACTGGTACTGGCTCTACTCGACCGGCGACGGCCTGCCCATGCGCCGGTCGCGCGACCTGGTCACCTGGGAGCGGGTCGGCCGGGTCTTCGACCGCTTGCCCGCCTGGGCGTCCGCCGCCGTGCCGGGCGCCACCTGGCTCTGGGCGCCCGACGTCAGCCGTGTGGGCGATGAGTACCGCCTCTACTACTCCGTCTCCACCTTCGGCTCCAACCGCTCGTGCATCGGCCTGGCGGTCAACCGGGCGCTCGACCCGGCCGACCCGGCCTACCGCTGGGAAGACCGTGGCCTGGTGACCGAATCGCGGCGTGGCGACGACCACAATGCCATCGACCCCAACCTGATCATCGACGAGCAGCAGCGTCACTGGCTGGCCTACGGATCGTTCTGGACAGGCATCAAGCTGCGTCGCCTCGATGCCGCAACCGGGCTGGCCGACCCCGCCGCGCCAGATCTGCTCAGTCTGGCCCGCCGGCCCGACGCCGCCGGCGCCGTCGAAGCGCCGTTCATCGTCCGGCGCGGCGCGTTCTACTACCTGTTCGTGTCGTTCGACCTGTGCTGCCAGGGCGTCGACAGCACCTACCGCATCATGGTCGGCCGCAGTGCACAGGCCACCGGCCCCTATGTCGACCGTGCGGGACGGCCGATGCTGGACGGCGGCGGCACGTTGGTGCTGGCCGGCGCCGGCACGCGTGTCGGGCCGGGCCACAACGCCGTGTTGGCCGATGGTGACCGCTGGTGGCTGGTCCACCACTACTACGACGCGACGGACCGCGGGCGCGCCAAGCTCGGCATCTGTCCGCTGACCTTCGACGAGTCGGGCTGGCCAGCCGCGGGCGATCCGCTGTGAGATCCCCGACCGACGGTGGCATACTGTCGGAACCATGACCAACAAGGATGTCATCCGGGCGCTAGGCAACGTCTGCGATCTGCTGTTGCTCCAGGGCGCCGACGAGTTCCGCGTACGCAGCTATCAGCGCGCGGTGAACACGCTGCGCGGGCTGTCCGAAGACCTCAACCGCGTCGACCCGGCCACGCTGCCGGGCATCGGCAAGTCGTTGGCGGCCACCATCGCCGAAATCCTGACCACCGGCAGTTGCGCCCTACAGGCGCAGTTGCTTGGCGAGATCCCCGCCGGGCTGGTGGAGATGCTGCAGGTGCCCGACCTCGGCCCCAAGACAGCGCGGCGGCTGTGGCAGGAGTTGGGCCTCGAGACCATCGACGCCGTCGAGCAGGCGGCTCGTGAGGGCCGCCTGCGACCGCTGAAGGGCTTCGGCGCGAAGACCGAAGAGAACCTGCTGGCCAATATCGCCCTGTGGCGCGCGGGCCGCGAGCGGGTGCCGCGCATCGTGGCGCTGATGCAGGCGGAGCCGCTGCTGGCCGCCGTGCGCGCCGCGGACGGTGTTCAGGAAGCCTGCCTGGCCGGCAGTCTGCGCCGCGGGCGAGACACTACCAAGGACCTCGACCTGCTCGTCTGCGCCGAGGATTCCGGGCCCGCCATCGCAGCCTTCTGTGCGCACGAATCCGTGGCGGAGGTGCAACTGGCCGGCTCCACCAAGGCCACCGTGCGGCTGACCAGCGGGCTCAACGCCGACCTGCGCGTGGTGCCGCGCGAGTCGTGGGGTGCCGCGCAGCAGTACTTCACCGGCAGCCAGGCGCACAACGTCGCCGTGCGGTCACGCGCCCGCGACCTGGGCCTGACCGTCAACGAGTACGGCGTGCGCCGCCTGGACACCGATGAGGTGGTCGCCGGCGCCGACGAGGCCGGCGTCTACGCGGCGCTGGGCCTGCCCTGGATCCCGCCGGAACTGCGCGAGGACCGCGGCGAGCTTGCCGGCCCCCTGCCCGACCTGCTCGAGCTGGGCGATATTCGCGGCGACCTGCACTGCCACACGCGCTGGAGCGACGGCATGGCCACCGTCGCCGAGATGGCCGCCGCGGCACGCGACCTGGGCTACGACTACCTGGCCATCACCGACCATAGCAAGGCGCTGACCATCGCCAAGGGACTGGATGAGGAGCGGCTGCGGGCGCAACGCGAGGAGATCCGCCGCGTCCAGCAGGAGGTGCCGGAGGTGCACCTGCTGGCCGGTGTCGAGGTCGATATCCTCTCGGACGGCAGCCTCGACCTGGCGCTCGACGCCCTGGCCGAGCTGGATATCGTGGTAGCCTCGGTGCACTCGGCCATGAGCCAGGGACGCGAGCAGATGACCGAGCGACTGATCCGCGCTGTCAGCAGCGGCGTGGTGCACATCGTGGGCCATCCGTCGGGCCGGCTGCTGGGCCGCCGTGAGGGCTACGAGTACGACGCCGAGGCGGTCATCGCCGCGTGCCTGGCGCACGGCGTGGCGCTGGAGCTCAACAGTGCGCCCGAGCGCCTCGACGTGGACGACCTGACGGCGCGTCTGGCGGTGCGCCGGGGCGTGGCGCTGGCGGTCAACACCGACGCGCATAGCACGGCGCAGTTGGGTAACATGCACCTGGGCGTGACTCAAGCGCGCCGGGGCTGGGTGGGCGCGAGCGCCGTGGTCAACACGCAGCCGGGCGCGCCGCGGGTTCGTTAGCTAGCGAGGAGGACACATGCAGGCACTGATCCTGGCGGCAGGCTATGCCACAAGGCTCTATCCCTTGACGCAGACATGCGCCAAGCCCTTGCTGCCCATAGGCGGGCGCGCGCTCATCGACCATATCACCGAGCGCATCCTGACCCTCGACGGGCTTACTCGCCTGCATGTCGTGGCCAACGATCGCTTCTACCTCGACTTCCAGCGCTGGGCCGAGACTTGGTCGGACCGCATACCGGTGTCGGTCTACAACGACGGCACCTTCGACAACGCCGACCGGCGCGGCGCCATCGGCGATGCCGAGTGGGTGATCGACCAGGCCGCGATCGACGACGACCTGCTGCTGGTGGCCGGCGACAACCTGTTCGACTTCGACATGAGAGCGCTGCGCGCCTTCCAGCTCGAACACGGCACGAGCATCGTCACCTACCATTTCGCCGACGCCTCGCTGATCCCCCAGTACTCGACCGTGGAGGTCGATGACAACCACCTGGTCACCGCCTTCGCCGAGAAGCCCGAAGCGCCGACCACCGATCTCATCGGCATCTGCTGCTATCTGTTCAGCCGGGTCGACGTGCCGCGAGTGCGCGAGTACCTGGCCGAAGGCAACAACAAGGACGCGCCGGGCCACTTCATCGCCTGGTTGCACCGGCAAGTGCCGGTCCATGCGTTTGAGTTCGACGGCTTGTGGTACGACATAGGTGACATGCGCAGCCTGACCGAGGCGGACCGCGCCTTGCGGGCACGCGCGGGTCTGCCCACGCGAGACTGCTATGAACTCGAACCCTAGGCAAGAGGCACTCGACCAGGCACTGCTCATGGCCAGCCGGCATCGCCGCAAGGGCGACAGCGCGGCGGCTTGGCGCTGCGTCGACGATGCCCTGACACTGGCGCCCGAATCGGCGCCGGTGTTCGAGATGATGGGCCTGCTCAACCTCGATGTCGGCGAGTGGCAGGCGGCGCTGGACTGCTTCGGCCGTGCGCTGGCCATCGAGCCCGGTCGCAAGAACGCCGAGATCGGCCTGGGCCAGGCCACCGTCGAACTCAAGCGCGTCGAGTCCCTCACACCCGAGGCCATCATGGCGCAGACGCAGCTCAAGCGGGACCTCGAGAAGCGCGCTCACGTGGCCGCCATCTTCTCGTTCTGTCTGCCGGGCCTGGGCCAGATGCGCCTGCTGGATTTCGGTCGCGGCGGCGGTTTCATGCTCGGCGAGCTGCTGCTGGGCCTGCTGTGGTGGGCCTGCGGGTTTGGCTTGGCCGCGTCCGGCCGCGGCGGGCGCATGGCCGCGCCGCATCCCACGGCGGCGTTCTGGCTGGGAGCGATCGTCTTCTTCGTCTACCACTGCTGCGCCGCCCTGGACTGCAATCGACTGGGGCGCCAGATCGCCGAGGAGGAGGCCCAGTGGCTCTGACCCTCGGTGCCGGCGGCGCCTGGCAACGGGCCGGCCGCGCGCTACGCGCGCGCAGCCTGCTGCTGCCGCTGCTGCTGGTGCAGGCGCCGCTCATGGCCGTGGCCATTGCCGCCGTGGCCATCGCGCTCGGCGTGCTGGTCGTCTCGCCGCTACTCACGCTGGGCAGTCTGTTCGCACCCGGCCAGGTGGCCGCCGGGCACGCGGTGCGGCTGACCGAGGTAGAACGCCAACGGTTCGCCGCCGCGCTGGTCGGCGTGGCGCTGCCGTGGATGCTGCTGCAAGCAACCTGGCGCGCGGGTCTCCTGGCCGCGGCCGACCGCCAACTGCGCGACGGCAGCGCCGGGTTCGACGATTGGTGTCGCGGCATCGCCGCCTGGGCGCCGTCGATGGTCGCACGGCGTGTGCTGGCGCTGGTCGTGTCGCTGGTGCTGCTGCTGGCCGCGTTGCTCACGCTGACCCGCCTGAGCCAGCCGGGCCATCTGCTGTGGGTACCCGCGTTCGCCGCTGTGGTCACCTTGCATCTCTTCTGGCGCCGCGCCACGACCGTGCAACCGGCGGCCATGGTGGCCGAGGACCAGGACCTGCTGACGGCGCTGGCCACCGGAAGCGCCTTCGGCCTGGCGGCGCGCGGCCCCATGGCGCAGCTCGGTTGTTTGGCCGACATCGGTCGCGTGGGCTGCGTCTGGCCCCTGGCACTGCTGGCCGTGAGCCTGGTGAGCCGCGGCCTGCGCGACGGAGTCGGGCCGCTTGGCGTGGTGAGCGCCATACTAGTGGTAGGTGCGCTGGCCGTGGCGCTGGCCTGGCTCGACGCGCGACGCTGCGTGGCCCTACTGGTCCTCTATCGCGGCCGTGGCGGCGCCGAGAACGACGCCGCGCTGGCCACCGTCGGTTGCCGCGCGGCGCGACCCGCCGAGCGGCGCCCGGTCGAGGCGGGGCTGGTCGTGGCCAGCGAGCCCGATGGCGCGCGCTGGTGGCCCCAGGTCGTGGCCGGTGCAACGCCGGCGACGCTCTCGGACGAGCCCGCGCTATAGCACCCCGTGGTACCATGATGGCGAGCGACGGTAAGGTGAGCATGGCAACAGAGGCGCCCGCGGGGCCCGGCACAATCGAGCTGGACGTAGCACAGATGCGCCGGCACTACGCCGAGGCGCTCATCGAGTCCGAAGACGCGGCGCAGCGGCTCATGTCGCTGAGCGTCGGGCTCGCCGCCTTCACCATGCTGATCACCGCGCCGGTCTTCGGCCATGTGTGGTCGAGCATCTGGCTGGGCATGTGGACTGGTCTGGCCGCCGTCGGGTTCGCCACGCGCCGACGCACCTACGAGGGTCTGCGCCACACGCTGCTCATGGCCCTGCTCAACCGGCTGGCGCCGCTGGAGTTGGAGATCTGGGACCGTCTGGCCCGGCTCAAGCATGTGCCCGCGCCCATCAGCCAGTACATCGAGCGCTTCCTCGGCACCTACATCGAGTTCAAGCAGCATGTGCGCGACGACGACAAGGTCGATTTGGGCCAGGTCCAGCTCGCCCAGGCGCGCGAGCATGTCATGGACTTCCTCGACCTGGCCGAGCGCACCGGCGCTATCCGCAACATCCTCGAGACAATGAGCCATCGCATCAGCGATGACGACCAGATCCGTCTGCGCCAGCGCTTCTCCGAGCAGTGCGCCGGCCTGCAGGAGATCACCCAGACTTTCGACCGCAGTCTGGGCAATCTGGTCGTGGCGCAGGTGCTGGGCGACGACCTGGGCGAGACCACCATGGAGTATGTCCAGGAGCGCATGAGCGCCATCGAGGAAGAGTTCGACGAAGTCAAGCAGTCGTTGGTCGGTGGAGGCTGACGCCATGCTGCATGTTGCTGACGCGATCGAGCTGATTCGGGCTCGCACTGCGCGTCTCGGCTGTGAAGAGGTGCCGCTGGCCCATGCCTTGGGTCGCACGCTGGCAGCCGATGTGGCCAGCGCGGAGGACCTGCCAGCCTTCGACAACAGCGCGGTCGACGGCTACGCCGTGCACAGCATAGACCTGGCCGGCGCCTCGCCCGAAGTGCCCACCACGTTGCCCTGCGAGGTCACCATCAGCGCCGGGCAAGCCGACGTGGCGCCGCTGCCACCGGGCCGCGTGGCGCGTATCGGCACCGGCGCACCGCTGCCCGTCGGCGCCGATGCCGTCGTGCCGGTGGAGTGCACCGCCCACGACGAGACGGGGCAGGTGATGTTTGTAGGCCAGCCAGCGGTCGGTGCCAACCGCAGGCTGCGCGGCTGCGACCTGCACCGTGACGCGCCGGTGCTGACCCAGGGCGCCGTGCTCCACGCCGCGGACCTCATGTTGCTGGCCGCCCTCGGCCGCACTTCGGCCACGGTCGCCTGTCGCCCGCGCGTCGCGCTCATCACCACCGGCGACGAGGTGGTGCCCCACGACCAGCAGCCTGGGCCGGGCCAGGTGCGCGACAGCAATCTGCTGGGCTTGCCACTGGTGCTCGAACAGGCTGGCGCCGACGTGGCCTTTACGTGCCATGTGGCGGACTCGGCTGGTGAATTGGCCGGCGTGCTGTCCACGCTGCAGGGCTTCGACGTGGTGCTCACCGTGGGCGGCGTATCCATGGGCGAGGCCGACGCGGTGCGACCGGCGATCGACCGGCTGGGCCGTGTCGAGTTCTGGCGCGTCGCCGTCAAGCCGGGCAAGCCACTGCTGTTCGGCTCGCTGGGCCCGGCCGTGTTCTTCGGCCTGCCGGGCAACCCAGTATCGGCGTTGGTGACCATCGACCTGTTCGTGCGGCCCGCGTTGGACGCCATGCTCGGGCGGCTCGGCGGCCGCCGCGTGGTGACCGGCGTCTGGGCCGAGGCCGTGCCGAGCGATGCCAAGCGCGCCGAGTATGTACGCGTGGTGGCCGAGCCCGACGAGTCAGGCTCCTTGCTGGCGAGACACACGGGCAATCAGTCCAGCGGCCGGCTGACCACGATGCTCGGGGCCAACGCCTATGGCGTGATCCCCGTGGGCGTGGGTGCCGTGGCGCGGGGCGATGTCGCACAGATCGAGTTCTTCGAGCCGGGAGTGTTGGCGTGAGCGAGCGAGTGCTGGTGGTGCCGGCGGAACTGGTGGACGAAGCCTCGCGCGGGCGCAGCTTCTGGAGCGATGGCCCCCAGGCCGACCAGACGCTGGCCGCGCGCCTCAACGCCGCTGGCCGGTTCGCGCCGCGCAGCCAGGTGGAGACCGACGAGTCGCTGCGGCAGATCATCCCGTATCTGCTGCTGCGCAACTCCGATGGCGCGTACTTCGCCTATCGCCGCCTGCCCACCGGTGGCGAGGCGCGGCTGTTCGACCGCTACTCGCTGGGCGTCGGCGGCCATATCAACGATGAACGCGTGCATACCGGCCTGCATTATGGTCATGGGGTGCTCGCGCCGAACCTCATCGCCGAAGGCCTGCAGCGCGAGTTGGCCGAGGAACTCGACCTGCCCGACGTACCGGAACTGGGCCGCCTGAGCGTGCACGGCTTCCTGGCGCTGGACGAGACACCCGTGGACCGGGTGCATATGGGGCTGGTGGTGCGCGTGGATATCGCGACAGCACACTGCGCCGACTGCCATATCCGCGAGACCGACCGCCTGGAGGCCGCCGGCTGGTTCGTGCCGGCGGAACTGGAACGAATGCTGACCGACGTAACGTTCGAGGGTTGGAGCCGCACCCTGATTGAGGCAGGCCTGCCTTGACCTGCGTCGAACAGGCTCGTTAGGAGAGTGCCATGGGTCGCTTGAGCCAAGACCGCGATGAGCGCGAAGCCATGCTGCGCGAATACGATACCGACCTGCGCAGCGAGGTGCGCACCAGCGCGCCGGCCACCAAGTCGTCCGGCGGCGTGACCGTGGGTCAGGTCATCGTTGGCATTCTGGCCGTCATCGTGGCCATCAAGGTCGTCCCGCTGATCGCCCTCTGGCTGTTCGCGGCGGTCATGGGTGTGCTGCGCTCGTTGGTCGGCGTGGCCATCGTGGCCGGCATCGGCTACCTGGTCTATAAGTGGATGACCGGCAAGAAGCGCCGCATCTAGCCTAGTCTGTTGGCCCGGCTCTACCTGGCGGCCGCGTTGTTGACCGCGGTATCGAGCGGCGCATCGGCCAGATCGCGCAACGGGCCGAACTGCAGGCCCGCGAGCAGCGTCAGCAGCCCGCAGATGTAGGCCACGCCCGCCGCCCACTGCGCCTCGCGCCGCCTGGGCAGCGGCTCATCCGACGGCGGCAGCAACCACATCACGCGCACGATGTTCCAGTAGTAGTACAGCGAGATCGCGCTGTTGACGATGATCATCACGCCGAGCCAGGCGAACTTCACGTTCACCGTCAGCAACAGCAGATGCAGCTTGCCGATGAACCCGGCCGTCGGCGGGATGCCGGTGAGCGACAGCAGCAGCACCGTCATGGTCACCGCCATGAGCGGTTGCGACCGCGCCAGGCCGGCCATGGCCTCGATATCCTCGCTGCCCGTGCGCCGCTGGTGCCAGACCACGACGGCAAACGCGCCAATGGTCATCAGCAGGTAGACCATCAGGTACAGCAGCATGGCCTGCACACCGCGGTTGCCCTCGTCGTTGGCCACCAGGCCCACCAGCAGATAGCCCGCGTGCGCCACGCCCGAGTAGGCCAGCAGGCGCTTTAGGTTGCTCTGCAGCAGCGCCAGCAGATTGCCCACGAACATGGTGCATACCGCCACCAAGGCCAGCACCATCTGCCAGTGGTCGGCAAACGAGCCGGTGGCCAGGGTCAAGAAGCGCACCATCACGGCGATGGCGGCGCCCTTGGAGCCCACGGCCAGGAACGCCGAGACCGGCGTCGGCGCGCCCTGGTAGACGTCGGGCGCCCACTGGTGGAACGGCACGGCGCTGATCTTGTAGGTGAAGCCAGCCAGCGCCATGATCAGCGCGGTCAGCTTGACCAGCTCGGTGCCCGGCGCCGCGTAGGCGCGGCCGATGGCCTCGAGCGAGGTGGAGCCGGCCATGCCGTACATCAGGGAGAAGCCGTAGACCATCACCGCCGACGACACGGCGCCGTAGATCAGGTACTTAAGGCTGGCTTCGAGCGAGCGCTTGATCTCGCCCATGGCGGGCTTGTCGCTGCCCAGCAGGAAGCCGGCCAACAGGTAGCTGGTGATCGACAGGAACTCGATGACCAGGTAGATCATGACCAGATCACGACTGCCCGTGAGCAGCACCATGGCCAGCGTGCCGAAGACGATCAGCGTGAAGTAGACGCCGCGATCGAGCCGGATATGCTCCAGGTAGTCGAAGCTGAGCACGATGATCAGAATCGACTGAATGATCGCGAACAGCCGGAAGAAGATCTGGAAGCGGTCGACGGCATAGCTGCCGCCGAACAACAACGGCGACACGCCATCGGGCGAGCAACTGCCGGCCGCCGGCACCAGCCCGATCATCAGGCCGACCAGACCGAGGTAGCCCACGTAGTGCGCCTTGGTGCGGTCGCGAATGAGGAGGTCGGCCGAGAGCATGGCCAGACCCAGCAGGCCCAACCACAGTTCGCACGACAACTGGCCCCAGGGGAACCCGCTCACGGCTAGCCTCCCAGCATCCGACCCAGTTGCATCAGCAGTCCGGTGTCAAAGCGGTCGATAAGGTTGAGCACAATCTGCCCGGGGATGATGCCGATCAGCACCGTGGCGATGACCAGCGGCACCATCGTGGCGTATTCCGAGGCACTGAAGTCGCGCAGATGACCGTGCGCCTTTTCCAACATGCCTTCCTTCACCTCACCCAGCAGGATGCGCTGCATGAGCCACAGGAAGTAGGCCGCCGTGAGCACCACGCCCAGGAGGGAGAAGGCGGTCAGCAGGATCAGCGTGCGCGCGCCCTCGAGCCCGGCGGCCGCCGCCGACAGACCGGTATTGAGGCAGCCGATGAAGACGTGGAACTCCGCCACGAACCCGGCCAGCGCCGGCAGGCCCAAGCTGGCCATGGCCATGACGATGAACACGCCTGAGTAGCGGGGCATGACCTTCATCAGGCCGCCGTAGTCGCCGATCATGCGGGTGTGCGTCTGCTCATAGATGATGCCCACCATGAAGAACAGGCCGCTGGTGATGATGCCGTGGCAGATCATCTGCAGGACGGCGCCATTGACCGCCATGGCCGAAGCCCTGGCCAGCGCCGGATTGCCGGGCACCGCGTTCAGGTACATCATCGCCGCGCCCAGCCCGAGCATCACGTAGCCCATATGGTTGACCGACGAGTAGGCGACCAGCTTCTTCATGTCGGTCTGGGCCATGGCCACCAGCGCGCCATAGACGATGGCGATCGCGGCCAGCGCCACGACGTAGACGCCAAAGATCTGGCACTGGTCGGGCAGCAGTGGCATGAGCACGCGCAGGAACCCGTAGGTGCCCAGCTTCAGCAGCACGCCTGCCAGGATGACCGAGCCTGCCGTGGGCGCCTCGACATGGGCGTCGGGCAGCCACGTGTGGAACGGGAACATCGGCGTCTTGATGGCGAACCCGAGGAAGATGCCCCAGAAGCAGAGCGAGGGCAACGAACCAGCCATCCGTGCCGAGGGCTGCAGGTACATCAACTCCAGCAGACTGAACGTGCCGACCCGGCCATCGCCACCCGAGTAGAAATAGACGGCCAGCAGCGCGAGCAGCATGGCCAGCGAGCCGACCAGCGTGTACAGGAAGAACTTGATGGCCGCGTACTCACGCCGTGGACCGCCCCAGATGCCAATGAGGAAGTACATCGGCACCAGCCCCACCTCGAAGAAGAGGTAGAACAGGAACAGGTCGAGGCTGACGAAAACGCCCAGCATGGCGGTCTCGAGCAGCAAGAAGAACGCGTAGTACCACTTGATGCGGTCCTTGACGACCGGTCCCGAGTAGATGACCACCAGCACCATGAGGATCGTGGACAGCAGGATGAGCGGCAAGCTCAAGCCGTCGACGCCGACCTCGTAGTGGATGCCGGCCTGCGGGATCCACGCGCGCCGCTCGCCCAGCGCCGGCTGGAACGGATGCAGGCCGCGCTCGACCATGGCCTTGGGCGTGTCGCCGGGGCTGACCACCGAGGCCGGCACATAGTCCAGGCGCTGCTGGTCGGAGGGCAACTGGCCAAAGCGCACCGCCACGCCGATCGACAGGATCAGCGTCAGCACGGTCGTGACCATGGCCACGCCCTTGATGCTGCGCTCGTCGCGGCTCGGTATGCCGCAGATCACCAATGCGCCCACCAACGGCAGGAAGGTCATCAGCCCGACACTGAACAGGTTCATCGACGGTTCCTCGGGGGCCTACGCGCCGCCCAGCAGCTTGAGCACCACCATCATCACAATCACCAGGCCGGCCACGCCGATCATGGCGTAGTTCTGCACACGGCCGGTCTGTAGGAACTTGCCTATCTCGGCGGTGCCCTTGGAGCCCGCGCCGACCACATTGACCAGCAGGTCCACCACGTTCTGGTCGAACCAGCGGCCGACGGTCGACAGCGCCACACTCAGCCAACCGACCAGGTTCACCGTCATGTCGATGACCCGTCGGTCGATCTCGTTGCACAGCCGCACGGCCCAGAACATCGGCGTGACCAACAGGCCGTACAGCAACTCGTTCATGTAGTACAGGCGACGCGGCACGTCCAGCACGCGCTCGATGGCCGCCGTGCGGTGCGCCGTGTCGCGCACCGCCGCGCCCACGCGCGTGCCGTACAGCACCCAGCCCAGCCCGATGCCAGACACGGCCAGCAGCGTCGCCAGCCCGGCCAGCCCCAGGTTCACCGGCAGCGGCGGCGCTTCGGTCACGCCGTAGCCGGCCAGGGCGCCCAGGTTGATGAAGCCGTGGAACAGGTTGTGCCCCGCGCCGATGCCCATCGCGCTCAGCAGCGCCGGCAGCGCCGGCAGACCGGCCAGGGCGGCGAACACCGCGATGACCAGCAGCGGCGTGGTCATGGTCTTGGGCGAGTCCTCGGTGTGCTCCCAGACCTGGGGCAGCCGCGGCGTGCCGTAGAAGGTCAGGAACATGAGCCGCGACATGTAGAACGCGGTGAGGAAGGCGGCCACGAGCGCCATGGCGCCGAGCGTCGGGTTGCGGTGCGCGCCGAACAGCACCTCCAGGACGATCTCGTCCTTGCTGAAGAAGCCGGAAAACGGGAAGATGCCCGCCAGCGCCAGCGTGCCGATGAGGAATGTCCAGTAGGTGCGCGGCATCTTCTTGGCCAGGCCGCCCATGTTGGCCATGTTCTGCGGGTCCTCATGGACATGCTCATGGTGCATGGCGTGCTCGACGGCGTGGATGACCGAGCCGGAGCCAAGGAACAGCAGAGCCTTGAAGAAGGCATGCGTGAGCAGGTGGAAGCAAGCGGCCGTGTAGCCGCCGACGCCCAGCCCGAGGAACATGTACCCGAGCTGGCTGACCGTCGAGTAGGCCAGCACCTTCTTGATGTCGCTCTGCACCACGGCGATGGTGGCGGCGAACAGCGCGGTGAACCCGCCGATCCAGGCCACGACCTTCAACGGCGCCACCACGAAGCCGAGGATCTCCGCCTCCAGGTGACCGTCCATGCCGTAGAACAGCGGATAGCTGCGCGCCACGAGATACACGCCGGCGGAGACCATGGTGGCCGCGTGGATCAGCGCGGAGACGGGCGTCGGGCCCTCCATGGCGTCCGGCAGCCAGACATGCAGCGGGAACTGCGCCGATTTGCCGACGCTGCCGCAGAACAGCCCCAGAGCCGTCAGCACGACCAGCACGGCCGGCGCCGACTTGGCCCAGGTGAAGATGGTGTCGAACTCGAACGAGCCGCTACCCCAGAAGGCGATGATGATGCCGACCAGCATGCCCAGGTCGCCCAGCCGGGTGACGATGAAGGCCTTCTTGGCCGCCTTCCGGGCGCTGTCCTTGAAGTACCAGAAGCCGATCAGCAGGTAGGAGCAGAGCCCCATGATCTCCCACGAAACCAGCAGCGTGAGGTAGTTGTTGGCGACGACGAGCCCCAGCATGCCGGCGGCGAACAGACTGACCTCGGCGTGGAACCGCGAGAACAGCTCGTCCGACGCCATGTAGCCGACGGCGTAGATCTCGATCAGCAGCACCAGCAGCGTGACCATGGCCAGCATGGCGGCGGTCAGGTGGTCGACAACTACCCCGATGCTCACCCACTGCCCGCCGGCCTGGAAGAAGCGCCAGCTGTGGCTCCACGAGAAGGCGTGCTCACCGCCACCGGACCACCACGAACCAACCACCGGCAGGAACACGGCGAACCACGCGATGAGCGTGGAGACGGCCATGGCGCCAATGGTCAGCACCGGCGTGCGACGGTGCAGGAACAGCCCGCCGCAGACCAGGCCGATCACCGCGGCCAGCGCGGGCAGCGCCGGGATCAGCGGGATGAGCCAGCCGTAATGTTGCGCCATCTGCTCGACTGCCATGTCGGCCGTGTCTCCTTACCAGCGCAGCAGGTCCAGATCGTCCACCGTGATGTGCCGGAACGTGCGATAGATGCTGATGACGATGGCCAGGCCCACCGCCGCCTCGGCCGCGGCCACGCTGATGACCATGATGGCCAACACCTGGCCACTGACGCCCAGCGCTACGCCGCCCACCTCGGTGCCGCCCAGGCGGACCAGATCCACGCCACGGTCCACCGTGCGCGAGAAGGCCACCAGGTTGATGTTCACCGCGTTGAGCAGCAGTTCCAGGCTCATCAGCACGCCCACGGCGTTCTTGCGCGTGAACACGCCATAGAGGCCGATAGCGAACAGCGCCGCCGACAGGAACAGATAGGGTTCGGCTCCGCTAGGCATCGCGTTGCTCTCCCTCTTTCAGCGCCGCCTTGATATCGCTGCGCTCGGCCAGGGCGGTGTGCTGCGCCAGCACCACGGCGCCCATGAGCGCCACGAGCAGCAACAGGCTGGCCACTTCGAACGGCAGCAGGTACGGGTCGAGCAGCGCCAACGACAGCGCCTTGGCTTGCCGCGCGGCGTCGGCCCCACCCTCGGTGAGCGCGGCGTTGGGCGTCCAGGTGCCGTGCGCCAGAACCCAACTCAGCAGCAGCCAGACGATGATGGACACCGCCGCGGCCCAGCCGCCGCGCGCTTGTGTCTGCGACAGGTCGCGGTCGGCGATCTTGGCGATGAGCATGATCGCCACCAGCACCAGCGTGACCACGGCACCCACGTAGATGAGCACCTGGAAACCGGCCAGCAGGTCGGCCCCCATGTTGAGGTAGAGCCCGCCAGCCATGAGCAGCGTCACCGCCAGACACAGCGCCGAGTGCACCATGTTGCGCAGCGTGACCACGCCCAGCGCGCTGGCAATCAAAACCGCCGCCAGCAGCCAGAACACCGGTCCCGGTCCGTGACCCGCCATCAGCGCTCGCCCTTTCGTTGGCTCATTCGCCCAACCCCAACGCTGCTCGCAGCCGCCGCCGCGCCACCTTGGCCAGGCTGCGCTGCTTGCGGTCCTCAATGGCCTCGAGCGCCTCGAGGGTCACGTCCTCGGGCGGTTCCGGCACCGCCACGCCCCCACTGGCCAACAGCTCGACCAGCCGTGCGCGTAGCTCCTCCGGCCCCAGTTCGACCTTGGCCGGCGCGGGCTCGGCCGCCTTGGGCGGCTCTGCTTGAGCCACGGCGGCACTGGCCACATCAACGCGCTCTGCTGCCGGCGTCGCCTCGGCCGGCTTGGCCACCGCTGGCTTGGCCTCGGCGGCGGGCTTCTTCTTGCCCTTGCCGGATTCGGCCGCGAACTGGAAGTAAGGGTTGCCTTCCTCCTCGGGGAGGATGCTGGCGATATCGCCGTCGTCGGTGAAGGTGCGGCCCGCGGCGCGGCGCGCCACCTCGTAGTCGCCGTTGCGCAGCAGGTCTTCCTTGGTCAGCGCCAGGTTCGTGCCGAAGCGCTCATAGCTGGCCCACTCGTAGAGGTCGGTCATGACGATGGCGCGGAACGGCGTGGGGCAGACCTCGCTGCACAGACCGCAGAAGCAGCACGGGCCGATGTTGACCGTGAAGCTGACCGGATACCGTCCGCTATGACCGTCGCGCTTCTCCAGGTCCATGGAGATGAGGTGGTCGGGACAGACGTTGGAGCAGGCCATGCAGCCGATGCAGTTGACATCGCCGGTCTCGGGATTGCGTGTCAGACCGTGCAGGCCACGGTACCGCGGGGCAATCTCATAGGGCCGGGCAAAGGCGTCGTTGGGATCGGTGGTGCCCTCGCTCCGACCGGACGGCGTGGGGAGTTGCTCGGGGTAGCGGACCGTCGCCTTGGTGCGTCGCAGCGCCGCCAGCGTCACGCGCAGGCCTTTAGCGATGCTTCGCGGCGTATTCGTCAGCCTATCCCAGAAAGAAGCCATGGGCCGACCCTCTACCCCACCAACACCCGCAGGACCGCCACCAACAGCAGATTGGCCAGCCCCAGCGGGATCATGAACTTCCAGCCCAGGCCCATGAGTTGGTCGATCCGCATGCGCGGCAGCGTGGCGCGCACCCAGAACAGACCGAAGATCATGGCCAGGGTCTTGGCGAAGAACCAGAACATGCCGAAGATGCCCGCATCCCAGCCCAGCGGCCCCCAGCTCTCGGGGAACGGCGACTGCCAGCCGCCGAACAGCAGCGTCACCGCCACTGCGGAGAGGATGAAGGCATTGGAGAACTCAGCCAGGAAGAACATGGCGAACTTCATGCCCGAGTACTCGACGTTGTAGCCCGCCACCAACTCGGACTCGGCCTCGGCCAGGTCGAACGGCGTGTGGCCCAACTCGGCCAGGGCGGACACCACGAAGATGGGAATCGTCAACAAGTTCGGCCAGCAGTACCAGCCCCAGACCGAGCCCTGGTCGGCGGCGAACTGCGACAGGTTCAGCGTGCCGGCCCACACCACCGGTGCCAGCAGCGCCAGGCTCAGTGGCACTTCGTAGGTGACCAACTGCGCCGCGCTGCGCATGGCGCCCAGCAGCGAGTACTTGTTGTTGCTGGCCCAGCCCGCCGAGATGATGCCGATCACCGCCACCGAACTGATGGCCGACAGGTACAGCACGCCGATGTTGAGGTCGCCGCAGACCAGGCTGTAGCGCACGGCGCCGTCGACGATCTTCTGGTTGCCAAACGGGATGACCAGATAGGCCATCGAGGCCGGCACCAGCACCATGAACGGCGCGGCGAAGAACACCCAGCGGTCGGCCTTGGTCGGGATGACGTCCTCTTTGGTCAGCAGCTTGAGCACGTCGCACGGCGTTTGCAGCAGGCCCAGCGGACCGACCTGGGTGGGGCCGACGCGCGCCTGCATGAAGCCCAGGATCTTGCGCAGCGCGTAGATCTGGTAGGTCACCATGGGCAGCATGAAGCCGAAGATGACAATGGTCCACGACAGGATCGCGGTGATCACCGGCACCGCTCCGCGGCCCGGCCGCAGGAAGTTCCACACGCCCCAGTCGCCGCCGTGCCAGGACGCGGGCCACTCCACCAGGTAGAGCCTCACGAGGTTGGTCAGGCTGGGCCCTTGGCGCCACCACTCGCTGCTCGGGATAGCCTGCAGGACGTGTAGACCGAAACCGACCGCCGCGACCAGCACCAGCAGCCCCACGGCCAGACCCAGCAGCGAGCCGAAGCTGATGCGGCCATTCGCTTTCAACTCGGGTTGCAGTGTCGCCATATCAGCCGTCCACCTCGCCCATGACGATGTCCGTCGTGCCCAGGATGGCGATCAGGTCGGCCACCTTCTGGTCGCGCGCCACCTCGCCGAACAGGCCCAGATTCACAAACGACGGCCGCCGGATCTTGTAGCGGTACGGGTTCTCGCCGCCGTCGCACACCAGGTGCAGCCCGAGTTCGCCGCGCGGCGTCTCGACGCAGGTGTAGACCTCGCCCGCCGGCGGCTTGATGACGCGCGGCACCTTGGCGCTGATCTGCCCGCGGGTGGTCTCCTCGTTGGCCTCGAACCAGGCGCAGATCTGGTCCAGCAGACGCAGGCTCTGCCGGATCTCGGCCACCCGCACAATGTAGCGGTCGTAGCAGTCGCCGTTCTCGCCGACGGGGATGTCGAACTCGCACTGGTCGTAACGCGCGTAGGGATAGACGCGCCGCACATCGCGCGCCACGCCCGACGCGCGCAGCAGCGGGCCGGTCAGGCCGTAGCTCACGCATAGCTCGGCGGGCCAGATGCCCACGCCCTTGGTGCGTTCGAGGAAGATCTGGTTGCCGGTCAGCAACTGGTCGATCTCGGCCAGGCGGTCGGGCAGATAGGCCAGGAACGGACGCACGCGGTCGGCGATGAAGTTGCGCGGCAGATCGGCCGCCACGCCGCCGATGCGCAGGTAGTTGTAGGTCAGCCGCGCGCCGCACAGCAACTCGAACATGTCGAGGATGCGCTCGCGGTCGCGGAAGGTGAACAGGAACGGCGTGCCGGCGCCCAGGTCGAGCCCGTAGGTGCCGATGAACACCAGGTGCGAGGCCACGCGGTTGAGTTCGAGCACCAACATGCGCGTCCAGTGGACGCGTTCGGGCACTTCGAGGCTCATGGCCGCCTCGACCGCCTGGCAGTGCACCATGTTGTTGCCCATGGCGTTGAGGTAGTCCCAGCGGTCGGTCAGCGGGATGCCGTTGGTAAAGGTCTTGAGTTCGCCGAGCTTCTCAAACGCGCGGTGCAGAAAGCCGATGTCGGGATCGCACTCGCGCACATACTCGCCGTCGAGGCGCAGTCGCAGCCGCAACACGCCGTGCGTCGACGGGTGCTGAGGACCCATGTTCACCGCCAGGTCCTCGGTGACCATGCCGTCGTGCTCGGCGTGCCCATCGGTGCCGGCCAGGTCGTCGTTGTTCAGCTCGGCGTCGAGGATCTCCTGCACCATGGTGTCGCTGTCGTACTCGTAGTCCTTGCGCAGCGGATGGCCTTGCCACTGGTCGGGCAGCAGAATGCGGCGGGGATCGGGGTGGCCGGTGAAGGTCACGCCCATCAGGTCGAAGGCCTCGCGCTCGAACCAGTCGGCCGCCCGCCACACGCCACACAGAGTGGGTAGTGAGGCTGCCTCGCGGGGCACCACGCAGCGTAGCGCCAGCCGCCGCGGATCGGTGCGATGCAGCATGCTGTCGAGCAGGTAGACGATCTCGATCTGCTCGCCGCGGTCGACGGTGCTGACCAGCTCGAGGTGATCGTAGCCCGCCTGGCGCAGGCGCGCGCCGACACGGGCAATGGCCGCGGGCACGATGGTCCAGGCCGGCGAGTCGCCCAGACTGCTCAGCTCGAGCACATCGTCAGGGCAGGCCGCGCGCAGGCTCGCGTCGAGTTGGGCCACTGCGGCACTCGGACTCTGCACCTGCTCGGTGGGGGTTTCGCTCACCCGATCACTCCCAATCGAAGCAGCCGCGGCGGTAAGCGAACCACCAGCCGGCCATCAGGATCGCCAGGAAGACCACCATCTCGCCCAGCGCGAACCACCCCATGCCGGCCTTCGTCACGTCACGGAAGACCAGAGCCCAGGGCACCAGGAAGACGACCTCGACATCGAACACCACAAAGACCAGCGCGAAGAGGTAGAACACGACGCGGAACTGCACCCAGGCATTGCCCAGGGGCCGCTCGCCGCATTCATACGTGGCTAGCTTCTCGCGATGTGGATGGTGGGGCCGCAACAACCAACTTGCGGCAAAGGTCCCGCCCACGAAGGCAAGGCCCAGCAAAAGAAAAACGCCGACCGTCGCGTAGCTTGCGTGCATCCCGACCTCAATCGACCTCGGTATCTGTAGGTGTGCTGTCCCCTAGAGTGCCTCCTGGCGGCCAATGAGACAAGGGGGTAGACGGCATTTGTCGCCAGGACGTGGGACGTTGGACAGTGGACGCAGGCTCAGGCCCACCGTGCGCCGGACCCAGGTCCGCCGTCGCGAGGTCACGCGCGCTGCGCGGCGCGCGTGATGCGCGCTACCCCCTTGTCGCCGAACGGCTCTTACGCTATAGTGGTGCCGGTACCTTGGAGAGGTGGCCGAGTGGCTGAAGGCGTCCGCCTGCTAAGCGGATGCAGGTCAAAAGCCTGCCGCGGGTTCGAATCCCGCCCTCTCCGTGGCTAGGCCCCTGTAGCTCAATGGATAGAGCGGCCGCCTCCTAAGCGGTAGATCTGGGTTCGATTCCCGGTGGGGGCAAGCCCTTGACAGTTTGATGTCAACTCCCTGGAGGAGTGTCCGAGTGGTTTATGGTGCCGCTCTCGAAAAGCGGTGTGCGGTTCCCCGCACCGTGGGTTCGACTCCCACCTCCTCCGCTGAGCCAATCGCCACGCGATTGGCTTTGGGTGAATGCCCCCGCGGGCATTCACCGGGCAGGATCGAGCCGCCGGGCTCGGCCATCTTGCCCTGCGCCGTGGTGAGCGGCGCGACCGATTGCCCCCGTAGCTCAGTGGATAGAGCGCAGGTCTCCGGAACCTGAGGCGCCAGTTCAATTCTGGCCGGGGGTATGACACTGGTCTGATGGGCCAGTGTTGTGGAGGAGTGACCGAGCTGGTTTAAGGAGCGCGATTGGAAATCGCGTGTGGGAGAAATCCCACCGGGGGTTCGAATCCCCCCTCCTCCGCCAGGATCGTGCTAGACGGGGAACTGGCGGTGCCCTGTACCCGCAATCCGCCATAGCGGGGTCGAATTCCCGCCCGAGGGGTGTCGAACCGAGGGACAGACTGACGAGCGCGGCGTTGAGCGCCGGGCCCGGCGCAACAGTGAACGCCCGAATCTGGTCAGGGCCGGAAGGCAGCAGCCATAAGGGATTGTCACCGCGTGCCGCCGGCCGCCCGGCAGGAGCTAGCGACGATGGTACCGCCGAGGCAAGGCATTTCGACGGTGGGTGCACGATCTTCTTCAACCCGGCGCGCCGCGTTTTGACCGCGCGCCGGAGTCGTTCTGGTTGCGTCGTTTCCTTGCCACTGGCACAATAGCCGCGTCAGGTGACCATGGCGCACGTCTGCCTTTTCCGCCAGTATCGACCACAGCGTTTCGACGAGGTACACGGCCAGGACCACGTCACACGCACGCTTCAGAACGCCATTCGCATCGGCCGGTGCGGACAGGCCTACCTCTTCACGGGTCCGCGTGGCGTGGGCAAGACCACCGTCGCGCGCATCCTCGCCAAGGCGCTCAACTGCGTCAACGGCCCCACCCCCACGCCGTGCGGCGAGTGCGACAGCTGCCGCCGCATCACGGCCGGCTCCAGCCTTTCGGTGATCGAGATCGACGCGGCCAGCAACCGCAAGATCGAAGACATCCGCAGCCTGCGTGAGGATGTGCAGTTTGCGCCCACCGACGGGCGAAGCAAGGTCTACATCCTCGACGAGGTGCACCAGATCACCAAGGAAGGTTTCGAGGCCTTCCTCAAGACCCTCGAGGAGCCGCCCGCGCACGCCGTGTTCGTGCTGGCGACCACCGAGGCGCACAAGATCCCCGCCACGATCCTCAGCCGCTGCCAGCGACTCGACTTCCGGCGAGTCGGCATTGAGGACATCGTCAAGCGGCTCAAGGAAGTTGTCGCCGAGGAGTCGTTCGACGCCGAACAGGCAGCGCTCTACGCCATCGCCCGGGCCGCCGACGGCAGCCTCCGCGATGCCCTGAGCCTGCTGGACCAGATTGTGGCCTACGCGGGCGAGTCCATCACCGCCGCCCATGTCGAGACCGTGCTGGGCACGCTCGATGCCGACACCCGGTTCGCATTGGGCGAGGTGTTGGCCGCGCGCGATGCCGGTGGCGCGCTGGCCTGGCTGAACACACTGCTCGACGCCGGGCGCGACCCGCGACTCATCGTCGACGAGGCGCAGGCTCACTTCCGGCTGCTGCTGCTGGCCCGTCTGGGCTGCTCGCCCGAGAGCCTGAGCGCGCTGCCCGCCGATGTGCGCACGCGCCTGGAGCGGCAGGCAAACGCCTACGATCCGCCCCGCTTGATGGCCATCGTCGAAGGCTTTGCCGCCGCCGACAAGGCGCTGCGCTGGCATGGGCAGCCGCGCATCCTGCTGGAAGTCACGCTGCTGGAACTGGTGCTGGGCATCACGCCGCAGGCGCCGGTCCCGGTGGCCGAGCCGGCGCGCAGCGCCGAGTCGGCGCCGCCGCCACGGCCGGCCGCGCCACGACATGAGCCGCGACCTGAGCCCGAGCGGGCGGCGGCACCGCCGCCGCGCCCGAGGCCCGAGCCGGCACCCGAGCCGGAGCCGGTCGACGACCGCGACGAGCCGGAGCCGCCGGGCGAGCCCGAGGAAGATGTGCAGCCCGCGCCGCGCCCCGCGCAGCCGCTGGGCGCGAGCGACGAGCTCGACTATGACGCCGTGGCGGAGCGGTTCCCGCGGTTCATGGAACGCGTGCGAGATCGCTTCACACCGCTGGTGGCGCACTTGGTGCGGGCCACGCTGGAGCGCGTCGAGCACGGCACGGTGGTACTCGGTTTCGGCGGCTGGGAGCAGAGCCTGGCCGTCTGCACCATGGACGGCAACAAGAAGCGCATTGAGGAAGTACTGGGCGAAGTACTCGGCCGCGAGGTGCTGTTCCGCGGCGAGCTCAACTCCTCGCCACCGCAGCCGCCGCGCGGCGGTGAGCGACGCACGGTGGACAGCCTCGACCACGCCGCGCGCGTTGCGCTGGGCGTCTTTCCAGGGGCTCGCGTCGAGCCCTGATTCGCACCTTTGAACCAACGGAGAAGAACGTGTTCGGTAACCTCGGTAATCTGATGAAGCAGGTGCAGCAGGCGCAGAAGAAGGCCGCCAAGATCCAGGACGAGCTGGCCGAGCTCACGCTGGAGGCCTCGGCGGGCGGACTGGTGACCTGCCGTGTGAACGGCGTGAAGGAGCTGCTCGACCTGACCATCGACGGCGCCAAGCTGGGCCTGGACCCCGAGGACACGGAGTTGCTGCAGGACTCGGTGTTGGCCGCCGTGCAGGAGGCGCTGCGCGCCGCCGACGAGAAGGCCAAGGCCGCCATGGAAGACATCACCGGCGGCCTGCCCATCCCGCCCGGGTTCGGCATCTAGCCGTGGCCAGCTTCCCGCGTCCAGTGGCGCGGCTCATCGACCAGCTCGAGCGCCTGCCCGGAGTCGGCCCCAAGTCGGCTCAGCGGCTGGCGCTCTGGCTGTTGCGCGAGCCGCCCGAGCGCGTTCTGGCGCTCTCCGAGTCGCTGTCCGACGCCGTGGAGCAGGTGCATGTCTGCCCGCGCTGCGGCTACTTCGCCGAGGGCGAGGCCTGCGCGCTGTGCGACGACACGCGCCGCGACGAGTCGCTGGTCTGCGTGGTGGCTGACGCGCGCGATCTGCTGGCCATCGAGAGTACCGACGGCTTCGGTGGCCGCTACCACGTGCTGGGCGGCGTCATCTCGCCAGCCGACGGCGTGGGGCCCGACGATCTGAACGTGGCCAGCCTGCTGGCGCGCGTGGAGGCGGGTGACGCGGACGAGGTCATCCTGGCGCTGAACCCCACGCCCGAAGGCGATACCACCGCCAACTACCTGGCGCGGGTGCTGCGGCAGGCGGCGCAACGCCGCGGCGCGGCGGTCCGGCTGACCCGGCCGGCCCTGGGCTTGCCCGTGGGTGGCGATCTGAACTACGCCGACCGCACCACCATCGAGCGCGCCATGGAGGGCCGGCGCGAGATCTAGCCGTTCCCCAGCAGCTCGGCCGCCCGCAGGCAGAGCGGCTCGAGTTGGCCCAGTTCCTCGCCCACCGCGATGAACTCGACCGTCAGCGGCGCGAACCCGCCGCTCTGGCGCAGCGAGCGCGCCAATCCTCCCGCCTCGGCGCCGCGGCACGCGGCCCGGCGCGGCTCGTCGAGCACTTCGGCCGCGCTGGCCAGTGCCTGCTCATACGGTACACGCGCCTGTAGCAGCACGCCGAGCAGGTACGCGAACCACGACTCCGTGGCCTGCCCATCCGTAGCCCGCAGGGCACGCGCCAGCGCGGCCGTGGTGCGGTCGAGCACGCCACCCACCTCACCGGCGCGCACGAAGGCCACCGCGCGCGGGCCGAAGACCAGCGGCGCCTCGGCCATGGCGGCCGACAGCGGCTGGCCGCCGCTCACCGCCGCGGCCAGCCGCCGGCTCTCGGCCTGCAACTCGGCGCTTGGGGCGATGGCGGCCAGCATGTTCAGCGTGCGTAACAACGGCACGCCGCTGCCCAGCAGCGCCGACAGCGTGTCGAAGTAGTGGGCCTGCGCACTCGTGCGTGTGTCCAGCATGTCCGCTCCTCGTCGGGTCGTTCCAGCCGTACAATGCAGGCACGAGGCCAATCCGCGATGATCACCCTACCCGCCGAATTCGTGACTCCCAGCTACGATGGTCGCGGCATCACCAACCTGTCGGCCAGCCTGGTGCGGCACTTCGGCGGCGCTATCGCCACGCCCGGCCTCGACGCCGACCTGCTCGACGACCTGCTGGCCGGCGCCCAGCGCGTGGTGCTGCTGGTGGTCGACGCCGTGGGCCATGACAGCCTGGCCAACGCATTGGCCGAGGGCGGCGGCTTGGCGCGACTGCTGCCCAGCGGCCGCTTGGGCGAGCTGACCTCGGTCTTCCCGTCCACGACGACGGCCGCGCTGACCAGCCTGTGGACCGGCGTTAGCCCCGCGGAGCACGGCCTGCTGGGCTACCGGCAGTGGCTGGGCGAGTATGGCGTGCGGGCCAACATGATCAGCTTCTGCCCCGACGGGTTCGAGAAGCACGGCCGCGACCAACTGCTGAGCGGCGGGCTCGACCCGGACACGTTCCTGGCCGTGTCCTCGGTGGCACAACGCCTGTCCGCGGTGGGCGTGCCTACCCACAACCTCATCTACGGCGCCTTCGCCAAGAGCGGCCTGAGCCGCTTGCAGGCGCGCGGCGTGGCCGAGACACGCGGGTTCGTCGGGCTGGCCGACCTGTGGCCCTTGCTGCGGGCCCAGATGGCGTCCTGCGCGCGCGGGCTGTTCGTGGCCTACTGGCATGTGGCCGACGACCTGCAACACGCCTACGGTCCGAGCAGCGAGGCGCTGGAAACTGAGCTGGACCTGCTCGGCCGGGCCTTTGAGCGCGCCTTCCTGGACCGGCTGACCCCGGCCGAGGCCCGTGACACGCTGTTCCTGCTGACCAGCGACCACGGCCAGATGGCGGCCAGGCCCGAGCGCGTGGTGCGGCTGACGGAGCATCCCGAGCTGGCGCAGTTGTTGGCCATGCCGTCCACGGGCGACTCGCGCGCGGCCTACCTGCACTGCCGGCAGGGCTGCGTGGCCGAGGCCACGGCCTATTGCCGCGAGCACCTGGGCGAGGCCTTCGCGGTGCTGGACTCGAGCGAGGCGTTGGCGTCGGGGCTGTTCGGCCCCCTACCCCATGCGCCACGCGCGGCGCAACGCGTGGGCGACCTGGTGCTCTGCGGACGGGGCGGCTACTTGTACTGGGACCGCCCCCGCGACCCGGATTCGCTGGGCCGCCACGGCGGGCTGGCGCCCGAGGAGCAGCGCGTGCCGTTGTTGGCCGCCAGGCTCTGATTCCCGCACTGTGGGGTATACTAGGTAGTCATAGATGACGGCTCGACCGCGACCGGGGGCGTTGCGGAGCGGTCAGGAGGCTAAGGTGAGCGACAAGGCTTTGGCTCCGGGCAAGCGAGAACCCGGCAAGCAGTATACCTGGCGCGAGAAGGTCGGCCTGGCGCAGATGTTGCGCGGCGGCGTGATCATGGACGTGGTCACCGCCGAGCACGCGCGCATCGCCGAGGACGCTGGCGCGGCGGCCGTGATGGCCCTCGAGCGCGTGCCCGCGGACATCCGTGCACAAGGCGGCGTTTCACGCATGAGCGACCCCGACATGATCGAGTCGATCATGGCCGCGGTGAGCATCCCCGTCATGGCCAAGTGCCGTATCGGCCACTTCGCCGAGGCGCAGATCCTCCAGGCATTGGGTGTCGACTACATCGACGAGAGCGAAGTGCTCACGCCGGCCGACGAGACTTACCACGTCTACAAGCACGACTTCAACGTGCCGTTCGTCTGCGGCTGCCGTGACCTGGGCGAAGCCCTGCGCCGTTGTGGCGAAGGCGCCGCAATGATCCGCACCAAGGGCGAGGCCGGCAGCGGCAACGTGGTCGAGGCCGTGCGCCACATGCGCACCGTCCTGGACCATGTGCGCCGGCTGACCACGCTGGGCACCGAGCAACTCATGACCGAGGCCAAGAACCTTGGCGCGCCGTTTGAGCTGGTCAAGGAGATCGCCGAGACGGGCAAGATGCCCGTGCCGAACTTCTCCGCGGGCGGCATCGCCACCCCGGCCGACGCCGCGCTCATGCGCCAGCTCGGCGCCGAGGCGGTGTTCGTGGGCTCGGGCATCTTCAAGAGCGGCGACCCTGCCAAGCGCGCCAAGGCCATCGTCGAGGCGACCACCTTCTTCGACGACGCCAAGAAGCTGATGGAAGTCAGCCGCAACCTGGGCGAGGCCATGGTCGGCATCAACATCACCGATATCCCCGAGACGGAGCGGATGGCCAACCGGGGGTGGTGAGATGAGCGGTATCGACAGCACGAGCGACGGCCGGCAACGCGCCTGGCGGTGGGCAGCAGTGTTCGTATTACTGGTCCTGTTCGCCGTCATGCCTGACAAGGTCATCGCCGTGCTGTCCGCCTTGGCCAAGGTGCTCATCGGCCTGTTTGTGGCCAAGGTAGCTTGGGACCACGGACCGGAACTCAAGAGCCTGATCCAAGCGATAGTCCGAGGTTAGTTGGCACTCAAGATGCCAGGCGGGTATGAGCTGTACAAGCCGGCCAAAGTGCAAGACACCGAGCGCCGCCTCGGTAGAATGACCGGGCAGGCGTCCGCCGACGATAGCCGGACCACCGAGGTCGACAGCGGAGGAACGTGATGGGCACCAGCAGTTGGTGGGATGCGACCAGCAAGTTGCGTCATCGCGACACGCGGCTGGCCGTGCTGAACGCCTTCAGGGACGTTGAACTGGCCGGTGCGTTGGCCGCCGCGAGGCTGGGCCCTGACGATCAGGCTCAGATCGCGCTCGTGCCAGACATGACAGCCCGCGTGGCTCGCGTCGTCGAGTTGCTCAGGCAGAAAGGCCTTCTCGACGAGGACGGCTATGCCATGTACGGCGAGTTGAGCGATCTATGCCGCCGTGTGGCCGAGGACGGTGTGATCCCCACGCCTCAGGACGCCGACCTGTTCGAACGCAGTGCGGCCGCCACCGTGGTGGCGCTCAATGGCAAACGGGCGGCATAGCGTGGTCATCGGCGTACTCGGCCTGCAAGGCGACTTCCAAGAACACCTCGAAACCCTCGCCCGCCTCGGCGTCGAGGGCCGCAACGTGCGCACGCCCGAGCAGGTGAGCGCCTGCGACGCCTTGATCCTGCCCGGCGGCGAAAGCACCACCATCGGCAAGCTGATGCTGCGCTTCGGCGTCGACCAGGCCATCCGCGACCTGCACGCCGCGGGCAAACCCATCTTCGGCACCTGCGCCGGAGCCATCCTGCTGAGCACGACCGTGGTTGAGGGCAATGTCCACAACCTCGGGCTGCTCGACGCGACCATCTGCCGCAATGCCTATGGCCGGCAGACCGACAGCTTCGAGACCGACCTCGACATCCCCGTGCTCGGCGACGAGCCGCTGCGCGCCGTGTTCATCCGCGCGCCGCGCTTTGAGGCACTGGGCGACCATGTCGAGGTGCTGGCCAGCGTCGACGGCGAGCCCGTGCTTGTGCGGCAGGGCAACGTGCTGGCGGCGACCTTTCATCCTGAACTGACCACCGATGGCCGCGTGCATGCGCTGCTGCTGAGCTGACGCCCAAACACCGAGGGCCGGCCCGCCTTGCGGCAGACCGGCCCTCGGGTTGGTTGGTGACCAGTGGTCGTCAGCGACCCGTGCCCAGCAGGCCCAGGCCGGGAACGCGGCTGCGCGTGCCGCCCGTCTGGGGGCCGTCACCGGCATCCAGCGGCGCGAAGCGCTGCGCGTAGGTGGCCGCGTCGGCCGAACGCACCTGGTCGGCCGAGAAGTTGAACACCCACACCACGCCGTTGTCCGACGCAGCCACGCCCAGCGGGTTGCCACCCATGTCCAGCGCCTGCGCGCCGGTGCGCAGCACGGTGTTGGTGTTGGTGTCGATGACGTGCACCCGGTTGATGGCCGTGTCGGTGATGAAGCAGCGGCCGTTGGGCGCCAGCGCCATGGCGCCGGCGGTGGTCACCGCCGCGGTGCCCGTGGTCAGCGCCAGTGGCGAGCCGTCCAGCGTGTTGGTGCGCGCGTTGATGCGCAGCACACGGCTGCCCACCGTGCCGAAGTTGCCCGTGCAGAGCACGTAGACCGCGCCATCAGCGCCGACCACCGCGGCCTGCGGGTTGGCGTCGGCACCCAGGTCGAGCACCGCCTCGACGGTGTCGGTGGTGGCGTTGATGACGTGCACCTCACCGTGGCCGTAGGTCACGGCGCCGCCGGTCCAGGCGTAGTTGGCGCAGCACACGAAGACCTTGCCCCGCGCCACCGCCATGCCCTCGGGCGCCGTACCGACGGTCACGGTCTTGGACACGGTCGGCGTCGCGCCAGCCACGTTGGCCACCGAGACACTGTTGGTCAGCAGGTTGGTGATGTAGGCCTTGTCGCCCGAGAAGGCGATGCTGTACGGGTTGGCGCCGGTGCCCACATCGATGTTGTCGATGGTCGCGCCGCCCGCCGGGTTGAAGCGCTGGACCTTGTTGTCACCGGAGTTGACCACGTAGCCGATGCTCTTGTGGAAGGCCACCTGGTTGGGCCACTGGCCCGTGTTGACCACGTTGTTAGTGATCGTGCCGGCGTCGGTGTCGATCACGCTGAGCGTCTTGCCCAGGCCGTTGAGCACATACAGCAGGCCCAGATCGGTCCGCACCTCGGTCGGATTGCCCACGTTCAGCCGGCGCGTGGTGATGGCGTTGGCCGTCACGTCGACGCTGAAGCTGACCGCGCCGGCCAGCAACTGGTAGCTGCCGGCGCTCAGGCTGCCCAGCCGCAGCCAGCCCTGACCATCGGTCGTGGCGCTGATGGCAGTGGTGGCCGCGCGCGTGCCGCTGACCAGGATGGTCTGGTTGGCATACGGGCTGTTGTTGGCATTGACCACGCGCGCCTCGATGGCGCCGGTGGTGGCGGAGATGGTCAGGTCGCCGGTGCTGCCGGACAGGTCGATGGCCTTGCTGCCACCGCAGCCGATGAGCGCGGACACGGCCGCCGCGCAGAGCAGAAGGGTCAGTCGTCTACAGGTTCGCATGGTTGCTCCTCTGGATCAGAACGATCGCGTGGCCGCCACGCGGTACTCGAAGCCGGGCAGCGGATAGCCCTCCACCGCCTGGTAGGTGGCGTTGGTCAGGTTGCGCAGTTCGAAGGTGAGCTCGTCGCGAGCGCCGCACTTCCAGCGGGCGGTCAGGTCGAGCGTGGCGTAGCTGGCCAGCCGCTGCGTGTTGGCCGCGGTCGTGTAGCGGTCGCCCACGGCGGTCAGCGTCAGGCCGGCATCGAAGCGGCTGGCCCGGTAGCTCAGCGTGGCGCTGCCCTGGTGGAAGGGCCGCCCAATGAGTTGCCGGCCGGTCTCGGCGGCCGAGCCACTGTGCGTGGTGGCCTTGAGATAGGCGTAGGAGCCGTTCAGCGACCAGCGGCTGAGCCCCGGCAGCGGTGTCGACATGCTGGTCTCCACGCCCTGGAAGCGTACGCGCCCGACGTTGGTCGGCGACCACTTGCCGCCACCCACGGGCTGCCAGGTGATGAGTTGCGCCGCGTCGCGGTTGTAGTAGTCCAGGTCCAGCGTGGCGCCCTGCCACGGCTGCCAGCCGAGACCGACGTTCCACTCGACCGCCCGCTCGGGTACCAGGTTCGGGTTGCCCACGGCATAGGAGTCGGCCGGCCAGTAGAGATCGTCGAACGACGGCGCGCGGAACGAGCGATTGCCGCCGGCCCGCAGCGTCAGGTTGGGCGCGGCCCGCCAGGTGGCGCCGACACGCGGCGTGAAGATCGGCTTCTGGCCGGTCTGCCAGTCGACCCGCGCCGAGGGGGTGACGGTGAAGGAACCCAGGCCCAGCTCATACTGCCCGAACACGCCGCCGGTGATGCGGTGGCGCCGGCCGTCGTTGCTGCTGTTGATCTCGTCGCGCCGCCAGTCGATGCCAAACACCGCCTGACGCCCGCCCGCCACGTCGAAGGTGGCCAGCATCTCGCCGGAGAGCTGGCGGTTGTCGTGGTGCGAGACCGCCGGGAAGAAGGCGAAGCGGTCGTCGTAGTCGCGATTGCTGTCCAGCCAGTTGAGGCTGGTGGCCAGATGCGTGCCTGCGGCCAGGTCGATCTTGTGGTTGAGCCAGGCGCCATGCCGCTCGTCGACCTGGAAGGCCCGCGGGCTGGGGAACGCCACCAGGCCCGGCACGCCGCGGGTGGCGCGATAGAGCTCGGTACCGGCCTCGAGCACGCCGCCTTGACCCAGGTCGTAGCTGGCCTTGCCGCTCAGGTTCCGGCGCAGCATGTGGTTGTTGTCGCGCGAGGCCCACGTACCCGTGGTCGTCTTGTAGGTGAAGCCGCCGTCCTGGTTGTAGTACTCGGCGTCCCAATGCCAGGTGGCGCGGCCCTTGGTGCCGCCGGCCTGCAACTGGCTACCAACCGAGCCGAACGAGCCGCCACGCAGCGTGGCGCTCAAGCCCTTGCCGCCGCGCTTGGTGATGATGTTGATCACGCCGCCGATGGGATCGGAGCCGTACAGTGCCGAGGCGCCGCCGCGTAGCACCTCGATGCGCTCGACATCTGCCATGGGCAGGTCGCCGAGGTTGACACCGCCGCCCTGAGCGGTGCCCACGCGCCGGCCGTCGATGAGTACGAGCACCTGCTCGGCCTTGGCCCCGCGCAGGCTGAAGCCCTCGATGGCGCCATCGGAGCCCGCCGGCCGGCGGTCGAAGCCGGGCACCGTGCGTAGCGCGTCGGCCACGCTGGTGCCGGTGGCCGCGGGCAGGTCGGCCGGCATGATGATCGTCACCGGCACGGCCACATCCTCCTTGGCCTGCCGCACGCGCTGGACGGTGACGTCCATGTCGGGCAGGTCCTCGGTGCCGCCGGCGGTCGGCTCGGCGGCATACAGGGGCAGGGCGAAAAGGGCGAGAGAGGCCAGCAGGCAGTAGCCGGCCAGACGGCGAGCCACTGTCGGGTAGGACAGCATAGTGTACCTCACTTGGGGGAATAGCGGAACGTCTGGTAGAAGGTCTTCCCGTTCTCGGCACGCGAGAAGCGGAAGCGGCGGCCGGCCGACCGCGCGGCAGAGTCCACGCCGCTGATGCCCGAGGACGACGTCACCTCGACCTCGGACACCTCGCCCGAGGCGCCGACGTGGATGGCGATGGTCACCGAGCCGCCCTTGGTCACCGCGGGGAAGGACGGCGTGGCGCGGCCAAGCAGCCGGGGCGTGGCGGGCAGATCCGGCTTAGGCTTGGGCTCGGCCCGGGGCTCCGGCTTGGGTTCGGGCTTCGGCTCCGGCGTGGGTTCGGGCCGGACCTCGGGACGAGGCTCGGGCCGCGGTTGCGGCTGCGCCGCGGGCTCGGGCCGCGGGGTCATGGCCGCCGGCAACGGCGCCGGCGCGGCAGCCGGCACGGGCTTGGGCTGCGGCTCGATATCGATGTCGACGGCGCCGCCGGGGCCGGGTCGACCGCCACCACGCGATGTCGTCGGCGTCGGCTCGGGGCCACCGGAGGCAGTCAAGCCCAGCACTCCGTCGCCCGCCGCTCGGCTCGTGGCAAAGGCCAGCGGTGAGCCGCCCGGCACATCCGCGCGGCCACCGCCCACGCCAACCGATGCCGGCTCGGAGCCGTAGCCACCCGGGCCGCTGCCGCCACGGTCGTCGCCGCCGCCCACGCGCGGCCCGGCGCCCATGGGGACACCAACGCCGCCGGTGGCCAGCGGGCCAGACCACGTGCTGGCCGGTCCCGGCGCGCCCGGCTGGCCCGTCGTGGGCTGGCCCGCGCCAGGCCGGCCCGCCGCGGCCGCCACGCCGCGGCCGCTGCCACGCGAGGGCCACCAGGCCCAGCGGCGCGACGACGAGGCGCTGGCGCCGAACCACCGCCGACCGCCACCTGACGCCGCCGCGCCAGCCGCGGCCGGAGTCGGCAGCGCGGCCACGGCCGGTTGGGCGTAGGAGGCCATCTGGGAGATCGGGCGCAGTGCGCTCAGGCGCATGGCATGCCGCACGGTCACGGTAACGTTGCGTCCGGGCGTGGCCAACAGGCTGAACCAAAGCACATTGAGCGCCAGGGCCAAGGCCAGGGCCAAGGTGAATCGCGACGGCTCCGCCTCGCGGGGATAGCGCCGAAGAATCGGCTGATCAAGCTCACGCATGGTCCGGTCTCCCTCTGAGCCGGCAGGCAAAGTGCGTGGCGAGGTCTCCGGACTCCCGGGTCTTCCTCCCGCCGCTGTCTTCTCAACCGTCACCAGGCGCGCCTGGTTTCGATCAATGACCGCCCTCATCAAGAGGGGCGTTGCGACGTTCGTCACCGGTTACCGTAGCAGGGGCTGTGTCGGCCTTGCACCGACTTCCGAGATCGCCACCCACGTGGGTATTCGACTGTTCGCGCAGCATAACGCGCCGGGCCGAGACGCGTCAAGCCCCTGAGAGCGCGGACCTCCAGGTCCGCCGTTCGCGTGGCGCCTCGGTCAGGTGCCGACCTGGCGGTCCGCGCTCCCAGGCTCAGCCTTGGAAGCCCAGGTACCGCAGCATCCGCGGGTCCTTGCGCCAGCCCTTGAGCACCTTCACCTCCAGCTCGAGGTAGATGCGCTGGTCGAGCCATTTCTCCAGGCTCATGCGGGCGATCGAGCCGATGGCGCGCAGCATCTTGCCGCCTCGACCAATGACGATGCCCTTCTGCGACTCGCGCTCGACGAACAGGTGCGCGTGGACATAGACCATGCCGTTCTCGCGCTCTTTCCACTCGTTGACCTTGACCGCCACGGCGTGCGGCAGCTCTTCGGAGAGCTTGCGCAGCGCCGCCTCGCGGATCAGATCGGCGGCTATCTCGCGCTCCATGGCATCGCTGACCTGGTCGGCCGGGAAGTAGGGCGGCGACTCGGGCAGCAGTTCGATGACCGCCGCCAGCAGCGCGTCGAGCCCGTCGCGGGTCACCGCCGAGGTCTCGTAGGTGGTATCCAGCGCGAACTCGGCGATATGCGCGGCGCGTTGGTCGGCCGGCCCGCCGTCCTTGCCCACCAGGTCGGTCTTGTTGACCACCAGCAGCTTGGGCGCCGCGGCCATCTGCGCCCGATCGTAGGCGATGCGGTCCTCGGCCCCGGGCTCGCGAGTGCTGTCGACGACCAGCAACACCACATCGGCGTCGACCAGGCTGGCCTCGGCGTCGTGCACCATCATCTTGCTCAGCGCCAGCTTGGCCTCGTGCAGACCGGGCGTGTCGACGAAGACAATCTGCGACATGGGCAGCGTCAGGATGCCCAGCAACCGGCGCCGTGTGGTCTGCGGCACGGGCGATGTGGGTGCCAGGCGCTCGCCCAGCAAGGCGTTGACCAGGCTCGACTTGCCCACATTGGGCCGGCCGATGACCGCCACGTAGCCCGCGCGGTAGCCCTCGGGCGCCTCGGGCATGAGCATCTCGGGAAGCACGGCCTCGGCCGGCTCGCCCAGTTCGGCCTCAAGCTCGGGATCGAGTTCGAGTTCGTCCTCGGCCTCGAGTTCCGGCTCGGGAGCGACCGGGTCGCCACCCCACGGCTCCGGCTGGAAGGGGCCATCGCCCCACGCAGGAATGTCGTCCATCGTCTACTCCTCGTCGACGCCCGCGATGAGCAGAGCGTTGCGCAACATCTCGAAGTGGGCCGCGGCCGCTTCGTCACCAAGATTGTAGGCGCCGGTGACCGCCGTGGTCAGCGAGTCCATGGCCGCGGGCACCACCAGATCCGGGTGCTCGGCCAGGACCTCGTCAGCGCGGTCAGCGTTGACCGAGGCCACGAACGTGGCCCAGTTGAGTTCGGCCACGCCCAGCGGCGTCGGGCAGTACAGCGGGATGTCCATGTCCGGCAGGTCGTCCTGCGTGGCCATCTCCATCATGTCGTCGACCATGGTGCCGAACAGCCGCGCGTGCTCCATGAAGCCCTCGCGCCGGTCCGAGTTCTCCAGCTCCACGGTCTGCACCGCGCGCCGCGCATCGTCCAGGCGGCGCGGGTCGGGCTTGTCCAGGAAGTCCTCGGCCGCCTCCAGGTTGCCCGCGACCAGCATGTCGCGCACCTCCGGAGGCAGCTCGTCTTCCTCCTGCTCCAGGTCGTCCTCGGCCTCGTCCTCGGGCGTATGCAGTTTGAGCAGCGAGGCCAGATCACCCAGCATCTCGGCCACATCGTCCAACCCGGCAGCGTCGGCCTCGCCGGCCAGATCGCGCACCGCGCGCAGCCGGCCCGGCGCCAGAAGCTGCGGATTGTCGTTGACCGTGGTCAGGAAGGCATCCTCGTCGGTCACGTCGCCCAGCAGATCGAGCAGTTCCAGCACCGCCTCGGCGCCGTGATGCGCGGCGAAGGCGGTCATCACGTCGTGGTCGGTCTCCGCCGCCGCGGCCACCGGCGGTGCGCCGGCGCTGGTCAGCGCCAGCCGCAGCGAGCCGTGCGAGTCCACCACCCGCGGCTCGAGCAGGTAGTCCTCCACCGCGTTCGGCCCCAGCGCCTCCAGCAGCCGCGCCACCAGCGCGCCCACCAGCGTGTCGCGGTCGCCCAGGCCCGGCGGCACCAGGGCCACCGCCAGCTGGCGCGCGGCATCGTGGTAGAGCACCGGCGCCACCGCGAGGAACTCGTTGTGGCAGGAGCCGCAGCGCAAGCGGTTCACACGGCTGTCGAGCAGGGCCTTGGTGCAGCCGGGATCGGCCTGCGCGTCGAGCAGAATGGTGATCTCGCCACGCACAGTCTGGCCGCAGGCCGGACAGGGCAAGGCGGCGCGCTGAACGGCGCCTTCGAGTTGCATCGTTGTGTCCTCTCGGCGGTTCAGAACACCGCCGTCAAGCGCGCCACGCCGACGTCGTCACCGACCGTGCCGGGCGCCTCGTTGATCTCGTAGCGCAGTTCGGCACGGTAGTACTGCCCGAACCGGTAGCCCACGCCAAACCGCGTGGTGGCCACCCCGCGCTGCAGATCGTCATCGTAGGTCGTGCGCGCCACAAACAGATCCAGCGGCAGCCGCGCGCGCATCGGCAGCCGGTAGGCAGCGCGCAGGAGCTGCCCATGGTGCTCGCCGCCGCTGGCCTTACCGAAGTACGCCTGGCCCGCGACTTCCACGCCGAAGCCTTCCCACGCGGCGAAGCCGACCGCCTGCCAGGCGTGCGCGCCCGGCCGGTCATAGCCATCGTAAGCCGAACCGCCGAACCGCAGACCGCGCCAGCCGCCCGTCAGCCGCCCACCGAAAGCGAAGTGGTCGCCCGGCACCTGAGCGCCATACAACGTGGCGCCGAGCGTGAACTCGCGCCGCAGCGTCACCTCGCGTGACAGCATCACGCCGGTCACATCGGTGTCCAGCAGGCAGTTGCCCGCGCGCCAGTCGTGGTAGCTGGCGAACAGGTCGCGCGCGCCAGCGGCATAGCGCTCCTCGGCCCGCGTGTTCGGGTCGCCGTGGGGCAGCAGGAACCGGCCGAGCGTGACATCGACCACGCGCGCGGTCGGCGGCAGCTTCAGGTACAGTTCCTGCAGCCGCACGCTGCCGCCCGCGACGCTGATGTCGGCATAGGCGTCGAGCACCTTGGGCTTGCTGAAAGTCAGGTCCACGCCGGCCTGGCGCCCGAAGTCGAAACGCGTGTCGGCACCTACCGTCGCTTCCAGGTCCACGCGGCCGCCCATGAACACATCTTGGGCCATGGCGGCCGAAAAGCAGAGAAATACCAGCAGCAGACTGCGCATGGCACCAGGATACCACAGCGCCCGCGAGCGCTCGCTACCGCGCCGCACCTGCCCGATAGTTCGCGCCCACTTCGCGCGCCGTGAGCGTCGCCGAGTAGATGGCCACCTAGTGCAGATCGCCGCGCCAGCTGTGGTCACCGGTGATGTCGTTGGCCACGGCCAGCGGCATGGCCGGATCCCAGTTGCTCAGGTCGCCGCCAATGGGTACGGCCGCGCGCGGCGTGCCATCCACGTACACTTCAGCCCCGGTGTCCCTGCCCCAGGCGAAGACGACATGCACCAGCCTGTCACTGAACACGTCGGGCACCCGCACCTCGGGCGCCAAGGCGGCATCGCCGGTCTGGGTGGTCCGCAACCGCACGATGAGGGCGTCCTTGTCCTGGCTCAGGGTCAGGTTGCGGTGACCATCATCGGCCGCAATACTGCGCAGGCGTGCCGGAAGCCGCTGGTCGAAGTCGGCCGGCCGCGCCCAGAACTCCACGGACAACGCATTGCTGCCCCGCAAGGTCTGCACGAGCGCCTTGGGCGGCTTGCCAGAGACCAGCACCTTCGCCTCGACGCGCAGCAAGCCCAGCATGGACTGGATCGGCGCGGTGTCGGGCACGCGTATCTCGGGCGCCAGGCCGCAGCGGTCACGCACGTAGTCGGGCTCGGAGCAGGTGAAGTCCCACAGGCAGGCCAGGCCGCGAACCGCTCGGCCGGGCCGCGCATCGACCGTGTCGGGCGCTGACACGACGCGGCGCGCCGGCTGCCGTAGCAGATCGGCGCGCGGGGCGCCTGCCGTGTAGGGCTTGACCAGGATGTCAGATAACCCGTCACCGGTGAAGTCAGCCAGCTTGGCCTCGTGGCCGCACTGCCCGCGGCGAACGACCTCGGCGCCGGACAGCCCGCGGCCGGTGCCGGTGCAGAGCACCATGCGACACTGATCGGCAGGCCCAGGGGTGTGCATCTCCGAGGCGAACAGATCGAGCAGGTCATCGCCGTCGAAGTCGGCCAGCGCCAAACCGTGGCCGTGGCGCCACGGTTCCAGAACCAGGTGACGCTGCCAGGTGACGCCCAGGTCGGGCGTCTCGTACCAGCAGAGCGCGCCATCTGTATCGCCCGGGCTGAAGACCACCTCTGGCGAACCTTCGGTGACGATCTGGCCGGCCGCGGCGCGGCAGCTGAACTGGGCCGCATCGATCACGGTCGCCTTCGCCGTGCCGTCGCGCGCCACCTTGAACCAGCGCCCGCCGCCAATCAGATCCGGCGTTCCGTCCAGGTCGACGTCAGCCACGGCCAGCCCCTCGAGGGACGCGCCCGGCGCGTAGGCAAAGAGCTCACGCTGGTGCCACGGCTCAGGCCCGTGCGCATCGGCGGGCGGCTTGAACAGGAGGAGCTGTCGGCTGCCCTGGCACCAGCTGACGAGCTCGTCACGGCCGTCGCCATCCAGATCGACGGCCACCTGGTCATGGTGCTGCCGGCCGCGGCCGCTCTTGATCGCGCGGCGGGTCCAGGGCCGCGCCAGCTCCAGCCCGGCGCCGGGATTCTCCCACCACCAGAGCGTGTCGCTCTGCGCGTCGCCACCCAGCACGAGGTCCTGGTCCCCGTCGCCGTCCGCGTCCAGGGCCGCGCCGCCAGCCTCGGGAGTCAGATGCCCGGCCTCCACGACAGCGCGCACCCAGCCAGTGGCCGTCTGCTGGTAGAGCAGCACGCTGGGTGCCTTGGTGCGCTCGGCCACGACGAAATCCAGGCGACCATCGGCGTTGAAGTCAGCCACCACCGAAGCCGTCTGCTGGTTGCCGAGGCCGGGCGCGGGCAACTCGCCCTTGGCCGTGCTCAACGGCAGCCAGAGCGGCGCCGCGGCCAGGCAGAGATGGGCCACAATCGTCAGCATGGACTACTCCGACGGCACCGGTTGGGACGCTGACCGTCGTTCGGCGGTTCCGCAGCGGCAAGATGCCCGCCCTGCCGAAAAAGACGACAAGCTGCGTTCACTTTCCGGCAAAGGCTCGGGGCAGGAGGATTGGCGCGGCGGCCGCACAAAGAGCAGTCAAGAGGTGGTGTCCATGGGCTCCCTATCGTCGGTGCTGTCGACTTCGATGCTGATAGGCTATCTGCAGTCGGCGGCGCGCGGGCTGGTGTTGGCCATCCCCGTGGCTCTGCTGTTCGAAGTGGGCGGTTGGCTGGCGCGCGGGTGGCTGCTGAAGCGGCTGGCCCCGACCTACAGCCGCGACGCGGGCCGTGAGCCGGCCGGCCGCGCCCGGCGGCGGCGGCAACTGCGCGACTACACCATGGCCTTCGCCCGCATCGCCCAGAATGCCGCGGCGTTGCTGGTCATCTTCGCCCTGTGGCGCTTCGACCCGGTGGCCATCGCGCTGGTGGCGGTGACCCTGGCGGTGATCGCCCGTGGTCCGCTGGCCGACGCCGTGGCCACCTGGTCGCTGCTGGTCGACGACGCGCTGGCACCGGGCGATGTGGTCTGCCTGAACCAGGGCCTCAGCGGCACCGTGGCCGAGTGCGGGCCGCGCCGCATCAAGCTCGTGGACGACTCGGGCCGGGCCTGGTGGATCCGTTGCAGTGAGGTAGGTATTGTCCAGCACCTGAGCGCCGAGAAGCGATCGGCGGGTGCGGACGGGGTGGCTGGCGATGGGTGATGAACTCTGTCCGGTGACCCTGCGCGGATTGGCCGAGGACCGGCTTGGCTACGAGTTCGCGCTGCTGGAAGACGACCGCGGACGGCAACTGCCGATCTGGATCGGACGCTGCGAGGCCTATGCCATCCAGCTCAAGCTCCAGGAGGTCGAGATGCCGCGGCCGATGACCCACGAACTGCTGTGCCAAAGCCTCGGCAAGCTCGGCGGCGTGGTCACTCGGTTGCTCGTGGACGACTTGTGGCAGAGCATCTATTACGCCAAACTGTGTGTTCGACGCGACGGAGAGGAGGAGGAGATCCAGGTGGACTGCCGCCCAGCCGATGGCCTGGCCATCGCGCTTCGGGTCGGCGCGCCCATCCTGGTGCGAGATGACGTACTCGAAGAGGGCAAGGTGAACTTGCCGCTCTCTGGCGAGACTGATCAGGACGTACCGGACAACGACACCTGAAGCCTGTGCCCAGACTAGGCCGGCTTCGTTCTATGAGGAAAGGGTAGTCACCATGTCGGATGTTGTCGTACCTGGCCAAGTTGCACCGCCTGAGTCGTTCCAACAGCAGGCTCGCATCAAATCCATGGATGAGTACCGCACGATGTATCAGCGGTCCATCGAAGATCCCGAGGGCTTCTGGGGAGAGATGACCAAGGACCTCCTGAGTTGGTTCAAAGAGCCGACGGTCATGCTCGACAGCTCCAATCACCCCTTCTACCAGTGGTTTGTCGACGGCACCCTCAACATCTCCTACAACTGCCTTGACCGGCACGTTGAGGCGGGCCGTGGCGATAAGGTGGCCATCCTCTTCGAGGGCGAGCCCGGCGACGTCAAGGAGTACACCTACGCCGAACTGCTCACCCAGGTGAGCAAGATGGCCAACGTGCTCAAGGGCCTGGGCGTGGTCAAGGGCGACCGCGTCTGCCTGTACATGCCGATGATCGCCGAACTGCCCATCGCCATGCTGGCCTGCGCGCGCATCGGCGCCATGCACAGCATCGTCTTTGGCGGCTTCAGCGCCGAAGCGCTGAACCAGCGCATCGACGATGCCCAGGCCAAGGTCGTCATCACCTGTGACGGCGGCTGGCGCCGGGGCAAGGTCGTCCCGCTCAAGGCCGCGGTCGACGAGGGCATCAAGAACCTGTCCTGCGTCGAGAAGGTCATCACCTACCGCCGCTGCGGCAACGACGTCACCATGGGCGAGCGCGATGTCTGGTGGGACGACGTCATGGCCGACGCCAGCGCCGACTGCCCGCCGGTCCCGGTCGAGGCCGAGCACCCGCTGTTCATCCTCTACACCTCCGGCACCACCGGCAAGCCCAAGGGCGTGCAGCACTGCACTGGCGGCTACCTGACCCAGGTCACCGCGACCATGAAGTACGTCTTCGACATCCGCGACGAGGACGTCTACTGGTGCACCGCCGACATCGGCTGGGTCACCGGTCACAGCTATGTGTGCTACGGCCCGCTGGCCCTGGGCGCGCTCAGCTTCATCTACGAGGGCGCACCCGACACCCCCAACTGGGAGCGCTTCTGGGAGATGATCGAGCGGCACAAGATCAGCATCCTGTACACCGCGCCCACCGCCATCCGCGCCTTCATGAAGCAGGGCGAAGGCCCCGTTCAGGCACACGACATCAGCAGCCTGCGCCTGCTGGGCACGGTCGGCGAGCCGATCAACCCCGCCGCCTGGGACTGGTACTTCGAGATCATCGGCGGCAAGCGCTGCCCGATCGTCGACACCTGGTGGCAGACGGAGACCGGTGCGCATATGATCACCGGCATCCCTGGCGCCACGCCCATGGTGCCGGGCTCGGCCACCAAGCCGTTCTTCGGCGTGGATGCCGTGGTCGTCGATGACGAGGGCAACGAGGTCGGCGCCGGCGAAAGCGGCCTGCTGGTCATCCGCAAGCCATGGCCGTCGATGCTGCGCACCATCTATGGCGACCCGGCGCGCTACGTGGAGACCTACTGGCGCCGTTGGGGTGGACGGTTCTACTTCGCGGGCGACGGCGCGCGCTACGACGAGAACAAGAACATCTGGATCACCGGCCGCGTGGACGACGTGCTCAACGTCTCCGGTCACCGCCTGGGCACCGCCGAGGTGGAGAGCGCGCTGGTCTCCCATCCCGCCGTGGCCGAAGCCGCCGTGGTCGGCTTCCCGCATGACCTCAAGGGCGAAGGCATCGCCGCCTTCGTCTCGCTGCGCACCGAGTTCGAGCCCAGCGACGACCTGAAGAAGAGCCTGCAAAAGCATGTGCGAACGGCCATCGGCCCCATCGCCTCGCCCGACCAGATCCACTTCACCGCGTCGCTGCCCAAGACCCGCTCGGGCAAGATCATGCGCCGCCTGCTGCGCGACGTGGCCGCCGGCAAGGAGACCACGGGCGACACCAGTACGCTCGAAGACTTGACCGTCATGGCCAAGCTGCGGAGCGACGAGGACTAGTCCTCCCTCTGGGAGCGCCGGGCTCCAGCCCGGCTTGCCAACGGGCCGCGCGCCAGCGCGGCCCGTGGTGGTTTGGGGAGG
>JACRKZ010000165.1 GCA_016235455.1 Armatimonadota bacterium | reverse complement strand
GATGTTCGTCTCGTCCGCCAGCGCCTTGCTGTCCACCGCCGCGCTCCTGGCCACGGCCGGCTCGGCGCCCACCACGCCGCTGCTCGGCGGTCGCTACCTGACCTTCGTTGGCCTGATCCGCGTCAACCAGATCGAGGTCACGCGCACGCAGAACGCCGGTAGCGACGAAGCCGCGCTGCACACGCCCGAGGCCGTGCGCGCCATGCGCGAGAACCTGGCGCTGGCCTTCCCCGGCGCGCGCATGACCTGGGCGTTGAGTTGGCTGGCACTGCAGGACCCGCGGCCCAACTACGTGGCCATTCGCCACCTGGTGACGACCTATCAGCGCGAGCTTGGCGACGAGATCACCTTCATCCCCGGCGCCTACTTCTCGCCCATGCACAACACCCGCGAGCAGACCAACCGCGACCTGCACGACGGGCTGGCCTTGGTCAGCGAGATGGTCGGCGGCGGCTACCGGCCCAAGAGCGTGGTGGCCGGCTTCCTGGCCGCGGAGAACCTGCGCTTCCTGGCCGAGCAGGAGGGCATCCACGTCTGCCAGGGCACCATCTGGAGCCAGTTCGGCATCGACAACGGCGACGGCGACGGCTCGATCTGCTATCCCTACTACCCCAGCCGCGAGCACTACTGCAAACCCGCGCAGCAGGCGGCCGACCTGATTGACTGCGTCTGCCTCGACGGCTGGTCGTGCGACTTCCTGGCCGCGCGCCGGCTGGGCTTCGCCGAGGGCCACAATAGCCGGCTCGGCCTGGGACCCATCGAGACCATCCTCAGCCACCACGGCGTCGAAAAGGGCCTGGCCGAGCAGGTTTTCACCACCGGCCTGCACTTCGACGACGGCTTCCGGCGCAACGGCTTCGGCTGGGCGACGGTCATCTGGGAGGTGAGCATCGGCGGCACCGAGCACCTGCCGGCCTACGGCGCCGAGGTGCGGCGGCGCTGGCCCGATGCGCGCTGCATCACCGAGGGTGAGTTCGGCGAGGCGTTCCGGGCACAGCACTCGGACAACAGCAGACTGGACTACCGCTTCGTCGAACGCGGCAGCGGCATCGGCGGGTCGGACGCCAACCTGGAGATCCGCTGGTTCATGAACCGCGACTTCCGCCTGGCGCTGCTGCGCGACTGGCAAGCCAACGGCCCCGAGACGGTCATCGACTTCACGCGCTACGACCTGCATGCGGCCGAGCCGACCGGCATCACGCGCAACTGGAGCCTGCTCAACCGCATCAACCAGAAGGGCACACGCCCGCAGGACAAGCCGACGCCGCTGACCGCGCTACCGGCCGACGACCAGGCGCTCATCCGGCGGCGGCTGCCGGAGTTGTTTGCGCCATGACGAAGCTGCTGGCGGCGTGGCTGATGCTGGGCTTGGTGGCGTCTGCGTCCGCCGACCAGGTGTACTTGGACCTGGCCGGCGCGACGCGCGTCTCGGTCGGCTGGGGCAAGCCCACCGACCGCGCCAACCTGTCTGGCGGTCCGTTGGCCATCGGCGGCACGCGCTTTCGCCATGGGCTGACGCTCCATGCGCCCGCGGAGCTAGTCTACCAGATCGACCCGGCTGACCGCTGGCTGACGTTCTACGCCGGAGTCAGCGCCGACATGACCGACAAGGGCTCGGTCACCGTCCAGGTCTGGCTCGATGGCCGGCAGGTCTTCGAGACACCGGTGCTGCGCATCCGGCAGGAGCCGGTCTACGTGCATCTGCCCCTCGGTGGGGCGAAGGAGCTGCGACTCGTGGGAACCGACGCCGGTGACGGCATCGCCGCCGACCATATCGCCCTGGGCAACTTGCGCCTGAGCCGCGACGCCGCCGAGCCGGCGACCGACCTGCCGGTGCCGCTGACCTTCGTCGGCGAAGCGCCGCCGCCGCCCGAGCCGACGCACTGCCTGTGGTACCGCCGGCCGGCCGAGCGCTGGCTGGAGGCGCTGCCCATCGGCAACGGCCGTGTGGGCGCCATGGTCTTCGGCGGGCCGGCCGAGGAGCGGCTCGCGCTCAACGAGATCACGTTCTGGTCCGGCGCCGCCAGCGACCAGCACGACAACCCCGAGGCGCCCGCCGCGTTCGCCCAGATCCGCGAGCTGTTCCGCGCCGGCCGCTATGCCGAGGCCCAGCCGCTGATCGGCGCCATGCTCGGCCGTCAGGGCAACTACGGCAGCAACCTGCCCGCGGGCGACCTGCTGCTGAGCCAGAGCGGCATCGACGGCCCCATCGGCGACTACCGGCGCGAACTGGACCTGGACCAGGCGCTGGCCCGCACCGCGTTTGCCGCCGGTGGCGTGCGCTACCAGCGCGAGATGCTGGCCAGCCATCCCGCCGGCCTGCTGGCGCTGCGCCTGACCGCCGACAAGGCTGCCTCGATCAGCTTCGCGCTGCGCTACGACGGTGGCCGCCTGCCGTGCCAGACGCGCGTGCTCGGCCCGGACACGCTCGAGGTCACCGGTCACGCGTATGAGACCGTGCAGAGCGACGGCAAGTGCGGCGTGGCCTATCGCGCGCTGATCCGGCTCGTGCCCACCGGCGGCCGAATGGAGCCGGGTCGGGCCGAGCTGAAGGTCACCGGCGCCGACGCGGTCACCGTGCTCGTGGCGCTCCGTACCGACTACGCGGGCCGCGACGCTGTAGCTGCCTGCGACCAGGAGATCGCCTCGGCCCGCGACTACGCGGCCATCCGCGCGGCGCACATCGCCGACCACCAGCCGCTGTACCGGCGCGTGACGCTGGACCTGGGCGGCCTGCAGGCGGCCAACACGCCGACCGACGCCCGCCATGCGGCATTGCGCGCCGGCGGCGACGACCCGCAGCTCTGCGCGCTGTTCTATCAGTACGCGCGCTACCTGACCATCGCCGGCTCGCGCGCCGATTCGCCGCTGCCGATGCACCTGCAGGGCCTGTGGAACGACAATCTGGCCTGCAACATGGGCTGGACCTGCGATTTCCACCTGGACATCAACACCCAGCAGAACTACTGGACTGCCGAATCGGGCAACTTGAGCGAGTGTACCGCGCCGCTGTTCCGGCTGATCGAGTCGCTCCAGGCGCCGGGCCACCGCACGGCCAAGGCCACTTACGGGCTGGACCAGGGCTGGGTCTGCCACGTCTTCACCAACGCCTGGGGCTACACCGCGCCCGGCTGGGGCGGCGGCTGGGGCCTGCACGTCACCGGCGGCGCCTGGATCGCCACGCATCTGTGGGAGCACTATCTCTACACCGGCGACCGCGACTTCCTGGCCAGGCAGGCCTGGCCGGTGCTGCGGGGCGCCGCCGAGTTCTACCTGGCTTACCTGTTCACCGAGCCGCGGCACGGCCATCTGGTGGCGGGCCCGTCGGTCTCCCCCGAGCGTGGTGGCGAGGCCGGGCCAGGCTCGGTGCACGACCGCGCGGTCATCGCCGAGTTGTTCGGCCAGGTCATCGCCGCCAGCCGCGCGCTGGAGGTCGAGCCCGACTTGCGCGCGCGGGTCGAGGCCGCGCTGGCCAAGCTGCCGCCCTATGAGATCGGCCGCAACCAGCAGTTGCTCGAATGGCCCTATCAGGACGATGGCGGCGAGACCAGCCACCGTCACACCAGCCACTTGGTGGGGCTGTTCCCGTTCGACCAGATCACGCCCGGCACCACGCCCGAACTGGCCAGGGCCGCGGCCCGCTCGCTGCAACTGCGCATGGACCGGCCCGACTGGGAAGACGTGGAGTGGAGCGCCGGCAACGCCGTCTGCTACCAGGCCCGGCTGCGCGACGGCGAGGCGGCGCATCGCGCCTTGCTCGGCTTGCTGCGCGAGGACACCGACACCGATCTGCTGACCTTCTCACGCGGTGGCATCGCCGGGGCGCCGCAGAACATCTTCGTGCTCGATGGCAACACCTCGGGCGCCGCCGGCCTGGCCGAGATGCTCATGCAGTCGCATGGCGGCAAGATCGAACTGCTGCCGGCACTGCCCAAAGCCTGGGCCAACGGCCGGGTCACCGGCCTCCGCGCGCGTGGCGGCGCGACAGTGGACATCACCTGGCGCGACGGCAAGGTGGTCGAGCAACGAGTCTATTGACGACCACAGAGGACACAGAGAGCACAGAGGAGCAGCAAAACAGGAGGAGCAGTTCCTGTCGTTCCTCTGTGCCCTCTGTGGTTGGAGAGTCAGGGCCGGATTGGCCGAGGACCGCCATCGACGCCGCCCTTGGGCCAGTCTTCGTTCCGAGCGTAGCGGTCCTCGGTGTCGCCGACTTCCTTCTTGAGCCGCGCCAGCTCGGCCTTGAGCTTCGCCACGACCGGCTGCGCCGCGGGGTCGTGGTAGATGTTGCGCAGTTCCTTGGGGTCCTTGGTCAGGTCGTAGCATTCCCACTGGTCGAGCCGCCAGAAGTAGATCAGTTTGTGCGTGTTGGTGCGCACGCCATACTGCGCAGCTGTGTTGTGGTCGCCGGGATCGTGGTAGTAGCGGTAGTAGAAGCTGTCGCGCCAATCCTCGATCTTGCGGCCCTCCATCCACTGCACGAGGCTGCGGCCCTGCATGGTCGGCGGCGTGGGGCGGCCGGCGACCTCCAGGAAGGTCGGCGCGAAGTCGCAGTTGATGCCCAGCGCATCGCACTGCCGGTTCGGCGTGATGTGCCCCGGCCAGCGCGCCAGGAAGGGCATCTGGTCCGATTCCTCATACATGAAGCGCTTGTCGAACAGGCCGTGGTCGCCCAGGAAGAAGCCTTGGTCGCTGGTGTAGATGACCAGCGTGTTGTCGGCTAGGCCTTCGGTGTCCAGCCAGTCGAGGATGCGGCCGACGCTCTCGTCCACGCCCTGCACGCAGGCCAGGTAGTCCTGCATGTAGCGCTGGTACTTCCAGCGCGTCAGGTCGTCGCCGGCCAGGCCCGCGGGCGGCGCCTGCTTCACGTCGGTGGGCGTCAGGTCGCGCGCGATGGACTGCTTCTGGTTGCGAATGGCGTCGGCCCGGCCGGCATAGTCGTCGAACAGCGTGTCCGGCTCGGGGATGACCTTGTCGCGCCAGGCAGCGGCATGGCGTTCGGCGGGGATCCAGTTGCGGTGCGGCGCCTTGTGGTGAACCATGGAGAAGAACGGCTTGTCGCGGGGCCGGTCCTTCAGAAAGCCCAGCGCGATGTCGGTGACCACATCGGTGCAATGGCCGGTGTACTTCTTCCGGCCTTGGGCGTTGTACAGCATCGGGTCGACATACGCGCCCTGGCCCGGCAGGATCTCCCACTGGTCGAAGCCGCGTGGGTCGCTGCCCAGATGCCACTTGCCCACCATCGACGTCCAGTAGCCGGCGGCCTGCATCATCTCCGAAACCACCGGCCGGTCGTTGGGCAGCGGGTTGAACACCGGCACGCCGTTGACATGGCTGTACTGGCCGGTGAGGATCGTCGCCCGGCTCGGGGTGCAGATGGAGTTGGTGGCGTAGATGTGGTTGAACCTCATGCCGCCCGTGGCCAGCCGGTCGATGTTCGGCGTCTGGTTGACCCGGCTGCCGTAGGCCGAGATGGCGTGGGCGGCATGGTCGTCGGACATCATGTAGAGGATGTTGGGCCGTCGGGCCGCCTGGGCCTGGGCCGAGCCGGCCACCAGCGCGCAGGCGCCGAGCCCCAACCAGTTCACGAAGTCACGTCGGTCCATGCTGGGCATCGCGCTCTCTCCTCGGCCGCGCCACGGCGCCGCTGCAGCGCTGGTTCGCCGGGACAGATCGCTTCTCCTGCCCGCGGCGCCTCCCTGCACCACAGTGTTCGTGCTGCCCAGGCGCTTCGCCCGCGGCGGCCATTCACACCCGAAGAGGCCCCCATGTCTGATTGTGCCCAACTGGCGTCGGCCTATCCGCTGAGCCCCGAGCAGATCGCCGCCTTCCGCCGCGACGGCCATGTGCGGCTGCCGGGCGTGGCCAGCCCGGCGGAGATGGTCGCCTGGCGGCCGGAACTGCTGGCCGCCGTCGAGCAGTTCGCCCCAGAGACCGTGCCGCTGGCCGAGCGCGACACCTACGGCCGGGCCTTCCTCCAGCGTATGAACCTGTGGACACGCCACGCGCGGGCGCGCGAGTTCGTGTTCGCCGAGCGGTTCGCGCGGTTGGCGGCTGAGCTGATGGGCGTGCCGGGCGTGAGGCTCTACCACGACCAGGCGTTGTTCAAGGAGCCCGGCGGCGGCTACACGCCCTGGCATCAGGATCAGCACTACTGGCCGCTCGATACGGCCAACACGGTCACGCTATGGATGCCGCTGGTGGACGTCACCCCCGAGATGGGGCCGATGCACTTCGCCAGTGGGTCGCACCATGTCGGCTGGCTGGGCGACCTGCCCATCAGCGATGAGTCCGAGGCCCGGCTGGAGCAGTTCGTTCGCGAGCGCGGCTACCCGCTGGTGGCCGGCGAGGCCATGAGCGCCGGCGACGCCACGTTCCACTACGGCTGGACGCTGCACGGCGCGCCCGGCAACTCCACCGACCGGCTGCGCGAGGTGATGACCATCATCTACTTCGCCGACGGCACGCGCGTGGGGCCAACCAACAACCCCAACCGCATCGACGATCTCGAGCGCTGGTTGCCGGGCCTGCGGACGGGCGATCTGGCCGCCAGCGAGCTCAACCCGCTGCTCTACCCGGCCGACCACGCCTGAGCCGCTGTTCGCATTCGACTTGACTCGCCCACGCGCAGCGACAACAATCGTTTCCGGACAAGGAAGATCACGTCATGCGCACCATTCGACCGAGTATGGCGCTGCTGCTGTCGTTGCTGACTATGGGGGCCGCTATGGCAAAGGACGAGTACCTGGCTGGATATCTGATCATCCCGACCGGCGAGCGCTTCGACAAACAGTACAACGCCGGCTATTCGATGTACGTGGCCGCCTGGCCGCTGATGCGCAACTACCCCGGTCACAACTATCAGACCGGCCTGCCGGGCACCTGGATGTTCGCCCAGTACGACGGCGAGGCGCCCAAGGACTGCTACTCCGACGTTGAGGGCGGGCTGGGCTGGTGGCGTGACACGCGCTTCCCCACCGAGACGCCCAAGTTCATCATGGGCGGAGTCGGCCCGAACTTCTCAGACATCGCCAACGGCCCGGCGCACGGCTGGGGCTCGTGGGAGGAACCGCGCGGCCTGTATGGCGTGGCGCAACTCAGCCCCTGGCTGCTGTTCCCCATCGACGGGCTGAACATCAAGCAGGGCGCCTGTGGCGGGCTGTTCGGCTGGGGCTATTTCAACCTGCCGCTGACCGAGCCCAAGGCCACCACCAATGGCGTGGACGTGCCGACTGGTGGCAACTGCTGGACGCTGTTCCTCAACTCGGGCAACTTCAAGGGCCCGGTCGCGTTCTTCACGCCCAACTTCTGGTCACATGCGAGCGTCAAGGAGCGCCGCCTGGCCGGGCTGCTGCTCGATAGCCGGCCCGTGGAGCCCAATCGCCACGTGCAGATGGAGACCCAGTGGATCCCGTGCCGCATGGCCACCGATGCCAAGGGCGACAGCTACGCCCGCATCGCGCCGACCTCGTTCCCGCGCGATGCCCAGGGCGACTCGGTGCTCGTGCACCGCAACTCGGCCTACAACAAGTCGGCGCTATACGACGCGGTGCGTGCCTGGTTCGACGGGGGCCCGCCGGCCAGCGGCAAGGTCGACACCAAGGGCGCCAGCATCACGGTCTTCCCCGGCCAGGGCGGCGCTACCTGGGAGATCCGCGAGCCGGGTCCCGACGGCAAGGAACGCAAGGTGCCCATCTCCTGGCCCAGCTTCGCCAAGCCCACCGCCATCGACGCCAACACCTTTGGCTACCGGTGGGACTACTCGGTGGCTACCAAGACCGACACCAAGGATGGCGCCCTGGTCACGCTGCCCGAGTACTTCAAGCTGGAGACGGGCGCGGACGCGAAGGCGGCCAAGTGGGTGCCCATCGCCGCCGACCAGGTGCCCGCCGACACCGGCCTGCAAAAGCTGACCTTCGACCGGCCCAAGGAGAAGGTAGAAGACCCCTACACCACCCCGGACAGCGCGACCAGTTGCTGGAAGAAGCCCGGCCCGGTGGCCGGCCCGTTCAAGGCCAGGCTGGGCGATGGCAGCGTGGTGACCTACTCCTGGTACCGCTTCGCCGACCAGCCGGCGCTGCTCAATGCCGACCTGACCGATGCCGAGCGCGAGTTGCTTCAGAAGCGGGTGGAAATGCTGCACCGCAGCTGGACCAAGGACCGCGAGTACTTGCCGCCGCCCACGGTGGGCACGCTGGCCGATGTCGATCCCGCGCAGCTCGTCACGCCGCCGAAGGGCTTTGAGATCGGGTATGTGCCGATTGCGACGCGGCATGAGGCGGAGAAGTAAGCGAGGATCGCCCCCAGGCTGCAGGCGATCCCATCGTTACTCCATGGTGCGAGAGCGACTGGTTGGGCGGTCGTCGCCTGGTCGTGGCCCGGCCTTCAGGCGAACGGCGATTCCGCTCGGATCAGACGGCACCAGTGGCTCATCATGTCCCACGTCGCAGCCGCCGCTTCGAGCGACGTCCTGGGAGCGCCACGCTCCCAGGACGCTCGCACCTGGTGCCCCGTGTGGAAGCACCAGTCGCCTTAAGGCGGGACAACATGCCCCGGCTTTGCTAGCTTACCGCTTCACCACCACCGACGCCCCCGCCTCCAGCCCCACGGGCAGCGTCACCGCCCGCGCCACCCCGTCCACGGTCAGCGTCAGCGTCCGGAACTTCTGCGTCGGCTCCGCCACGGTGGCCGTGCCGGTCGCGGGATCAAAGAGCACCGCGCAGGGCAAATCGGTAGCCAGGCTGTGGCCGTCGCCCAGGTCGAGCCGGCCGGCGGCCCAGAAGGTTGCACCCACCAGCCCGCCGGGCATGCGCACCGCCTGCACCAGCGCCGTGTTGCTGATGATTTTGGCCGGGCCGGCGGTCGGCGTGCCCAGGCTGTAGGCGAAGGTGCCCGACGGGTTGGTGCCATGGTCGAGCCAGGCCGAGCACAAGGGCAACGTCACATCGTCGCGCGGCGTGCCCGAGGTGGTGAAGACGTTGCGCCAGTGGCCGGTCTTCGGGCCCGTCTGCACCACCAGCCGGGCCGGCTCCAACAGCGTCAGGCGCATCCCGTCGTGCTCCAGCCACTGCGCATCGGCGATGGTCTCCTGACCGGTGGCCAGTTCGCGCGCGGCGCCGCCGGCGCTGAGCTTGACCGGTCCGCGCAGCCTCTGCTGCCAGAGCGAAGTGGTCACCGGCTCCGCACCGGGGTAGCTGAGGCCCGCGCCGAGGCAGACCACCTGGTCGCCGGCGAAGCAGAACAGCTTGCGCACCGACAGGCCGTCGCGCGCCAGGTCGAGCATGACCACGCCGTTCTGACCGTCGCAGGCGGCTCCGACGTAGTCGCTGGGCAGGCGGTGGTTGCCCGGCGGGCGCAGGCTGCGCGTGCCTTGCGGACAGGTCACGCCGGGCACTCGGCGCCAGTCCCAGACCGGCGCCACATCCTCCAGTTCGTCGCCTGCGCGGTAGCAGAACAGCGCGCCGTCGGCCAGGTAGTAGCCCGAGACGTTCTCGCTGTTGACAAGTTCCGCGCCGATCACGCGGCGCGAGGCCATCTTCAGGCTGGCCATGAACTCGGGCCGGCGATGGATCAGGTAATCCGAGCGCCAGAAGTAGCGCGTGCCCACCAGGTCGTTGACCGCGCCGGGCTGATTGCGCTGGGCGCCGGCCCGGTAGGCCGCCGCCTGCTCGGGGTCGACGCCGACCATGCGGGTGTTGATGCCCGCCACGCTGCGGCCCTTGCCGCGCATGGCGCCGGGAGTGATCTGCCGGTCGCAGGAACTGAGGTCCATGTAGCCGCGCCAGCAGACCCAGTTCTCCCCGTTGAGCACGTAGTTGCGCAGCAGGCTGATCTTCTCGGGCGCGACGGCCAGCGTCGAGCCGCGCAGCAGGTCGGCCCAGCGGCTCATATCGCCGGCGAAGGCCAGGCCGTAGTTGCCGAACTGCTGCTGCGGGCCGTGCTGGTGGAAGCTCCAGTCGGGCTGCAGGCCCTCGGCGCCGCTGACGACAAGCTCCTCCATGACCACGCCCATGGCGCGGCTGGCCAGCTCGCTATCGCCCACCAGCAGGCCGCGGATGAAGGTGATGCCGGCCACCCAGGCGCGGTTCTGGCCGGTCATGCCGATCTTGGCGCGCGGCAGCACCGTGCCGGTCAGGTAGCGCAGGTTCTCGGGTGAGATGCGCTCGTAGGCCAGCACGCCGATGTCGGCCATGGTCATCGGCACGCCGATCTCGTTGTACCACCAGTTGGGACAGGTGAAATCGTGCTGCCGCCAGTAATCGAGCCCGCGGTTCAGCGCCTGGGTCGCCGCGACGGTGGGCGGGTTGACCGCGGCGATGGCACGCAGGTGGCCCACATGCTTGGAGGCGCCCCAGTTGGAGCGGTCGCCACTGGCATAGTCCACATCGGCCCACGAGCCATCGGGCCGTTGGCTGGCGATGCGGTCGGCCGCCGAAGCGGGAGCCCCGCCCAGCGTGGCCCGATAGCGCGCCAGGAGCGGCGCGAAGTCCTCAGCCGCCACGGTGGGCAAGGTCAGCAGGCAGCCCAACACCAGCGCTGTGCGCATGAATCGTCTCCAACGACATCCCCTTGGACTTAGATGAAGATCTTGTAGTTCGGCATGTGCACCAGCGGCCCGATGATGGCCCAGATCGCGCCGATGGTGTAGTCGCCCAGAATGAGTCCAAGCGCGAACGGGATGCCCTTGCGGTACAGCCGCATGCCGCCCACCTTGAGCACCGTGGCCTTGAGCAGCCAGGCCACGAACACCGCGAACCAGAAGTAGTCCATGGCGAAGCTGACCGCCAGCGGGTAGCCCGCCGGATGGAACGGCCACCACAGGAAGCGTCGGCGCATGGCGCTGCAGACCACGGTGAAGATGAACGCGCCACCCATCCAGGCCGTGCCGGCGCGGTCGGCGGGCTGCTGCACCTCCAGCCAGCGGCTGAGGTCGTTGTAGCTCTCCCAGCCGACCCAGGCCTTGAACCCGCCGCACTTGCTGGCGGCGCCGTCGGCGTAGCAGATGCTGAGGTTGGCCCAGGAGCAGACGACCAGCGAGAACACGGTGGCCGCGATCAGCGCCCAGGCCAGGCGCTTGGCGTTCATGCGGTCGTTCTCGGCCATTTTGAACGCCTCGAGCTGCGGTGGCATGGGGTGGCAGCGGTAGCAGCGGTTGAACCAGTAGGTGGCCGAGAGGAAGGTCAGCTCCTCGGGCCGGAAGGCCGAGGTGCCCACCAGCGTGAACATGATGCGCCGCGGGTTGACGAAGTAGATCTCGTGCGGCGCGCCCAGCTCGGCGCGCACGCGGGTCATGGCCAGCGACAGCAGGAAGAAGATGACCCAGAAGCTGAGCGCGACGAACCAGCCGCACTTGAGCTTGGTGGACCACCACACCAGGTAGATCATGCCGAGCACCAGCCCGAGCACGGCGGCGCGGTAGGTCAGCGGCTCGTCTTCCCACTCCTGCCCGCGCACCGCCTGGCGCATGACGCGCCACAGGTAGTCCTTGGAGCCCCACAGCGCGATGAAGGCCAACGCCAGCCAGCTGCCGGCGCCCTGCTCGCCGAGGAACGGGAAGAAGCGACCGGTGTCGCCGCCCATCAGGCCGCCGACGATCTGCTGACCGAGGCGCACGACATAGAAGAACCAGCACGAGAAGCTCAGATCGAGCGGCAGGAAGTAGGCCAGCCCGATCATGAACGGGTAGAACGACAGGTCGGCCTGACCCATGAAGTCCCAGGGCCGGCCCTGGAGGTAGCGGTGCAGGCTGTTGAGCTTGACGTTGAGCGTGGGAATGGCCGGAAAGAAGGCGTGCATGCCGCAGAACAGGCCGATGACCACCGGCAGCGCGAACCCGTACCAGAAGATGCTGTTGCGCAGCAGGCTGGTGCCGAACTCCTCGGTCATGGCCAGCGGGAGCTGCACGATCGGGTAAGTCAGGCGCTCATTCTCGGCCCATTGGCGGCGGACGATGACATTGAGGCACAACATCATCATGATCATCACCACCGACAACATGCCCCACACCAGCAACGGCACGGCCCAGGCCTGCCAGACCTCCGGCGTGAGCTGCGAGTTGCCCTGGTAGAAGCCGCGCAGCACTTCCTTATTGCGCACGCCCAGCCACACCGGCAGGTACTGGAAGAAGCGCTCCTGCCAGTGGTTCTCGGACGTGGCGAACCAGAAGGGATGGCTCACCGAGCCAAAGAAGTTCTGCCACCAGTCGTGGCCGGAGATGGTGCTGGAGGCGACCACCATGACGTAGGTGGCCAGCAATTCGCCCTGGGCCAGGGCCCATCTGGCCCGCAGTCGCCGCACACCGAGGTTGGCCAGCACCAGGCAGAACAGGATGAATACCGGCGTGATGAACAGCGGGAGGCAACTGCCGTCCAGGCTGTACCAGCGCACCTCGACCACCGTAACCCAGTAAATGTTGACGGGGATGAGCAGCAGCGCGAGCAGCACGGAGCGCCACGTGACGCCGGGGTTGCGGCGTTTGGATTGCGGTTGAGCAGTCGAGGTGTCCATCGAATCAGAAGGTACCACGCAGCCGCTCACCACCGCAACCCGCGCGACCCAAACCAGCGCGGCCCGGCGCACCGGGCCGCGTTATCACTCCTGCACGCCACCCCAGAACGGGCGTGGTGGCAGCGCTCAGCGCAGCAGCGCCAGCACCGCCTGCGGCGCCGCGTTGCCCTGCGCCAGTTCCGCCGTGCCGGCCTGCTGGAGCATCTGCGAGCGCGTTGTCGCCAGCGTGCCTTGCACGTCCTCCAGGCCCGATGCGCCGGCCGACGTGATGGCCGCCATGGTGATCGCCATCTCCTTCTGGGCCGCGTCCATCTTGCTGCCAACGAGTGATTGGTGCGCTGTCTGCACCGCCTTGAAGGCGTTCTGCATACTGGCGTCGTCGCTCACCGACAGGCCGCTCAGACCCAGGCCCTGGGACGAGGCCGACGCGAAGCGGACTGCGAAGGTGTCGCTGCCGACTTGGACCGGCATGCCGTTCTGCGCCATGGAGCCATCCAACAGCTTCTTGCCGTTGAAGTTCGTGTCGGTGGCCACCTTATCGAGCTCGGCCATCAGATCGGCCAGCTTCTTCTGGGTGTCCGCGCGGGCGGCCTCGGTCTTGGCGCCGGTGGCCAGTTCGCTCAGCGCCATCTCCATGCGGTTGAGCACGACATAGCTGTTGTCGAGCCCCTTGCGAGCCGTACCCAGCACGCTCAGGCCCTCCTGCACCTCGCGCGACGCGGCGTTGGCGCTCCACGCTTGGGTCTGCTGTCCGCCGATGGCCAGCTTGGTCATCTCGGTGCCGCCGGCCGGGCCCCTGGCCGCTGCTGCCGTCCGGGCCGCGCCGCCGGCGCCTTGGGCCGCGGTCAACCCCTGCTGGCCCTGCAGCGAAAGCGGGTTGCTCTGGATCCTGAAAGACATGGACATCTCCTCCCTACTCAAGCAACGTCGGTCGGTACAAGAAGGCCGTGGCGCGGCCGAGCCAAACATGCGGCTCGCTCGCCCATCGACTGACCCGCAAAGGAGACCGACGACACTTCATACCATACTGGCCACCAAAGCGGCACGCGTTGTGGACGCGCGGTCCGACTCGGCCCGCCTCCCGCCGTAGCCCACAAAAAGAACAGCGGCGCGGCCCGGTTGCCCGGGCCGCGCCGCACCTCACTCAGGCGACCAGTAGGCCGCCCGCGATGCGCTACTGGACTATCGCAGCAGCGACAGGATCGCCTGCGGCGCCGAGTTGGCCTGCGACTGCGCCGCCACACCGGCCTGCTGCAGGATCTGCAAGCGGGACAGCGCGATGGTCTCCTTGGCCACGTCCGTATCACGGATGCGGCTCTCGGACGCCGACAGGTTCTCCGCCTGGGAGTCCAGGTTGGAGATGGTGCGCTCGAGCCGGTTCTGCAGCGAACCGAGCTTGGCCCGCTCGGTGGTCACGGTGGTGATCGCCGCATCGATGCTGGCCAGGGCCGCCGCCGCGCTGGCCTGCGTGCTCACGGCGATGCCGCTCACACCCAGGCTGGAGGCCGTGGCCGTGGTAATGGTGAAGCTGATCGTCTGCCCGTTATTGGCACCGATCTGCAGGGTCATGGACGAGCTGGACAGCGAGCCGCTGATCAGCTTCTGCGTGTTGAACTCGGTGGATGTGGCGAACCGGTCCACCTCGGACAGCAGCGCGTCAACTTCCTTCTGGATGTTGGCGCGGTCGCCCGAGGTCAGGGTGTCGTTGCCTGCCTCCACCGTCAGTTCACGCATGCGCTGCAGGATGCTGCCGCCCTCGCCCAGCGCCGCTTCCGCGGTCTGGATGACGCTGATGCCATCCTGGGCATTGCGCGAAGCCTGGTTCAGACCCCGCACCTGAGCACGCAACTTCTCGCTGATTGCCAAGCCAGCCGCGTCATCGGCCGCCTTGTTGATGCGATAGCCGCTGGACAAGCGCTCCATGACGCCCGACAACTCGGCCTGCGTGCTTGTCATGGACCTCTGCGTGAACATCGCGGTGACGTTGTTCCGAATGCTGAAAGCCATCTCAAGTCTCCTCTAACCAAGCGGCGCCGGGACAACTAGAAGCCGGCGCTCGTCTACGCTCGACGGTCTACAAGGACCGTCACTCGACTCATCGGCCAGTCTTGCGCGCACTTAAGTCACAGAGCCACAATGGGCCAGAAATGGCTATGCCGGCCCATGTCGTATTCGGACTCGCGGCGCCGACCCAAATGGCGCGGCGCGGGCCCAGGGGGTCCGCGCCGCACACTATTCACATGCTACCGGGCACCGATCAGCGCAGCAGCGACAGGATGGCTTGCGGCGCCGAGTTGGCCTGCGACTGCGCCGCCACGCCGGCCTGCTGGAGGATCTGCAAGCGGGATAGCGCGATGGTTTCCTTGGCCACGTCCGTATCACGGATGCGGCTCTCGGACGCCGACAGGTTCTCCGACTGGGAGTCCAGGTTGGAGATGGTGCGCTCGAGCCGGTTCTGCAGCGAACCGAGCTTGGCCCGTTCGGTGGTCACCGTGGTGATCGCCGCGTCGATGCTGGCCAGGGCCGCCGCCGCGCTAGCCTGCGAGCTCACGGCAATGCCGCTCACACCCAGGCTGGAGGCCGTGGCCGTGGTGATCGTGAAGCTGATCGTCTGCCCGTTGTTGGCACCGATCTGCAGCGTCATCGCCGAGCTGGACAGCGAGCCGCTGATCAGCTTCTGCGTATTGAACTCGGTGGAACTGGCGAACCGGTCCACCTCGGAGAGCAATGCGTCAACTTCCTTCTGGATGTTGTCGCGATCGCCCGAGGTCAGCGTGTCGTTGGCGGCTTCCACCGTCAGTTCACGCATGCGCTGCAGGATGCTGCCGCCCTCGCCCAGCGCCGCTTCCGCGGTCTGGATGACACTGATGCCATCCTGAGCATTGCGCGAAGCCTGGTTCAGACCCCGCACCTGGGCGCGCAACTTCTCGCTGATGGCCAGGCCGGCCGCGTCATCGGCCGCCTTGTTGATGCGATAGCCGCTGGACAAGCGCTCCATGACGCCCGAAAGCTCAGCCTGCGTGCTTGTCATGGACCGTTGGGTGAACATCGCGGTGACGTTGTTCCGAATGCTGAAAGACATGTCAAGTCTCCATCTATGCGCGCTGCCCCGGCTCAGACAAGAACCGCCGTACTGCTCGCGCGCGCGGGCTCTATTGCCCGGTACTCAGTCATTCGGTCATCTGCGGGAGGACTTGAGCTCCCGGCGTGAAGGTGGGGTGAAATACGCCAATAGGGTAGCTCCCGGCCCGACGAGTCGGGCGGGGAGCTACCCCAAAGGCCACGGCGCGGACCGGAGAACCGGCCCGCGCCGTGCTGGTGAACACGGCTACCTGTCGCCGCCCCTTACTTGAGGAGCGACAGCACCACCTGGGGCGCCGAGTTGGCCTGCGACTGCGCCGCCACACCGGCCTGCTGCAGGATCTGCAAGCGGGACATGGTGATGGTCTCCTTGGCCACGTCCGTATCACGGATGCGGCTCTCGGACGCCGACAGGTTCTCCGACTGCGAGTCCAGGTTCGAGATCGTCCGTTCCAGGCGGTTCTGCAGCGAACCGAGCTTGGCGCGCTCGGTGGTGATCGTGCTGATCGCCGCATCGATGCTGGCCAGGGCCGCGGCAGCGCTCGCCTGAGTGCTGACCGCCAGGCCGCTGACGCCCAGACTGGACGCCGTCGCGGTCATCACGGTGAAGCTGATGGTCTGCCCGTTGTTCGCACCGATCTGAAGAGTCATAGCGGTGGTGGCCAGCGAGCCGCTGATCAGTTTCATCGTGTTGAACTCGGTCGCACCGGCGAACCGGTCGACCTCGGACAGCAGCGCGTCCACCTCCTTCTGGATGTTCGCGCGGTCACCGCTGGTCAACGTGTCGTTGGCCGCCTCCACCGTCAGTTCACGCATGCGCTGCAGGATGCTGCCGCCTTCACCCAGAGCCGCTTCCGTGGTCTGGATGACGCTGATGCCGTCCTGGGCGTTGCGCGACGCCTGGTTGAGGCCCCGCACCTGGGCGCGCAGCTTCTCGCTGATAGCGAGGCCGGCCGCGTCGTCAGCTGCCTTGTTGATGCGATACCCGCTCGACAACCTTTCCATCACTCCGCTGAGTTCCGACTGCGTCGCACTCATGCTCCGCTGCGTGAACAGGGCGGTTACGTTGTTGCGAATGCTGAAAGCCATGGAAGTCTCCTCGTACTATCAGGCGGCGTCTCACAACTAGAATCGAGACACTCGCCCGCGGGCTTACCGGCCCGTCAACAGGTCTATCGGCCGGCGCGGCGCGAGGGTTAAGCCCCCTGTGTAAACCATCCCAAAACACATACCGGGCGCGACCTGGCGAGCCAGATCGCGCCCAGCAGTGAGGTATTTGGCGCCCGGACTCGGCGCACGGCGCCGCGCCCGGGTCGGCGGGCGTCAGCGCAGCAGCGACAGGACCACCTGCGGCGCCGAGTTGGCCTGCGACTGCGCCGCCACACCAGCCTGCTGCAGAATCTGCAAGCGCGACATGGTGATGGTCTCCTTGGCCACGTCCGTATCACGGATGCGGCTCTCGGACGCCGACAGGTTCTCCGCCTGGGAGTCCAGGTTGGAGATGGTGCGCTCCAGCCGGTTCTGCAGTGAACCGAGCTTGGCGCGCTCAGTGGTCACCGTGCTGATGGCCGCATCGATGCTGGCCAGGGCCGCGGCGGCACTGGCCTGCGTGCTGACCGCCAGACCGCTGACGCCGAGGCTCGAGGCCGTGGCCGTCATGACGGTGAAGCTGATCGTCTGGTTCTGGTTGGCGCCGATCTGCAGCGTCATGGCGGTGGTCGCCAGCGAGCCACTGATCAGCTTCTGGGTATTG
>JACRKZ010000164.1 GCA_016235455.1 Armatimonadota bacterium | reverse complement strand
GCCGGCGTGACGTTGTGCGATGCACCGGTCTGGTTCACGCCGGACCCGATCAGCTACGGCATCCCCGACAACTGGGGCGCCGCGGCGGTGGTCTATGCGCTGGTTGAGGGCCTGGCCGGTGTCAAGGATCTGGGCACCGCCTACAGCCACGCCCTGCTGGCGCCGCGCTGGGCCGCGGCGGGTGTCGATGAGGCCGAGGCGACCGTGGTCTACCCGGCCAGCGACGGCTATCTGGCCTACCGCTACGCGCGGCACGACGACGGCCTGTCCTTGACGGTGACGGGCAGTGGCGAGCGGATAGAGTGTCGGGTGCTGCTGCCATCGGCCGCGGCCATCGGGCAGGTCTGGGTCGATGGTCAACCGGCGCCGTTCACCGTGGCGGGCGAGGGCGAGGCGCGCTACCTGAGCTTCGAGCTTGGTGGGGGTGTGCATCGGGTGACAGCGCGTTAGGTGGGCAGGAGCTGCCTGAGCCGCCGCCTGAGCCCGCGGAGCCGTTCGCGCAGGCGATAGCCGGCCAGGAAAGCCCGCTCGGCGCGCGGGTCGAAGGCCGCTGCCTGGCCCGTGGCCCAGACCATGCCGTGACCCCGGCTGGGCAGTGGGCCGGCCGACCAGGCGGCGTCGTTGGTGATCAGCGTGCAGTCGAGCCGCGGCGCGACCTCGCTGTCCACCAGGCGACCCACTCCGAACCGCGGATCGCTGTCGTAGTCGTCGAACAGCAGTGCCAGCGGGTGGCTGCACAGCGGCAGGATGCTGTACAGGTCATGGCGCGCGTCGTCGTAGGCATGGCCGCCGTCGATGTAGGCCAGGTCAACCCGCGGCCCACGCCAGCGGCCGAGGCAGCCCGAAGCTCGGCCGTGCAGCGTCTCAATGCGCCCCAGCCATTCGCGCCGTGCCACCTGCGCCCAGACCTCGGCGCGACTGGCGTTGACCAGGTGTGGCCCCTGTCCGTCGTGCCAGTCCACGGCCCACTCGCGGCGTGCGGTGGCCGGGCCGCAGTCGACCGTGTAGATACGGCCATTGATGCCGACGTCATGCAGCGCCCAGGCCATGCACAGCGTGCTGTAGCCGCGGGCGGTGCCGATCTCGAGGATGGTGCGCGGTCGGCGGCTGGCCACGAGGGCATAGAGCAGCGGCCCGCGCTCGTAGTTGAGGCGGTAGTAGCGGTCGGCCTCGCGGTCGAGGCGTAGCGCCGTGGCGTCGCCCAGGCGCCAGAAGGCGTCGGCTGGCGGCAGGTCAACACCGACTCGGGCCACCTGGTCGCGGACGTCTACGGTCGAGAGGTGCGGCGTCATGCCCTTAGGTTGGCCCTGATGCGCCGTCGACGTCAACTCATTCCCGCGGTTGTGGCGCTTGATGGGTCAACCCGCCTGCGCGATAATGCCGGTGGAGGCACCCATGGCGGCCGAGGCCACGCCACGGAAGACAGTCGTTTCGCTCAAACCCCGGGATCACGACCTTCTGGCCCGGCTCGACCTGCCCAAACGCTTTCAATCGCCCCCCGGAGCAGATGCCCTATGACCCCCCTCATCGGCGTAACCATGTCCACTGGCAACAACGACGGCGGCTCCTGGTGGCTGACCAGCAGCACCAACCGGTCGTACACCGAATGGGTGGAGCGCGCCGGCGGCGCACCGCTCTGCCTGCCCAACCCCGACGTTGGTCTCATCGACCGCTATCTGGACGCCATCGACGGCCTGCTGCTGACCGGTGGCGAGGACGTGCAGCCGTTGCTCTATGGCTGTGAGCCGGCCCGCGGGTTGGGCACCATCGACGTGCCGCGTGACCGGTTTGAGCTGCCGCTCGCGCAGAGCGCCCTGGCGCGTCGCCTGCCGATCTTCGGCATCTGCCGCGGCATCCAACTGCTTAACGTGGCGGCCGGTGGCACGCTGGTCCAGGACCTCAACGGTGTGGACGGTATGCTGCAGCATCAGATGCGCGCCACGGGTGGACGGACGGTGCACCACACGGTGACGGTGCAGTCGGGCAGCCGCCTGGCGGGCATTCTGGGTGAAGGGCCCGTGGCCACCAACTCGTACCATCACCAGGCGGTCGATCGCGTGGGCCAGGGCTTGCGGGTCAGCGCGCACGCCGCCGACCAGACGGTGGAGGCGCTCGAAGGCGACAGCGAGCGATTCCTGCTGGCCGTGCAGTGGCATCCCGAGGTCATGGGCGCCGAGCATGAGCCGAGCGCACGGCTGTTCGAGGCGTTCGTGGCGGCCTGCCGGGCCTAACTCGCGCGGAACGGATGCTGCTCCAGTAGCGCCAGGTTCTCAGCCATGGCGCCGACACCCTTGGTGCAGGTGGCATGGCGCAGGCAGGCGGTGGCCGTGGCCACGGCCAGGCGCAGTGTGCTGGGCAGATCCCAGCTCTCGTGCAGCCCATGCAAGACACCGGCGGCGAAGGCATCGCCGGCGCCCACGGCGCCCTTGATGAAGCCGTCGGGCAGACGCAGCGACGGTTGGTAGTACTCGCCGCCCGAGGCCAACCGGCCGTAGCCACCTTCGGTCTGGTGGATGATCACCTGCTGGCGCACGCCGGCGTCGAGCAGGGCCTGCGCCGCGCGGCGCAGGTCGTCCAGGCCGTGGCACTCGATGCCGGTGAGCGCCTGGGCTTCCAGTTCGTTGATCACCAGGCTGTCGACATGGGGCAGCGCCGGCAGCACCACCGGACGTACACGCGGGCTGGCCTCGCTCACGAGGTCGAGGCTGGTGACGAGCCCGGCCCGCGACGCCGCTTCCAGCACGGCCGCGCCGGCCGAGCGGCCGTCGGCGCCCACGGTGTCGAGTCTCTTGAGCAGCAGCAGGTAGGCCAGATGCAGCACGCGGCAGTCGAGCGTGTCGAGCGGGAAGTGCTCGGGCCCGAGCTCGGCGTTGGCGCCGTAGTTGTGGAAGAAAGTGCGCCGGCCCGTGTCGGCCACCGACATGACCTCCGTATAGGACGTGGGCGCGTCGGGACAGACGACCAGGTGCTGATGGTCGATGCCGTGGTCGGTCAGGTCATCGCGGATCCAGGTGCCATCGGCGTCGTCGCCCACGCAGCCGATGGCGCGCAGCGGATAAGGCACTCCCATGTGCTGCAGGTCAACCAGGCTGTTGTAGGCGCCGCCACCGGTGCCGCGATCCTCGGCCAGCACCACGGCCAGCGTGTCCTGGTCCGGCCAGTGGTCGATGATCTTCACCCGGTCGACGATCCAATTGCCCGCGGTTGCGATGCCACTGCGTTGGGCCACGGCAGGTCTCCCAGCGCGCGAGTATAGCCGATCCAGCGCGGCAGGTCTTGTGGTGTTGCGCACTGTGGCCGGTGCAATCTACACCCTTCGCCCATGGCCGGTCGTCACTGGCACCGATGCCCCGCCGCGAGCGCCCGGCGCATGCTGGACACAGGAGAATCCCATGAACAGACTCGGGATCACCGGCGACTGGAACATCATCAAGGGCCAGCTCAAGCAGAAGTGGGCCAAACTCACCGATGACGACCTGCAGTATGCCGAGGGCAAGCTGGAGGAGACAGTCGGCCGCGTCCAGAAGCGCACCGGCGCCACGCGAGCCGCGATCGAGCACGCACTCAAGGAGGCCGACGCGGCCTGCAAGGTCACATAGCCGTTACCGGCTCGGAGCCCGGCGGTCAAGTCTGGCGGCCGCCGGCCGATACAGGAGGCAGACCTGTTGCTGGCGTGTCTGTCGTTCCTCGCTTGGACCCCATCCCGCCTATCGGCCGGTCGTCATGATCGGCCGCGGGCGGGTGCCCGCGGCTGAGCCGTGGGTTTCGCATGACGCGTTGCCCGGCCGTTGCGGCCGAGGCAATGCGCGGGGACCGAGCGGCCGCGGCCCTCCCGGGCGGCGGCCTCGACGAAAGGAGCGAGAGAGCGTATGCCTACGTCATGCAAGACGCGCCGCGCGATGGTCTTGGCGGGCGGGCTGCTGGCCAGCCTGGCCATCATCGGCTGTGGGTCATCGAACAACGCGGCCCCCGCCGCGCGGCTGACGACTCGCCAGCGCACCGTCCATCCCGTGGCCGTGGCCGCGGGTCACCCGATCACACCGGGCCAGGTGGCGCTCTACGGCACCTACGGCTACAGCACATGGCGTGAGGGTCCGGGCGAAGACCTGGGCCGCAAGTTCAACCTCATGCCCGCCGGCTACACCGGCTCGCCCAATGCGGCCCAGTTGGCGTCGTTCTTCACCATGAGCGACATCCACATCACCGACAAGGAGTCGCCAGCGCAGGTGCCCTACTTTGGCTTCGTCGCGCCGTTCGTCACCGGCGGGCTCTACTCGTCGGCCTACTCGCCGGTCATGCTGTCGACCACCCAGATGCTGGACGCGGCGGTGCGAACCGTCAACGCTCTGCATGTTCAGTCGCCGTTGAACTTCGGCGTCATGCTCGGCGACATGGCCAACAGCTCGCAGTACAACGAGCTGCGCTGGTTCGTCGATGTGCTCGATGGCAAGCCCATCACCCCCAGCTCGGGCGCCCATCTCGGCGCGGACACCATCGACTACCAGAAGCCGTTCCAGGCTGCCGGGCTCAACCCCGCCATCCCGTGGTATGCCACGGTCGGCAACCACGACCAGTACTGGATGGGCGTCAACTTC
>JACRKZ010000169.1 GCA_016235455.1 Armatimonadota bacterium | reverse complement strand
TGGCAACCGCAGTCGAGCGCCGCCGGCTCCATATGGCCGACCGCGGTCAGCTCGACGGCCTTGACCGGCGCTGGCCGGCCGTCGGCATGGAGCACCTGCACGACGCCCGAGGCGACCGGCAACCTGGGCCACGGCCAGTCCACGCCCAGCCGCAGCCTGACCGGCTGACCAGCCCGCACCACCAGCAAGTGCCGCGTCTTGTAGGCGGCGCCGTCGACGCTGATCTGGTAGGCGCCCGGAGCCGCCTCCAGCGCGAACTGGCCGCCCTCCTTGGTCAAGGTCGCTGTCGCCGGCTCGTCTTCGAAGACAAACGGCTGAAGTTGCGGCCGCAGCGCGACCTTGGCCCCCACCGCCGGCAGACCGTCGACCTGCTTGACCACGCCGCACACGGGCACCGCCATCACCCGCGCGGCCAGGGCCACGGCCGCCATTGCCCCCCACTGTCTCATCGACTCCACCTCCACGACTCTGCCGTCTTCGTCGCCACCAGGTCCTGCGTGACTGGCGCGTCCGTTACGGTGATCACCCGTGTGGCGCGGTTCCATCCATCGCTGAACGTCAGTCGATAGCAGCCGCCTGGTATGCCGCTGACACGGGCGGTGCCGTCGTCAGCCACGTGGGTCATGCCGTACACCCAATCGTTGCACAGCACGATCGCAGTGCCCGGCCGAACGCCCTTGCTGTGAAGCACCACGGTCGCGCCCTGCTCGGCCAGCGAGCAGGCGGCTGAGGCCGACTGGCCTGCCGCGAGCACCACGGGCTGCCGGTGGCCCGCGCGACCGGGCACGACGAGCGTCAGCAGGTAGTCGCCCGGCCGGACACAGGGCCAGTCGACCGCGCCGTTCGCCGCGACCACGGCCAGCGCCGCCAGCCGACCCGAGCTGCGGTCATTGAGAGAGACCCAGGCAGAGCGCCCGTCGGCCGCCGTTGGCGGCAACCCGCTGACTTCGACCCGCAGCGACGCCCGCTCGGCCGGCACGACGAGGTCGAGCGGCGGCTGGCCTATGGCCAGCCGCCGCGTGCCCAGCTCCCAGAACGCGCACACGGGCAGCGGGCGGTCCTCGGCCTGACGCATCAGGGCCACGAGGACCCGACGCCGACCCGGCGACGTATCGGCGAGGTAGCTATCTGCGGCCGGGTCGCCCGGCAGGCCGTACAGGGGATACTCGCCAGCCCACTCAGGCACGCCGGCGTCGGGCGGCGACTGGCCTGGCTGGTCTGACGGGCCTGGTGGAACCAAGGAGACGATGGCCACCCATCCCTCGGGCACGCCCGTCAGGCGCCCTGTCACCTGCCACGTCGGGCGCAGTTCCACCGTTGCCTGGCAGTCGTTGGCCACCTGCACCTGAGCCACGGCGTCGGCCAGGCCGGGAGCCCTGGCGGTCACCTGCCAGCCGCCCGAGCGCAGACCCTTGAAGCCAAAGCGGCCGTCGGCCTTGGTCACCTGTCGCGGCTCGTCCCGCGAACCATAGCCGAGCTGCACGGTGGCCCCGGCCAGCGGTCGGCCGTCGAGGCCGCGCACCACGCCAACCAGATCGCCCGTGCCGATCCGCTGGGTGCGCAAGGTGAGCGGCTTTGTGGTCGGCAGATCGGCGCCGCCGTAACCCAACTCGTGCTGACCAGACGTGGCGTAGGCTCCGAACGAGCCCAGCGGCAAGCAGCTCAGCCCGAACGCGCCGCTGTCGACGAGCGTCTCGTCGCGCCAGGCCAAGTCCGACGGAACGCCAGACGAGCTGTCTCGTTCAATCGTCAACGGCAGACCCGTGTGGTCGGCGCCCGGGTAGCGCTCAACCCGCCCGGTGACTGACGCGCCCGGCGCCAGCTTGACCACCGCCGGCTCGGCCGCGCCGGGGTCGGCGGTGAGCCTGGCCGCCGCGCAGCCCTCGGCGAAGACGACCAGGCCCGCGGTGCCGGCTTCCTTGGTTGGCAGACGGAACCACCCGTCGGCATCCGTCCAGGCGGTCCGCTCATAGGCGCCTGCCGCGTGGCAGACCCAGGCCTGGGCCGCCGGCCGGCCGTCGGGCAGCAGCACGCGGCCGGTGAGCACTCGCTCAGCGGGCAAGACCACGTCGAACTCGGTCGGCGCGAGGTGGCTCAGCACCGCCTGCCGCTCGACCGTGTCGCGACAGCCCGAGCTCGCCTCCGCCCGGCAGGGGCCGGTGGGCAAGCGCTCGTCCGCCACGGCGTAGCGGCCGTCGGCGTCGGTCAGGACGGTCTGCTGCCAGCACCAGCCGCCATGGCGGACGGTTTCCTCGTCGGTGATGCGCAGTTCAATCGGCCGGTTGCGCAGAGGCTGCCCGTCCGCGCCGCGCGCGACGCCGGTCAGGGCGTTGTGACTGGGGCGCAGAGCAAAGTCCAGCGTGCCGTCGAGCGCCACGGCGCGCACCTCGTCGGCCACGTACCCGCGCTCGGCAAAGACCACATGCCAGCGGCCCGGATCCAGGTCGTCGAACTGGTACGAGCCGTCAGCGGCGGTCCTGGCGAAGTACGCGCCACGTCCGGTGTAGCCGGCCAGTTCCGGCGGGCGCTGGCCGGCGAACCCGATCACCTCCTGGCCCGACCAGCGAGTCGCGCCGGGCACGCAGTCGTCGGTCTCTTCCAGCCGGCGTCCGGACTGAGCCGTCCGGGGCCGTACGGCGACCACCCAGCAGCCAGCCAGCGGCCGGCCGTCGTCGCCGCCGACGGTGCCGCGTAGCCCATGCGACCGGGCGGTCAGGTCGACCCGCACTGTCGGCGCGCCGCGCCGCATGGCCAACCAGACGGGCTGGCTCTCGCTCAGGCCACGCACCTTGATCGCCCACTCGCCGGGGCCGGTCCAGCCATGCACCTGGGCCATGCCGCGCTCGTCAGTACGCACACAGTCGATGGACTCCTGGGCCGTGCCCAGGAACCGCGCCAGCAGCCTGCGGCCAGCCAGCGGCCGGCCGTCGGGGCCGAACACCTGTATTCGTGTGAAAGGCTCGAGGAACTGACGCCCGGCTGGTAGCGGCGTTGGCGCCTGGGGCAACCGCAGCTCCAGTTCGGGCAGGCGCTCGCCGGGCCGGACCAGCATGGCCCGCACCACTTCGGCGCCCTCGGCCCGTGCGCCCAGCGTCACCAGCCCGGCTTGGACGGTGAACCGCACCCGTCCCTCGGCATCGGTGGCGCGGTCCTGGTAGTAGTTCCCGAGCACCAGCGACGTGTCGGGGCACTGGCAGCCGCAGGCCAGGTCCAGCCCATCGTGGTGGCCGGCCTGCGCCAACTGCGCCGAACGCACCGGCGCGGGTCGACCGTCGGCATGGACCACGCGCACGCTGCCGCTGGCCGTCGGCGCCACGGACCAGGGCCAGTCGACACCGAGCCGCAGGTCCAGCGGCCGGCCCTCGACCACCTCGATGCCGATCCGCGTGGCGGACCGCCAGCCGGCGATGCTCAGGAGATAGCCGCCCGGTGCCAGATCACGGGCGAAGCGCCCGGCGGCATCGGTCTCGGCCACGGCCGCGATGCGAACGTCGTCGTAACCGAACGGCAGGACCTCGCGCTGGAACTCCAGCCGCGCCCCGACCGCCGGCAGCCCGTCGATCTGCCGCACCTCGCCGGTGATGGGCACGGCCAGGGCACCCCACGCCAGGCCCAAGACAATGCAGAGCGACTTCCAGTACCCCATGACTCACCCCTCGTCACGGGACAGTTCGCTTTGGGCCGACGCAATCCTGCGTCACGTCACGAAATACACTCTACAGATCGGCATGAGGCAAAATAGCCCTAGGCCGTGCGCCATGCTGACCCGCGCGTGCGCGGTCACGCCGGCAAGGGGTGGTCTTCGGCGGCGAGATCGCCCAGCGCATACTGCATGCCGGCCAGGAAATGGGCCAGCAGCGGCGGGTTCCAGAAGATGTGCGGGTTGTGGCCCAGCGACGAGTAGAACACGCGGCCGCGCTCGTGCCGCCGCACCCAACTGATGGCCAGGTCCAGGTCGGCGCGCCGTTCGGGCAGGATGTAGCGCGTCGGGCTCATGTCGGTCTTGTCGGTGTTGATGGCCAGCAGCACCCGCAGCCGCCCCCGGTCGTAGTGCTCGCGCATCTGGAACACTTCGTCCTGGACCTCGAAGTCGGCGCCGCCGAACGCCGCGTTGATCGGGTTGTTGGGGTCCACCGGCGAGAGCACGATGGTCTCCTCGGGTCCCCAAGGATGGCCGCCGTTCTCATAGCCGCCGAGCATCTGGCCGAACGCGGGGAACTGGTCGTAGTGCGGGTACTGGCAGAAGGTGGCCGCGGCCGCATGGAGGCCGATGAGCCCACCGCCGCCGGCCACGAAGTCGAGCAGGCCGGCGCGCAGCACCGGGTCGTCGGTCAACACGCCGCAGGTGTTGTTCAGGCAGACCGCATCGAAAGCGGCCAACTGCTCGGGCGCGAAGCAGCGCACGTCGTCGGCGAAGTACGCGACGTAAGCGCCAGTGACCGCGCCGAGTTGCGCGAGCGCGTAGTTGCCGGGCTCGATCGACGGATGGCCGCCGTCCACGGCGACTCCGTCGCGCGTGTTGAGATTGGTGACCAGCAGCCGCCTCGGGCGCGACGCGACGGCCGGCGCGGCGGCCGGCAGGGCGCTGTCGATGCGCGCGCGTACGTCCTTGCCAACTCGATGCATGATGGCTCCTTTGCTCAGGTCGGGTCCGGCGCCACGGCCAATGGGTAGCACTCCTGGCTCACCGGGGGACGCACCACGGCGCCGGTCCGGCCCGACTCCAGCGCGCCGATCAGCAACTCGAATCCGCGCAGCGCGTTGGCCGCGCCCATGGGATGCTCACGGTCGTCGCCACCTGCCAGCGTCAGTTCCACCAGCCGGCGGTAGGACTCGGGGATGGCCGGCCGCACATCCGGGCCGGGCCGGTCGGGCACGGGCTCCCAACCGCCGTCGGCCCCGCGACAGAACAGGTTCGTGCCGAGGCTGTCGCCGGCGCGCCACAAGCTGCCCCGGCTGCCCATGATCTCCAGGTCGTGATACGGCCGACCGGGCACGCGCAGGTCACCGGTCAGCAGCTCCACGCGCGGCCCGCCGGCCAGTTGGCAGACAGCGAACAGCCCATCCTCGACCGGATGACCGAACCGCCAGCCACCGACTTTGTCGAACCCGCCGCCGACCACCTCGTCGCCGCCGTCCTGGTCGCGGTGCCACCCGGCGAAGACCCACTCCCACTCCGGGTCGCCCGCCAGGAACAGCGCCGAGTCGATCAGGTGCGTGCCATCGGACAGCATGTCGCCCGCGCAGGTAGCGCGAATCAGGGAGACCTCGCCCAGCGCTCCGGCAGCGATCTGCTCGCGCAGCCAGACCAGGTCGGTGCCCACGCGCCGCTGGTGATTGATGACCAGCGGCACGCCCGCCTCGCGACAGGCCCGGACCATGGCGCGGGCCTCGGCCAGGTCCAGGGCCATGGGCTTCTCGCAACAGATGGCCCGCACGCCCGCGGCCACCGCCTGGCAGGTCATGGCCGCGTGCAGGCGGTTGGGCGTGGCGATGGCCAGCAGCTCCGGCTGGGCCTCGGCCAACATGGCCGGCCAGTCATCGAACCCGCGCGGCTCGGCGCCCGCGGCACGCGCCTCCTCGAGGGCCTTGTCTCGCGCCTCCGGGTTCAGGTCGCAGACCGCTGAGACCTCCACCTCGGGATGGCCCAACATGGCCCGCAGGTGCGCCCGACCCATGCGCAGACCCACCACGGCGCCCCTCAATCGACCGCCCATTGCCCTACCTCCAACGCCCACTTCGACCGAACGGCGCCCGATTCGGCGAGCGCTCGGCCCCACCTTCAGGGATTCGCCGGCAGCGGCTGCTTGTTCTTGGCGAACAGCCCCAGCATCAACTTGAGGCGCTCGCCCGGCTCCTTGGTGGGCTGGTGGTCCTCGGGGTCAGCGCTGTGCTCCAGGCTCCAGCCGTCCCACTCGCGGTAGGCGTGGTAGCTCCAGTCCCAGCCATACTCCTCGAACAGGTCGGTCACGTCGCGCAGGTACTGCACCGCGCTGTCGCCCGGCGCCCAGCGGATGGCGCTGAACTCGCCCGCGTAGATGTGCACGTTGTAGGCCAACTGGAAGTCGCGTACCGGCTGGAGCACGCTGCGCAGCTTGTCCTTGTCCCACTCCACCCCGTTGATCTTGCCGGGATAGACGATGCCGGTCTTGTTGCTGCCGACGCCCTGATGGGTGAACTCGCCAGGCACGTACATGTGCACCTGGTAGACCACGTTGGTCACGTCCACGGGGTCGAAATCGGCGTACGCGGCGGCCGAATCCCACTGGTCCACCTCGATGATGATCGGCGTGGTCGGGTCAATGCGGCGGATGGCCTTGGCCGCGCGCACCTGCACGGCCAGGTAGTCGTCGACGCCGTCGGGCGGCGGCGTGTTCTGCACCGGCTCATTGACCAGATCGTAGCCCCACAGGGCCGGGTGACCTTTGAAGCGTGTGGCGATCTTCTCCCAGAGCGCCACGAAGGCGTCGGCGTAGCGGGTCTCCAGGGCCATGCGGATGGTGTTGTCGGTGGTCCGTCCGCCAGGCGGCGAGTGCACGTCGAGCACCAACTTGAGGCCGTACTTCCGGCACGTGTCGAGCGCCTGGGCGGCCTCGTCGAGCTTGGCGTCCATCCACTTGCCATACTCGTCCAGGTCCTGGTCCGTGCCGGCCACGCCCCAGTTGCGGGTCATCTGCCAGCGGATCAGGTTGGCGTGCCAGTCCTGCCCCAGATGCCGCAGGTCCTCGTCGCGCAGGTTGTTGGGCGACATGACCCCGCGCAGCCGAGGCAGATCGTGCCCCTTGTAAGCCGGCGGCGCGTTGGGATCGGCCTTGGG
>JACRKZ010000016.1 GCA_016235455.1 Armatimonadota bacterium | reverse complement strand
CGAACTCGTCGCGCGGGTCAGCCCAGCGCATGTCGACGTGGTACCCGTGGCCGAGTGGGATGCCCCGTTAGCCCTGGCGGGCGTTACGCACGGGCTGGTAGTCCTGGCCGGCACGGGCGCCTTCGTCTATGGCCTGCGCGCCGACGGCCGGCACACCCACCTCGATGGTCTCGGCCCCATGCTGGGCGACTATGGCAGCGGCTCGATGATCGGCCAACTGGCCCTGCGCGCGGTGGCGCGCGCCCACTGGCACCCGCGCCACCGCACCGCCCTCGTGACCGACGTGGCCGAGGTGCTGGGCATCGATGTCGAGCGCGACGGCATCGGCCCGTTGGTGCACTACGCCCACGAGCCGCGCGACCGCGCCGAGGTGGCCATGCTGGCCGCGCGTGTCGACGCCGCGGCGCGCGCGGGCGACACCGTCGCCCTGAGCATCCTGCGACAAGCGGCCGACACCCAGGCTGAGGTCATCCGCGATGTGGTGGACGTGCTCGACCTGGCGGGTGAGCCGGAGGTGATGGTGGCGGCTGGCAGCGTGGCGACGCGATCAGCCCTGTACTGGGCGCACCTCTGCCAACGGGTGGCCGAGTTCGCGCCCGCACTACAGCCGATCGTACCGGACTGGCCGCAGGTCGTGGGCACGGCGTTGCGCGCGCTCGACCGCACGGGTCAACCGGGCTGCCGCGAACGGCTGCTCAGCAGCCTGTCGCAGGCCAGCCCGGTAGTCACAGACTAGTCAGGCCCGGACACGCGCTCGCCGACGCTAGCGCGCCGCCCAGAGGAAGCCCTGGCGGCACATGCGCTGCATCATCGGCAGCTCGATGTCCGCCGGCTTGTGGCCCACGGAGCAGTAGAAGACGCGCCCCTGGCCCCAGGTCTTGGTCCAGGTCACGGGCATCACCACCCCGCCAACACTCTCGAAGACGGTGGTGGCCAGCACGTCCACGCCTGGATCGACGTGCAGGTAGTACTGCTCGCTGGTAACCGAGAAGTCCTCGACGCCGGCGCAGATGACATGCCCGGGCTGGGTGATGTTGACCGTGTAGGTCACGTCGCCGCCGCCGGGATGAGCCACCCACTGACCGCCCGTCATGAACTGATAGTCGGTGGCATCACGGAAGGCGTCACACATGCCGCCATGCACGCCGGCCAGACCGACGCCCGACTCCACCGCCGCGCACAACGGCGCCAGTTGCTCGCCGCTGATCTGGCCCATGGTCCAGATCGGCACAATCAGGTCGAACGTGCTCAAATCCAGTGCGCAGAAGGCGTCGAGCGTGTTCTCGACAACCACCTCGAAGCCCTCGCCGGCCAGCATCTGGTCGAACAGGACCGACAACTCACGCGGGAAGTGGCCGTCCCAGCCACCCCAGACGATCAGCGCGCGCTTGCCCACAGCGATGCTCCCAACAAGCGAAGGCCGTGGCGCCGGCCACGGCCTGCTCTCAAAAGGTTGGAGGGTCGAGCCCTGCTTACTCGGTCGTGGCGCCGGCTTTGGCCGCGGCGGAGGCCGCGATGCCCTGCTGCTTGGCCAGCTTCTGCGCTGCTTCCTTGCGCCGGCGGCGCCGGGCGATTTCGCGCTTGCGTTCGCTCTGTCCCATGCTCATCTCCTCAACTGTCGGTATTCTACACCGACCACGCGCAAAGACCAAGCCTGCGGCACGGGCAACGCGCGATTCCCGACCGCCCGGCCGGGAATCGCGCCGCACAAAGCACCGTCGGCTACGGCGTGTTGTTCATGTAGCCGTTGCTGTAGACTGCGCCCGGCGTCAGCCACTTCACGTGGCCATCGCAGAAGACATAGTTGGCGCCACCCATGTGCTTCTGCGTCGCCGCCGCATTGGTGTAGCCGATGCAGTTGGTCCAGAAGTCCCAGCCCCATGGTGCCCCAGGGAAGTAGATCGTGTCGATGCTCGTGTAGTTGCCACTCAGCCCCTTGCGCCACTGCTGGCACGCCTCGATGGCCAGAATGTACTCGGCCGGCTTGTGGACCGACGCCAAGGCCGTCGAGGGTGCGTTCCAGGGATTGCCCAGACAGTAGCCATTGCCCATGTAGCTGACCACCTGCGCGGTGTTGCTCTCGTCGGTCAGCCGAGCCGTGTCGCTCGGGCAGACGAACACCTGCCAGCTCTTGAGGTACGGCTGAACCGACAGCCGCCAGGTCACGTTGGCCCCACCGGTGCCCCACCAACTGTTGGCCGAGTTGCCCAGCGGGTACGTCTCGTCGTAGTCCTGGCAGTACTGCATGATCGCTACACCGATCTGCTTGTTGTTGCTCTGGCAGCTCGATTGCCGGGCCTTCTCCCGCGCCTTGGCGAACACCGGGAACAGAATCGCCGCCAGAATGGCGATGATGGCAATCACAACCAGCAGCTCGATCAGCGTGAACGCCCGTCTTCGCATGGTTCTCTCCAGCGCCCTGCCGCCATGCAGGGCTAACGATTGCGATCATATCGAAATCGATTGCCCGATGCAATAGCAACCCTATGCCGGAAATGGTTACCGAAACATCAGGTCTGGCGGCCCAGCGTGGATTCGCGCGCGGCCAACTGGCAGGGCAGCACGCGATGCTCGATGGGCGCCTCGGGCAGGTCACGTCGGCGCTGGAGGAGGTCGGCGGCCAGCCGGCAGAGATCGGTCACCGGCTGCACCACCGTGCTCAAGTCGGGGCAGGTGAAGGCGGAGTCCTCGATGCCGTCGAAGCCGATGACCGCCACATCGTCGGGCACCCGGACGCCGAGGTCGGTCAGGCCGCGCAGGCAGCCGATGGCGTACTCGTCGTTGCGGCAGAAGATGGCCTCGGGCAGACGGCGGCCGGCACGGACGAAGTCGCCGAGGTAGCGGCGTACCGCGTGGCGACACTCGGTGCCTGGAATGGCCATGACCAGCGGCTGCAACCCGGCCTCGCCCATGGTCTCGGCATAGACCACGTTGCGTGGCTCGTCGAGCCCGACGGCCTGCTCGGGCAGGACGTAGCCGATGCGGCGGCGGCCCAGTTCGAGCAAGTGCCGCATGGCCAGTCGCGCGCCGCCGGCGATGTCGGCGGCCACGTGGTCAAACTCTGGCGGAGCCACGGGACCGACCACCACCACCGGCAGCCCACGCTCGCGCAAGCGCCGGAGCTCCTCGGGGTAGGCGTGGCCGACATCGTAGGCGATCACGCCATCGACGGCCCAGTCGGCGGCCATCCAGGTGCGATCGAGGCGCGTGGCCCGGTGCTCAGCGGTATCAACCACCAAGCCCAGCCCACGGTCGGCGACCACCGCATGGACCTGGCTGGTCACCCACTGGAAGAACAGGTTGTACTGCTCGTAGACCAGCAGGCCAATGGTGTCGGTGCGCCCGGTACGCAGCCGGCGGGCGGTCTGGTTGGGATGGTAGCCCATGGCTGCGCACATGGCGCGCACGCGTTCGCGCAAGGCGGGCGAAACGTGAGTGCTATCGTCGCTGGAGAGGGCACGCGACACCGTGGACGGCGCCAAGCCTAAGGCGCTGGCGACGTCTTTCAGGCTGACGCGCTTGGTCACCCGTCGTATCCTCCGGCCCGTCTAGGCGGCCGGTTCCTGTCGATCCAGCAGGTCGTACGGTTCACCGTTGGCCGTCAACAGCAGCGGACGCAAGCGCTGGCGGATGGTGGCTTCGGTGACCACGCACTTCTTCACATACTTGAGCGAGGGGATCTCGAACATCACGTCGAGCATGACCTCTTCGATGATGGTGCGCAGGGCGCGCGCGCCGGTGCTGCGGCGCAGCGCCTCGTCGGCGATGGCGTCGAGCGCGGCGGCGTCGAAGTCGAGCTCCACACCGTCCACGGACATCATCTTCTGGTGCTGCTTGATGACCGCGTTGCGCGGCTCGGTGAGGATGCGGATCAGCGCGTCCTTCTCCAGCGGCTCCAGCGTGGCCACCACGGGCAGGCGGCCGATGAACTCGGGGATGAGCCCGAACTTGAGCAGGTCCTCGGGCATCACCTGGCGCAGGAGCTCGCCCGTGTCGGCGTGCTTGGTGGCCCGCTGCGGCGCACGGAAGCCCATGGACTGGGTCGACACGCGGCTCTCGATAATGCGGTGCAGGCCCTCAAACGCGCCGCCGCAGACGAACAGGATGTTGGTCGTGTCGAGCGGCACATACTCCTGCTGCGGATGGCGCCGTCCGCCCTGGGGCGGTACATTGGCGATGGTGCCCTCGAGGATCTTGAGCAGCGCCTGCTGCACACCCTCGCCGCTCACGTCGCGGGTGATCGAGGGGTTGTCCGTCTTGCGCGCCACCTTGTCGATCTCATCGATGTAGACGATGCCGCGCTGCGCGCGCTCCACATCGCCGTCGGCCGCCTGCAGCAGCTTGAGCAGGATGTTCTCCACGTCGTCGCCCACATAGCCGGCCTCGGTGACCGTGGTGGCGTCGGCGATGGTGAACGGCACGTCGAGGATCTTGGCCAGCGTCTGAGCCAGGAGCGTCTTGCCCGAGCCGGTCGGGCCGAGCAGCAGGATGTTGCTCTTCTGTAGTTCCACATCGTCGATGTGGTTGCCCAGTTTGATGCGCTTGTAATGGTTGAAGACGGCCACGGCCAGCACGCGCTTGGCGTACTCCTGGCCGATCACATACTCGTTGAGGATGTTGTAGATCTCGCGCGGCTTGGGCAAGTAGTCGAGCGGCAGCGGCTCGTGGTCAACGCCAGGGCCCTCGCCGATGATCTCGTTGCAGAGGTCGATGCACTCGTTGCAGATATAGACGTTCGGGCCAGCGATCAGCTTGCGAACCTGGCTCCGGCTCTTGTTGCAGAACGAGCAGCGCAACTCCCGTGCCTCGTCGTTGCGTGGCATCGCGATCTCCCGTCACTCAACCATGATGGCAACGCGGCCGGCAAACAGTCGCCGGCCGCGCGGGCCACTTCCTACTACTGTACGCCATCAGACGCCGAAAGTTGCGTTAACTCGGCGAGTCCGAGAGCGGTGTCAGGCAACCGCGGTGTCGCCGCCGAGCACCTCGTCGATGAGGCCATAGGCGCGAGCTTCCTCGGCGGACATGAAGTAGTCACGCTCCAGGTCGCGCTCGACCTTCTCCGCCGGGGCACCGGTGTGGTGCGAGTACAGGCGGTTGATATCGCTCTTGAGCCGCAGGATCTCTTCGGCCTGGATCTGGATGTCGGTGGCCTGGCCGTAGAACCCGCCGCTGGGCTGATGGATCATGATGCGCGAGTGCGGCAGCGCCGAGCGCTTGCCAGGCGCGCCGGCGGCGAGCAGGAAGCTGCCCATGCTGGCCGCGAGACCCGTGCAGATGGTGGCCACGTCGGGCTTGATGTGCTGCATCGTGTCGTAGATCGCCAACCCGGCGTAGATGCCGCCGCCGGGGCTGTTGATGTACATATCGATGTCGCGGCTGGGGTCTTCCTTGGCCAGGAACAGCAACTGCGCGATGACCAGATTGGCGATGTAGTCGTCAATCGGCGTGCCCAGAAAGATGATCCGGTCCTGAAGCAGGCGCGAATAGATGTCATAGGAGCGCTCGCCGCGCGGCGTCTGCTCCACGACCATGGGAACTAGGGGCATGGTTCGTCCTCCGGCTCGGCCACTTCGGGCTCATCGTCGACGATGGGCGCGGTGGCGACGGGCTCAGGCGCGACCGCGGCATCGGCTGCCGGCGGGTCAACCTCGGTCACCTGGGCCTGGGCCACCAACCACTCGGCCGCCTTGCGGAGCCGGGCATTGCGGGCCACTTCACCCAGCATACCCTCTTCCTCGAGGCGGCGCATCATCAGCCGCGGCTCGACGCGGTTGAGCGTCGACATCATGCTGATCTCACGCGCGATGTCCTCGCGGTCAAGTTCGATCTTCTCAGCCTGGGCCAGCGCCCGCAGCGCCACTTCGCGGCGCCGCTCGTACTCGACGCGCTCGCGGATGCCCGCGGTCTGCGCCTCGACGGCCGCGTCGATCTCATCGTCGGCGGTGCCGCGCTCGCGCATTTCCTCTTCGAGAGTCTCGATCTCTTCCATCACCGCCGCGTCAACCTCGGAGCGCGGATAGTCGATGGTCGCCGACTCGATCAGCTTGAGCACCGCGTCCTCGCGGCTGCGCAGCCGGAAGCGCTCGGCGCGCTGCGACACGATGGACGTGCGCACCGCCCCGATGGCGTCCTCGACGGACTCGAAGCCAGCCTTGGCGGCCCACTCGGTCATGCCCTCGCGCGACTGCACGGCGATGACGCTGACGGCAAACTCGACGGTCTGGCCGGCGAGGTCTTCGTTGCCGTAGTCGGCGGGATAGGTGACGTCGAACACACTGTCCTGACCGACCATGAGGCCGATGAGGTTGGCGTCGATATTGGGCTGCAGCTGGTTGGCACCGACGTTGAGCCGCACGGGCTCCTGCTCGGTCCACTCGTCGACCAGAATGCCGTCACGGATGATGCGCAGTGTGAACACCGCGACGTCACCATCACGCACATCCTCATGGTCGGCGTCGGCGTACTCGGCGTACTGCCGGTACTGGCGGTCCAGCTCGGCCTGCGCCTCTTCCGTCGTCACGTCGACGCGGAAGCGCTCGACGGCCATGCCCTGGTAGTCACCCAGGCTGACCTCGGCCGACTTGACCTTGGCGATCAGCTTGGCCCCGGTGCCGGGCGCGAAGTCTTCCAACTCCACCTCAGGTTCGTCCAGCGCCACCAGCGTCGGCACCTGGTCGAGCGCCTCCGGGTAGAGCTGCTCCTTGCACAGGTCCCGAGCGTAGTCGGCGATGCGGTCGCGCCCAATGATGGACTCGACCATCTTGGCCGGCACTCGGCCCGGGCGGAAGCCGGGCAGGTTGACGTGGCGGCGCAAATCCTTGACCGCACGCTGGTAAAGGGCATCGACGCGCTCCGCGTCGACGTCGATCTCGAGGGTTGCCATGCCGGCACTGTCACGCGTGTAGCGAACCTCCACGGTCCTCTCCTTCATCACCGACCGCCGCCTCACCAGCAGACGCAGAACGACGATGGCGGCAACAAGTGCCGAGAGACCATCAGGAAGTCGCCCTGGCGTTCGCTGCGAGGAGAGCTAGATAATTCACGGCAGTGCCGGCTGAAACCGAAAAGCGGGAGACGGGGCTCGAACCCGCGACCTTCTGCATGGCAAGCAGATGCTCTACCAACTGAGCTACTCCCGCATGCGACCTATTCAGGTGCGACCTAGTCCATATTGGGCGAGGCGGGACTCGAACCCGCACGGGTTTCCCCACATGATCCTAAGTCATGCGCGTATACCGATTTCGCCACTCGCCCGGCATTCGCGCTTGGCCAGTAAGTTAGCACCGACCCGATTTAGTGTCAACCCTGTTGCGCCCGCGTTTTTGGACGTGGGCCGTGCAAGCAGGGCGCTCCCCGGCCGCCGGCGTTCGCGTGCCACGCCTGCGTCCACCGCGCGGCCGACCGTTGGGGTCGGTCGCGATTGCCAGCCACGCGGATCATGCTGTAGACTCGCGCGCATATCACTATAGGGATGACAGGTGGTTCCATGGCCAGACAGCGCGGGGTGACGCTTAAGCAGATTGCCGAGCGCGCGGGATGCTCGGTCACCGCGGTCTCCAAGACCCTCAACGGCGCCCGCGGCACCGCTGCCGTCAGCGAAGAGACGCAGAAGCGAGTCTGGGCCATCGCCCAGGAGATGGGCTACACGCCCAACTACATGGCCCGGGCGCTGCAGAGCGGCCGCTCCAACTGCATCGGCCTGGTGTCGCGCGCCGAACTCAAACGCGACCACGGCAGCCAGTACTGGTCGCGGATCTTCAGCGGGGTGCAGACGCAGTTGCGTGGCGCCAACCAGGACCTGATCGTCGTCGGGCCCGACCGCTCCCAGGATGAGCTGCAGCGCGGTATCGCGCACTTGTTGCAGCGGCGTCTGGACGCGCTCATCGTCCCTCTGGTCATGTATGCCGAGTACATCCCGGAACTCGAAGCGGTCGACGCGCCGATCGTCTACTGCGACTCCTCGTTCGTGGGCAACCATCCGTGCGTGGCCGCCGACATGGCGCCCGGCCTGCGCTCGGCCATGACGCACCTGGCCGAACTGGGCCACCGCCGCATCGTCTGGGTGCCGCTCACCGAGAACGGCGCGGTCAACGACCTGCCCCGATCCGAGGGCGTCATGGCCCAGAGCCGCGCGCTTGGGCTCGAAGTCACCACCTGGCCGGTGGCCGTCGACAACCTGGCCAGCCAGGCTGACGTCGCGCCGGCCATCGAAGCGGCGCGGGAGCAGATCGCGCGCCGACTGGCCAACGGTCTGCCGGGCACGGCGTTGGTGGTCTACTCCGAGCGGGCCGCGCTGGGTGCCTGTGCGGCATTGCGCGCCGCCGGCCTGCGCATCCCCGAGGATGTCTCGGTGCTCAGCTTCGATGATTTCTATGCGGAGTATGCCGTGCCGCCGTTGACGGTGGTCACCGGCAACCTGTGGCAGGTGGGCGAGCGGTCCGCCACCATGGCGCTGGCCCTCGCCGAGGGTCAACTCACGCCCGAGCAGGCTTCGGGCCTGGTGGAGCGGCCCGCGTCGGAACTCATCGTGCGCGCCAGCACGGGCCCCGCACCCAAGCGCTAGTCAGCCAGCTCGGCGGCCAACCGGTCGCAACTGGCGCGCCATGCGTCGATGAGCCGGTCCTCGCCGGTGTCACCGTCGCTGTCCGGCAGGCCGCCGTGCGCTTCCAGCCAGGCGGCAATGCGGGCCACGCCCTCGACGAACGAGATGGTGTAGCGAAAGCCGAGATCCGCTTTGGCGGCGCCGTTGTCGAAGATGTTGTCGAACTGGAAGTTCTCCAGACAGATCCCGCAGCGGCCCGGATTGAGTCGGGCCAGAAGCGTGCTGGGCACATGCACCAGCGTCGGGGCCGGCGCGCCGAGCGCCTCGGCAGCCAGTTCGTGGTAGCGGTTCCAGGTCAGCCATTCCTCGGCGGTGACATGGTAGGCCCGGCCGCGCGCCAGTGGATTGTCCAACGCACCCACAAACGCCCGCGCCACATCGTCGCCATGGCAGGCGGTCCACAACGACTGCCCGTCGCCGTGGACCAGGATGGGCTTGCCGCGGCGTAGCCGATCCAGATACAGGCCACCATTCATGTAGCTGCCGAAGAACGAGCGGCCTTCGCCATAGGTGTGCGCCGGGCGCAGGATGGTCGCCGCGATGCGGCCGGCGTCGTGGGCGGCGGTGACCAGCGCCTCGCTGGCGATCTTGCCGGCGCTGTAGGGGTTGCTCGGGCCCAGCGGCGAGTCCTCGCGCACGGGCAATATGGGGTACGGCTTGGCGTAGACGTCCACCGTGCTGCAAAACACGAGGTGAGCGGCGACTCCCTCGACCGCGCGCAGCAGGCTGGCGACTTCGGCCGGCTGGTAGCCGATCATGTCGATCACGGCGTCCCAGGGTCCATTGCCGCGCACCGCAGCCTCGAACTCCGACTCGTTGTGACGGTCGCCAACGAGAGTCCGGGGCTGCGCCGGCAGGTCCACCGCGCAGCGCGACTGGCCGCGGTTGAACCAGACCACCTCGTCGCCGCGCTCGAGCAACTGCCGGGTGATGTACTGGCTGATGAGCCCCGAACCGCCAACGATCAGCACGCGCATGAGTCTGCCCTTCCGGCGTGCGATGATAGCAGGTGTCGCGTGGCCTGGGTCGAAGCAGCCAGGCGAATCCGGAGGACGCCGATGGAGTTGTTCGTCTCCGCGCTGGGCCGCGACACCTGGCCCGGCCGCCTGCCCGAACCCAACGCCGAGGGCACCGACGGCCCCCTGGCCAGCCTGCCCGGTGTCCTGGCCCGACTGCGCCGGCTCAAGGCCGAGGCCCGCCTGTCGGAACCGGTGACCGTGTGGCTGCGCGACGGGCGCTACCCGTTGGCCGAACCGCTGGTCATCACGCCGGCCGATACATGTCCGGTGACCTTCGCCGCCTACCCCAACGAGCATCCTGTGCTCTGCGGCTCACGCCGCATCACAGGCTGGCGCGAGGACACGCTCAACGGCCAGCCGGCCTGGGTGGTCGACCTGCCTGAGGTGGCCGACGGCAAGCTGTTCTTCCGCAGCCTGTTCGTCAACGGCCAGCGGCGCGTCCGCACGCGGTTCCCCAAGCAAGGCTTCTTCCGCATCGAGGCCGCGCCCGGCACGCCGGCCAACGCCGAGCTGTTCGCCGGCAACGACCATTTCGTCGCCGCGACTGGCGATCTCGACTACTGGCACAACCTGGGCGACGTGACCGTCGTGCTGCTGCACTACTGGATCGAGGAGCATCTGCCCATCTCCGCCTACGACCCGACCAGCCGCATGGTCAGCTTCCCGATACGGACCACGTTCAGCCTGCGCGACGACTTCACCGACCGCTGGGCGCGCTATTACGTGGAGAACGTGCTGGAGGCCACCACCGAGCCGGGCGAGTGGTACCTGGACCGCTACTCGGGGCAGCTCTGGTACCTGCCCGAGCCGGGGCAGACCCCCGAGAACACCACCGTCGACGTGCCGGTCACCACACAGCTGCTACGCTTCGAGGGCAGTCCCGACACCGGCCACCTCGTGGAGTGGTTCCGCTTCGAGGGCCTGACCTTCGAGCACACCGACTGGGACCAGCCGTGGGACGAGCCGGACGTGCGCCACGGCGGCCTGAACGCCAACTCCTACCAGGGCGCGTTCAAGGCGCCCGGCGCCATCTCGCTCGAGGGCTGCGCACACATCTCGTTCGAAGACTGCACCATCCGCCACACCGGCGGCTACGCGCTGGACATCGCCGACGGCTGCCGGGGCATCCGCGTGGTGGGTTGTGAGCTGACCGACCTGGGCGCCGGCGGCGTGAAGATCAGCGGCGCGGACTGGCGCGAGCCGCACGCGCGCCGCACTGGGCAGTGCCGCATCACCGACAATCGCATCGTCGGCGCGGGACGCGTGTTCCACAGCGCCTGCGGCATCCTCTGCCGCCACGCCGCAGCCAACGTGCTGAGCCACAACGAGATCGCCGACCTGTACTACACGGGCATCTCGGTCGGTTGGGAATGGGGCTACCACGAGAACGTGGCCCGCGACAACCGGATCGAGAAGAACCACATCCACGACCTGGGCCAAGGCCTGCTCAGCGACATGGGCGGCATCTACACCCTGGGCGTACAGCCGGGCACGGTGTTGCGCGGCAATCTGATCCACGACGTCCGGCGACACAACTACGGCGGCTGGGCCATCTACCCCGACGAGGGCAGTTCGCACCTGGTCATTGAGAACAACATCTGCTACGGCACCGACAGCCAGGTCTTCCACCAGCACTACGGGCGCGAGAACACGGTGCGCAACAACATCTTCGCCTTCGGCGCCGAGGCCGTGGTGGCCCATAGCCGGGCCACCCCCGACGCCATGGCTCTGACCTTCGAGCGCAACCTGTTCCTCGCCGACGGCACGCCGATGATGACCGCCGGCTACGATGTGGCCGCCCAGGGCCGTAACCACTGCGCGGAGCTGAACCTGTACTGGGATCTGGCCGGTGAGCCGCGCTTCGTCGCCAAGGGCGGCCAGCTCGACCTGGCCGGCTGGCAGGCGCTCGGCGTGGATCGCCATTCGGTGGTGGCCGATCCGCGGCTGGCCGACCCACGTGGCGGTGACTTCACGCCTGCGCCCGAGTCGCCGCTGTGGGCGCTGGGCTTCGAACCCATCGACTTGAGCGATGTCGGCCCACGGCCCAAGGAGGCACGCGACTGACGCGTCAGCGCGCCAGAGCACAAACCGCTTGGGCAAGGGCGCAACGCTTTTTGTCATGGCCGAGCGCGGCCCAACCGATTACCTTATCGTCAACCAACAGAGGAGCCCCAGCATGTCCGACCAGCCGCGAGCCGAGTACCCACGACCGCAGATGGTGCGCAGCGATTGGCTGTGCCTCAACGGCACCTGGCAGTTCGAGTTCGACCACGCCGACACCGGCCGCGAGCGCGGGCTGTTGGGCCGGGAACTCAATAGCAGCATCACCGTGCCCTTCTGCCCGGAGTCGACGCTGTCCGGCCACGGCCATGTCGACTTCCTCAGTGCGGTCTGGTACCGCCGCGAGGTGGCGCTGCCCGCCGCCTGGGCGGGCCGGAAAGTGCTGCTTCACTTCCAGGCGGTCGACTACGACGCCACGGTCTGGGTCAACGGCAAGGAGGTCGCGAGGCATCGCGGCGGCGGCGTGCCGTTCACCTGCGACCTGGACGGCGCGGCCGCGCCAGGCGAGACGGCGACCATCGTCGTGCGCGCCCGCGACAACCACCGCACGCCCAAGCCGTTGGGCAAACAGTCGTCGCTCTATGACAACCACGGCTGCCACTACACTCGTACCACGGGTATCTGGCAGAGCGTGTGGCTGGAGCCGGTGGCCAAGTCCTCGCTCGGGCGACCCAGGATCGTGCCTGACGTGCCCAACAGCGTGTTCCGCCTGACCCAGCCGCTGACCGGCGCGCGCGCGGGCATGAAGGTCCGCGCGGTGCTGCTCTATGAAGAAGGCATCGTGGCCAGCGCCGAAGTGGTCGTCGGCGACATGGCGCCGATGCTCGACCTGCCGGTGCCCGCCGACAAGCGCCGCCTGTGGGGTCCCGCCGATCCGTTCCTCTATGGCCTGACCATCGAACTCGAGGACGAGGACGGCCAGATCGTGGATCGCGTGCTGAGCTACGCCGGTCTGCGCTCGGTGGCCATCCGCGGCAAGGCGGTCCTGCTCAACGGCCAGCCGGTCTTCCAGCGACTGGTGCTCGACCAGGGCTACTATGCCGACGGCATCCTCACCGCGCCCAGCGACGAGGCCCTGAAGAACGACATCCTGCTGTCCATCGCCGCGGGCTTCAATGGCGCGCGCCTGCACCAGAAGATCTTCGAGGAGCGCTTCCTGTTCTGGGCTGACAAGCTGGGCTACCTGGTGTGGGGCGAGTTCCCCGACTGGGGCGTCGATCGCAACAATCCCTCGGCCGCCTATGTGGGCGAGTGGATCGAGGAACTGCAGCGCGACCAGTCGCACCCGAGCATCGTTGGCTGGTGCGGGCTTAATGAGACGGCGCAGTCGATTACCGACGGCATCCAGGGGCTCGACGATCTGACCAAGGCCATGTGGCACGCCGCCAAGCTGATCGACGGCACGCGCCCGGTGCTGGACACCTCGGGCTACAGCCATCGCATGGGCTGCACGGACATCTACGACTCGCACGACTACGACCAGAACCCCGAGACGTTCGCCCAGCGCCACGCGGGCTTGGCCGAGGACAAGCCGTATGTGAACGGACCCGAGGACAAGCCCTGGTCACTGCCCTATCAGGGCCAGCCGTACTTCGTCAGCGAGTTCGGCGGCATCTGGTGGAACCCGGCGGCCAAGGAAGGCGAGGACTCCTGGGGCTATGGCGAGCGGCCCAAGAGCCTGGAGGAGTTCTACACGCGCTTCGAGGGCCTGGTGGCGGCGCTGCTGGACGATGTTCACATGTTCGGCTACTGCTACACACAGCTCACCGATGTCTTCCAGGAGCAGAATGGTATCTACCTGTTCGACCGCTCGGCCAAATACGATCTGACGCGTGTTCGTGCCGCACAGCGACGTCGCGCGGCCATCGAGCGCTGATCTTGGGTCGATCTGCCGCGATCTGGTGTAGAATGACGGCAAACCTACCAACGAGTGCAATCGCCGTAACCTACCCCACGGGTCGTGGTTCCGGCGTGGCCGGATACCGTAAGGAAGGACATCGACGATGATTGTGACCACCGCCGACCTGTTCAAGCAGGCGTACGGCAAGTATGCGATCGGCGCGTACAACATCAACAACCTGGAGCAGACCATGGGCCTGTTCCAGGGCAACCTGGACAGCAAGGCGCCGTTCATCATCCAGATCAGCAAGGGCGCCCGCTCGTATACGCACAAGGCCATGCTCGAAGGCATGATCCGCGCGGCCGACGACGTCTTCCCCGACGCCATCTTCGCGGTTCACCTCGACCACGGCGATGAGCAAACCTGCTACGACTGCATCGAGAGCGGGTTCTACTCGAGCGTGATGATCGACGCCAGCGCCGAGTCCTTCGAGGACAACATCGCCATCACCAAGCGGGTGGTCGATGCGGCCCATGCCAAGGGCATCAGCGTCGAGGCCGAGCTGGGCAAGCTGGGTGGTGTGGAAGAGCACGTCAGTGTCTCCGAGGCCGACGCCAAGCTGACCAACCCCGCCGAGGCCGCGGAGTTCATCGCCCGCAGCGGCTGCGACTCGCTGGCCTGCGCCATCGGCACCAGCCACGGCGCGTTCAAGTTCAGTGGCACCCAGGGCCTGCACTTCGAAGTCATCGAAGACATCCAGAAGCGCTGCCCCGGCTTCCCGCTGGTCATGCACGGCTCCAGCTCCGTGCCGCAGGAAGAAGTGGCCCGCATCAACGCCGCCGGCGGCGACCTCAAGGGCGCCAAGGGCGTCGATGAGAACCAGTTCGCCAAGGCTGCCACGCTGGGCGTGACCAAGGTCAACATCGACACCGACGGCCGCCTGGTCTGGTGCCGCGTGCACCGCGAGTTCTTCCGCGACTTCCCCGAGAAGTTCGACCTGCGCGACCCCGGCAAGGTCTTCATGCCGGTCTACGCCGAGTTCATCGCCAAGAAGAATGTCAAGCTCGGCAGCGCGGGCCAGCTCGACGCCGTTCGCGCGGCGCTCAAGGGCTGATCTCAGCCTCGCCTACTGTCGGCACGGGCCGGTCGCTTCGGCGACCGGCCCGTGCTGCGTTGGGCCGGTCGACTATGGGCCGGCAGGGACTGCCATCCGCGCCCGCAGCGCGTCGCTGGGCGGCCATTCGAGCTGCACGCCATCATGCCTGAGCCGCTCGCGCAAGGCGGCGGTCGGGCATGCTGCCGCGTCGTGGTTGGTCTGCGCCGCCACCCAGGCCGCCGTGCCGGCCGCCTGACCGAGCTGCATCATGGCCCGCGTGAGCCGGCAACTGCTGGCCGCGATGGTGCTGAACCCAGCTCCCCGCGAAGCCACCAGCAGGTTGCGCCAGCCGCGCGGCACCAGGCAGCGGTAAGGCACGCCATAGGGTTCCCGCAGTTCACCGATGCCCCCCGCGCTGACACCGTGAGTGTCTGGCGGATGGTCGGCCATGGCGATGATGTCCTCGTGCTGCTGACGGCTGAGCCCGGCGCGCAGGTCGGCCTCGGTGAGCTGGTACTCGGCGCGGATGCGGTAGCTCTCGCGGACACCCAGGGCCGGCGCGATCCAGCTCATCAGGAAGCCGCGGAACTCGGCGCAACTACTCTGCAGCCAGTGCCACTGGGCCCACACGCGCCGCTGGCACTCCGCCGCCGCGGCGCGCGCGCCGAGCCGGTACCACTCGCGGCCCTCCATCGTGGGCAGCATGTTCAGGCTCAGGTCGCCGTTGGGGTACTGCACCACATGCACGGCAGGGAACCCGGCGCGCCACCAGCACTTGGCGTCGACACCGGCCGGCAGGGGCTCGATCATGTCGTCCGCGGAGCGCGTGACGCGGAACAACTGCGATACGCCGTTGAGTTCGTCGGTCGCCGTCTCCGGCGCGCCCTGCTCGGCCCAGGCGGCCTTGTCGTCACGCCCGATGAGCACCTCGCAGCCCACGGCGCGGCACACCACGTCGTCGGCTGTGGCATCAACCACGGTCCTGGCGGTCACCATCGCTCCGTCAGTCAGTCCGAGCGCCTGAATGTGGCCGGCCAAGTGCGCTGCATCGGCGAAACCGACGCCCAATCGCACCGTGCATCCGGCTTCGGCCAGCATGGCGGCCATCACTTCGGCCATTGTCTCCGGCTCGAAGCTCACCCCGTGCCATTGCGCCCGCACCTTGGCCTCGTCTGCCGCCATGCCGCGGGTGCCGCAGCGGTGCAGGCTATCGGCGTAGGTGCGCGCGCGATCGATCAGCCATTCTGCCCCGGGGTAGCGGTAGGGCTCGCGATCGGCACGGTAGTAGGTCAAATGGCGGCCCAGTGTGGTGACGCCGATGGCGTGCGGTCGCCGGGCCATGCGACAGTACAGGTCGAACGGCACGCCGGTGGCGCCGGCGCACATCTCCCAGGAGTTGACCCCACCCCATACCGCCGTGCCGCCCAGCCGCGGCGCCTTCTCGACCAGCAGCGTGCGCAGCCCCAGTCGCGACCCAGCCAGTGCCGCGCCGAAGCCGCCCGCGCCACCGCCGACCACCACCAGGTCGTAGGTGGTCACTTCAGGGCGCCCAGCCAGAACCCGCTCACTCCGCGGGCGACAAAGCCGGCCCAGGCGTTGAGCCCGACCAGACCGTTGAGGGCGACGGCCAACACGATGCCGTGCAGCGCCAGCGAGACGGCAGGAATGTAGACCAGGCTGAACCCGAAGCCCACCTGCGCGATGTCGGAGCGAATCTCACCGCGCCGGTCGGCGCGCTCCAGCCGACGGCCGGTCCAGTTGACCAGCATCTCGGCCCATGTGGTCGAGGCATGGTAGCCCAGTGTCACGCCCAGCAGCGCCATCACCGGCGCGCCGGCGGCCGGGCCGGCGAAGGGCGCCGCGATCAGGCTCAGCGTGGGGCAGACGTAGGGGGCGAGGGTGATGAAGTCCTCCACCAACGGGCCCACATACGGTAGCGGCGTGGCGCGATGGCTGGCCAGCCCGCCCGAGCGTCGCACCACGAACTTGGTCGGCAGGCAGAGGAACGGCAGGCCCGCGAGCAGATGCGTGAACTCATGCTCGGCGATGGACAGCGTGGGCAGCCAGCGCAGCACGATGCGACCGAAGGCGATGCCGACCACGAAGCCGGCCAGCGTCAGCGCAAAGGCGGGGCGTGTCGGCAGCGCCGACAAGGCGCGCCAGAAGGCCAGCGCCAAGCCAGGCAGGGCCACGACCAGAGCGGTCGCGGTCAGGATGCGCAGCAGGCGGTGGAAGTTGGACCCGGTGTGGCCGGCGAGGAGTTTGGCCATGGTCTAGATGATCTCCGCCACCAACTCCGGATGCGGCCCGGCGATCACCACGGCGTTGACCAGCAGGCCCTCTTCGCCCGCCACGGCCTTGCCGGCCTCCACCGCCGCGTTCACGGCGCCCACGTCGCCGGTGAACGTGACGAAGCTCTTGCCGCCCAGCGCCATGGCCGCGCGCAGCTCGATCAGGTCGACATCGGCAGCCTTGCACACCGCGTCGGCCACCTTGATGCCGGTGACCACCGAGAACGACTCCACACAGCCGAACGCGCCGCGCAGCTTGGGCACGGTGGCGCCGCCCAGCGCCGGGAAGACCTTCTCGTGCACACGCGCGATGAGCTCGGAGTTGACCACCGACAGAGGCTCCAGGTGCGCGCCGGCACCTACCGCCGCGCGCACGCTGCCCACATCGCCGGCGACGATGATCAGGTACTTGCCCGAGCAGATGCTGCGGGCCAGCACGACTTCCACGTTGGCCGTCTTGAGCATGGCGTCCAGCGCCTGAAAGCCCGTTGCCACGCTGGTCAGCTCCAACAGACCAATCGATTTCTCACTCATGACCGCCGCTCCACTGACACCGTAGCACCCACCTCGACCACCACGCCATCCACGCCGCAGTGGACCCGCGCGCTCAACTTGCCTTCGGGCAACTCGCCGAGCACCTGGCCGCGCCGAACCACATCGCCCACCGCCACCTGTGCCTCCGCCGGCGCGCCCACATGCTGGCTCAGCGGATAGCCATAGCGCACCGCGCTCGGCTGCTCGGGACTGAACGGCGCCGGCTGGTCGTAGTCATACAGGCCCAGCTTCTTGACCAGCTTCTTCACGGGCAGACGCCGATGCTCGTAGTTGGCATGGGCCTTCTGTTCGCGCCCGGTGCCCGACCACTTGATGCCCGCCTCGCGCAGCGCGACCTTGGCGTCGTCACAGGCTTCCTTGGGGAACAGGCTTTCGGGGCACGAGTAGAGCGTACAGACGCCACACGCGCAGCACATCTGACCCCACTGGTTCTGAATGGCCGAGCCGGTCGACAAGAAGCCCAGGCTGCGCATGACCTTGTGCGGCTGCACGTCGTAGCCCAGCAGGTAGCGCGGGCACAGCTCCGTGCAGTAGCTGCACTGGTCGCAGGCCGACTTGCCGATACGCCGTTTGCTCTCGATGGGCAGCGTCTTGCGCACGATCAGCGGGTGCGAGCGGTCCAGGATGATCAGCCCGCCCGTGGTCTTGGTCACCGGCTGGTCGAAATCGTCGCTGATGCGACCCATCATGGCGCCACCGATCATGGCTACCGGGTCGGGCACGGTCGCCCCGCCGCAGAACTCGAGCAGCGCCGAGAACGGCGTGCCTACGGGCACGGTGAAGGTCCGCGGTTGTGCCACCGCGCCCGTCACGGTGAGCCATTTGTCGGTCACCGGCAGCCCATCGGCGGCGTTGGCCAGCCACAACAGGCTCTCGACGTTGTGCACCACGGCACCCACGTTGAGCGGGATACCGCCCGGCGGGATGAGCCGGCCCGTGGCTGCGTAGACCAGGTCGTACTCATCGCCGGTCGGATAGAAGTCGCCCAGCAGCAGCAGGTCGATCGAGCCGTCGGCCGGCAGCGCGGCGCGCAGCGCCTCGACGGCCTCCTCGCGCTTGCGCTTGATGCCGAGCAGCCCGCGCTGGGCGCCGACGGCGGCCATGGACAGCGCCATGCCCCGCACGACCTCCGCGGCGCGGTGGGTCATCAAGAGAGTATCTTTGTGCAGCAGCGGCTCGCACTCGGCGCCGTTGGCGATGACGGTGTCGGCCTGGCCGGCCAGCTTGACGTGGGTTGGGAACCCCGCTCCGCCGGCGCCTACGACACCCGCCTCACGCGCCAGATCGGCCAGACTGCGGCCGGTTGACATCGCGCTCATGGCACTCCTTCGTCGCTTCCGCACTAGAGAATAGCACGGCACTGGGGGCGTGGAACTTTTTGGGGCCGTCCTTGACAGCACTCGGGCCGGTTCCTATACTGCCCCCACAGTTGCAGATAGCAACAGGCGTTGACGAGGAACCAGTAGGTCCTGCCAGCGAGCCCAGCGAGCCGGGGAGTGGTGTGAGCCCGGTGCCGCCAGCCGACCGAACTCGCCTCCGAGCCGCTGTGCCAACGACCCTCCGCGGTCCAGTAGACACAGCCGGGCCGACCGCCCGTTATCCTGGTCGCCTTATCACAACAGCCAGATCGGCACGGCCTTGGCCCGGGGCGAGATGGCGGCTGTTGTAGGGAAGAAGCTGGTCGCCGGACACTTGGAGTGTGTCTCGCGGCAAGTCGAGTGGTACCGCGGAGCTTCCGTCTCGATGGAGATGGAGGCTTTTTCGTTTTTGGGCCAGCTCGGCGCGAGCAGGGAGTACACCATGGCAGACTATGTACAGATCTTCGACACCACGCTGCGTGACGGCGAGCAGTCGCCAGGCGCCAGCCTGAGCCAGCCCGAGAAGCTGGAGATCGCGCTGCAGCTCGAACGGCTGGGTGTCGACGTGATCGAGGCGGGCTTCCCCATCTCGTCGCCGGGCGACTTCAAAGCCGTGCAGGAGGTCTGCGCGGTGATCCGCAACACCACCGTCTGCGGCCTGACCCGCGCCGTGCTCAAGGACATCGACGTCGCCGCCGACGCGCTCAAAGGTGCCGTGCGACCGCGCATCCACACCGGACTGGGTGTCTCCGACAGCCACCTGCAGCACAAGCTCAAGATGACCCGCGACCAGGCCATGGAGCGCGGCATCGCCGCGGTCAAGCATGCGCGACAGTATGTCGACGACGTCGAGTACTTCCTGGAAGACAGCGGCCGGGCCGACCCGGACTACCTGTGCCGCGTCATCGAGGCCGTCATCGACGCCGGCGCCACGGTCATCAACATCCCCGACACCACCGGCTACAGCACTCCCGAAGAGTACGGCGCGCTGATCGGTGGCGTGATGAACCGCGTGCCCAACATCGACCGGGCCATCGTGTCGGTCCATTGCCACAACGACCTGGGCATGGCCACCGCAAACTCGCTGGCCGGGGTGCGCAACGGCGCGCGCCAGGTGGAGTGCACGCTGAACGGCATCGGCGAGCGCGCGGGCAACACGTCGCTGGAGGAGGTGGTCATGGCGCTCAAGACGCGACGTGACACCTTCGGCGTCGAAACGCGCATCAATACGCCGGAGATCTACAAGACCAGCCGCATGGTCTCGCGGCTGACCGGCATCGTGGTGCAGCCCAATAAGGCCATCGTCGGCGCCAACGCCTTCGCGCACTCGTCGGGCATCCATCAAGACGGCGTTCTGAAGGAGCGCACCACCTACGAGATCATCGATCCGCATGACGTGGGCATCCCGTCGAGCAGCATCGTGCTGACCGCGCGCTCCGGCCGCCATGCGCTCGCGCATCGGCTGGGCGAGCTGGGCTACACGCTGCCCGAGGGCGAGTTGGACGCGGTCTACCAGCGCTTCCTGGCCGTGGCCGACCGCAAGAAGACGGTCCACGACGATGACCTGCTGGAACTGGTCGACGAACAGCTCCACCGGCGCGATGCGCACTTCGAGCTGGTCTGGTGCCAGTTCGCCAGCTCCATGTCCGACGATGCCGTGCCCATGGCCGCGGTGCGGGTCAAGAGCGTGGGTGGCGTGGTCACCAAGACAGCTACCGGTGACGGCGCCATCGACGCGGCCTACAAGGCCATCGCCAAGCTGCCGGGCGCCAAGGTTGAGTTGGAGGACTATCGCCTGCAGAGTCTCTCGGGCGGCACCGACGCCATGGCGCGCGTGACCGTGAGGGTCAACAAGGACGGCATCAAGGCCAGCGGGCACGGCAGCCACACGGACATCCTGGTGGCCAGCACCAAGGCCTACCTGGACGGCATCAACAAGGTGCTGTACATCACCGAACAGCGCGAACTCGCCAGCAACGAGCCCTAGGCTCGGTAGCTCTAACATAGGTCGCGTGGTCAACCGCCGCGCGACCTATGGCCCCCGGCGCGGAAGGTGACGCTCATGATGACGGTTGGCGGCTGGCAGGTGGAACGAGCGGTGGTGTGCGGTGGCGGCTACAGCGGCCAGGCGCTGGCTCGCACGCTGTGCCGACTGGGTGCCCAGGTCACCGTCACCGACAGCCGCGCGGCCGACGACCCCACCGTGCAGGCCAGCCTGCGCGTCTTTGCCGACCTCGGCGTGGCGCTCGTGGCCGGCGGCCATGATGCCGAGACCATCGCCGCGGCCGACCTGGTCGTCGTCTCGCCCGGTGTCTCCATCAAGGAGCCCGCGCTCCGGGCCGCCCGCGAACGCGGCGTGCCGGTGTGGGGCGAGATCGAGCTGGCCAGCCGCCTGTGCACAGGCCGGCTCATCGGCATCACGGGCACCAAGGGCAAGTCGACCACCGCCGCGCTTACCGCCAAGATGCTCGACGCGCCGCTGACCAACTCCGAGGCCTATACCGCGCGCGGCATTCCGCTCATCGAGCTGGTGGTGGACAACCCCAACGCGGACCCGATCGTGGTGGAGGTGACCAGCTACCAGCTCGAAGGCATCGACCAGATGCGGCCGTGGGTCAGCACGCTGCTCAACATCGCCGAGGACCACACCGACCGGCATCCGACCCGAGATGAGTATGCCTGGGCCAAAAGCCGCATCTTCGAGAACCAGACCGACGACGATTGCGCGGTCTACAACCTCGACGATCCCGCCGTGCGCGCTATCGGCGAGCGACAGCCGGCGGTGCGGCTGGGGGTGAGCGAGCGCGAGGTGCCCGAGTACGGTGTGTGGAGCGAGTCGGACGGCGTCCATGCGCGCCTGCCCGAGTCGCTTGGCGGCTACGCTGGAACGCTGATCAGCTGGGATGACGTCTCACCAGCGCTGCTGGTGCAGAAGCCGAGCCTCCTGGCCGCTACAGCCACCGCCCTCGGCGCCCGAGCCCGAGTCGCCGACGTTGTGGAAGTGTTGCGCTCCTTCCCCGGTCTGCCGCACCGCATGGAGCGCGTCACGGAGATCCGTGGCGTTACGTACGTGAATGATTCCAAGGCAACGAACCCGCTGGCCACCGGAAATGCCATCGCCCAGAGCCCTGCGCCGGTGGTGCTGATCGCGGGCGGACTGACCAAGGGCATCGACCTGAGCCCCCTGGTCGAGCCCTTCCGGCGACTGCGTGCGCTGGTGCTCATCGGCCAGGATGCGCCGCTGTTGGCGGCCGTCGCGGAACAGGCCGGCCTGGCCAACACGCATCGCGCCGACAGCCTGGAATCAGCGGTTTCGCTCGCCCAATCGCTTGCTGAGCCGGGCGATTGGGTGATTCTATCCCCTTGCGGCGCCAGCTTCGATATGTTCGACAACTTCTCCCATCGCGGCGAACGCTTCCGCGAAATCGTTCTCTCCCTCGCCAAGTGAACTCAGTGTGTCCGATCCTTGCCGGGGCGTTGCCCGAAACGGCTTAGCGACCGGCGCGTCTCAACCGATACCAGTACATCGGCCCGCGCGGGCACCTGCCCGGCCGACGGGGCCGGGTGTAGTCCCTTGTGAAGGTTAACCAATCCGCCATACGCCGCAACGGTGTCGCAAAGCGGATCAGGTATCACTGTGGGAACAGCTCTCTAGAGAGCGGGATCGGAATGCGTGGACTGGCCTGGTCGTTCGAGCCAGAACATCGCCCAACCGACCTGCCCGAGTATGGGATGGCGGGAGGGGTTGCCATGGGACAGAGACGAGAGGTCGTAGCAACAGCCAAGGCGCGCAGCAGTGACACGGTCATTGTCAGGCGCTCCAGCCGGCTGCTCACGCGTGACGACGAGCGAGATCTGGCGCGCCGGGTGGAAGTGGGCGACTCGGTGGCACGTCAGGCCTTTGTGGAGGCCAATCTGCGCTTGGTCGTGTCCATCGCCCGGCAGTACCAGGGGCTCGGCGTGCCGCTGAGCGATCTCATTCAGGAAGGCAACATCGGTCTCATCCAGGCGGTAGACCACTTCGATTGGCGCAAGGGCACGCGGTTCTCTACGTGTGCGACGCTGTGGATTAAGCAAGCCATTCTCCGTTCATTGCCTCATCTGCGCCACAGCATTCGCATTCCGTCGAGGCTCCTGCGTGACATGGCACGCGCCGATCTGGCGGCCGACCGGCTGGCTCAGGAACTGCATCGAGCGCCGACCAACCAGGAGGTGGAGGACTCCCTGGGCTCGGTGTGTGACAGTGTGGAGCAACTGCGGCGCTTGCCGCTCGACCCGGTGTCGCTCGACGCCGGTGCCTCGGCCGACGACGACGGTCGTCGCTCGCTGGTCGACGCGTTGGCCGACGCCAACATCGTCGGGCCGGAGACGCGGTTGTTCCAGTCGATTGCCGAGGGCAAGTTGCTGGAAGTCCTGGACGCGCTGCGCGAGCGTGAGCGCACCGTGCTGGAACTGCGCTTCGGCGTCGGCGGCGAGCGTGAGCATACGCTCGGCGAGATCGCCGCCATCGTCGGCCTGTCGCGCCAACGGATCAAGCAGATCGAGGCCCATGCCCTGCGCAAGTTGCGCTACGAGATAGCTCGCCGCGCGGAGTTGCGAGGGCTCTGGGAGTAGCCCGACCGGTACCGGCAGGCTTACTGACGACCCCCGGCGGGAGACCGCCGGGGGTCGTTTCTATTCCCAGGGCAGTAGCGCGCTGGTGCCAAACGAACCGGAGCTGTCGGTACCCTCGGGCGCGTCATAGAAGACGACCAGTGCAAACTTGGCGCCAGGCTTGAAGGCGGGCACCTGCAGGCGGAAGTCAGCCTGGTCGTTCTGCGCCGGCAGCCGCACCGCCCGCTGCTCGCCGGCCACTTGCACGCCATCCACAAACAGCGCCACCGACTTGATGACCACCGGGTTCTTGCCGCCGTTCTGCCGGATCGACAGGCGATAGGCGTAACCGGGCCACAGGAAGTAACGGTTCACATCGGAGTCCAGCCGCCAGAAGGCGCTGCCTGGCGAGACATGGCGCGCCTGCCAGCCGTGTGTCATGCTCACCGGTCCCTGGTCGCGCAGCAGCCAGCCGGCGCAGCCGATGGCCAGGTAGGTGGTCGGGTCGAGCTTGACGATCTGGGCCAGCACCTCGTACTGCTTGTCCTTCTGCGCCTCCCACCTCCGGTAGATGCGGTAGCGGATGAGATGCAGGTACTGGATCTGCTCGGTGTTGAGCCGCCGGTTGCCGGGGTTGGCCAGTTCGCGTGTCGCCACGGCCAGCGCCTCGTCGAACTTCTTGTCATCGCACAGCTTCATGGCCTCGTCGAGCGGCGCGCCCCAGTTGAACTCGTAGCGGCGAACCCAGCCGCCCGTGTCGGTCGGATCGAGCTTCTTGAGTTCGTCAAACTGTGGCCGATACGCATTATGCTGGCCGAAGTTGCCCGTTGAGCAGCCCATCAACTCCAACACGCGAGCCAGCAACTCCACCTTCGCCGGACCGGCCGCCGCGGCGGCCTGTGCCACGAGTTGGTCGCGCTGGATGCGGCGCGCGCTCAGGTCGTTGATCTGTTTGGCGAGTTGCGCAGCCGTGGTCTCGGCGGCTATGCCATCGATGGTGCCGACCCAGCGGTTGGCCTTGTCCACCACGAACACCGCCGGGTAGTTGCCCGTATCCAGACCGAGCTTGCGATTGGCCAGCCGCGTCTGCTCGGCGGCCGTGGCACGCTTGACCAGCGCCTGCCGCGCGTCGTCGAGCCGAGCCAACCGCAGCCGCAGGCAGCCGATCTCGTGCTTGGCCCACTGTGAGCCAAACAGCAGCCTCGCCTCCACCTCGCTGTCCGCAGGCAACTCCGAACCTAGCAGCAGCACCAGCGTGCGCTCACCGTTGAGATCGCCGGGGTCCGCCGCCCAGCCGTTGCCCTGCTCGGTGATGCCGTCGATCGCCTGCTGCGGACGCATGTCGCCATGGCTGCGGTCGGCCCAAGCCGCCACCAGTGGCACCGGCTTGTCCACTGTTGCCAGCGCCACCTCGGTCAGCGCCCAGGAGCCGTTGCTCGGCCGGCCCGGCCCCTTGTTGGGCAGGCTGTCGTGGCGCAGCGCCTCGATGACCAGCGCGTTGGCGGGCTTCGCGGAGCGGAGCCGGATGGCGTAGGTGCCGCGGTCCGGACAGGTGCCCCCGGCCAGCATGATGCCCTCAGGCAGCTTGGTGAAGGTCGTGCCGCCGTCGGCGGCGGCGCCGACGGCCTGGTCCGTAGGCGCCGCCTTGGCCGCGGATTTCAGCGCCTCGACCTCGGCGGGAGTGAGCACGGCCTCGGGCCGGTCCACCGCGGCCAGCGTGACCTGATCGCCCACGGCGCGCGCGAAGGCGTCCGTCTCCCAGACCGACCGGAGCAGCGTCTCGCCGCGGTAGTTCCAGTCGCTGCCGTGCAGGTAGACCGCCACATCGCCGCCCGACTGCTCGGCGGCGGCCAGCGCGGCATCGAACCCTTCGGCCCGTTGCGCCGCCTGGCAGGGCGTCCATATCAGAGCCGCAGCGAGGCAGCCGATCCAGGATCGCATGGCGTGGCTCCTCAGTACAGCGGCTGGCCGTAGACCAGCACGTTGCGCAGGTGGAAGAACTCGCTACGCTCGCCGTGGTCGGCGGTTAGCCGCACGTAGCGCGCGCGCGGCGCCGTGGCCTGCAGGTCGACGCGCCAGACCTTCTGGTCCGTGGTCAGCGTGGCCAACTCGCGCCACGTCTTGTCATCCTCGGAGCAGGACACCTTGAGCGGGATCTGCCGGCCTGTGTTCGACTCATAGCGGTTGACCAGCACCAGACCCGAAAGCACCGCCGGGCCCGGCAGCACCACCGTGGCCGTGGGAGCCTTCTCACTGTCGGTATGGAAGAACCCGCCGCCCGGTACATCGCGCAGGCAGGCCCGGTGCAGCAGCGGCGTGTCGTACTTGGCCGAACTGAGCCGCAGCACGCCATCGGCCGAGACCAGCCGGCCCGGGAAGGCCTCAAGCGCAGGCCAGTCGCGTGCCTGTTGGGCGTTGAGCTGACGGTCGGCCACGGGGTCGCGCTTGATGAGCTGGTCGGCCAGATCGGACGCCATGGCGAAGCTCTTGGCGTCCCCGGCTTGCTCGGCGGCAGTGATGGCCTGCTCAAACCAGCCGCGCGTCCCGTCGACGCCGCGACCAGCCGCCTGGAACGCCGAGGCCATGCCCAGCGCCAGTTGCATCATGACGCCCGCGTCGTTGGGAAAGCGGTTCTTGGCCCAGGTGATGGTCCGGTTCAGGTAGTCGTCACCGGCAACCGCATGGATCGGTAGCAGCGACCGCGCGAAGGCCACCAGCCCCGCCTTGTCCGTCTTCAGGTAGTCGGCCTGCCGGTTGAGGATGCCATCGTAGGGATAGGCCTCGAAGCGCGCGGCGGCGTCCTGCCGAAGGATGCGGTGCAGATCCAGCAGCCAGCCCTTCTTGGCTTGCTGCGTGCCGTCCTGCAGGCGACTGGCCGGGTAGTCCATCTGCCACTGCCAGGCGGCCTCCTGGTGGTCCACCAGCGCCTTGGCGCAGCGCTCGGAGAGCGACAGCCAGGTGTCCGGCGTGACCGTCTCGTCCGACTGCATGCGCGCGCCATACTCGCGCCACACCGTGTAGTGTGTCGGCAGCACGCTCAGCGCCTGCTCGTAGGCCAGCACCTCGGCCTTGCCCACGTTGACCGGCTCGATCTTGACATCCAGCGAGCGAGCGCCGCCGATGTCGTGGTACTCGATGCGGTACGGATAGCTGCCGGCCGGGATGTCGCGGACCGTGGCGGGCTTGCCGGTCTGGGCCACCAATTCGGTACCCAGGTAGAGCCTGGCGCCGTCGTCGGCATTGACGGAGATGCGCAGCTTGCCGCCGCGCGAGACGTGCAACTGCCCGTTGAGCACCGCGGCGAACCCGCCGCCGCCCGTGGCCAGGCTGCCCACACCAAAGCCCGACATGACACCCGCGCGCGTCGGCTGCAGCTTGCTCAGGTCGGGGAAGCTGTTCGATTGCACCTCATAGAACTGCCACTGCGCATCGCCCCAGGTGATCTGCGGCTGCGACAGATGCGCCTGCCAGGTATGTTGCATGGCGCGCCGCTGCTCCGCATCGCGGTCGTAGATGGCCTCCATGAGCGCCATGTGCGTCCAGGATCCGCCCCAGAACGTGCCCAGCGACGTCGGCCAATCGACGTAGTAGGCAATATCCCACTTGCCGCGCTCGAAGCGGATGGCATAGGCGCAGTGGCCCGGCTGACCGGCGGTGCGTGAGGGGATGCCGTGCAGGTTGGCCGAGCGGCTGCCATAGGTCGAGAGCGTGCCGCACACGCCGCCGGTCCGTTTCCAGATCTCGCCCTCGGGCACCGCATGGCGCCACGGCATGTGGTAGAGCGGGCCCTGGATGGTGTCGCCGAACTGGTTGTACCCCAGGTAGGCCACCTCCCAGCAGGCGCCGGCGTAATCGCCCTTGCGGCTGTCGCGCTGCCGGGAAATGTACTCCACGTCGTCGCCCGCACGCAGGTCGAGGGTCCAGCGCATCTCCCAGGGCTGCAGCGCGAAGAACATGGGGTGCATGATCCCGCCGGCCACGCTGCGGCGGTAGAAGCGATAGCGCTCGACGGTGCCCGCCGAGGCCATCTTGCCCGGCTCATAGGCTCCCTGGTTGAGCAGCGCGAAGCCGAGCGCCATGTTGCGCAGCCAGGCGGGGCAGGTGGTCGCCGGCTTGGCCGCCGCGACCGCGGCCTGCTCGGGGCTCGGCGGCGGGTCGGTGCTCAAGGGCAGGCGCAACTCGGGGTCGACCTGCCACAGGCAGTAGAGCGTGTACACGCTCTTGCCCATATCGCCCACCGGCCCGCTGGCCAGCAGCCCTTCGATCAGATCGGCATCGCCCAGCAGCCAGGTGGCGAACGCCTCACCGTTGGGCAGAGCGCGCATTTTCTGCAGATCCACCGCCCGGCACACGCGCAGCAACTCAGTCTGGGCCAGAGCCAGCCGGTATTCAGGATCAGCCAGCAGATCGGCCAGCTCCTGCCCACCGGCGCAGGCGCCTGTCAACCGACCCAGGCGGTCCTGTTGCTGCCACTGCCAACCTTGCAGGTCGGCTGGCAGACCCGCGGACAACGCCAGCGCCAACAGGACCGCCACGCTCATGGCTCATTCCTCCGGAGACGCCGGCCTGGGCCGGCGTGACTGCTCAGTGCATCTCGGTGTCGCACGACTTGATGCCGCCGCGCCAATAGCTGAACTTCACGTTGGGGTGATCGGCCAGCAATGACATGGGCAAACTGGCGTCGGCCACGCCCTTGCTGATCATCAGCGCCGACAGGCGGATGCCGAACGGGTTGTCATGGTGGCCTGGGTGCCAGATGCTGACCTGCTCCGCCATCCAGGTCTGCTGGGGCCCGACGGTGACCGCGTTGCGCGGCACCAGCGGGATGTTGCCCGCGCCCGAGGTGCGCGCGTTCTGGATCAGCGTGAGCGGATGCAGTTCCACCACCCGCGTACCCAGCGCGCGGTACTCGGCGGGCGTCGGCGGGGCGTCGACATAGGCGCCTTCACGACGCGGCGGGTCGTTGAACGCCCAGTGTTTCACCTCGCCCTGCCCGCCCTGCATGAGCGCACAGCGTACAGCGGACCAGGAGGCTTCGTACACCGTGGCGTCGGCCGCCGGGAAGTGCAGGTTAGCGTCGGGCATGACCAGGTCACGCTCAATCCGGTCGAAGCACAACTCGCGGTCGGCGCGCTCGAACGACAGCGGGTGATCCGGCGGCGCCTCGCGACCGTCGATGGCCCACTCGTCCATGCCCCAGAAATGGGCGTCGTGTAGTTTGAGGCCGAGCGCGTTGACCAACTGCGCCACCAGCGGCAGTTGCTCGGTCGGGCCGATCGGCCCACACAGGCCCACCGGGTTGTCGGGCGTGGCCTGCCGCCAAGCGGTGATGTACTCCAGCGCTTCGGCCAGGAAGAATTCCTCGAGCGTGTCGTACAGAACGACCTCGAAGCCGGGCCGGCTCAACTGCTCCAGGTCGCGCGCCGTGAGCTTGGCGGCATCGGCCAGCAACTCGGCGTCGAGGGTCGTGTAATCCCACCATTGGGGGGCAATCGTGCTCAGCGGTCTCGGCATGTCAGACTCCCATCCTCACTAGAGGATAGCAGCCCGCCGATCCCGCGCGCCAGCACTTCGCCTGTCGCTTGGCCCAGTGTCGCAACGCTACCGTCGCCTTCCGAGCAGCCCCAGCTCATTCTACCCCAATGGGGGTGAATAGCAAACGTTGGGCTTGGCTGGGGTGGTCCGAGGCGGCGCCCCACCCGGGCCTACCGGCACGCGGGTGGGGAGTCGGTCTGGCGGGGCACCGGTTACGGCACCGTGACGGTGCGCGTTGCCTTGTCGACAGCGCCGTTGGGCGAGGTGGCTTGGGCCTCGAGTTGGTAGACGCCCCGCGGCACAGGTCGGCCGTCGGCATCGGTGCCGTCCCAGGCCACGCCCGTTGTGCCCGCGGCGCAGGTCCAGCGCAGCGACTTGACCACGCGGCCGCCCAGGCCGCGCACAGTCAGCGTCACGTCGGCCGGCGCGCTGAGCGTCAAGCTGATGGTCTGGCTGCCGCCGCGGTTGCCGCCGAGGGTCAGCCCGGTGATGGCGCTGCGCGCCACGTGGCCGAGCCGCGCGGTCAGCCGCAGCCGCCGGGTCTCGCCCGCGCGCGTGGGCTGCCAGCGCCAGGCCGACCGCGTGTTGAGCAGCGTGGTGCCGCCCGACGTCGGATCAACCAGTTCCAGCACGAGCCCGCGGGGCAAGGCGCGGCCCAGGGCTGGCCAGTCCAGCACCACTGCCGCGCGCGTGGCGCTGCGCAGTTCAAGCTCCCAGACCTGGGTCTCCGCCGGCAGCGCAAGCGCGCCGGCCAACCGACCGCCCTGGGTCGACAGCACGCTCAGCAGAGCCGGCTCCTCCCCGCGGGCGGCGGGCGGCTGGCTCAGGTCAAGCGGTCGGCTCAGATCGCTGGACACACCAACCACTGCGCTCTGCCGCACGCCATCGCCTTGTGTCGCGGCCAGGGCCAAGGCCCAGTCGCGCGCGCTCACCGCACGGCGCGCCCGGCCGGTGCCGGGCGGTGTCGGCGGCAGGACCAGCGCCACGTTGTCGCGCAGCGCCTGCACCCACACGCCAGCGCCCGAGGGCAACACGCCCAACGCGGCCTCGAAGCCCAGCCGGGTCGGGTCGAACACCAATCGGTAGCCGAGCCCAGCCCGATAGGCCCAGCCGTAGGGCAAGACTGTGCTGGTCCACAGCGACTGGTCGCCCAGTTGTCCAACCAGCGCGCCGTTCACCTCGACACCGATGGCGGCCAGGTCCCAGTTTAGCGGCGCGCCGAACGGATTGGCGCAGGCGTTCCAGCCCCGGGTCAGCGGAATGCGTTGCACGCTCGGCGGCGTGGGCACGCCCAGCAGCCGACGCCGCTGCGCGGCGTCAGTGCTGACCCACAAGCCGGTGCCGGGCTGGTAGGCGCTGCCCTGGGCGGCGTAGGCCTGCGCGGCGACATCCCAGCGCGCCACATGCAGGCCCGCCACACCGAGCCAATTGGACAGGCTGTCCGTGTCAGGCGTCAGCGGCAGGCCCATGAAGCTCAGCCCGGCCGGCAGGTCGATGTCGGCGAAGGCGCGCGCGGTGATCACGGCGTCGGGCAGCCTGACGCCATCCACTACCGTGGACACGGTCACCCGCCCTGGCGCCGACGACTTCACGTCGAACGAGAACGCGCCGTCCAGCGCGGTCGTCTGGCCACCGTCGATGACCGTCGCGGCCTGATTGTCGAGCGAGATGGTCCGCGCGCCGACCGCGGAACCTTCGACGGGCACCCCGCGTGCGTCGGCCAGATGCACGGTCACCGTGGCGCGCTCGGCATCGTCCGCGGCGATGACCGCGGGCGCCACACTGACGTTCGAGCGGCCCGAATCGACCCGAAGCGGCGTGAACAGCGCGGGCTGGGACCATCCCAGTGCACCGAGCGCCACGTGCAGCGCGGCGGACTGCGGCCGCGTCGCCGTGGCCCTGAGCAGCATGCGGCCCGCGCTGTCGGTGGCTTGGCCGACTGGCGCGAAGGCCACCCAGTTGGCCAGCGCACCGGCCACGCTGGTCGACAGGCTGCTGGCCGCCACGCCCGGCAGCGGGTTGTCATGAGCGTCGCGCAGCGTCAGCGTCAGCGTCAGTGCGTCGGTACCATCGGCGCGGGCCGAGGACTTGTCGCTCACCAGGCTCGAGCGCGCCTGGTCGGCCGGTCCGGGCACGAAGACGACCTGCTGCGGCACGCCGGCAGCCGCGCCGTCCACGGTGAGCTGGAACTGCGCCGTGCCGGCGCGCGTGCTGGTCACGACCGCGGCCGCTTGGCCGCTGGCGCTCGTCATGCCAAAGCTGCCCCCGGACACGGCCAGACCGGTCACGCGGAGGCCCAGCCGCGTGCCGGCCAGCGCCATGAGCGGATTGCCCTGGGCATCGCTGACCGTTGCCGTCAGCACGACCGAATCGGCGCCGTCGGCCGTGGCCTGGCCCCGGTTGGCGACCAAGGTGCACCGCGCCGGATCCGGCCCGCCGGCGACAAAGTTCACGAGCTGCGTCGATCCGGTCGGCACCGTAGCGACCGCCAGGTCGAAGGTGACACCTTGGGCCAACGTGCAGGTCGCCGACGCTGTGGTCTGGCCCAGCGCGTTGGTCGGTGCCGACGGCTGCACGACGGTCAGTCCGGTGGCGCCGGCCGGGCCCACACGCAGCAGGCTGGGCGCCACTCCCGGCACCGGATTGCCGGAGGCGTCGCGCAGCGTGATGGTGAAGCTGACCGTGTCGGCGCCGTCCGCCGTCGCGCTGGTCTTGTCCGCCGTCAGCGTGCACGACGGCGCGTGCGGCTGGCCGGGGGTGAACGTCACCTGCGCGGTGACGCCGAGCGGGCCGCCATCGAGCAGCGCTGTGAACGTCACCGTGCCCGCCTTGGTGCAGGCCGCCGTCGCGGTCGTATGCCCGGCGGCATCGGTCACCGTGGCCGGCTGGGTGATCACCAGGCCGGTCGTGGGTGCGCCCCTCACGGTCAGGCGGCTGGCAGCGATGCCGGTGATCGGGTTGCCGGAGGTGTCGCGGAGCGCGACCGTCAGCGTCACCGGTGCCGTGCCGTCGGCCGTGACGGCACTCACGTTAGCGCTCAGTCCTGAGTTGGCGCCGTCCACGGTGGTCGCGGTCAGGGCGACCTGCACGGTCGCGGTCAGCAGCGTGCCGTTGGCGCGGACGGACACGGTCGCGGTGCCTACCCAGGTGCCGGCGAGGGTCGCCGTGGCGCGGCCCTGGCCGTCGGTGGCGGTGGTCGGCTGGGTGAGTGTCAGGCCGGGCGTCGGCGACACCGAGAACACCACGTTGGCCGCGGCGATGCCCGCCAGTGGGCGGCCTTGGGCGTCGCGCGCCGTGACGGTCAGGTTAGCGACGTCCGTGCCGTCGGCGCGGATCGCGGTGCGGTCGACAGCTAGCGTGGAGGTCGCGGCGTCGACGGGAGGCTGGCTCAAGGTCACGTCGGCGGTGGCCGTGACAAGTGTGCCGTTGACCCGCACCGACACCGTCACGATACCTGCCACGGTACCCAACAAGGTGGCGCTGGCACGTCCCAGGCTGTCCGTGGGAGCGGTCGGCTGGGTAAGTGTCATGCCCGCGCTCGGCGACACCGAGAACACCAGGTTGGCGGCGGTGACGCCGGCCAGCGGGTTGCCCTGGGCGTCCAGCGCCGTGACCGTCAACGTCGCCGTATCCGTGCCGTCCGCCAGAATGGCGGAGCGGTCGGTGACCAGCGTTGAGGTCGCCGCATCCACGGGACCAGGCTGGAAGGCCACGTCGGCCGTGGCCGGAAAGGCCGTGTTGTCCAACTTGGCCGAGAAGGCGACCGTGCGAGCGCGCGTGCTGGTGGCGCTGGCGGTGGTCTGGCCAGCGGCGTCGGTGGCTGCCGCCGGCTGGGTCAAGGTGACCCCTGCGGCCGGGTTGGCCGCGATCCGCAGGCGGCTGGCCGCCACACCCGAGACCGGATGGCCGTTCGCGTCGTGCACGGTCAGGGTCAGTGTGACGGTGTCGGCGCCGTCGGCTGCCGCCGTCGTCGGGTTGGCGGTGATGGCACAGTTGGCGGCCACCGGCGGGCCGGCCTGGAAGATTGTCTGGGTCGTGTTCGGGCTGGCTGTCGCACCGACGGCCACGCTGAAGGTGACCGCGGCGAGCGCGGTGCAGCGGGCCGAGGCGGTCGTTCTGCCGTTAACATCGGTCGACCCAGTGGGCTGGTCGATGGTCAGGCCCGCGTTTGGCGTGCCGCTGACCACCAGGTTCGACGGCGCCAGACCCGGCACGAGGTTGTCGTACTGATCCCGCGCGGTGATGGTCAGGGCCACCGTATCGGTGCCGTCGGCGGTGGCGGTGGTCTTGTCCACCGCCAGCAGCGTGTGCGCGGCATCGACGCTGGCGGGCGTGATGGCAAACGCCGCCGAGATCGCGCTGGCCAGCCCATTGGCCGCGGCGGTGACCACCAAACCGCTACCGGGTTGCGTCATGTTGATGTCGGCAAAGACAGCCTGGCCCTGCACCGCCGCCACCGAGGTCGTGCCCAGCAGCGTTGCGCCCGAGGGCGGCGTTGACACCGCCACGGTCACGGTCGCGGTCGACGTGTAGACGCGTCGGTTGCCGCTGTCGCGCACCTCGACCACCACCCGCGGGTTGATGGCGACGCCGGCCACCGCGTCGCTGAAGTCCGTAGCGAACGCCAGGCGGCTGGCGGGACCGGCGCAGGTCACGTTGGTGGCGAACTCGCTGGTGTTGCCGCCGGCATCGGTCGCCGTGGCGCTCAACGTGGTGCCCGCGGCGACGGTCACCGCCAAGCTCGCGCTGAACGCGCCAGGCGCGGCCACACTCTTGGTGCCGAGATACTCCAGCCCCTCGCCATGGCCGCTGCCGTCGGCGGTGCCCGTGCGGAAGAACTCCAGGCGGACCGGATAGGAACTGTCTGCTGTGGTGCTGTCGAGGCTGCCGACCACAGTCAATGACCCGGCACCACTGGTCACCGCGCCGTCCAGCACGGGAGTGTTCTGCAGCTGATTTGGCCCCGTATCGGGGTCACTCGCGTCGTTGGCGGTCACGCCGTCGCTGACCAGGTCGATGCCCAGGCTGGCATTGTCGTGGATGCTGTTGCCCTCGATGGCGTTGCCGGTGCTGGTCGAGCCCAGCACAGCCACGCCACACCCCGAGCTGTTGGCGATGATGTTGCCGGCACCCGCGGCCGTGCCGCCGATCGTGTTGTCGGTCGCGCCGGCATGGATAAGCACGCCGTGGCCCGTGACGGCCAGGGCACCTGTGCCGGCGGCGTCCAGGCCGATGGTATTGCCCATGACCTTGTTGCCGAGTGTGCCCGTATCGGCGAGCGACACGCCGTTGAGCCGGCTGCCGGCAATGACGTTGCGCGCGCTCGTGGTCGTGCCGCCCACCAGGTTGTCGTGCGCGCCCTGGGCGATCTGCACACCGTCGTCGTTGCCCAGCGCGGCCGCGCCCGTGGCGTCCAGGCCGATGTAGTTGCCCTCCACGGTGTTGGCGGAGCAGCCGCCCCAGATGCGCACACCATCGCCGCTGTTGCCCGAGATGACATTGCGCTTGGCGGTGGTGGTGCCGCCGATCGTGTTGTTCGTCGCGCCTGCGTCGAGGTAGACGCCGTGCCCGCCGTTGGCTGCAGCCGCGCTCCCAGCCTGGTTCAGGCCGACCGTGTTGCCCTCGACGATGTTGCCCGTGGCGCCCGTGCCGGTGAGATGGATGGCGGTGCTGGAGTTGCCGGAGATGACGTTGTCCATCACGACGATGTTGCCGCCGGAGATCAGCACGCCGGTGCCGTTCGGCTTGGCCGTCACGCCGTCGGCCGCCAGGCCGATGAGGTTGCCGCCGATGGTGCTACCCAACGCCGTCGTGCCGGAGCACTGCACACCCGCCGACGAGCAGTTGACAATGACGTTGGCCGTGGACGGAGAGCCCCCGCCAATCAGGTTGTCGTCGGAGCCGGCGATGACGATGCCGCTACCGGTGATGCCCGTGGGCGTACCGGCTGGGCGCAAGCCAATCCAGCAGGCCTGGATGGTCGTGGTATCCGACGTGCTGTTGAGCTGGATGGCGGGCGCCGTGAAGCCGTCGAAGGCCAGGCCCTTGACGGTCGAACCCGAGCCGCCGTCAAACACCAGGCCCGGTGCCGTGGACGGCGGCCCGATGATGCCCACGACGGGCTTGGTCGTGTAGCCCGACTGGCTGGTGCCGTCGATGGTGACCTTGTCGGTGATCGAGGGCAGGGCGGTCGACAGCACGATCTCATACGCCGACGAGCCCGTCAGCCCGAAGGTGATGACGTCCAGACCCACATGCGTGTTGGCGATGCGCAGCGCCTTGCGCAGCGAGCCCTCGCCATTGTCGTTGGTAGTGCTTACCACCAGGGCGTTGGCGCCAATGGCATAGTGCGCGGCCACGCGGTCCGCGCTGAGCGCGCCGAGGTAGACGGCGACCTCGTCGATCCAGCCGTCGAACACGCTGGGCGGGCCCGGGGTGACGAAACGGCTACCGATGGACAGCGGCTGCGAGGTCGGCGAGCTGTCGAGCAACGCCACCAACGTGGAGGCCGCCGTCGTGGCCGCCTGTTCGCCGTCGACGTAGAGACGCAGCAGCGCATTGGTCCGGTCGACCACGCCCACCAAGTGGTGCCACTTGTTGTCGTCGATGCTCGGCCCGGCCACCGTCAGCGCGGTGCTGGCACTGTCGCTCACAGCGAACTCGGCCTTCCCGGCCGCACTGACCCTCAACTGGTAGCTACCCTGGCTCACCGTGGTCGAGTAGCCTGAGGGGTCCCAGTTGACAATAGCCATCGCCGTCAGCGGCGTCTTGACCTTGGCCCAGGCCTCCACGGTCAACGCACCGCTACCGGGGATGAGCCCGAGGACCTGGTTGACATCGACGGTGCTGTTCGACGCCGGGGAGAAGAGAGCCGCAGTAGCGATGTTGTTCGCCAAAGCGCCGCCCTCGCCCCAGGTGACGGTCGCCGTGCCGTTGGCCGCGCCCTGCTGGTCGACCGCCGTGGTGCCGCTGGAGTCGTTGAGGCGCCAGTAGGACGCCGGCGAATCAGCGGTGACGGCCAACGAGTAGGTGTCCGACCCGCCGGCGGACCAGACAGGCGTGCTGACCAGCAGCGCCGCTGCCACCACCAGCCAGACGCTCGCGTTATTCGCCCGTTCGGACATGAGCCTTCGATCGGCCATGGGAGCCCTCCCTCTGCCGGCGACGCCCGTAGGCGTCTGCCTTCCCGCACGTCCACCTGGGCGGACCGGGCCCGCCGGGGTCGATCTGCTATCTGCCCGTCAGCGTCACGGTCACCGTCACGCGGTCCACGGAACCGTCCGCGGCCAGAGCTTCAGCGTCCAGCCGGTAGCTGCCCGGCGGCACCGCGCGGCCTTGGCTGTCGCTGCCATCCCAGCCTAACTGGGTCTGGCCGGCGCCGCAACTCTGATGCAGTTGCCGCACCACTCGGCCGCCCAGGCCGCGCACGGTCAACGTCACCTCGGCCGGCGCACTGAGCGTCAGCGCGACGCTCTGGCCACCGCCACGACCCGCGGCCAGGCTGAGACTGGTCACCACACTGCGCGCCACATGGCCCAACCGAGCCGTCAGACGCAGCCGGCGGACCTCGCCGACGCGGCTGGGCTGCCAGCGCCAGGCGGCCCGCGTATTGAGCAGCGTCGTACGGTTGCCGTCTGCCAGGTCCAGCACCAGGCCGCGAGACAGGCCGCGCCCGAGGCCCGGCCAGCTCAGCACCACGGGCGCCGTCGAGCCGCTGGTCACTTCCAGATCCCAGATCTGCGTCGGCCCGGCGGGCCGCACCTCGCCCGCCGAGCGGTCACCGCCGGCCGACACGACCGTCAGGCCGCATGGCACCTGTCCCCGCGCCGCGGGCGGCAGAGCCAGCGCCAGCGGCTGCGCCAGCCGGCCGGACGCGCCGACGATCACCTGGCTATTCTCAGCATCGTCCTGTGCGGCCTGGAGCGACAACGCCCAGTCGGAATGGGTCGGCGCGGCCTGCGCGCGGCGCGAGCGAGCGGCCGTCGGCGGCGGCAGCACCAGCGCCAGACCGTCGGTCTCGGCCCGCAGCCAGAACCCGCTGTAGGCCGGCAGGCTGCCTTGCGCCGCCGCGAACTCGGGCAACGAGGTGTCGCCCAGCACGCGGTAGCCACTGTCCGGCGAGTACAGCCAACCGTAGGGCGCCACGCGGCCGGTCCACAACGCCGGATCCACCAGGCTGCCCAGCGACACGCCATTGAGCTCGACGGTGATAGCGCTCAGGTCCCAGGTCACGGCCTGGCCGAACGGGTTGGCGAGCGCGTTCCAGCCGCGCACCAACGGCAGTCGCTGCGCCGTGTCGGGCGTGGCCTGACCCAGCAGGCGCTGGGTCAGCGCCGCGGCGCTCTGCACCCACAGGCCATGGCCCGCGGTGTAGGTGGTGCCGACCGGGATGTACGTTTGCAGCGCCGGGTCGAAGGCACGGGCCGACACGCCGGGTTGCGCCAGCAGCGCTGCCAGAGAGTCCGCCAGTGGCGTCACCGGCAGCCCGACGAACTGCAGACCGGCGACCAGATGCAGGTCGGCATAGCCGGCCACGGTCAGCGTCACCGGCGCCAGGCGCACCCCGCCCACGATGACCGTGACCTGCGTGGTGCCCGCCTGCCGCGCGGTCAGGCGCATTTCGAACGCACCGTTGGCATCCGATACCGCGCCGGCATCGGCCACGGTGACCGCCACCAGACTACTGCTCACCGACCGCGCGCTGGCCGGGGAGCCGATCACGGGCTGACCGGTGGCGTCCTGCAGGCGCACGCTCACCGTGGCCTGCTGCGCGCCGTCGGCGGCGATGAGCGCGGGCGACAGGGTCACGGTCGAGCGGCTGGGCGATGGCTGCGGCGGCTGGAAGCTGGCGGCCACGGTCCACGCCGTACCGCCCACCGCCACGCGCAAGGTCACGTCCTGCACGGCCGTGGCCTTGGCGCTCAAGGTCATGCGCCCCGAGGCATCACTGGCCGCCGCTGGACCGGTCAAGGTCAGGCCCGAGCCCGTGCCACCGGTGCTGGTGAAGGTGACGGCCGCCGCAGGCACGCCGGGCTTGGCGTTGCCTAGGGCGTCGCGCAGCACCAGCGTCAGAACGATGCTGTCCTGCCCGTTGGCCACCGCGACAGCGCGGTCGGCGGTGAGTGTCGAGCGCGCCGCATCGACCGCTCCCGCGGTGAAGCTGACCGCCACCGGCGAACCGGCCAGCGAGCCGCTGACCCGCAACGAGAAGGACCGCGCCCCGCTGCGCGTACTGGTCGCCGTGGCCGTGGCGCGGCCGTTCGCGTCGGTGGTGCCAAAGGCGCCCAGCGTGACGCCGCTGGCGATATCCACCGCCAGGCTCAACCGGTTTGCAGCGATGCCGGCCAGCGCGTTGCCGTTGGCGTCACGCACGGTAGCCGTGAAGGTCACCGTGTCGGCGCCGTCGGCCGTGGCACTGGTCTTGTCCGCGACCAGCGTGCAGCGCGCGGCGTCAGGCGCGGCTGCCACGAAGTTCACGGTGGCGACCTGGCCAAGCGCGCCGCCGTCGATGGTCGCCGAGAATCGCACGGCCCCGCCGGCGGACGACGTCGCGGTGGCCGTGGTGCGGCCCTGGGCATCCGTCGCCGCGGACGGTTGCGTGATGGTCACGCCGGTGCTGGGGTTGGCCACGATGCGCAGCCGGCTCGCGGCGATGCCGGCTAGCGGACCACCGCCGCTGGCGAGCAGCGTGATGGTCAACGTCACTGGCGTCTGGCCGTCGGCCGGCACGTCGGTGGCGCTGGCTGCCACGCCGGACCCGGCGGCGTCGATGCCCGCGGTCACCAGACCAACTTGCACGGTCTGGATCACGGCGGTGCCGTTGACCGTGGCGCTGACGGTCACCGTGCCCACCGTCGTGCCGACGAGCGTGCCCGTCGTCTGCCCAGAGGCGTTGGTGGCTGTCGTCGGCTGGGTCAATGTCACCCCGGTGCTCGGCGCGGCCGCCAGCACCACGTTGGCCGGCGCGACGCCGGTGATGGCGTTGCCCTGAGCATCGCGCGCGGTGACGGTGACCGTGGCCGTGTCGGTGCCGTCCGCGGTCAAGCTGGCGCGGTCGACCGACAGCGTCGACTGAGCCGCGCTCAGCGGCCCGGCCTGGAACGTAACGTCAGCGCCTTCCGCGAACGCCACGCCAGCCACGGTGGCCGAAAAGGAGACCAGACCGGCCTTGGTGCAGGTGGCCGTGGCCGTCGTCTGGCCGGAGGCGTTGGTAGCGGTCGTCGGCTGGGTCAGCGTCAGGCCGGCGGTCGGCGAGCCGGCCACGACGACCTGTGCCGCGGCGATGCCGGCCATGGCGCGGCCCTGCGCGTCCCGTACGGTGAT
>JACRKZ010000159.1 GCA_016235455.1 Armatimonadota bacterium | reverse complement strand
GAAGGCGATCTGCTCAGGTTGGAGAACAAGCTGGAGGCGCGTCTGGGTGGGCATGGTTCGTGTCCTTGGCAGAACGCGAATTGGCCGACCTGGGCGCGCCTCTTCCATCGAGTTTCCGGTTTGTACCGATCAGTGCACTAGGACAAACGGGGGGGGTGCATCAAGACCCTGAGACTCTGAAGTTCATTACAAACCACTACACCGCGCGCAGGAACGCCGAAGCCATGTCGACGGCCGCCTACGGCTTGGAGTGGCCCGCCTCGTGGCACCGGCTGCACAGCGCCTGCTTGGTATCCACCAGCATCTTGGGCCGCGTCGTGCCGTGCGGGTCGTGGCATGTCGCGCAGCGCGCCAGCGGCGTGGAGACATGGCGGTGGATGAGCTGCACGCTGTCCTCGTCGTGGCAGCCGGCGCAGGCCTTGGGCGTCGGCGCCGAGGCCAGCGCGCCGTCGGGCTGGTCGTGGCAGCCGGCGCAGTCGAGCCGCGGCGGGTCCTCGCCCACCACGGGGTGGCCGTAGTAGCGCGCGGATTCAGCCGGGCGCGCGGCATCGCCATCGCGCCACAGGTCCAGCCGTTGCCCGCCGACCACCACGGCGTGGGATCCCGGCTTGAGGTCGAGCGTGGCCACCCACAGCGCGGCGGAGGCGCGGTCGCCGACCAGCTTGGCCGTGACCTTGAGCTTGCCCGGCAGCCGCCAGGTATCAGCGAAGGCCAGCCGCGTCAACACCAACGCCTGCCCGTCGAGCGTGGCCGACGGCGAGGGATCGTCCTTGGCGGAAGCCACCATGAGCCGCACCGGCCCCGCCAGCGCGCTGTGGTTGGGCGGATAGAGCAGCCTCAGGCCTTCGGCGGCGGAGACTCCGGACGGCCGATGGGCGACGGCCAGCAGCGCCAGGAGCAGCGCGAAGACGACGCGCCTCATGTCAGCCGACCTTGCCGTAGGTGCGCGTCAACTCGACATTCTGGGCCAACTCGTCCTTGTACTTGGGCCACATGCCGACGATAACGGCATCGCTTGGTTTGATGCGCGAGTAGGCGTACTGGAACGCCTCTTCCACCGAGTCATCGGAGTCGCACAGCCGGCCGGCGGCGAGAATCTTGAAGGCCAGGCAGGGCTTCTTGACCTGGCGGATGACATCCAGCATGTGGTCGCGGTCGGAATCAAAGAAGCACTCACCCAGCGGCGCGGCGCCGAGCTTGGCGCGCACTTCGTCGTGCGGACGCGTGACGTAGTACAGGCAGCACTGGTAGAGGTCGGCTTCCCAGCCATGGTCCTCGGCGTACTTGATGCAGTCGGGATTGTGCGCCGAGATGCCGGCCGGAATGCCGAGCTGGTCGTGGACCTTCTTGATGAAGTCGTGCACCTTCTCCTGCTGGCCGGCGCGGAACAGTGTGTCGGTCACGTTGCCGTGATGCACATACCACAGCGGCTTATACTCGAGCAGGTCCTTGGCCACGTTACCGTCGGCGTCGAGCGTGCCCAGGAAGTACGGGCGGATCTTGGAGCCTTGGGCCCAGAGAGTCTTGAGCGCGTCGAGCGGCTTCTTGTCCCAGTAGGTGAGCCAGACATTGAGCCCGGCCTTCTCGCACGACTGCAGGTAGCTGACGACGCGCTCGGAAGTGAAGTAGTCGGTCATGGCCAGCGTCATGTTCCGGCACATGTGGCTCCAGCCGCCGATCTGGTTGCAGCCGACGATGAGGCGCGGAATGGTGTGCCCGGCGATGGTGACCGTCGGCAGCGCCGCGCCAGCGGCGGTGGGCGCGTCGGGTGCGGCCACGGCGGCGGTCAGCGCCGACAGCGACACGCCGGCGGCCGCCAGCTGCAGGAAGTCCCGCCGGTTGGGCCCGTCGGCCAACGGCGCGTTCTGTCCACCATGCTCAGACACCATGACGCTCTCCCCAGGGGCAGCCTGCCCATCTCGCGAACTCTACACGAGGCTGGGTGGGGCGTCAATGGCGGCGTCGAGCGGTTGGCGGGCAATACCACCACCGCGTCAGATGGTGGCACACACCAGTTGCCTGCCCCCCATTGGCCCAATACCAAAGGCCCCGGCCCGCGCTGTCGCGCGAGCCGGGGCCTCGGTAGTTTGGTCGAGCGACCAGACTAGACGAGCTTGCTGCCGATGAGGGCGCAGAGCTCGGCCAGGCGGTTGCTGTAGCCCCACTCGTTGTCGTACCAGCTCAGCACCTTGAGGGTGCGGGGAGCCTGGACCGAGGTGAACTCGACGTCGAGGACGGACGAGCGCGGGTCGCCGATGAAGTCGGACGACACCGGGGACTCATCGCTGAACGCGAAGTACTTGCCGTCGCACTTGCCGACCAGGGCGGCCTTGACTTCGTCGAGGCTGGGCAGGTCGTTCTTGACTTCGACGACGAGGTCGACGACCGAGACCGTGGTGGTCGGGACGCGCAGCGAGATACCGTCCAACTTGCCCTTGAGGTGCGGCAGCACCAGGCCGATGGCCTTGGCGGCACCGGTCGTGGTGGGGATGATGTTGGCGGCGCCGGCGCGAGCGCGGCGCGGGTCCTCGTGGACCTGGTCCTGCATGCGCTGGTCGTTGGTGTAGGAGTGGACGGTGGTCATCAGACCATGGTCCAGGCCCCACAGCTCGTCGATGGCCTTGGCCAACGGGGCCAGGCAGTTGGTGGTGCAGGAAGCGTTGGAGAAGATGTCCTTGGTGACATCCAGCTCGGCGTCGTTCACGCCCAGGACGATGGTCTGCACATCACCCTTGGCCGGGGCCGAGATGATGACCTTCTTGGCGCCACCCTTGATGTGCGCGGCGGCCTTCTCGGCGTCGGTGAAGAAGCCGGTGCACTCCAAGACGACATCAACACGCAGCGAGCGCCACGGCAGCTTGGCCGGGTCGCGCTCCTGCAGGATGGCGATGGGCTTCTTGACGCCTTCCACGGCGATGGCCGGAACCATCTTGCCACGAACCTTGACGCCCTCTTCCAGGGTCTCAACCTTGCGCGAGAAACCGCGGTAGTTGGTGTCGTGCGCCAGCAGGTGAGCGTTCATCTTGACGGGCGCAAGGTCGTTGATCGCCACGATCTCGATGTTCTTGCCGAAGTTCTCAACCATCGCGCGGAACGTGATTCGACCGATGCGGCCAAAACCGTTGATCGCGACGCGGACCTTCTTGGGGGTAGCCATGTCCTGTCCTCTCCTCTGTTCTGTCTGGCAGACCGAGACCTTGCACGTGTACGACAAGGAGGGGTCGCTATGCGGGGCATCCTATCATGGAACGCATAACCGAGCAACGACCCAATCTGCCTAAAACGACAGATCCTGGTCCGAAATGGGCCGATTCGCTGCTCTGAGGGCACAAATACGCCGCGTGCGGCCGTCCAGCGCCCAAAGTCGTTCGCCGTCCCAGGCCAGCCCGGCCGTTGCTTCGCCAAAGGGCTTCTCGCCCCATGCCTTCAGCCGGCCCGACAGGTCACTGCACACGATGCTCGGCGTCCAGAAGTCCACCTGCCACAGCAACGAGTCCGCCGCGGTCAGCAGCAACGGGCCCGGCGCCGCCAGGGACTGGGGGTTGATCAGCTTGGGCCGGCGCGGATCGATGGTCCAGCCACCCACCAGCCAGCCGTCGCCGGCGTACAGGCGGTGGTTGATCTCGGCCACGCCCAGCGGGCTGGCCATCTTCTCCAGGCTCACCGTGCGCAGCACCGCGCCGGTCTCGGCGTCCAGCTTCAGCAGGCGCTTGGGCTTGGTCTGCACCACGGCCAGCGAGCCGTCGAACCAGGTCAGGGCAAACGACTCGCCCGCGGGCAACGGCACTTTGCGGACCACCGCGCCGGTCCGCGGCGACACGGCCACGGCCTGGCCATTGGCCAGCGTCCACAGCTCGCCAGCGCCGTAGACCAAGGAGAAACCGTCCAGCTCGCCCACGGGCAGGCTGCGCACCACCTCCCAGTCGGCCGGCACCGGCGGTCGGCCGCGCAGGCGGTCCAAGCAGCCCAGCGCGCTCAGCGCCCGCCACACCGTCAGGCTGTGCTTGCCCCAGCCGCCGTCGGCCTCCTGGGCGCGCAGCAGCATGGGCAGTTGGCGAACCAGGATGCTGGTGGCCACGGGATGGTCGACCTGGCTGGCCACGGCCATGATGGCCCACGGATCCCAGTAGCTCAGGCAGCCAGCGCCGTTGACGTTCTGGTCGAGCCAGATCAGGCCTTTGTCCAGCGCCGCGCTGACCGCCGGGCCGGGCGGCGCGAGGGCCAGCAACTCGATGGCCAGCGTCGGCGTCCACGGGCAGCCGGTGCCAATCCACTGGTCAGGATGGTCAGCCACCCAGGCGATGGCCTCGGCCAGCCCGGGGAAGTCCTTGATGCCCAGCCGCAGCAGCGACGCGCCGAAGTGGAAGTGCAGTTCCGTGGCTCGCTTCTCGGCTGGCAGCGCGCGTACGAAGGCGACCAGTTTGGCCACCTCGGGCCGATCCAGATCGGCACCCAGCGCCACGGCCTCCGCCAGCTTGCTGTGCGTGGTGGACAGCAGCTCCTCGCCGGCGCCGTAGCTGCCATCGGCGTTCTGACCGGCGAGCAACTGGTCGAGTTGCCTGGCCAGCAGCGGCACATCGCGCAGCCGGGCCGCCTTGAGGGCGAAGGCCCGCACCTGGGCAGCGGGCAGGGATTCGGCGGCCGAGACGAAGGTCAGCGGGTCGACGCGGAAGCCGTAGCGCTGCGCCGCCAGCGGATCCTCGGCGCGCTCCACATGCTCGCCCAGCGGGATGGCCAGCGTGCGCGAGCCCGCGTCGGAGCCTTGGCCGAAGCCGGCCGCGGCGAGCAGGAGCACCGTCGTGGCAGCCCACCTACGCATCGTCACCCACCTTTGGCGCGGCCCCTGGCGCGGGCTTGGCACCGAGCTTCTCGATCTGCCGCCGGAGTCGCAGGATCTCGAGTTGGTGGGCCTCCAGCACCCGCCGCACCGGCTCCGACACACCCGCGCAGCTCTCACAGAGCCGCTTGGTGGCCAGGCTGGCCGGCGCCGGATAGACAAACGAAGCACCGCACGCGCGGCAGGTGCGTTCCTTGCCCGTGTCGCTCATCGTCACCACCTCGTGCCCCACAGCTTAACTCATCGCGGCTCGATTGCGACCACCGTATGCACGTCGACTCGCGGCAGGCGCAAGGTCAGCAGGCCGTCAGCCCACTGCCAGCGCACCATCGGGTCCTCAGGCACCGCGAGGAGACCGCGCGGCTCGGGGCAGCGCACCGTGACCACGGCGTTGAGCACCGGCGCCAGTTCCTCGACGATGACCCGCCGGGGCATGAGCATCTCGCCCGCGCCGCGGTTGAGCAGGTTGATCGTCAGCCGGCCGTCCAACTCGCGCACAATCGGCTCCAGCCGCGCCGGAGCGTCGAGCGTGACCTCCCAGTCGATGCCCAGGTCGGCCACCAGCCCGGCGAACCAGCGCCGCACCAGCGGGAAGTGCGCCTGGAAGTAGTTGCGGAAGAGCGGGCCATGAATCGCCGTGATGGCGCCGTGCCCCACCGCGCGCCGCGTGACCACCGTCGGCAGGTCGGCCTCCTTGCCCACCTCGGGCTGGCTCATGGCGCCCGCGACCACCTCGACGCCAGCCGCCGCGGCCACCGGCTGCCAGCCGCCGTAGACCGGCGCGGCCATGCCGTCAACAGCCAGATAGAGCGACTCGATGGGCTCGCCCGCGGGCGTTGCGCCCACCAGAGCGGGCACCTCGCTGGCCAGGTGGGCGCCCGTCAGGATGACCTGCCCGCCGCCCGCGGCGAAGGCTTCGAGCGCCGCCTGCACTTCGGGCGACAGCCGCGTGGCCTCGGGCAACACCACCAGCCGGTAGCCATCGGTCGCCGCCACCGCGTCGGCTTCGGTGAGGATGTCGGTCGAGCGGCCCGTCTCCAGCAGCATGTGCAGCGCACCCTCGATGGGCTGCACGGCGCCGCCGTAGTTGTAGAGCGGGTCGTTGGCGGCGTAGTAGCTGTCCACCAGGTGCCAGATGACGGCCTGCGAGCGGCTGGTCGAGTGCCAGCAGAGCTCACGCCGCTCGCGGCAGAACCGTCCGACGTCGCCGAAAGTGTCCATGTGCCAGTCGACGATCCAGCCGGTGCGCTGCGGCGGCTGGTAGATCTCGACGGCGCCACCCAGGGCCACCACCTCGGCCAGTTCCTGGCAGAGATGCACGACCGGCTTGGTCGACCAGGGCATGGGGTTGTGGTGGTCGCCGGTCTTGGTGAAGCCCCAGGCCATCAGGTCCCAGCTCAGACCGCGACCGTCGAGCACGCGACCCTCGACCGCCGCGCGGTCCGTACTCCAAATCCAGTCGTAGTCGCCGCTCAGGTAGTCCACCGGCGCGCTGACCGGCTCGGGCTGGCGCACGGTGTACATCCAGTTGGAGCAGACGGTGCAGTTCGGGTTGACCGCGTGGACCGCGTCCGTGTAGGCGGTGACATACGCGGTGAACAGGTCGCGGGCCATGGCCAGCCAAGCGTCCCAGTGGGCGTCCTCGGCCGAACGGGGCACCGGCAGGCCGCCGCTGCGCTTCGCCCATTCCGCCAAGCAGCGCTCGCACCAGCACGGCGCGCTGGCCCAGTTCTCGCCATCGACCCAGAAGCCGTCGACCTCGTAGTCGCGCACCAACTCGATCAGCTGCGGAATGAGCAGTTCGTCGCGGTAGGCACTGAGCCGGCAGGTGGCGTTGGGCGAGGCCTTGCCCTGGGCATCGATCACCGCCCACTCGGGATGCAGTTCCAGCGCACGGCTGTCCCACACGCCGCTGTAGTGCATGACCAAGGGAATGCCCAGTTCGCGCGTCACATCGCGGTGGATGCGCAGGGCGTCACGCACCACGCCGGGCGACGTGGAGCCGACCTTGGTGGGCCAGCTCGTGTAGCCGGGATGACCCTTGCAGTCGCACTGGATCCAGTCGGGCTTGACCCGCTCGAGCCGCTCGCGCAGATGCTCGTGGGTCAGCTCGCTGCCGAGTACGGTGTCGCCCGCGCCGGCGTGCAGGTCGAAATGCAGGCCGAAGAATACGTCGTCATGCCAGGTCTTGTTGCGTGCCATGGGTTGCCCTTTCCCGATGCTACTCGAACCGCACCCCACCCCAGGCGGCGTGGTCGCTGTGGATGTCATCGCCGCTGTCCGTGACGCGCAGGCGCACCTTGTCCGCGCCGGCCAGCGGCACGTCGACCGCCACCGGCGGCTGCGCGCCGCGCAGCGTCGGGCTGCGCAAGGCCTCGCGCCAGATGCCGCCCACCTGCACGTCGACGATGAACACGACCGACCCGCGGTCGGTCGCCGTGGCATCGACGCCGACGGTGGCCAGCAGTCGCCTGGCGGCCTTCAAGCCGCCATCGATCAGCCAGGTGGCGGTGGCGCGGCCACCTTCGGGCGTCTCGGCCGGGTGCATGGTCAGGCCGCGCTCGAACGTGCGGCCCCCGAGCGAGATGGCGCCGCCAGCCATGTTCTGGTCGCGCTTGATGTCGCCGCCGTAAGCGGCAACGTCGAACGCTGGCAACTCACTCAGGTAGACCGGCTGGCCAGGCCCGATGGGCTTGACCTGGATGTCCGCGGTCAACTCGTCCGAGGCCGCGCCGTTGGCGCCGAAGGCCACGGCTCGCAGCGTGACGCTCTTGGTGAGGCGGACCGGCCCCCGGTAAAGCGTCGACTTGGCGCTCGGCGCGGTGCCGTCGAGCGTGTAGCGGATGATCGCCACCGGCGTGCGCGTGGCCAGCACCAGGTCGCCCGCGCCGACGACGGTCTTGCCGCTGCCCAACAGCGACGGTCGCGCCGGCGCCACGGCCCGGCGCCAGGCATCGATGACCAGCCCGGCCTTGTCGACGGCGATGGGCCGGAAGCCCGGCAGCTTGGCCAGCAGCGCGGCATCGGGCCGGAGCCGCAGGTCGAGGGCGGCCAGGTTCACAAAGCCGGGGTCGTCGGCGACGACCAGGTTGTCCTTGACGCTGCCGTTGTCGCGCGCGGTCTTGGCGATCTGCGGCGCGCCCATGGCCACGAACACGTTGCGCTCGACCACGTTGCCCTTGGGCGTAGCCGGCTCATCGTCGAGCATGCCGGGCAGTTTGGGGTACTTGGTGCTCCAGGGCGGCTGCTTGTACGGCAGCGCGACCAGCGTGTCCCACAACTGCTGGCCCGGCTTGCAGCCGCGGGCGCCCCAGCCCAGGCCGCGGTCGTCGAGCATCAGCGGGCCCGTGCGGTAGCACAGATTGTTGGTGATGATGTTGTCGCGCCCGCCGCCGATGAGGAACGCACCGTCATCCATGTTGGCCAGCACGTTGTCGGTCACCTCGGCGCTGGAGAAGCAGTCGTCGAGGTAGATGCCAAACGCACCCACGCCGCCGATGCCGCGGATGTCGTGGATGAAGTTGCCGCGGATGACGTTGCCGCGGCTGAACCACGTGCGCCCGGCGTAGATGACGCCGCAGTCGCTGGTCTCCTGGCAGATGTCGTAGAACTCGTTGAACTCGATGACGTGGTCGTTGCCGCCGAAGAAGATACCGGCGTGCGGCGCGTTGCGCACCAGGTTATGCGCGGCACGGATGCCCACGCCGTCGATGTGGATAGCGCCGTTGTAGGTGCGCATGATGCGCGCATAGTTGTCAAACGAGCAGTTCTCGACCATGTGGCCCGCGGGCGTCAAGCTTCGGCGGTCGCCGCCGCTGACATGCACACCGCCGTTGGTGTCGACGATGTCGCAGGCCACCACGCGGTGATCCTTGCCGCCCGACACGGTCACGGCATTGCGCCCGGTGCGCGCCATGCGGTCGCCGGCCAGCCAGACGCCTTCGCCGTCGGTCACGCTGATCGCCTGGCCGCGCATGGTCTCGAAGGCCAGGCCCTCGAGCCGCACGTGGCTGGCGCCGTTGAGGGCGACCATGGGCGTGGTCAGCAGCGACAGCTCGACGCTCTGTCCGTCGAGGGGCGCGGTGGGCCACAGGTAGAGCCGGCCCGCGGCGCGGTCCAGGTACCACTCGCCCGGCTGGTCCAGCTCCTCGAGCAAATTGAAGGCATAGTAGCGCCCGCCGGCCCGGTAGCCGTATTCGTGCGGCTGCACGGTCTTGATGGTGCCGGCGTCGTAGTCGATGCGGTCGACCTTGACCGCCTGGTCGGCCCAGTCCCACCACCAGTAGCCAAACAGCCACAGGTCGTCAGCGGTCTTCCAACGCGCCAGGCGGTCCTTGCCGGGCCCGTCGAAGATCGCGCCGCGCTCGGGCTTCTCGAGCAATTCGGGCTCGCCGGGCACATTGCTGCCATGCACCGAGCCGCGGTCCTGCACCTTCTCGAGCTTGATCCAGCCCTTGTTCGGATAGCGCGCCAGCGTCATCTGCCGACCGCCGACGAACAGTTCGATGGGCGCCTTGTCCGGCCGCCGGCCGAAACCGTAGCTCTCCAGGGCGCCGTACTCGGTCAAGCCTTGTGCCTTGAGATCGCAGACCAGCACCTTGCCGCGCGCCGTCTCGGGCAGCCGCGCCAACGCCGCCGCGTCGCTCACCGGCGCGAAGGACGTGGCGGGCAGGACGCGCCCGCCGTTGAGGATGGCGCCGGGCTCGCCGCGGTAGATGATCGGCGCGGTAGCCGTGCCCGAGTCGTTCTTGTCGAAGGCGACCGTCTCGGTGACGAGCTGCCGGCCCGCCTTGATCGGCACGATCACGCCACCCTCGGGCAGCGGGTCCTTCTGCCGCAGGGCACGGACCGCGTCGCGCGCGGCCAGCAGCGACGGCTGCGGCGGGAGTTCACGCGCGGCCATGGCAGCGGTGAGCAGCAGGGCGTAGCTCCACATGATCAAGCCTCGATCAGGCGCTCTGAACGCCGAAACGGTAGAGGGTGGTCTGACGGTACACCGCGCCCGGCCGTAGCACGGTCGACGGGAAGTTCGGGTGGTGGATGCTGTCGGGGAAGTGCTGTGTCTCCAGGCAGAAGCCGTGGTGCTGGTGGTAGACGACGCCGCGCTTGCCGGTCACGGTGCCATCCAGGAAGTTGCCGCTGTAGAACTGCACGCCCGGCTCGGTGGTCTCGACTTCCATGACGCGGCCGCTGCCCGGCTCGCTGACCCGCGCGCAGGGCGCCACCATGCCATCGGCGCCGGACAGCACATAGTTGTGGTCGAAGCCTTGGGGCTTGTTGGTCATCTCGTGGATGTGCTCGCCGATGCGCGTGGGCACGGTGAAGTCGAGCGGCGTCCCGGCCACCGGCGCGATCTCACCGGTGGGCACGAGCTTGTCGCTGGGCACAGTGTAGCGCTCGGCGAAGAGCAGCATCTCGTGGTCGTAGATGGCGCCACCGCCGGCCAGGTTGAAGTAGCTGTGGTTGGTCAGGTTGAGGATGGTCGGCGCGTCGGTCACCGCCTCGTAGTCCAGGTGTAGCGCGTTGCCGTCGGTCCACAGGTAGGTGACCGTGACGTCGAGGTTGCCCGGATAGCCTTCCTCGCCGTCGACACTGCGGTAGGTCAGCCGCAGCGCGGGCCCGCGATCGGTGGTCAACGGCTCGGCGGTCCAGAGGTGCTTGTCAAAGCCCTTCCGGCCGCCGTGCAGCGAGTTCTCGCCGTCGGTTGCGGCCACATGGTAGGTCTTGCCGTCGAGGTCGAACGTGGCCTCGGCAATGCGGTTGGCCACACGGCCGCACAGTGCGCCGAAGAACGGGTGGCCCTTCAGGTACGGTTCGAGTGTGTCGAAGCCGAGCACCACGTCGCCCAGCCGGCCGTCGCGATCGGGCACATGCACCTGGGTCAGAATGCCGCCGTAGGTCATGATGGTGACGTACGCGCCACCGGCATTGGTCAGTGTATAGAGTGACACCTCACGGCCGTCGGCGAGCTGCCCGAACGGCTGGCTGGTGATCGTTCCCATCTGCTCTCACTCCCGTCGGCGCGGAGGATGCCACGCCTGCTCACACCACGTCAAGCAGCGCCATGAAGCCGCGCGCGCCAGCCTCGGTGTAGGTGCCGCTGGCCGTGCCGCCCAGCACGAACGCGCGCCGTCCAGCCTGCGCCAGCCGTTCGGCGGCCAACGCTCGCAGGCGGTCATGATCCCACTGCTCGATCTGCTCCATGTCGTCCAGATTGCCGACCAGACAGACGCTGGGCATCTCGGCGCGGCAGCGCGCCAGGTCGGCGTCGCCATACGGCGGGCCTTCCAGCGGGTCGAGCGCGTCCATGCCGATGCGCGCGAACGCGCTCGTATAGGCCATCGTCGTGCCGTGGTTGTGGTAGTAGGAGATGGCCCCGTGCGAACGCATCAGGTCGCACAGCTCGCGGTCCTGGCCGACACACAGCGCCTCGAAGCCGCGCGGCCCGAGTTGCGTGGTGGCGTACTCCCCGCCGATGATGCGGAAGGCGCGCGCACCCGCCCGGCAGCAGGCGTCCACCCAGTCCATGGTGCGCTGGTGCGCCGTGTTGACCGCGGCCAGCAGCACGTCGGGCGCATCGGCCCACATCAAGCACAGGTCCTCGGGGCTGCACAGGTCGGCGATGTGGCAGATGCCGTCGCCCACGCCGACCATGATCAGCGCCTCGTCGCTGACCCGCGCGCACCAGTGCTCATAGTCGTCGAGCACGGGCTGGGCCGGCTCATACGGCAGCTCGAGCACGGCCTGGAGCTGGTCGGCCGTCTTGCAGAAGTGTTCGGTCACGGCACTGGTGATGCTGGTCCGTCGCCATACCTGGCGCAACTCACCGGCGGCCGTGGCCAGCGTGGTCACGGCGCTGTTCTCGTCGCGCTGGGTGGTCATCTCGACGCGCGCGCTCCAGAACGGGCTGGTGCCCGCGCCCACCGGCAGCATCATGTCCAGCCGGGCCAGCATCTCAACGCCGACGGCGCTGTTGGGGTCGACATGGCCCCAGCCGTGCGGCCCAACCGGCACACGGTCGGGCTCGCCGCCCAGCATGGCGGTGCGCAGGCGCTCTCGCGAGGTCATGTCAGCCACTCCCGCGGCGCTATTCACCCGCCCGGGTCGGGGTCCTGCGAGGCCCGTGGGCAAATTGACCACCTGACCGCTGGCTGAACACCTGTTCGACTCCGCCATTTGCCCCGACGCGGGGTGTATACTGGCGATAGCCTGGTGTTGGAGTCCAACCACATGTTCGCGCGCGATCTCGGCATTGACCTGGGCACGGCCAACGTGCTCGTCTACGTACGGCGCAAGGGCATCGTGCTGCGCGAGCCCAGCGTGGTGGCCGTCCACCGCAAGAAGGGGCTGGTCTGGGTGGGCAGCGATGCCCAGAAGATGCTCGGCCGCACCCCCGGCGAGATCATCGCCAGCCGTCCGATGCGCGGTGGCGTCATCGCCGACTACACCATCACCACGCAGATGCTGCGCTACTTCATCCAGAAGACCTGCGGCCGGCACCCATTCTTCAAGCCCCTGCTGGTCATCTCCGTGCCCATCGGCGGCACCGGCGTCGAGAAGCGCAGTGTGCTCGCCGCGGCGCGCGAGGCAGGTGCCCGCGACGCCCGACTGGTCTTCGAGCCGATGGCCGCGGCCATCGGCGCGGGCCTGCCCATCTCCGAGCCGGGCGGCAACATGATTGTCGACATCGGCGGCGGCACCACCGACGTGGCGGTCATCTCGCTCAACGGCATCGTCGTGGCCGACAGCGTGCGCGTGGCCGGCTCGCGCATGGATGAGTGCATCATCCGGCACATCAAGCGCGACTACAACCTGATGATCGGCGAACGCAGCGCCGAGGACATCAAGGTGCGCATCGGTTCGGCTTACGCCATGGAACCCGAGATGAGCATCGAGGTGCGCGGCCGCGACCTGGTCGCCGGCCTGCCCAAGACGGTCATGGTCTCCAGCGTCGATGTGCGCGAGGCCCTGCGCGAGCCCGTCACCCAGATTGTCGACCGCGTCAAGCATGTGCTCGAGCAGACGCCACCCGAGCTGGCCAGCGACATCATCGAGCGCGGCATCACGCTCACCGGCGGCGGTGCCATGCTGCGCGGCCTGGACCGGCTCATCGCCGAGGAGACCGGCATCCCCACGCGCGTGGCCGACGACCCGCTGTCGTGTGTGGCCATCGGCACCGGCGTCATCGTCAACGCGGGCGACCTGCCGCGCTGGTGGCCCGGACGCGGCGCGTAGCCACGAGGCGAGGCTGACCATGACCGCTGGGTGGAGCGGAATCGTTATCGAGGGCATCCCCTGCGCGGGCAAGTCGTGTCTGCTCGCCGAGATCCGTGCCCACCCCACCTTTCTGGCTCGGCAGTCGGTGCTCATGCTCTCCGAGCACTACACCGAACGCGCCATCGAAGGCCGGCCCGACCAGCGGCCGGAGCGCTACGAGCAGCTCATGTACCGCCTGCTGGCCGCCATCGAGCCGCTGCGGGTGCTGACCGTGGAGAGCGACGTGCTGCGCCGCCGGCCCGACGCCCAGCTGCTGTGGGTGCTGGAGCGCTTCCACTTCACCAACCTCATCCGCCACGCCAACGGCGACCTGGACATGCTCCGCCGCATCGAAGGCATGATGCGCTTCTATCGGCCAACGACGGTGGTCATCACCGTGCCGCCCGAGCAGATTGAGGCGCAACTGGCCGGTAGCCTGGACCATCGTAACGTCGCCTGGCGCGACTTTGTCTTCTCGCTCGGACCCGACCTGGCCAGTGTGGCCCAGGTCTTCACCCAGTGGCAGGAGCAGTACTTGGCCCTGGCCGAGGCCAGCACGCTGCCGACCATGGTGGTGCCCATGGGCGAGCAGGCGCGGCAGGCCCTGCTGGGGCTCATCGCCACCGAACCCACCGCGTAGGGTCGACCCTACGGGGCTGCCGCCACCAGCTTCGGCTCACCCCACAGGGCCCAGTCGTAGTCGAACGGCCCCTCCGAGTCCGCGATCAGGCTCAGCACCACGGGCTGACCCCGCCAACGGCTCAGGTCGGCGGTCAGCGGCTGCCAGTCGCCCGGCAGCATCGAGCGGCGCGCCACCTCGTGGCCGTTGATCTCGACGATGAAGCTCACGCCACTGGACTTGCTGCCCTCGCGCAGGCCCACCCGCGCGGTGAACTGCTCGGCCACGTCGCGCAGCCGCAGGCGGTAGTCGACACAGGTGCGCCCGTCCGACGGCGGGTGGGTCGACAGCGCGTCGCCAACACGGTTGGCGCCGGCGTACTGCGGGCGGTCCAGCGTGTGACCGCTCGAGCCGACGAAGGCCACGTCGAACGGCAGCTCCAGCAGGTTGTTAGGCAGTTGCGGCTGGTCGGCCGGCAGCGCGTCCATGAGCACCAGCGCGCCAGGCAGGTCCATCGTCACGCGCAGGTTGTTGCCGGCGGTCGTGGTCTTGACCGGGCCTGCCGCGCCGAGCGCCAGTTGATACGGCTTGGGCGTCACCAGGCCGATGACGCCCTGCCCGACGAGGTTGCGTTCCACGCGCGGCGCGCGCCAGCGTGCCCAGTCGAAGCTCGGGTTGCCCTTGGGTCCCGGTGAGACAGTCATCTCCAGCGCCACATCACGTCCAGCCAGCGGCGTCAGGTCGAGCTCCAGCAGTTGCGGCTGCGCCGCGGTCACCAGCAGTTCGGACCGGCGGTCCGGCTGGCCGGCTCCCTTGGCCGTCACGCCGAACAACACGCCATCGCTCTTCTCGGGTCCGACAGCACCGGCGTCGAGGTAGACCTCGGCGCGGAACCGCAGACCCTGGGCCTCTGGCAGCTTGAGCCGGCTGCGCGCGAACGACAGCCCGCCAGCGCCCTGGCGCCACGGCGGATGCGCCGAGATGACGCTGCCGTCGACCAGGAACGTGCCGCCGTCGGGCGCCTCCACTGGCCCCTCGGCGGCGAACTCCCGACCGTCGGGATGGCGCGTGCCACACACCGCCTCCTGCAGCAGTTGGTCGAGGCGCGCCACGGCCGCGCCGGCCTGCGCCAGGCGGATGACATAGTGGCTGCCGCGGTCGGTAGCCTCGGTCACGCCGAAGCCCTCGGGCAGCGTCTCGATGTGCAGCGCGCGCAGGTCGCGTGGCTTGGCCGACCAGGCATACCAGCGCTCGGGATCGAGCCCGAACAGCCGCTCGCGGTCATAGACCAGCCAGCCGCCCAGGCTGCCACCAGCCTTGACCTCGCTGGTGCCGGTGACCGTGCGAGTTACGGTCTGCCCAGCCGCCACCAGCCGGTGATCGACGGTGTAGGCCGCGCTGCCGCCGTCAGCCGCCTTGAGCGGGAACGCCGTGTCGGCCGGCCAGGCGCCATCGAGGTCGGGTGCCAGCCGCCGCCGCTGCCACAGGTCGATCTCGCTCCAGAACTGCGCGGGGAAGCCATCGGCACCGGCCACCGAGCCCGCGTCGGGCTTCAGCGTGGGAATGACGCCCCACCAGCGGTACGCCTCCTGCCACGCCGCGTAGAGCTGGTCGGTGCTCGGCGACGCACAGCCCAGGTAGCCGTAGATGCAGGTGTAGGGTCGGAACAGATAGCTGCTCACGGGATGTGCCGTGGCCAGCCAGGCCCGTGACCACGTGCCTTCGGCGTGGTTCAGGCCCCAGGCGTGGCGCTGGGCGAACGCCTCGTCGCGGTAGGTGACCTCGTTGAGCCCTTCACCGCTGATGGCCACCTCGGGCAGCGCCGCGCGCAGTTCGCGGTGCAGCGCCACATTGCCCTGGGCCATGGTCTGCCCCTCGACCAGACCGTTGTTGTCGTTGAACACGCACAGCGTCTGGTCCAGATGCAGCGCGTCGACGGCGTGGTCGCGGCAGAGCTTCGCCATGCGCTCGACGAACAGCTTCCGCCAGTCGCTGTGCGCGGGGTTGATGTAGGCGAACCGGATGACTGGCTCGGCCTTCTCCCATAGCCACCACTCGAGGTCGTGCTTGCCCCACGGGCTGCGCACCTGGAACGGGCCGAACTGCTTGTACAGCGGATTGAGCGGGTCGCAGCCGAAGTAGTTGACGTGCAACATGCAGCGGAAGCCCAGTTCGTGGGCGCGCTTGAGGAACGGGTCGAGCTGCGGCACCGCCTGGTCGTAGGTCGGGTAGTCGCGGTCGTAGCCGGCGGTGCGCCAGTCGGGCAGGTAGATCAGCGTCTGCCGCGGATCGACCTTCTCGGCCAGCTTCTCCATGGTGGGTATATCCAGGCCCATGATCACGCAGCCACGCGTGTCCTTGACCCAGGTGGGCTTCTGCTGATCCAAAGGCGTCACGCGCCACGAGCGGGCCTGCCAATCGCGGTAGCGCCGCGCCGCCTGGCGCCAGTCGCCCTGATAGGTGCCCACACGCCAGCGCACCGAGGCAATGTCGGTCAGCTTGTCCCACGGCGCGGTGTTGACCGTGACCAAGCCCAACCGCCAGCCGTCGGCGCGGTACTCGACCTCGAGGCGCTTGAAGCGGCCGTCGGGATCATCGGCGTAGACAAAGAAGCCATGGCCCTGACCCTCGATGATGGCCAGACCCGCCTCCCAGCCCATCGGCCAGTCGAAGACCTGGTTGCCGCGCGGCGAGGCCTTGGTCAGCCGGATGCCCGAGCGGCCCGGCACGATGATGTTGTAGTCGCGCGGAATGCCGGCCAGCGTCCATTCCAGGCCATACACGCCCGGCTGGGGCGACGTCGCCGTCTGCGCCAGCAGCAGTTCCTCGCCGGCGGGCTCGACGCGGCTGGTGGCCCGAGCGCCGGGCAGGTCCTGGAAAGCCAGCGCCCCGTCCGCCTCGATGCCGTTGTAGTCCTGGCCCACGCAGCGCAGCCGCAGCCGGCTGATGGCCGTGTCGCCCACCATGGCGTGGCCGGCGGCGTCGGTCAGGCTGAGCAGCGTGCCCCGGCCAGTTTCGGCGCGCAGACTGGGAGTGCGGACCTCGGCGGCCCAGGCCGCGGCGGCGTGGGTTACGGCAGCGACGAGCAGAAGCAGCAAGGTGCGGCGCATGCGCAGGCTCCCACCCCGAGCGTGTCGCAAGAGCGGGTCGGTGTCAAGCCGGCCGCCGCCATGGTGCTCGCCGACCGGCAGGATGCACAGCCTCAAAGGCGAATCGCGGGCCATGCATCGCCGACATGCCGTTCTGACCGTCTTGGCCGCCGCCTGGCTCGCCGCCAGCGCGCAGGCCGTCACCATTGCCCTGCAGGGCAGCTTCGAATGCGCTGCCGACGCCGGACCCGAGGGCAGTTCGTACCGGCTCACCGGCCCGACCACCTTCGGCTGGAAGTGGGCGGCGTTCGACGGTGACATCGACCTGGGCCGGCACACGCTGACCTTCGACACCGGCGGCGGCAACGTGCAGACGGTGCGCGGCGCAGTAACCGGCGGCGGCGCGCTGGTCTGGGACGGCGGCGGCCAGGGCGTCTGGCAGACCACGCCGTCCTACTTGGCCGGCCGGGCCGCCAACACGTTCGGCGGCGGCTTGACACTGCGGCGCGGCATGCTCATGCTGGCCAAGCCCGCGGGCGTCTGCGCCGTGCCCAGCGCGGTCACGCTCGGTGGCGGCGCCAACCAGGCCATCCTGGCCTGGGACAACGACGACCAGGTGGACGACGGCGCGCCGCTGGCCACGGTCGGCCCCAACGAGGCGCGGCTCTGGCTGCGCGGCCATGCCGACCGGGTCGGCCCGCTGCGGCTCGGCACGCGCTCGTTCGTCGACCTGGGCGCCGAGGGTCAGGGCAGCCTGGCCTGCGCCGACAGCCACGACCAGACCTGGTCGCCCGAAGCCAGCCTGGTCATCGCCCGCTGGCGACCCGATGGCGGCAGTGTCAGCTTCGGCTCGGATGCGACCGGCCTGACCGATGCGCAGTTGGCGCGCGTGGGCTTCCTCGACCCCGCCGGCCGG
>JACRKZ010000184.1 GCA_016235455.1 Armatimonadota bacterium | reverse complement strand
GGTGCCTCGATGGCGGCCAGCAGGCGGCGGCCAGCGCTTTTGTCAGCCTGCTCCAGACACGGCACCGTCTTGAGCAACAAGACCAGGTCGGCGCTCCGCTGGGGCGGCCCGCTCAGCAGGTCGTGGGCAAAGACGTCGTGCGGCTGACCGAGCCGGCTCAGGTAGGCCGAACACAGCGCCAGCAGACCGAGGTGCACGTCGCAGGCCTGATACAGCGTGTCGCGCGGCAGGCCACTGAGACCCACGCTCAGCGGATTGAGGCCGCACGCCAGGTCCAACACGCTGCCCGGTGGGTCGAGGCCGGCGAGCACCGCCGGCCAGAACTGGTCGTAGCTTGGCAGCCGCTCGCGCGTGGAGGCATGCGCGGCCATAAGCCGTCGCGCGACCTCGGGCAGATCGTGCTCGTCGGCCGACGCGAGTTGGGCCTCGGCCTCGCGCGGCAGGTCGTCGTAGGCGCCGACCAGTTGGTGCAGCTTGGCGCGCGCGGCTTTGACCGCTTCCTTGGCCGACCGGCGCTTGGTCATCTCGGTCGCGGCCACCGACCGCACCAGATCGTCGGCCAGCAGGCGATAGCCCGCGCCGGCCTTGACCGAGGCGACGATGATGTCCAGGTCGTCGGTCGGTCTCACGCCGGGCCGCCCAAGCCGTCAGCCGGCCTCAGCGCCTCGGTCAGGCGCGTCAGACAGCGCACGTTGTGCAGGGTGGCCAGCCGCTGGAACGTGGCCTCGTTGGCGCGGTAGAGATGATGCAGGTAGCCCCGTGCATAGCGTGTGCAGGTCAGGCAATCGCAGGTCGGGTCGATCGGTTGGTCCGACCGGACGTGCTTCTCGTCGGTCAGGAAGTGCATCCTGAGCCAGTCGGTCCGACCGGCGGCCGGCGCGTCGAGGAACTGGTAGACCCGCCCCCGCCGGGCATCGCGAGTCGGCAGCGCGCAGTCGAACAGGTCGTAGCCCAGCGCCGCGGCATCCGCCACGTTGAGCGGATGACCGACGCCCAGCGCGTGCAACGGCAAATGGCCTGGGATGCTCTGGCGCACAAAGGCCAACACCTCGGCCACCAGGTTCCCATCGGCGTCCAGCGGCCAGCCGCCGTAGCCATAGCCATCGAAGCCGAGCTCCAGGAGTGCCTCAGCGCAGCGTCCGCGCAGGTGAAGCGAGGCGCCGCCCTGGATGACGGCGAACAACCTGGGTCGTTGTGTGTCGTCCAGCTTCTTCTGTCGACACAGCTTGTCGAACTCGCTGCGGCAGCGCCTGGCCCAGGCGATCGTGCGGCGCACCGAGCGCTCCTGGACCTCCGCCGCGTCATCGACATGGGTGCATTCGTCAAGGCACATGACCACATCGACGCCGAGGCGCACCTGCACCTGGACGCACTTCTCCGGAGTCAGCAGTAGCTTGCGGTCGCTGTCGGGCAACCTGATGACCATGCCATCGTCGTTGACCGAGCCCAGCTTGGGGTTGTCGCGCAACATCGACCAGGCCTGGAACCCGCCCGAATCGGCCACGATGGGCCGCTGCCAGCCGGCGAAACGGTGTGCGCCGCCCAGCGCCGTGACCACCGCGGCGCCGGGCCGCTGCATGAGGTGGAAGGCGTTCATGACCAGGGCCTGCACGCCGCAGGCTTCGAGGTCGGCCGAATCCACGGCGCGCACCACGCCGAGCGTGGCGTCGGGCAGGAATGCGGGCAGTTGAAGGCTGCCGTGGGCCAGATCGAGTGTGCGGGTCATCTCAACGGGATGCTACGGCGCGCCGGGCCCAGCGTCAAGCCGGGCCGGCCGACGAAAGTGCGGCGCGGGCGCTTGACAGGCGGGGAGGGCTCGGAGATAATCGGGGCACCGTGCGGGAGTAGCTCAGCGGTAGAGCATCAGTTTCCCAAACTGAGGGTCGCGGGTTCGATCCCCGTCTCCCGCTCTCAGCAGCTACTGCTGCTGGTCACGGTGGCGTAGCCAAGTGGTAAGGCAGAGGCCTGCAAAGCCTCCATTCACCAGTTCAAATCTGGTCGCCACCTCTGTAACACAATCGGGCCTACCCGTGCTGGCCCGGGTGTGAGGGTTTTCGGTCGAAGGCAGCCCCAGGGAAGCCGCGACCGGCTACATGCCGGGGTGGCGAAATAGGTAAACGCACGGGACTTAAAATCCTGCGGGCACTGCCCTTACCGGTTCGAGCCCGGTCCCCGGTACTTCACCGTGGATCGGTGTCTGAGAACGGTTGGCAATGGATGAAGCTGGCCTGAGGGCTCTTTTGGCAGATATCGCCGAGGGCCGAGTCGGCATCGATGATGCGACCGCGCAACTGCGCCGACTTCCCATCGAGCAGGTGGATCGCTTCGCCACGCTCGATACGCACCGCCATCTCCGCACGGGTTTCCCCGAGGTCATCTTCTGCGCGGGCAAGACCGACGACCAGATCGTCGCTATTGTCCGCGTGCTGGCTGACCGCGAGGGCTGTGTGCTGGCTACGCGCATGCGGCCAGAAACCGCCCAGCGCCTGGCCGCCGAGGGCCTCGAGGGCGTCTATCACGACGGCGCTCGCCTCTACCAACTCTTCCGCACCCCACGTCCCGCGCCGGTCGGCCACATCGTCTGCTGCTGCGCAGGCACCAGTGACCTGCCGGTGCTCGACGAGGCCGCGCTGACCGCCGAAACCATGGGTTCGCGCGTCGACCGCCTGGCCGATGTGGGCGTGGCCGGAATCCATCGCTTGCTACGCCATGCCGACCTGCTGCAGGAGGCCAATGTCGTGGTCTGTGTGGCTGGCATGGAAGGCGCCCTGCCGAGCGTGGTCGGCGGCCTGGTCTCCGCGCCGGTCATCGCCGTGCCGACCAGCGTCGGCTACGGTGCCCACTTTGGCGGACTGGCGCCGCTGCTCACCATGCTCAACTCATGCGCCTCGGGCGTGACTGTGGTGAACATCGACAACGGCTTCGGCGCGGGCTACTCGGCGCACCTGATCAACAGTCGGATCGCGAACGCCGCTAAGGGAGCAGCCGCATGAAGATCGCCTGGTTCGACGCCTCCGCCGGTGCCAGTGGCGACATGATTCTCAGCGCCCTGGTGGATGCCGGGCTGCCCTTTGAGACGCTGCGCGAGCAGTTGGCCGGGTTGGCCGTCGGCGGGTACGAGCTGGCCTGCGAGCCGGTCATGCGCCGCGGCGTGCGCGCCACGAAGGTCAAAGTGACGCTGACCGAGGAGAAGCAGCCGGCGCGGCATCTGCGGCACATCGTCGCCATTCTCGACGAGAGCACGTTGCCCGAGCCGGTGCGTGACGCCGCCAAACGCGTCTTTGCGCGACTGGCCGAGGCCGAGGCCAAGGTGCATGGCACCACCGTCGAGCGCATCCACTTCCACGAAGTCGGCGCCGTGGATGCCATCGTCGACGTGGTCGGCGGCTGCCTGGGCTTGCACGCGCTGGGCGTGGAACTGGTCGGCTGCACGCCGCTGCCGGTCTCGCACGGCTGGGTGGACTGCGCGCACGGCCGCGTGCCGGTGCCGTCGTGGGCCACGCAGGAGCTGCTCAAGGGCGTGCCGACGCGTGAGCTGGATGTCGAGGGCGAGACCCTGACGCCGACCGGCGCGGCCATCTTGACCACGCTGGCGCAGACCTGGTCCATGCCGCCCATGACCGCCGAGCGCACGGGCTACGGCGCGGGCACCAAAGACTACGGCATCCCCAATGTGCTGCGGCTCACGCTGGGTGAGACCGCGGGGCAGAGCAGCGAGGTCGTCGTGGTGGAAGCCAACATCGACGACATGAACCCCGAGTGGTGGGAACTTGCGACCGAACGCATTCAGGCAGCCGGCGCCGTGGACGTCTCGCTGTCGCCGATTCAGATGAAGAAGAACCGACCCGCGCTGTTGCTGCGGGCCATCTGCGATCCCGCGCGGCTGGACGCGGTGATCGACACGGTGGTCAGCGAGACGACAACGCTGGGCGTTCGGTTCTACCGCGCCGAGCGACGCTGCCTGGCGCGCGAATGGGTGGAGGTCACCACGCCTTACGGCCTGGTGAAGGTCAAGGTTGGGCGCCGCGGCACGCAAGTGCTGAATCTGGCGCCGGAATACGATACTTGCCGCCAGTGTGCCGAGACCGCCGGCGTGCCGCTGAAGGACGTGTATGCGTCCGCTCAGCAGCACGCGCGGGCCGCTCTCGATGCCGGCGCGCGGAAAGGCGACGACTGATATGTCGCGGCAAATCCTCATCAGCAGTGGCATCTTCGAGAAGCGCATGGCCCTCATCGAGGACGGCGCCCTACAGGACTTCTACGCCGAGCGCGGCTCGAAGGTCATCGGCAACGTCTACAAGGGTCGCGTGGAGAACGTGCTGCCCGGCATGGACGCGGCGTTCGTCGATATCGGCCTGGCCAAGAACGCGTTCCTCTACGTGGACAACATCGTCTTCCCCGGCGAGTCGGCCAAGGAGCGCAACAAGCCGCGGTCGATCGGCGACCTGGTCAAGCGTGGCCAGGAAGTTGTGCTGCAGGTGGAGCGCGCCGCCGTGGGCAGCAAGGGCCCGCGTTCAACCATGCGCCTCAGCCTGCCGGGCCGGTTCGTGGTCATGATCGGCCCCGAAAGCAAGCACATCGGCGTCTCCCGGCGCATCCCCGAGAGCTCGGAGCGCAACCGCCTGCGCGAGCTCGGCGAGAAGTACCAGCCCGAGGACCGCGCGCTGATCATGCGCACCGAGGCCGAGGGTGCCACCGAAGCCGAGATCAAGCAGGACATCGAGTATCTGATCGAGCTATGGGACGAGATCTTCGTCAAGGCCAAGACCACCAAGGCGCCGGCGCTGCTGCACCAGGACTTCTCCATGGTGTACCGCGTCTGCCGCGACTACTTCACCGCCGAAGTCGATCAGCTGGTCGTCGATAGCCTGGAAGACTACGAGTACATCCAGGAGATCATGGGCCGGCTCGACCCCAGCCTGGTGAACCGCGTCGTTCGGCACGAGAGCCCGGAGCCGCTGTTCCTGGTGCATGGCATCGAACGCGAGATCGAGAATGCCCTGCAGCGCAGCGTCATGCTGCGCAGCGGCGGCAACTTGACCATCGACGAGACCGAGGCGTTGACCGTGGTCGACGTCAACACCGGCCGCTTCGTGGGCACCAAGGGCCTGTCGGACACGATCTTGACGACCAACGTCGAGGCCGCGCAGGAGATCGCCCGCCAGTTGCGCCTGCGCGACATCGGCGGCATCATCATCGTCGACTTCATCGACATGGACCGCACGCGCGATCGCATCAAGGTCTACGCCGAGCTCGAGCGCGCCCTGGAGCGCGACCGCGCCCGCACCAAGATCGTCCACATCAGCCCGCTGGCCCTGGTCGAGATCACCCGGCAGCGCACTGGCGAGAGCCTGGCGCACGAGATCTCCGAGGTCTGCCCGAGCTGCCGTGGCCGCGGCCACATCCTCACACCGATCACCATGGCCATCCAGGCCGAGAACCAGATCCGCGAACTGGCCTTCCAGCGGCCGCACGAGGCCTACCTGATCGAGTGCCACGGCGACGTGGCCGACCTGCTGATCGGGCCGGGCGGCGAGACGGCGCATGGCCTGGAGCAGCGACTGAACTCGCCGGTCTACATCCGCGTTCACTCTGGTGAGCGGGACCAGATCTACATTTCGGGTGGACGGATCGACGAGACCGAGGCCAAAATCGGTTGGGTGCAGCGTGAAGAGGTCATCAAGATCCTGCCTCGCGACTGCTCCGAGTCGGAAACCAACCAGATGGTCGCCATCATCGACGGCATGATGATCGGTCTGCCCGACGCGGCTCGCGTGCAGCAGCGCGGCGCGCAGATCGTGGTCACCGAGGTGCACCGGTCGCTGGCGTTCGCCGAGTTCGTCCAGCCGGGGAAGCGCACGAAATGAAGCCGGGCGAGGCCCGTCACTATGAGTTGCCGAGCCGGCTCGACACCCTGGGCGCTCTGCGCGCCGAGGTGCGAGCCCTGGCGCTCGAACACGGCTTCTCCCTACAGGCGGCCGACGACTTCGAACTGTGCATTCACGAGGCCGTGTCCAATGCCATGGTGCATGGGCACGGCCTCGATGCCACGCGCCTGGTGCATGTGGCCGTGGAGGCCGAGCGGCAGGCGCTGCGTGCCACGGTGAGTGATAGCGGGCCGGGGTTCGACGTCGTGGCCACGCTCAAGGACCTGAGCTCGGCCGGCGAGGAGCCACGCGGCCGCGGCCTGCGCATCATCTCCACGCTGAGCGATAGCCCGCAATGGGTGGACCAGGGCCGCCGGCTCATCTTCACCAAGCAGCCCTGACGCCCGCTACTTGCCGCGCTTGGCCGCGGCTACTGCATCGCGCAGATCATCCGCGCGCACGCCCAGCGCCAGGACGACGCCCGTCGTGCCATCAAGCAGCACGCCGTAGGGGATCTCGCTCACCTCGAACCGCATGGCCAACGGCGAGTCCCAGCCGAGACCCGAATACACCTGCTCCCAGGTGATCCCCGCGCGTTCGCAGGCCCGCTTGATGGAGTCGGCCTTGTCCGGCCCGTCGATGTTGACGCCGATGATCTCCAGACCTTTGTCGGCCAGTTCCTTGTGGGCCTGGATGAGCCCTGGGAACTCGTCGACGCAGTACGGGCACCACATGGCCCAGAAGTCGAAGAAGACCAGCTTGCCCGCGAAGTCGCGCGGGAACTGCAGGTCGCGGCCGTCCATCAGCGAGACCTTGAACACGGGTGCCGGCTTGCCCACCTCGATGCGCTGGCGGGTCAGGTCGATCGGCTCGATGACCGGCACGCCTTGCGCGTTCACCGCCGAGAAGCGCCAGGACGCGCCGCCGGTGGTGAACGGCGCGCCGAGGTCGAAGGTCTCCTGGGTGCGGTCGAAGCGCTTGTCGCTGTTGAGATCGACCAACAGGGTCGTGCCGCGCTTGGGTACCGCATGGTGGAAGGCGAGTTGGCCGCTGAGGTCATGGATGCACGCGTGGAAGGTCTTGGCACCGAGTTTGAGGTCGCCAATCCAGCCGCAGTCGACGCCGACCAGCAGCTTGTTGCGGGCCCAGACCATGCCGGCGTCCTTGGTATCGACGGTGGCGCAGGTGAACCGCGCGGCGCGCGTGGCACCGCAGATGTTGGCCTGCATCACGAAGCTGCCGGAGCAGGCGTCGGACTTGGCGTCGCGGACCCATTCCTTGACTGGCGTGAGCTCGCCCGTGGCGCGCAGATCCACGAACAGCCGGCTCGGCTGCCCCTTGGGCTGGTCGAGGCAGACGAAGAACGACTGCGAGTCGGTGTCCGGGCCGACCTTGATGACGCCGAACCGCGGTGCCAGCAGCCCGTCGGGCACGGCCTTGAGCTCGGCCGGCCTGTCTTCACTCAACGGGCACTGCAGCTGGCGCGAGAGTCCGGTGGCGGCCTGCATGCCGTGGTCGAGCCAGGTCATGGGCAGCCCGGCGGGCGCTGGCGGCGTGGTCGGGGGATCGACGGCCAGGGCCGCTCCACTGGCATAGCAGACGAGAATGAGGGCGAGCCTGTACGGGATGCGCATGGGTTGTCTACCTGAAATCGATGAACGAACACGCTCTGGCACGCGTTCCACCAAATGGCGTGGATCCGATGGCGCGTGCGTGTCGTCCAACCCCATTGACCGAGTTGGGCCGCCGCGACGGATCCGGGGTACCCGCGAAATGCCACGGCCGAGGTGGCGGCCCGACGGTCACTTCGTCACCTGCCGCTCATCTCCTGCCAATGCGTTCTTCACCTGCTGGGATCGCCGCCGCCGTCGTTGACGGTGCCGACCTGGCAAGGGTACAATGCCCGTTACCGCGGAGGGCCGAAGATGCGACTGGGTCGGGTAGTGGGCACGGTGGTTGCCACTCAGAAGAGTGAGTCGCTGGTAGGCGGCAAGCTGCTCATGGTCGAGGATCTCGATCCGCTGACCATGACCCCCAAGGGCACCTACACCGTCGCCTACGACACGGTCGGTACCGGGGATGGCGAGGTGGTGTTGACCGTCGCCGGTTCCAGCGCCCGCCTGACCGACTCGACCAAGGACAAGCCGGTCGACACGGCGATCATCGCCATCGTCGATTGCGTCGAGCTCAAGGGCCAGACCGTCTACAGCGAGGCGCACTGACCTTCGCTCTGCCTGCCAGGAGAACCCGTTTGATCCGACGACGATGGCTGTTGGCCGCTGTGCTGGGCACGGCCGGTCTGCTCTGTGGCCCGGTGCGCGCGCAGACCGCCGAGCGGGCCAAGGTGCAACTGGTCGACGCTACCGTCGAGGCCGATGAATGCCAGTACCGGCCTGGGTCGTTCGTCTGTGTGGGCAAGGTGGTGCTCAAAGCCAAGATGCAGGGCGACCAGGCGCAGCTCATCATCGTCACGGCCGACAAGGTGACCGTGACCATGGCCAAGCCCAAGAACGCCAAGCCCAACGCGCTCACGCCCGGCCCCCTGGCCACTGTGCTGGCTGAAGGCAACGTGCACTACGATCTGACCAACGACGATGCCGCCGCCGCGACCGCGCAGCAGGTCGTGGGCGACTGCCAGAAGATGACCTACGACGCCGCCGCCGCCACGCTGGTCCTCAACAACGCAGATCAGCCCGTCGTTTCGACCATCACCAACACGCAGCGCCCCACGCCGGAGAACAAGCTGACCAAGGCCGAGACGGCCACGGTCGTGCTGACCGCGCGCCGCACCTTGCAGATCACCTTGAGCGACGAGTCACCGAGCGGGAAATGACGATGGTGGCAGGCGAGGAGCACGGCAACGGCGCGGCCACCGCGCACGCGCATGATGTCGAGGCCGTGGTCGGCGACCAGCGGTATGTGCAGACCATCGGGCTGGTCAAGGCCTACCGCGGCCGGACCGTTGTCAACGAGGTCAGCATCACCGTCAAGGCCGGCGAGATCGTCGGGCTGCTCGGCCAGAACGGCGCAGGCAAGACCACGACCTTCTACATGGTGGTCGGGCTGGTCAAGCCTAACCAAGGCCGCGTGCTGCTCGATGGTGAGGACATCACCCGGCTGCCGATGCACATCCGCGCGCGCCGCGGGCTTGGCTATCTGCCACAGGACACCAGCATCTTTCGCCGCATGAGCGTCGAGGACAATCTGCTGGCCATCCTCGAACTGCAGCCCGAGTTGAGCCGCGACCAGCGCTACGAGCGGCTGGAGATGCTGCTCAAGGAGCTGCACATCCAGGACCGTCGCAAGCAGATGGCCAGCACGCTTAGCGGCGGCGAGCGGCGGCGCGCGGAGATCGCGCGTTCGCTAGCCACCATGCCCGCCTTCCTGCTACTCGACGAGCCGTTCACCGGTGTCGACCCGCTGCACGTCAGCGAGATCCGCGACATCATCCAGTCGCTGCGAGCGCGCCTGGGCATCGGGGTGCTGATGACCGACCACAACCCGAGCGCCACCCTCAAGCTCTGCGACCGGGCCTACATCATGTCCGAGGGCGTCATCTTCCGGCACGGGCCATCCGAAGAGATCGCCGTCGACCCCGAGGTGCTGGAGAAGTACCTGGGACGGGATTTCGTGCTTTGAAGCGCATCGACCGCTACATCCTGACCAAGGTGCTGTGGCCGTTCATCGGCGCGCAGGCGGTCTTCGTTGTGATGTTCATCGGCACTGAGGCGCTGACCGAAGCGACCAAGCTCATCGCGCGCTACGGCCTGCCCTGGCATGGCGTGATCGGCCTGCTGCTGCTGCGCATCCCGTGGGCCATCGGCTGGACCATGCCCATGTCCGTGGGCATGGCGGTTATTCTGGCGGTCGGCGGGATCTGCAAGGATACCGAGTACACGCCGATGGTCGTCGGCGGCATGAGCTATCGCCGCATGTTGGTACCGCTGTTGGGCTTCGCCCTGGCCATTTCGTCCGTGGCCTACTGGATCGAGGAATACGCCGGTCCGAAGACCATGATGATGTACTGGACCAAGAAGCTCCAGCTTCAGAACCAGGCCACGGCCCAGCAGTTCGAGGTGCACCTGCGCCTGACCGAGAGCGACAGCCCCAAGCGCATCACCCTGGACGCCGGGATGATCTTCCCGACGACCCGCACCATGAACCAGGTGGCCATCACCTTCTGGGAGAAGGACCAACTGCCCAAGGGTGTCATCTACGCCAAGGTGGCCCAGTATGAGCCCAAGAAGCGGGCCTGGATGCTGCATGACGCCTGCGCGCTGCGGCTCGACCCGCAGGGCCGGCCGCAGCTGGTCACCTATTGGAAAGAGACCGACGTAAGGCAGGCCGCCGGCGAGAGCGGTTTCGGCAACGGCCTGGTCTTCGAGAGCTCGCCCAACCAGATCGCCGTGGCGGCCAGCGAGAAGCCAGACTACTTCGTCTACTCCGAGATCCGCCGGCGCCTGGCCGAGATGGAGCGGATGAACTTCTCCCGGCGCGAACTCAACCGGGTGAAGGTCCACATCCACCGCCGGTCGACGCTGTCGTTCAGTTGCATCGTGTTCCTGATCATCGGGGGCAGCCTGGCGGTGCGACCGCAGCGCGGGCAGTCACTCGGCACGGCCTTTGCGCTGGGCGTGGGCCTGTTGCTGAGCTACTACATCCTGTGGAACGCGACCTGCTTCCTGGGTGAAGGCGTGGCCTATCCCGGCCTCATCTGTTGGAGCACCAACATCGCCGGTCTGGCCATTGGCACCTGG
>JACRKZ010000183.1 GCA_016235455.1 Armatimonadota bacterium | reverse complement strand
GTGTGGGACGCCTACCGCGCGCGCCGGCCCATCCGGGTGCCGCTGGTGCTGGGCATCAATGTGCGCTACACCATGCGCCGGCCCGAAGCCAACCCCACCGGCATCGGCTTCCCGGCCTACTTTGGCGACGCGCGGGTGCAGGTCCGGCGCCAGTGCGAGCACAACCACTGGGTGCGCCATTGGCTCAACCATGACCAGGAGATGGGCCTGCCCGAGGCCTGGAGCGTCGGCGTCGACTTCCAGAATGTCTATGAGGCCGCCTGGCTGGGCTGTGAACTGGAATACCGTGGCGACGAGGTGCCCGACACCACGCCACTGCTGGCCGACGAGGACCGCAAGCGCCTGCTCTTCGACCGCGGCCTGCCCGACCCCTTCAGCGGTCCGCTCATGGCCCAGGGCTGGGACCACTACGCGACCATGCGCAGCTTGGTCGACGCCGGGTGGGAGTATCAAGGTCGTCCGCTAAAGCACGTTTGGATGACCGGACTGGGCACGGACGGGCCAGTCACGGTGGCCTGCAACGTGCGTGGGGCCACGGAGTTCCTGACCGACCTGCTGGCCGATCCCGACTATGCGCAGGAGTTGTTGACGTACCTCACCGACGGCATCATTGCGCGCATCACGGCCTATCGGCAGCATCTGGGTCAGCCGCTGCGAACGGCCGGCTGGGGCTTTGCCGACGACAGCATCGCCCTGCTCTCGGAGGCGCAGTACCGCGACTTCGTCGAGCCACACCATCGGCGGCTCATTGAAGCGTTCAGCGACGGCACTGGGCAGAACTCGGTGCATCTGTGCGGCGATGCCACGCACCTGTTTGGCCATCTGCGCGATGCGCTGAACATCGGGTCGTTCGACACCGGCTACCCGGTCGACCACGGCCGGTTGCGCGCCGAACTGGGGCCGGAAGTGGAGATCGCCGGCGGGCCGTCGGTACCTTTCCTGGTGACTCATCGCCCCGATGAGGTAGAGAACGAGTGCCGGCGTATCCTGGAGAGCGGTATCATGGCGGGTGGCCGGTTCATGCTGCGCGAAGGCAACAACCTGCCACCGGAGTGCCCACCCGAGAATGTGTGGGCCATGGCGCGCGCGGTACGGAAGTATGGGCGGTACTGAATGAAGGGTAAGAAAGCGGCTGTGGCCAGGGCATTGGAGTTGGGCGGACTGGCCTGGCTGACACGGCGCGTGGGCGGCTGGCAGGGGTTGCTGGTGCTCAACTACCACCGCTTGGCGCGCTCGGCCGACGAGGTGCTCGACCGCGGTGTGTGGAGCGCCGAGCCCGACACCTTCGCCCGGCAGGTGGCCTGGCTGCAGCGCGAGACCGAACTGCTGTCGCCTGAAGACCTGCCCGCGGCGCTGGAGCAGCGCGGCCGGCACACGCTGTTGACCTTCGACGACGGCTATGCGGACAACGTCGCCCTCGCGTTGCCGATCCTGGCCGCCGCGGGCGCCAAGGCCGCCTTCTTCCCCGTGACAGCCTGGCTCGATGAGCCGCGCGTGCCGGGCTGGGACGAGCTGGCCTGGATGGTGCGCCATCGCGTGAGCGACCTGACGGCGCTGGGTGTCGAAGGCGAGGACGATGAGGCGGTCGTCCTGGGCCTGCTCCGCTCCTGGCGTCGGCTATCGCCCGAAGGGGCCGAGGCCATGCTCGACCGCGTCGCCGAGACGACCGGTGCAGGGCGTGCCCCGGCCGAGTTGGCGCGGAGTCTGTTCTGCACCTGGGACGATGTGCGTCGGCTCAGCGCGGCGGGCATGACCATCGGCGGGCACACGCACCGGCATGTCTGCATGGCCACGCTCGACGCCGAGGCCCAGCGTCGCGAGATCGACCTGTGCAGCGGCCGCATCGAGGCCGAGCTGGGCCAACGGCCAACCTGGTTCAGCTACCCCTACGGCGCGGCCGATGGCTTCACCGACGTGACGGTGGCGCTACTGCGGGCACAAGGCTACCGCATTGGCTGCAGCCAGTTCGGCGGCTGGCAGGCCAGAGGTCAGGCCGAGCCGTTCAACCTGCGGCGTATCGCCATCGACCAGCCCATCGCGCCGCCGCTGTGGCGCGCGGCGGTCACCTGGCCCAGCCTCTTCGCCCGATAGGAGCCGTCGTGGACCTGCGTCTGGAAGTCATCACCGAGGTCACGCGGTGGCATCAAATCGAGTGCGAGTGGCGCGCGCTGTACGCCGCCTCACCGAGCGCCGCGCCGCCGCTGAGCTGGGAGTGGACCACGCTCTGGTGGGATGTCTATGGCCAGCGATACGGCCGCGGCCCCGACCCGCTACGCGTCGCCTGCGTGTGGCGCGGCGAGCAGTTGGTGGCCGCGCTGCCGATGTACGTGGGCAATACGGGCTGCCGCATCAGCGGCTCCTGCGTGCGCTTCCTGTCCACCGGTGAAGAGGAGTTCGAGGAGACCTGCGCCGACTATCTCGACCTGCTCTATCTGCCGGGCGAAGACCAGGCCGCCATGCCGCTGATGGCCGAGCGCCTGCAGAGCAAGCCCAACTGCGTCTATCTGACAGGCGTTAGCGCCGAGTCGCCGCTGCTCTCCTGGGTCGCTACGTTCGGCGAGGCCGGCTGGTGGCCCAAGCGCACCAGTCTCGGCCCGAGTTGGGCGCTCGACCTGTCCGACGGCTACGACGCATGGATGGCCGGGCTGGGCAAGACCTCGCGCCGCAGCAGCCGCCGATCCATGGAGCAGTCGCTGGAAGTCGGCGCCACCTATCAGCGCGCCGCGACGGTCGAGGACGCACTGACCATGTACGACGAGCTATCTGACTTGCATCAGCAGCGGTGGGAGGCGCGTGGCAAGCCGGGCTGCTTCGCCGCGCCACGCTTCGCCGAGTTCCATCGCCGGCTGATCACCGCGCTGGGGCCCGAGCGCGCCGTGCTGTCGGTACTGCGTTGCGGCGGCCAGCCGGTGGCGGCCAACTACGGGTTCCTGGTCGGCACCAAGCTGCACTGCTACCAGGCTGGCACACTGGCCGGTCCAGAAGTGGCGGTCAAGAGCCCTGGCATTGCGGGCTACATGCACCTGATCCGCGATCTGGCCGACCAGGGCGTGACCTGCCTCGACTTCCTGCTGGGCGCCGCGCCGCACAAGGAGCGTCTGTGCCGGCCGACGGGCGAGTTGGTGCGCGTGAGCGCGGCGCATCCGGGCCTGCGCGCGGCGCTCTGCCATCTGCGCGAGAGTGCCAGTGCCTGGCGCCAGCGCCGACGGGGCGCTAGCCCCCCTGCTCCAGCAGCCGATGCGCCGTCAGATAGTCCGTAACGAGCACGTTGATCAGCCCGAGGCGAATGGCCGCGCGCACCGCGCCGAAGCGGTCGGGGTCGCCCCCGGCGACGCCAATGACATGACGGTCGGGGTCGGCCGCCATCTCCTGCTGGCGCGCGGGTGACAGGCCCAGCAGTTCCACGCCCGGCGGCATGATGATCTTCTCGTCGTTGTAGTACCAGCCGCAGATCTCGCCCACGGCGCCTTCGCGCAGGACCAGGTCGCGGATGGCGTCGGCCTCCACGCGGCCGCTCTGCAACAGGGTCTGCTCGCGCAGGACCGTCTCGCCCGCGGCGTTGGTGATGTGCGGGCACGACAGGCTGGTCAGCACCACGTTGACGTCGCGGCTCAGCTTGCCCAACGGCGCGGCGACCAGCGGCATGTTGCGCACCACAGGCGCCTCCTCGGCGGTGACCACGGCGGGCGCGGGGATCCACTCGTAGTTGCCCGAGTAGATACGGGCCAGTTCCTGGGCCAGGCGGTTGGCGTCGTAGGGATACTCGCGGCTGCGCAGGTAGCCGAGCATGGGTAGCACTTCCAGCTCGGGCAGCGGCCGCGAGGGCCGGATATGGCGGATGACGTTGTCGATCATCTCGCCACGCGCCACGGCCACCACCGGCGGCTCGTTGCGCCGGCGGCTGGTCAGCAAATAGTCCACCCGGCCCGCGGCGCGCTCGGCCATCTCGTCGGCCACGGCGCGGCGCGCGGCCAGATGGCCCGGCGTCAGCGATTCCGGCCGCGACGACGTCAGGATGACCTCGCGCAGGCGCGGGTACTTCTCGGTCAGCGCGATCTCGAGGTCGTGCAGGTAGGCATGGCCCTTGGGGTCGAGCACGCGGATGTGGACATAGCCCATCTCCCTGGCCATGGCCAGGTAGCGCGCCGCGGTCGGCCGCGACACCCGCAGCCGCCGCGCCACGTCGTCCTGCTTCAGCCCTTCCTCGAAATGCAGCCGCGCTGCCTCGAAGATAACGTTGTGCCGGTCGGCCATGGGCGCGAATACCTCTCGTTGCGCATCATAGCAGGCGACGGCCCGCGGTGCCACCGCGGGGCCACGGCATCGTGGCTCGGCCCAAGCGCGCGCCGCCACCGCGGCGATGACTCCGCGGAGGCCAGCCGGTAGCTTTCAGGACCGCCAGTCGGGCCAGGGCCACCCGAACCTGAGTCGTTGGCCTGGCGTCCGGCCGTCCCCCTACTCGCGCCCCAGCACTTCACGCACCTTGGCCGACAACTCCTTGACCGTGAACGGTTTGGGCAGGAAGTCGGTGCCCGCATCCAGCACCCCGCGTTCGGCGACGACGTCGGCCGGATAGCCGGACATGTACAAGCAGCGGAGCCGGGGGTAGCGGCTCACCAGCGTAGCGGCGAGCTCGCGGCCGTTCATCTCGGGCATGACCACATCGGTCAGCAGCAGATCGATGCGCCCCGCGTGGTCGCCAGCCAGGCGCAACGCATCGAGCGGGCTGCCGGTGGCCAACACCGTGTACCCTTGGCGCTGCAACTGCCGCACCGCCAGGCGCAGGACTTCCGGCTCGTCCTCCACCAGCAGAATGGTCTCGTGACCTGGCGCCGTGACGTCAGCCGGCGCGCCGTCTGCCGGCCTGGTCACCGCTTCCCCGTGGCGAGGCAGGTAGATGGCGAACTGAGAGCCCACTCCCGGTTCGCTTGTTGCCTCAATGAGGCCGCCGTTCTGCTTGACGATACCGTAGACGGTAGCCAGGCCCAGGCCGGTGCCTCGGCCCAGCCCCTTGGTGGTGAAGAACGGCTCGAACACTTGCGACAGCGTCGCTTCGTCCATCCCGATCCCAGTGTCGCTGAGAGCCAGGCGCACGTAATCGCCGGCCGCGAAGCCTGGGTGGCGGGCCGACCAGGCGTCGTCCAGTTGGGCGTTGCTCGTTTCGATGACGATGCGACCCACACCGCCAATGGCGTCGCGCGCGTTGACGCAGAGGTTGGTCAGGATCTGGTCGAGTTGGGACGGATCCATGTGGACCGACCACAGTTCCTGCGCCGGTTGCCACACCAACGCGATGTCTTCGCCGATCAGTCGGTTGAGCATCCTGAGCATGCCGGAGACGGTCTCGTTGAGGTCCAGCACGCGACGCTCGACGGTCTGCCGGCGCGCGTAGGCCAGCAGTTGCCTGGTCAGGTCGGCTGAGCGGCGCGCCGCCTCCTGCACGCTCAGCAGGTCCTCGTGCAGCGGCTGAGTGGGATCCACTTCCTCGAGGGCCAGTTCGATGTGGCCCAGAATGACCGCCAGCATGTTGTTGAAGTCGTGCGCCACGCCGCCGGCCAGACGGCCAACGGATTCCAGTTTCTGGGACTGAGCCATTTGGTCCGCCAGCTGAGCTCGGGCCTGCTCAGCCAGGATGTGCTCGGTGACGTCGGTAGCGATGCCGTAG
>JACRKZ010000063.1 GCA_016235455.1 Armatimonadota bacterium | reverse complement strand
GCTGGCCATTCTCGATGAGGAGATCGCCGTGGCCAAGACACTGTGCGAGCTGGCACGGGCCGATTCACGGTTGGGTTTCGAGGCGACCAACCACTACGCCTATACCACCAACGACCTGCGCGAGAAGGTGCTCAACTGCGCAGCGTTGCGGGGGCGGTACATGTAGCGGTGGGGTGTGGCGGGCCTCCCGAACCTGGGCCGCCCGCCATGGCCTACCTCCGTGCGATGCCACCGCCCGGCATCAGGTAGACATGCTGTGTGGGCTCGGGGAAGTCGAGCGCCTCGCGCCGCAACAGTGCGCGCCAGACCGCGGTGGCCAGCAGCGCGAAAGCACCGATCGCCAGCGGCGTGGCGACAGGTACCGACGGCTCAGGTCGCGCGACCCGTCCATGAAGAGCTCGTAGAGCACGAACAGCGCGACCCCGACGGCGGCGCGGCGTGCCTTGCGGCGGGCCCCAAGCGGGCGCTTGCGTGCCAACGGACCGTCTGCCATCGCGCTACCCTCCGGCGCTCCCATCAAGACATCAGCAGCACTACGGCGCCCTCACCACCAGCGCGGAGCCAGCGGCCGAGGCCGTGGGCCGCCGCCATGGAACAACGGCTTCCACAGCACAGCAGATGGCTTGGCGGACCAGTGGCCCTCGAACCCACGCGCCAGCACGGTGCGGCGACCCGTATCAAGGTCTACGCGCACAAGGTCGACCGTGTCGTCCTCCGTTGACGCGCCCGGCGCCGACGGCTCCGGTGGGTGAACCACCTCGTCGGCCGGCAGCTTGCGCCGCACCTGGCAGTACAGGGTCGTGCCATCGCCAGTTACCGCGGCCACTCCGCTTGCGTCGGGCAGGTCTGGCAACCAGGTGAGTCGGCCCGCGCTGTCGATCAGGCCGGGCCGCAGCATGTCGGCATCGGTGCGCACCACCCCCACCAGCACCTGCCCGCTCCAGCGACCGGCCGCTACGAACCGTGGCGCGGCCAGATACGTGCACTCGGGTAAGGCACTGGCCACGGGCTTGCCGCCGAGCCGCATCGTGAAGAGCCGGCAGGGAGCATACCGGGAGCGCACATGGGCCGACCGCCACTTGCGCCGCGTGAACAGCAGCGTTCGACCGTCGGCACTGAACGATGGCTGCCAGTCATGCCACTTGCCGCCGCGCGTCAGCCGCTGCTCTTGGCCCGTGGCCAGGTCGCGCAGCCACAGGCCGGCGCCGTCGTACTCACCGCGCGCACGACCGAACACAAGGCGTTGCCCGTCGGGCGAGAAGCACGGGCTGATCTCCAGTTCAGGCGTCTTGGCCAAGACCGTGACCCGGCCCGTGGCGACCTCAGCCAGACAGAGGTCGGTGCCGCCATCGCCCACACCCGTGTAGGCGACGGCCTGGCCGTCGGGCGACACGGCGTACGCACACTCGGCGGAGTGCGTTGAGGGCTTTCCGCCGCGGACACGATCGACCACCTGCCAGCAGCCGAGCATGAGGCTGACCGCAACGCCGATCGCCCACGGCGACTGCCACCAGCGATCTCCCCTGTCCATGCCGATCCTCCCGGCCCTGTACCCCAAGTGTAGCAACGTAACAGCGCCGCCGCCAGTTACGGCACAGGGAGCGGCAAGCACCAGCTTGGCACCCGGCCGTCCGAGCCATGCCGGTAGGTGATGTGGGTGACGTGCCAAGCCGGCGCTTGGCGCTCCTTGGCCCACCATTTCACCCGGATGATATTGACAGGTCATATTATCCGGGTAAAATAAGCGCAGGCGGAGACGACCATGGAGCGCGAACGAACGTACACGGCATTTGTGGGTGAGCAGCGCATCGCCACGGGCGAGGTGCGGGCCATGTTGCGCGCGGTCAAGGCGCAGGCCGCCGAATCGGCGCGCGACCGCCTGCTCATCTTCGACGACACGACCGCGCGGCAGGTGGATTTCGACCTGCGCGGCACGGCCGACGAGGTGATCGAGCGGCTGGCGCGGCACCCGCTGTTCGCCGAGCCCGCGCCACGCAGCGGACCTGGCCGGCCCAAACTGGGCGTCACGGCGCGCGAGGTGACGCTGCTGCCGCGGCACTGGGAGTGGCTCGAGCAGCAGCCCAGCGGCGCCTCCGCGGCGTTGCGCAAGCTGGTGGAGGCCGCCATGCGCCAGGCCGCTCCCGACGACGCGGTGCGCGCCGCGCGTGATGCGGCCAACCGCTTCATGACCACCATGGGCGGCAACCTGCCCGGCTACGAAGAGGCCACGCGAGCGCTGTATGCCGGCGAATTGGCGCGGATGGCCGAACTGATCGGCGAGTGGCCACAGGATGTGCGGGGCTACGCGCTGCGGCTGGCGACCGTGGACTGAGACTCAGGATCGTCCGCGACACTCAAGCCACGGTCACCGGGCACGTCGTTCGTCAGTCGGGCGAGCGACAAGGCGCTATCGGGCACATCGACCACGATGCCCGGCACCGAGAGGCCGGCTGCTCGCCAGGACTCGATGAGCTCCCAGGCGGCGAGCAGCCGTTCGGCGTCGCGCGTGTAGCCGTGCACCAGGATCCGGCTCGGCAGCCCCGTGATGACGGGATTGAGGTCGATAGCGATGTCGCCACACAGGTGCGGCCCAGGCCGCGCTACCGAGCTGACCCTGGACCACGGCACCGCGACCGCCGTCCCGTGGCCATCATGAATGGTCAATCCGTGGCCGCGAATCTCTACTGGCAAGTCCGGCGATCTCACGGACTTGGGCCAGCTTGCCGCGAGCCCTATCTGGAGGACGCACAGACCACCATACAACCACGTGCTCGCCGGCAACGTCGCCAGCCAGACAAGCGCGGTCACGTTGACGATACTGAGGGCCAGCAGAACGTCCTTACGGCGGCCGGCCCAACCCGCCGGCATCTCGATCGATCGCACACGCAGTGTCAAACAACCACCGGGGCCGACGCCCAGCGCGCGCTCCAGCCGTTCGAGCCCTGGCGGCAGGTGTTCTGGACGAGGACGGCCGGCGGCCCGGTCTTGGGCCCAGGCCCGGAACCGCCGATGGACAGGCTCGGGCGGATCACGGCGCTTGCGCTGGGCGTCGGCCTTCGGTGTGGCCGTCTCGCCATGCCGCTTCCTACTCACCGACCGCCTCCTGCTCGCCCTCGGCCACGCTCAGCCCGCGCTCGGCGTCGACCCCCGAGCCGTCCATGCGCACCGGCGAGAGCGCCGCGTCGGGCACTTCCTCGTGCAGGTCGGGCAACGTCACGCCTTCGGACTCCCAGGTCTGGGTGAGCTCGACCGCGCGCAGCAGCCGGCGCGCGTCGTCGTCGTCGCGCAGGTGCAGCCGGCGCGGCGTGGTGCGCTGCACCGGCGCCAGGCGCACGATGACCTCGCCATTGCCGACCCAGGCCGAGTCGACCAGGCTCCAGGGCAGCGCCTCGGCATGGCCGGCGTAGTCGCGCACCACCAAGCCGTGGCCATGCGCCTCCACCTCGTGCGGCAACGTCCGCGCGGCGTGCCCAGCCTGCCGCTGCCGGCGCACCAGGCTGAAGGCCAGCAGCACCGCGGCCACCATGGCCGTCGTGGCCCAAGGCGTGGCGAGGCCCGCGCCGAGCGCCAGCACCGACAGGGCCAACAAGGCAATCCACCTGGCCGAACCCTCGGCCACCGTCTGGCGCGCGGAGATCGGGTGGGCGCTGGCGTGCAGCACGAGCGAACCCTCGGGCCGCACGCGCAGCACATTCTCGATACTGGCCGGACTGGGTCGCAGGTAGCGCTGCACCAGGTACGGCGCGTTGGCTGGCACGCGCCCGCTGGCCGCCAGCTTGCGGTCGTCGATCTCGCTCTGCTCCTGGCCCCAGTCAAGCCATGGCCGCCGCCGATCGCGGAACAGGCCGAAGCGTCGATGGAGGCGTTTAAGCATCAGGATCCGATCCGCCTAGGTCGCGGCCGGCGCGCGCTCCGCGCCGTCCGCTGTGATGTAGACACCTGGTCGCGGGCACTCGTGGTGGCCGCGCCCGCCACACAGCGCACTTGGCCGCGCGATGCCGCGCACCTGCCCGACCGCAGCGCACGCCCTGGTGGACCCGGCCGCCGCGTCAGCTCTCGCCGCGGCGAATTTTGAGATGGCGTTTGTATCTTGATTCACCTGGGTAGGTACATATGGGGCCGTTTGTCTGGCCACCGCGAGGGAGTATTCGATGCGACGTCGTGCGTTCACTTTGATCGAGCTGCTGGTGGTGATTGCGATCATCGCCATCCTGGCGGCGATCTTGTTCCCTGTCTTCGCCAAGGCTCGTGAGAAGGGCCGTCAGGCCAGCTGCCAGTCGAACCTGAAGCAGGCGGGTCTGGCCGTGGCGCAGTACATGCAGGACTATGACAGCATGTATCCGTTCTGCCGCGACTACGCCTACACCGCGACGGCCTGGCCGTCGTTCTGGCCGGGCTGGATCAGCAACGGCATCACCCCGTACATCAAGAACGAGCAGGTCTTCCGCTGCCCGTCGCGGTCCAACGGCTGGACCAGCGCGTCGGGCACGCGGGTCAGCTACTGCTACAACTACGGTGTGTTCGAAGCCAACACCGGCGTCTCCGAGGCATCGGTGAGCAACACCGTGGCCGGCGTCTCGCGCATGGCCATGATGTGGGATAGCGACAACTCCTGGAGCGACAACCGCGGCGTCCTGGCCAGCCGTGACGTCGCGCAGTTCGCCGCCGGCAGCCGCACCTACACCTGCTGGCACATGGAGAAGAACAACTTCCTGTTCGCCGACGGCCATGTGAAGCCCGCCGACTGGCGCGGCATCACCTGGGACCAGGTCGAGAGCATCACCGACCCGGCCAGCGTCAACGTCAACAAGCCGTGCGTCCAGGCTTGGCAGTAGACACCGCCGGTACCCACCGACCGTGAAGCAGAAGGCGGAGGAGCCGTTGGCTCCTCCGCCTCGCTGGTTTGTGGGATCGGGCTAAGGCAGGCGTTGGCCACGCGCCGCCAGGTACAGCTCATACCACTGCTCGCGGGTCAGCTCGATGTCGGTGGCCTGGGCCGCGCTGGCAATGCGCGCGGGGTTCATGCTGCCGAGTACGGGCATGATGCCCACCGGATGCCGCAGCAGCCAGGCCAGGGCGATGGCCTCGCGCGACACACCATACTCGCCGGCCAACTCGGTCAGCTTGGCGCCGACGGGGCTCTCGGCGGCCTCGGCCCGCATCATGCCGCCGCCGCCCAACGGCCCGTAGGCCTGGATGGTGATGCCGTTGGTCATGGCGTACTCGATGATGCCCTCGCCGCGCGTCGGCGTACGGTCCTCACCATAGCCTTTGACCAGGTAGCTGTCGAAGGCGTCGTAGTGCGCCAGACTGAGCTGGATCTGGTTGGCTACCAGCGTCTGGGTCAGGCTGGGGCTGAGCATGTCGAGCAGCGCGGGCGTGAAGTTGCTCACGCCGAAGTAGCGCACCTTGCCCGACGACTGCAGCGCGTCGAACGCCTCGGCCACCTCGTCGGGCTCCATGAGCAGGTCGGGGCGGTGCAGCAGCAGGATGTCCAGGTAGTCGGTCTGCAGGCGCTTGAGGCTGGCCACCACCGACGACATGATGTGCTCGTAGCTGTAGTCGTAGCGGCCCGGGCGGATGCCGCACTTGCTCTGCAGCACAATCTCGTCGCGGCGCACGCCATCGGCCCAGACGTTGCCGAAGACGGTTTCGCAGTTGCCGCCGCCGTAGATGTCGGCGTGGTCGAAGAAGTCGATACCGGCCTCCAGCGCGGCGTGGATGGGCAGGCGCGCGTCGGCATAGGCGCCGGGCAACCTCATGCAGCCGAAGATGAGGCGCGAGGTCTGGTACCCGGTGAACGGTAGGCGAATGGTCTGCATGGTGGCTCCTGTGGCGCCAGATTGGCCGAGGTCAGCCGCGTTCCTGCTTGGCCAGCCGTGGCAGCAGCGCCTCAAACCAGCCCTGCGCATGGGCGGCCAAGCCCTTGGCGTTGAAGTGGACCGTGTCGGTCAACATGCCGCGCTCGTGGAAGCTGTCGGTCTCGGCGCCCAGGAAGACGTCCGGCACCTCGGCGATGACGCGGCGCTGCCCGGCGATCACCGCGGCCTGGCGCTCGGCGGTGGCCTCGGCGGCGGGATGGAACGCGGCCAGGGCAACGCCCCACGGCACGGCCCAGCCGCCGTCGCGGCGCGACTGCTCGATGGTCGCGCGCAGCCGCGCCCCGTACTCATCGGCGCTGGTGCCGGCGATGGAATCCGACTCGCCCTGATGCCACAGCACCGCGCGAGCGCCCTGGGGGCCAACGAGTTCGAGCGCCCTCCTCAGGCGGGCATAGCCGGCCTGGCCGGGCAGCCAGTACGACACCGGTGTGCCACCGACACCCACGCAGACCAGTCCGACCGGCGCATCGAGCCGGTCGGCCAACAGGTCGCCGAGCAGCGCCCACGGCGAACCGCCGGTGCCGGTGGCGCCCGGCTGCGGATCGTCGCCATGGGCCCAGCGGCCAGACCCAAAGTCGCGGCTCGACACGCGGTCGTCGCTCGCCCTCTGCGGCGGCTGACCGTGGTTGGCCGAGTTGGACTGGCCGCAGGTGATCAGCACCTCGCCCACGCCCACATGCTCCACACCGCCCACGGAGACCACGGCCGGCCCGCGCCTGGCGCGCAGCACGAGCTTGTACCAACCCGTGGGCAGCACCAGCTTGCCCCGCCACGAGCCGTCGGTCAGGGCGAGCGCCAACCACTCGCCCACGGGCTGCCCGGTAGCGCGGTTCTGTGCCTGCACCTCGACCACCTCGACCGGATCGCCGGGCAGCGTGCAGACCACGGGCAACGCGGCGTGGCCCCTGGCATCACGTTGGTAGACGGCGCGGTCGCCGGGCTGGTCGGCGCGGATGGTGGCCGGCGGTTGGGCAGCGGTGAGGCTAGCAAGCAGGGCGACGAGGGTCAGGCTGCGCATGGTCGGGTGATCCTTGGTTGGGGGATGATACTCCGAGGCGAGGGCTGGGCGCCAGGCGCGCAGCGGTGATCCGCCGGGGCGAATGTTTCGATGGGTCGCAAGACGGCCCCCACCCCAGCCCTCCCCGCGAGCGGGGAGGGAGTCGGCCAGGCCCGCGGGGTCCGCGCCGAAGCCGTCCCCCCGCTCGCGGGGGGACCACAGGGGGGGCTGGCCGAGGGCAAGTGGGCGTTCAGCGCGCCTCAGACTGTGGTGCCCGCAGGCAGCCATGCTGGGTGGCCAGGGAGATGCCACTGGCAGCGCTGCGGCAGACCAGACCGTCGGCACGCTCCACCGCGACGGCACGCAGCTCAGCCGCTCCGAGCGGCCAGCCGGCAAGGACGGTATCGCCGGCGGCAAGGTCGCGCGCTGCCACCCACTCCACACTCTCCTGGCCGGCAATGCGATCGCGGCAGGCGTCGAAGATGCCTGCAGACACCGCGTCGAGGTCGGTGAGCACCTGGTGGTTGGCAAAGCGCAGAACCAGAAGACCTTGGCTCTCCATGTAGAGGGTCCTGGCGGCATCGTGCGCCTGGGCTTCGGTGGTGCTGTGGGTGTCGCCGTCGAGTTCGACGACCAGGTGTGCCGCACGGCTGTAGAAGTCGGCGATGAACGGCCCGATGGGGTGCTGTCGGCGAAACTTGGTGCCCATCTGCGTACCACGCAGGCGGCCCCAGAGGGTGCGTTCGGCGCGATTGGCGTCGCGGCGCAGCTCCTGGCGACGGGTTAACGAGGCGAGTGGCGAGCCGCCCCAGTCGCAGACCGCGCGCGGGTGGCGGGGGCGCCAGCGAACCAGGACCTGAGTGGCTGGCGTGACCCACAAGGCGTCTCCGCCGGTGGTCAGGGCGACCATCTCGCCCTGGTAGCGACGGGTGATGATGCGCCCAGCGCGATAGGGCTGGCCGTCGGGTGCGTAGAGGAGATCTGCCGGGGCGAGTGCTTCGATGGGTCGCAACGCGGCCCCCGCCACAGCCCTCCCCGCGCGCGGGGAGGGAGTCGCGACAGCCCAGACCAGTGTCCCTACCCGAACCATGGCCAACAGGTTCCGCGGTCCCCGAACGGCTCCTCGCCGGTCCAGCGGTTTACGTTCATCCCAAATGGTCCACCTTATCCAGTGAACACGACGGTGTCTGTGGGCAGCCCCCACCCCAGCCCTCCCCGCGAGCGGGGAGGGAGCTTGAGGCGCTCGCGCGGTCGGCTTCAAAGCCGTCCCCTCGCCCGCGGGGGGACTACAGTGGGGCTGTCCGGCTGCCGCCGCATGACCGCGAAGGAGACCACCCATGCCCCTCGCCCGGCCGTACCCGCATCGCCTGCTGGCAGTCGTCTCGGCCATCCTCCTGGGCAGTTGCGCCGCCGCACAGCCGCCGCCGGCCATGGCCATCGGCACCAACCTGGCCAGCATCCGTGACTGGAGTACCGCCAATCCGTTCGTCGACGCCATGAAGTCCTCGCGGCCCTGGCTGTCCGGCGCGCCGGGCGTCTGGCAGGACCAACGCCCGCTGGACCTCGACGCCCACGGCTGGGTGCGGTCGCTCCAACCGGGTCAGATCGCGCGGACGCTCATGTTCTGGGACCGGCCCAACACCTATCCCGCCGGGCGCTATGTGGTCGACTACAAGGGACGCGGTACGCTGGCCTATGAGGGCGCCTGGCGCCGGACCGGCGGCGCGGCCGGGCGCGATGAGCTGGAGGTCGACCCCAGCCGCGGCGGACTGGCGTTGTCCATCACCGCCACCGACCCCACCGACTACCTGCGCGACATCCACGTCACCACGGCCGGCGCTGGCGCGGAGCCGCTGTTCCATCCGCTGTTCCTCGACTCACTGCGTGGCTACCGCTGCCTGCGCTTCATGAACTGGGCCGAGCAGAACCTGACCCAGGGCGATGCACGGCTGGCCGCCCAGCCCAAGACGTGGGCCGACCGGCCGACGGTCGAAGACGCGCGCTGGTCGATCCGCGGCGTGCCGGTTGAGGTCATGTGTTCGCTGGCCAACCGGCTGGGCGTCGACGCCTGGTTCTCCATTCCGTGGACGGTCGATGATGAGTATGTGCGGCTGTTCGCGCGCTCGGTCGGCCGCCTGCTCGACCCCAAGCTGCGGGCGTATGTGGAGTACTCGAACGAGGTCTGGAACGCGGAGTACCCGCAGACTCGCCACGCGCAAACGCAAGGCGCGGCCTTGGGCCTGGGCGACCGGGCGCGACCGTGGGAAAGCGGCGGCATGTACCACGCCCGCCGCAGCACCGAGATCATGACCCTCTGCGAGCAGGAGATCCCCGCGCCGCGGCTGGTGCGCGTGCTGGCCTGGCAGGCGGCGGGGCCGTGGTGGTTCGAGAACATCCTGCTCAAGACGGGCGAGGCCGCGGCGCACCACGACGCGCTGGCCATCGCGCCGTACTTCGGCGGCTACCTGGGCAACGCGCGCAACCAGGCCGCCGTGCAGACGCCGGGGCTGACGCTCGACGCGCTGTTTGCCGAGCTGTCCAGCCGCGCCGTGCCCCAGGCCGTGGACGTGGTGCAGCAGATGGCCCGGTATGCCGCCTCGAAGGGCAAGACGCTGATCGCCTACGAAGGCGGCCAGCATCTGGTCGGCGTAGGTGCCTGGCAGAACGACGAGGCGCTCAACCGCCTGTTCGACCAGGCCAACCGCGACCCGCGCATGGGCGGGCTCTACGACCGCTACTTGCAGGGCTGGCGCGAGGCTGGCGCCGGGCTGTTCTGCAACTTCATCCACTGCGACGCCTACAGCAAGTACGGCCGGTTTGGCATGTTGGAGTACCTGAGCCAGCCGCCCGAGCAGTCGCCGAAGCTGCTGGCGGTGCGGCGGGCGATGCGGTGAGGTGGGCGCGCGACGTAGGACGAGCGACGTGGGGCAGAGCCCTACTGCCGCGCCACAACCACCTGCCGCAGCCCGCAATCGCCCTCGAACACCAGCAGATCCATCTGCTGCTTGAGGCCTGCCAGGACGGGGTGCGTGCCCTTGGCCGTCACGCCACCGACCTGCACCGTGACCTGCGGGCCGGCGAAGCTTGCGCGCACCGTGGCCCACTCGCCGCGCCGCAGCCGGAGCTTGGCGCGGGCCAGCGTAGTCGCACGGTCGGCGGCCTCACCGGGGCCGGGGTTCTTGGCCACCTCCACCTGACTCGGCGCGATGACGATGCGCACGCTCTGCTCACCGAGGCGCAGCCGTAGCGACAAGCGGTTGGCGGTGCCGAAGTTGACCTCGAACTGGATCGTGCCATCGTTCAGGTTCAGCGGGCGCGTCAGGTCGGCCGGCTGCGCGTCGCCACGGGCCGAGGCACCCCACAGCGCGCCGTCCTTGACCTGCCAGTCGCCCCGCGGCGTGGCCCAGGGACGGGTCGGCAGCGCGTCGAGCTTCTCGTCGATGGTCACTCGGCCAGCTAGCGGCGGCAACGCGGCGACCGGCTTGGGGGGGACGATGGGCGGCAGCTCTCGACTGTAGCCGCCGTCACGGTAGCGGGCGAGCAGCGCCTTCAGGTCGGCCACCACGTCGGGGTGCTGGGCGCTGACATCCTTGGTCTCGGCCGGGTCGTCGGCGACGTTGTAGAGTTGCGCGCGGAACTCGTCCGCGCGCGCGCGCCGCTCGCCCGGCGTCAGATCGTCCACGGGCACGCCTTCGATCCACTTCCACGGGCCGCGCCGGATGGCGAACACGCCGTCGGCGCTGTGCACCACCATGTCTGGCCGCAACGGCTTGTCGTGCGCCTGGCCCAGGATGGCCGTCAGGATGTTGTGGCTGTCCTCGGCCGCGGTCGCCGCCTGCGGCAGTGGCTCGCCCACCAGCGCCGCGGTCGTGGCCACCATGTCGACCAGGCTGACCATCTCGTCGCAGGTGCTGCCGGCGGCGACGTGGCCGGGCCAGCGGACAATGAACGGTACGGTGAAGCCGCCGTCCCAGACGGTGTGCTTGCCGCCGCGCAGTGGGCCATTGACCTTGAGGCCGGCGCGGTAGGCGATGGTCTGGAGCATGGCCTCGTTCTCGGGCCTGAACACGCCGCCGTTGTCGCTGGTGAAGAGCACCAGCGTGTTGTCGCGCACGCCCATCTGGTCGAGCTTGGCCAGGATGCGTCCGACGCCGCGGTCGAGTTCGCTGATCCAGTCGGCGTAGAGCCCGGCCTTGCTCTGCCCGGCCAGGTCGGCGTCGGGCGTGACCGGGTTGTGCACCGCCACCGGCGTGTAGTAGAGGAAGAACGGCTCGGCCTTGGGCTGGCGGTCCAGCCAGGCCACGGCCTTGTCGGTCAGCTCGGCCATGACCCGCTGGTTGCGGCGGCGCGGCGCGTCCAGATCGATGGGCCGCCCCTTGGCGTTCTCCATGTCCGCGCCAGTGTAGGTGGCCTGGAAGTTGGGGTCGTCGGCGTCGGGCGCCGGCAGCTTCATGCCATCAGGCAGCGTCCTGCCCCTCAGGCCGTAGACATAGCGGTCCTCGACGAACACGCCGGTCAGGTCGCCATGGTTGCTGGGCACGCCGAAGTGGTAGTCGAAGCCGACATCGAGTGGGCCGGGCGAGAGTTCGGCGGCGTAATCGGTCCGCCAGTTGAGGCTGCCGTGGGCGTCGCCATAGCCCAGGTGCCATTTGCCCACGGCGGCAGTGTGGTAGCCACAGCGCTTGAGCAGTGAGGCCAGCGTGAGCCGCGTGGGCTCGATGTGCAGCGGCGCGAAGGTGCCCAGCACCTGGTGGCCCAGGCTGGTGCGCCAGCAGTACCGCCCGGTCATCAGCCCGTACCGCGTGGGTGAGCAGACCGACGACGGCGTGTTGGCATCGGTGAACCGGCGGCCCTCGGCCGCCAGGCGGTCGATGTTCGGAGTGCGCACCAGCGCCGGGTCGGCGCCGTAGCAGCCGCAACTGCCGTAGCCGTAATCATCGGCCAGGATGACGACGATGTTGGGCTGGGCCCGATCGGCGGCGCGCCCGCGGCGGGCCGACGCCAGACCCGCCGCGCCGAGCGCGGCGGCTTGGAGGAAACGACGGCGGTCGAGATGAGTGGGCATGGGGCGTGGCCTTTGATGCAAGGTTCGGCGGACCTGCCGGCGCTCCTCTCGCCGAGGCCCGTCGTCTGGCCTGGCGCGGATCGTCGTGCCATACTCCCGGTGGAAGCAGTGATCGCCCGACGCATGGCCGGAGCCTGGATCACGACAGCCGCGCTGGCCGGGCTGCGGCTCGGCGCGTTCGGCGTCGTGTGAGCCACGGCCCTGTGGTTGGCCGAGCGCGTGGCGCGCTGGTTGCGCCGGGAGCCGGATCCACGGCGCCAACGCGGCACAGCGCAGGCCCAGTGGCCGCGGCACGCCGCGCGTTGCGCGATTGACACACCGACGCGGCCGGTGCAAGCTCTGTCGCATGGGATCGACTCGGCCGCGGGCCACGCCCGCCGCTGAGCGATCACGACCCGACACGCCACACGACGGCGTGTGGGCACTGGGAGGGATGCAATGTACACACGACGACTGCTGCTGTGCCTGTTCTCGCTGGCCGCGGGCCTGCTGGCCTGTGGCTGCGGTGGCAGCACGGCGACCAACACCGGCGCGACGGATGGGCTGAACGACTTCGTGTCCGGCGGTCAGGCGGTCAACGCCTGGTTGCAGTTCACCCCGGCCGACGCGGCACTCACGGGCGAGTCGACGGACAGCGCGCACCAGAACTGGATCGATGTCACGTCGGTCGACTGGAAACTGATCCGCGAATTCAAGGAGTCGGCCCAGGCTGGCACCACGGACATCTTCACAGGCGTGGCCGAGGTCGGCCCCATCGACCTGACCAAGGGCATCGACTCGTCGAGCACGGGCCTCATGGTCAAGGCGGCCGGCGCCGGAACTATCGGCTCGCAGGCGCGCATCGCCATCCGCCCGACCAACGCCTCGGTGGACTCGATGCAGATCCTGCTGGACAGGCCGATCGTCGCGGGCTGGAGCCAGACCATCGAGTCGGGCAACATCGTGGAGAAGGTCTCGCTCTGGTACTACAAGGTCCAGTTGGCCTACCGCAAAGTCTCGGGCAGCACGGTGGGTACCTGGCAGGTGTCGGGCTGGGACCGCGTGGCCAACAAGCCGTGGGTCACGCCGGCCCCCACCACCCGCGGTCTCACCGGCCTGGTCGGGCCGCTCTGGTAGGGCTGGTCGGCGGCGCCTACGGACCCACGGGCGCCCCGGTCTGCAGGTCAGTGCAGTCGAACAGGATGGGCGCGATCCGCGTGCCCGTCGTTGGATAGAGATAGGACGCCGCGCCGCGACCGAAGCGGCAGCGGACGAAGACGTTCTCGGGGCCGTCGCAGTAGACCGTGTAGTAGTAGGCGCCGGCCTCGGCGAACTCGCAGTCCTCGAACAGCGAATGCCCGGCGATGACGTTGATGACGGCCGTCTGGCCCGTGACGCCATCGGTCTTGGGACCGTGCGTGATGAACCGCACACGGCGGAACCGCAGGTTGTTGCCGCCCAGCGTCTGCATGGCCTCGACATGCGCCGTGGGCGTGCCCAGCGAACTGATCTCGACGATGCAATCCTCCACGACGAACGGCGTCGGCGTCTTGACGTCCCAGCCGTCGCGCCCAGTGGACGGGCGCAGCCCTTGGTTGCCGCCCAGCATGTAGCAGAACCGCAGAGTCCAGCCCAGTTGGCCCCCCTCGGCTAAATAGATGCCGCCGGTCTGGCAATGGTCGAGCAGCACCGTGCGGGCCGGCGCCATCCAGACCGTGTTGAACGACACCTGGCAATCGGTGAACTCATAGCGACCCGTCGTCTCGAGCTCCACCGGGCCGCCGAAGCGCGCCGCCGCGTAGACGCCGGGCGGGACCTTGCCGCCGGCACGGTCGGTGAGGGCCACGCGCGGACCGACCTGCGCTCGCTCGGGCGGAGCCGGGGCGGCCAGCGCGGCCTGGGCCAGCAGGTACAGGCTCAGCAGCCAGAAGACGCCTCGGTTGGGTCGGATCGCGTTCATGCGGCTACCGTTCGCCACGGGCGAGGCCGCTCCTGTCCCTGGTTACAGCCACAGCCGACAGTGTCACCATCGGATTCGGGAGCAGTGCCGCCATGGCCGACACAGTACGCAGCCGCTACGAGTTCGCCGCTCTGGACACCGACCCAGGCTGGATCGAGGCCTACTGGGAGCTGGGCTATGTGATCCTGGCCGGAGTCTTCGAGCCGGACGAGATCGACCGCATCGGCCGGCGCTTCGACCGCTGGTACGCCGAGGGCATGAGGCATCCGAGCACCTTCCGGCACCAGAACAAGACTATCTGGGTCGAGCAGGCGGAAGGCGTAGGCCAGATCGTCCGCGGCATGCAATGGCCGAGTTACGAGGACGACACGCTGGACGCCGTGCGCACCGATCCGCGCATGTTGCGCATCCTCGGGCCGCTCATCGGCGGCGACATCAAGCAGATCATCAACCAGCTGCACTGGAAGGCGCCGGGCTCGAACATCACCTGGGGCCTGCACCGCGACGTTCGCAGCCGCAAGCCCGATGAGGCGTTCCGCGAGCTGGGCAGCAGCTATGTCCAGACCGGCCTGGCGGTGGACCGGCATTGGTCGGGCAATGGCGCCATGCAGATCCTGCCGCGCAGCCACAGGCAAGGCCGCCTGGACCTGAACGACCATGGCGGGGCGCGCGGCGACACGGGCGAGTCCGGCTGGGCCAAGGCCGGACTCGACCTGTCTGGCCTGATCGATGTGGCCATGGAGCCGGGCGACCTGGCGCTGTGGGGGCCGTATACGATCCACGGCGGCGGCCTCAACACCACTCCCGACAGCTACCGCCGGCTGTACATCAACGGTTACGTGCTGGCGGCCAACTGCGACCGCGGCGAGTGGACCTTCCGCAACGGCCAGCCGGTGCCGCTGAACCAGGCCGAGCCGGCGCTCATCCAGTATGAACAGGTGCGCACACGAACCGAGGCGCACTACCCCGAGCTGGGCGCGGCCGGCACGAAGCCGAGCGACTGACGGTCAGCGCCGAGCGGGCCAAGGTGGTGCGCGACTTCGGCTACACCGCGCCGCTGCTGGGCCCGTGGACACTCGTGCCAACGCGAACTCCGCGCGCCACGCTGGCCCTGGCATTGCGTAACAACCGCGACTCCGGCCTGGGCCTGGCCCTGCCCGCGGGCACGCTGCGCGCCTTCGAGCGCGATGCCCAGCACCGGCTGCACTACGTGGACGCGGGCGAACTGAAGATGCTGTCGCCCGAGGAGCGGGCCGACCTGACTCGGGGCACCGGGTTCGACCTGCGCGTCGCGTGCCGCTGGTGGGGCGTCAACCGCGCTGGCAACGGCCGCTGGCGCGCGACGATTGAGATGACGGTCACCAGCACCCGCGCCACAGACACCGTGGTACGCCTGGCGCAGCCGTTCGACGCGGGCGACGTCGGATGGGAGGCCGGTACGGGCGGCTGAGCGCACAGCAGGCATAGCGTTCTCGAGGAGGACCGGCCAGCCTCGTCGCGAACCAAGTCAGCGGCGTACAGGTATAGGGGAATCGACATGCGTGTTTGCCGCTGCGCCGTACCGCTCACCGTGCTGCTGGCCGCCGCCTGGCTGACCGCCTGTGGCTCGGTCACCGACACCGCGGGGCAACTGGCGGGCATTCTGCGCGCGGGCCAGGTGGCGCCGACACCGGCCATCAGCGCCGCCAAGGGCCGCGTGACCGTGGCCAGCCTCGGCGCCACACAACGCCTGGTGACCCCGACCCTCACCGGACTGGGCACCACGGCCTCGGCGGTGCAGATCCGGCTCGGCGGGCGCGGCGCGCCCGGCCCGCTGCTGTTTGCGCTGTACCCGCCGCCCAGCGGGCCGGGCATCAACCCGTGGCAGTACACGGCCAGCGCGAGCAACTTCACCGCCGGCGGCGACGTGACCACCCTGGCCGAAGCCTTTGCCGCCATGGACGCGGGCCGTTGCTACCTGTCGGTCAACACCGACACCCATCCCGACGGTCATGTGCGCGCGCAACTCGGGGCTCAGGTGTTCAGCGTGGCTCTCGGCGTGCCGGCCGGGCGCCAGACGGGACCCTCCGGTCAGGCCACGCTCACCCTCAACGCCCAGCAGACCCGACTGCGCGTGCAACTCACGACCACCGGGCTGACCACGTCCGCGGTCACCGCCGTCGACATCCACGCCGGCACCGTCGGCGTGGCGGGCCCGGTCATCCTGCGCATCTGGCGGACCGGTGCCGGCCCGCTGCCCAGCCCGCTCGACCAGACCATCGGCCCAGCCGAGTTCGCCAGCCAGACGAGCCTGGGCATCGACGACCTGGACGATGCCTTCAGCGCGCTGATCTGCGGCCGCGCCTACCTCGACGTGCACACCACCGACCCGGCGGCGGGCGCCATCCAGGGCCAGATCATGTAGACTGCAGCCATGAAGACCAACGTCACCGTCCTGCCCACGCCGGTCGAGCCCAAGCGCCTCACCGCCGGTGGCGCCAATGAGCAGTTGGTCTACTTCACGTCGACCAGTCTGCTGGCCGATGACCGGCGCCTGGTGCTGATCAGCGACCGCGGCGGTCAGCCCAATGTCTGGCTGCGCGATGTGGTCAGCGGTGAGCAGCAGCCCCTGACGAACAACGCCGACGGCTTCCTCAAGTCCTACGTCTACTTCGACGGCCAGCCGTACCGCGGGCTGGGCCTGGCCAGCGTCAGCGTCGACGCGCCCCGCGGGCTGGTCTACTACCTCCAAGGGCGCGAGGTCCGCGTGGCCGACACCAGCGGCCGCACGCGCACGCTGGCCGAGTTGCCGGCCGGCCAGATGACCGCCTTCACGCATGTCTCGGCCGATGGACAGCGCCTCTGCGTGCCCACCACCGACGCCCGCGCGCTGGACGGCAACACGCGCCTGAGCGGCCGGCCCGACTACGACATCGACGCCCGCGTGCTGGCCGAAGGGCTCAGCTCCTACCTGCGCGTCTACGACACGGCGACCGGCGCGGAACGACTGTGTGAGCGAGTGCCGCACGCCTGGGTCACGCACGTGCAGTTCTCGCCCGCCGATGCCGACCTCATCTTGTACAACCACGAATGGTCAGCCGACTGCGGCATCCGGCGCATGTGGCTGTGGGACGGCCAACGGCACCTGCGCCTGCGCACCGAGGGCGAAGGCCGCCGCCGAGACGACTGGACCTGCCACGAGATGTGGGAACGCGATGGCTCGGCCATCATCTACCACGGTGGGTTTGCCGACGGGCGCAACTACGTAGGCCGCGTGCTCCCCGACGGCAGCGGCCTGACGGAGATCGCATTGCCGGAGACCTGGACCCGCTACGGCCACTTCGGCGTCGGCCGGCCCGGCTGGCTGTGCACCGACGGCTGCTATGTCGACGACGACACGGCCGGCTGGGCTGGCGCCTGGATCAGCGCGCTGCACGTCGACTGGACTACCGGTCGCATCGACTGGCACCCGCTGTGCCGCCACGGGTCGAGTTGGGGCTCGCAGGACGCCCATCCGCATCCCATCTTCACCCACGCCGGCGAATCGATCTGCTTCACCTCGGACACCACGGGGCGGCGCGCGGTATATCGCGTCACGGTGCCGGCCCTGACCTGACCGAAGGATGCGCCGTCGCACCGGCGAAGACCCAGCGCGTTGCTGGAGGCCCACCATGCGACGTGCCCTGCTGCCCCTGCTTGTGCTGCTGACCTGCTGCTCGGCCTGCCTGGCCCAGAAGCAGCGTCACGACCAGATCGTGGCCGTGCCCGTGCCCGGCCGCATCACCGTCGACGGCAGCCTCAAGGACTGGGATCTGTCGGGCGCCATCGACTCGGCCTATGACGATGCGCTGCGACCGCGCTTCTCGGGCCGATTCGCGCTCATGTATGACGCTGGCGCGCTCTACCTGGGCGCGCATCTGGTGGACGAGACACCCCTGCGCAACCGGCACGACCCGGCGGTGGAGATCAACCGCGGCTGGGACGGCGACTGCCTGCAGATGCGGCTCGGCACCAACCCCGCCGCGCCGTTCCCCGCCGTCGATGGCAACGGCGACGAGTTTGTGCACCTCGACCTGTGGTACTACACCGATCGGCGCCTGCCGGTGCTCAAGCTCGACTGGGGCATGGACCACCACGGCGCGACGGCCTTGACCGGCGCCGCCACGGGGACGGTCTTCCGCACCGACGACGACGGCGCCGGCTACACCATCGAGGCACGCATCCCCTGGTCGGTGCTGAAGGCGGCGGCCCCGCCGAAGGCCGGCAGCCGCTTGGCCTTCACCTTGCAGCCGCTGTGGGGCGATGCGGCCGGCTGGAAGCAGGTCACCACCTACTACGAGGTCGTGCGTGGCGCGGGCTTCGCCTTCCAGACGGCGAGCGTGTGGGGCCAGTGCCTCCTGTCGCCGACCGGCCACCTGAAGCCGACGGAACGGCCACGCAGTGCCGGCGAGGTGGCCGAACCGCTCCGGCTGAGCTTGACGCTGCCGGACCCGCGCGCCGCGTCCGTCAGCCTGGGCGTGTTCGGCGCCGATGGCGCGCTGGTGCGCACGCTGCCGGCGCAGCCGGGCGGTCAGTCGCCGCTGACCGTGGCCTGGGACGGCCTGGACGATGACGGCCGGCCCTTGCCTGCGGGCTCCTACGCGCTGAAGCTGCTGTCGCACCGCGGGCTGGGCCAGCGCTGGGTTGGCTCGCTGCACAACGCCGGCGATCCGCCGTGGCGCACCGACGACGGCCGCGGCGCCTGGGGCGGCGACCATGGCGCGCCCATCGCCGCCTGCGCCGATGCCAAGCGCGTCTACCTGGGTTGGGAGCTGTCCGAGGCCGGCACCGCCATCGTCGCGGTCGAGACGAAGCTCAACGCCGGCCGCCCCAGGAAGCTGTGGGGCCAGCAGACGGTGCTCGAGATCGGCATGTTGTGCCAGGCCATGGCCAGCGACGGCGAGCGGCTGTTCGTGGCCCAGGACGGCCGCCGCTGGGGACAGGGCGAAGGCGGCCGGAACACCTGCGGCGTGGTGCTGTGGGAAGGCGCCAGCGGCAAGCCGCTCAACTTCCCGTTTGGCAAGCGCTGCCTGGTGGTCAGTGACTACGAGCCCGGTAAGTCCGAGGCGACCAACCTGACCGCCATCGCCGTGCGCGGCGACCGGCTGTACTGCGCGCTGGCCCGCGAGGACAAGATCGTCTGCCTGGACTGGAAGACCGGCCAACGCGGGCGCGAGTTCGCGTTGGCCCAACCCCACGGTCTGGCGCTCGACGCATCCGGCGCGCTGATCGCCACCAGTGGCGGCTCGCTGCTGCGTCTCGACCCCGAGACCGGCCAGACGGCCAAGCTGGCTGACGGGCTGGCCGAGCCGCATTCGGTGGCCATCGACGCCGCCGGGCGCATCCTGGTCAGCGAGCGCGGCCGGGCGCAGACGGTGCGTGTGTTCGACGCCAAGGGCGCGCCGCTGGCCGTCATCGGTAAGCCCGGCGGCCGGCCCGGCCTGGGTCGCTACGAGCCGCTGGGCCTCTATCAGCCCGCGGGCCTGTGCGCCGACAGCGACGGCAAGCTGTGGGTCACCGAGCAGGACTTCACCCCCAAGCGGGTCAGCGTCTGGTCGAGCGACGGCAAGCTGCTGGCCGACCTCCACGGACCTGGCGCCTATGCCGTGGAATCCGCCGCCGACCCGGCGCGCCCCGGTTGGGTGACGACGCACAACGTGCTCTACGACCTGGACTACGCCACCGGCGCCAGCCGCTGCCTGGCCACGCTGGTGCGCGCCGGCGCGGGCCAGATCCAGCCGTTCGGCGGGTTCATGGGCCGGTCGCTGCGCTTCGCCCACGCCGGTGGCCGCGACTATCTGGTCTGGCCCGGCCATGGCATCGCCATCGTGTACCTGCTCCGAGCCGACCTGACCGCGCAGCCGGTGGCGGCGGTGGGCTATCTGAAGGATGCGCCGCTGTACGGCTTCCAGCCCGAGTGGTTCAGCCCCGAGCAGAGGCCGCTCTATGAGCGCGAGCGCTTCGGCAGCCTGTTCCGCTGGGCCGACACCAACGGCGATGGCCAGGTGCAGGCCGACGAGATGCTCGCCGCCAAGGCGCCGCAGGTCTATCACGGCTACTGGGGACCCTGGGTGGAGGACGACCTGACCCTGTGGTTCCCTGGGGCGGCCTCGGGCGCGTGGCGCCTGGCGCCCGAATCATGGCTGGCCAATGGCGCGCCAGTCTATCCCGCGCCGGCGGCACAGAAGCCGCTGCTGGCCACGCTGGGCAACTGCGTGCACGCCATGCCCGCGAGCGACGGCGTCTATGTGCTCGAACGCCGCGGCGGCAACGAGCAGACGGCGGCCGGCGCCGAATGGATGGCCGTCTCGCTGTACGGCGTGGACGGGACGCGCCGATGGGCCTATCGCCGCGTATGGACCGACTTCGCCCTGGAGGCACCGCTCTATCGGCCGGGCATGGTCATCGGGGCGATGAAGTTCATCGGCCGCGCCACGCTGGCCTCGGGGTTGGAGGTGGTGGCCGTGAATGGCTACCCCGGCCAGTTCAACCTGCTCGCGCACGACGGGCTGTGGATCGGCGCGCTCTGCCACGACAACCGCTACGGCCCGAAGGCCGATGCTGGCACCGTCTGGCCCGAGAACTTCAGCGGCTGGTTCTTCCGCAACAGAAACGACGGCAAGGTCTACCTGATGGCCGGCGACACCGATGCGCGCTGCTGGGAGATCACCGGGCTGGACACCATCGCCCGCGCTCAGCAGCCGCTGACGCTGACCGCCGCTGACCACGAACTGGCGGTGGCTGCCGCGCGTGCCCGCCAGGCGACCGCCGCGCGCGCGCCGCTGGCCATCGCCCGGCGCGGCGCGACGTGGGACGAGACCCGGCAGGTCAGCGTGGAGGTCGACGGCCGGCGGAGCTACAAGGTGGCGCTGGCCTACGATGCGACCAGCCTGCATGTGCGTTTCGACGTGCGCGACGACTCCCCCCTGGCCAATGCCGGGCGCGACGACGCTCTGCTCTTCAAGACCGGCGACGCGGCCGACATGATGCTGGCCCAGGGCGACGGCTCAGCGCCGCTGCGGCTGCTGTTCAGCGTGCTCGACGGCACACCGGTAGCGGTGGTCTATCAGCCCAAGACGCCGCCGGGCCTGGCCGAGGCCAGGCGCGAGTTCAGCTCGCCCACCGGCTCGGAGTCGTTCGCGCGTGTGGCCCGGCTGGCCGGCGCCAAAGTCACGCTGACCCGCGAGGCCGCCGGCTATCGGCTGGAGGCCACGGTGCCGCTGGCCGAGCTGGGCCTGACGCTGGCCGCCGGGCAGAAGCTGCGGGGCGACGTCGGCGTCATCTTCTCCGATGCCGGCGGCAGCCGCAACGCGTTGCGTTCCTACTGGTTCAACCAGGACACCGCCATCGTCAACGACCTGCCCAGCGAGGCGCGGCTGCAGCCGGCCAAGTGGGGCGCGGTCAACGTGGAGTAGCGCCATGCGATGGTTGGCTCTGCTGCTGCTGACCGCCTGCCACGCGCCGGCCGCGTCACTGCGTGCCGTGGGCGCGTTGGGCAACAGCGGCGGCGCCGGCCCAGGCCTGGTGCGCGTGGGCGATGCCAAATGCGAAACCGGCGCCGTGGTGGATCGCGACGGCTGCGTGTGGGTCAGCGGCGGCGACCGCATCAACCGCCTGGGCCTGAGCGGCGCGCTGGTCGAGTCGTTTGGCCTGGAGCCGGCTGGCGCACGAGCCTCGTGCCGCAAGCTGGCGCTATTGGGCGATGCGCTGTACTTCATTGGTCAGAGCGGCGGACGCAACTGGCTCTACCGCCTGGAGCGTCGCTCGGGCGCCGTGGCCAGGCCCTTCGGCCCACCGCTGCCGCGGCAACCAGACGACTGGTGGCCGCCATGCCTGGGCGCCGAGCCGTGCGACGGCCGACTGCTGCTGGCCTGGGAGACCGCGCCGGGCCAGATGGGCGTCTACGCCGCCGACGCCGCCAGCGGCGCGCTGACCGCCCTGTTCAGCCTGCCGGGCCGGCTGCCGTCGGGGCTGGTCTTCGACGCGGCGCGCCGCCTGGTCTATCTGGGCGCGCAGTTCCCCGACGCCTGGGCAGTCGACTGCCGGCGGCTGGATGGCACGCGCGCCGCGGGCGACTGGCCGGTGCCGACCACCAAGACCCCAGCGCAGCCGACCGCCTTCGAGGGCCGGCTGTCGTTGGCTGGTGGCGCCCTGTGGGATGCCGGACACTACGGCTTCCTGGCGCGCTGCGACCTGGCGGCCCAGGTCGATCCCGGCCGCGTGGTCGAATGGCACCATGAGCTGACCTTCCCCACGCAGGTAGGCATGGTTGGTGGCGGGCCGACCCAGGGCTTGGTCATCGGCACCAACATGGCCGACGCGGTCTACTACGCCTGGTGGGACACCGCCGAGCGCTCGTTGCGGCTGGTGCGGCGGCTGGGCGCGCTGCCCCATATCGCCAGCCTCAACCTGAGCGCCGACGGCTGGGTGGCCGTGGGCACCTTTCGCAGCACGCTCTGGTGGCGCTGGGATGACGATTGCGACGTGCCGCCCCGCAAGGCCGAACTGCACATCGCCACCACGGGCGGCTACTTCGCCGGCGAGCAGATGCTGGCCTGCGGCGCGGTCTACCGGCTCGACGACGGCCAGAACAAGGCGCCCTACCCGATCACCTTCAGCCGCCGGCCGGGCGACCGCAATGAGGCGCGCCGCGGCGAGCCGCTGGCCCTGAGCCGGAGCATCACCGGCTTCGCGGTCAGTGCCTCGGCCGGCCAGCCGACTGGCACGGCCTGGGCCGTGGATGGGCCGGGCCGGCGCCTGCTGCGGGCCAAGGTATCGCTCGCCAACCTGGCCATCGACGCCGCTACCTGGCAACCGGCAGCGCTCGACGGCGTGACGCTCACCACGCCCACCGACCTGGCCGCGCTGCCCGACGGCAAGCTGCTGCTGGCCGATGGCGGCCGCGTGCTCTGCCTGGCGCCCCAGGGCGACGGCCTGACCCTCGCCTGGACGCTGGCCGACGGCTTCGGCGCCGCGGTGCGGCTGGCCAGTGACGGCGCGACGCTGCTGGTGGCCGACACCGAGCGGCACCGCGTGCTGGCCTACGACGCGGAGACGCGCGCGCCGCTGGGCCAACTGGGCGAGCCCGACAAGCCCGGCGACGACGGCGGGCACCTGGACCGGCCGATGCAGGTGGCGGTGGCCGGGGGCCGCGCCGTGGTCGCTGATACGGGGAACCAGCGGGTGATCAGAATCCGCATCGACCAGTGAAGGAACCCTCACTTTTGCGTATAAGTCACAGTCACCAGGAGGAAGCGATGAGGTGGCTCAGACTGTTGCCAGCAGTGCTGGCGCTGACGGCCGTAGGGGCCGCGGACAACGAGGTAGTGCTCGACGCCTGTGATCAGGCGCCGTCGCCGCAGTGGAAGTACATCGGCGGCCAGGAGTTCCCTGGCGCCAAGGGCGGGCTGGAGCGCGACACGGCGGTCAAGCACGCCGGCGACTCGTCCTACCGCCTGGACGCCGACTTCACCGGCGGTGGCGCCTATGTCGGCTGGTGGCTGACGCTGGACGACCTGGTGGCGCGCGATGTCAAGGCCATCCGCCTGTGGGTCAGGGCCAAGGACGTGCATCAGGTCGGCGTGCGGCTCAATGACGCCACGGGGCAGTGCCATCAGACCAAGGACGTCAAGCTCCAGGCCACCAGCGAGTGGCAGGAACTCGTGCTCGACGTGAGCAAGTTGGTCGGCGGTGAGCACTGGGGTGGTGCCAACGACGGCAAGTGGCATGCGCCGCCCAAGGGGCTGGGCATCAACATCGGCAACACCGATGTCGGCGCGGCCAAGCAGGGCTCGCTGTGGTTCGATGACATCCGCGCCGAGATCGTCCCGCCGGGCGTGCCGACGCTGTTGTCGGTCAAGCTCAGCCAGACCGCCGCGCGGCCGGCCTATGGGCTGAAGATCACCTACCGCTGGGACGCCGAGCCCATGGGCCGGCCCCGATGGCAAGACCAGGATGCAGCATGACCACCTGCCGCCCGTGCCCACCTCGCAGTGGACCGGCCACGTCGAGTACACCAACGTGTTCGTCGCGCCCACCGACTGCGCCTTGGGCAACTGGAAGATCAACGTCGGCCTGTGGGACCGCAAGAGCGGCAAGCGCATCGCCATCAAGACCGGCGAAGGCGTCAAGGACGCGGGCGAGATGGCCTTCACGGCGGGCACGCTGCCCATCGCCGCCGATGCGCCCATCCCGCCGCTGGCCAAGCCCAGCCTCGACCTGACCGGCTACAAGGTGACCTTCGACGAGGACTTCACCGACAAGGACCTCAGCGCTTCGCGCCAGGGGCCCGGCACGCGGTGGATGACCCACACACCGTACTGGGGTGACTTCGGCGATGCCGGCTTCGCCGATCCCGGCCCCAACGGGCCGTTCCGGGTGGTCGACGGCAACCTGGAGATCACCGCGCGGAAGGTCAACGGCAAGTGGCAGTCGGGCCTGCTGGCCTCGGTGGACGTCAAGGGCCAGGGCTTCAGCCAGAAGTACGGCTACTTCGAGATGCGCGCCAAGCTGCCCAAGGGCCCCGGCACCTGGCCGGCGTTCTGGCTGCTGCCGTCGGCGACGATCACCGACAAGAAGGTGGACGGCTCGGAGATCGACGTGGTCGAGCAGTACGGCGAGCATCCCAACGCGCTGCACACCACCGTGCACCGCTGGCTGGCCAATGGCACACACACCGGCGAAGGCCAGCCGGCCATCGTCGAGGGCATGGACTCGGGCTTCCACACCTATGGCGTGATGGTCCAGCCGGACTTCATCACGTTCTACTACGACCGCTGCGAGATCTGGAAGTACAAGACCCCCGAGGAGGCCAAGCAGCCCATGTATCTGCTGGTCAACCTGGCGCTGGGCGGCGGCTGGTCCATCGCGAAGACGCCGGATCCGTCCGTGATGGTCGTCGACTACGTGCGGGCCTGGGCCAAGTGACAGGAGGCCCCTCTGTGGTCTCTGCGCTCTCCGTGGTCTGATTCCACCACGAGAGGACACAGAGATCACAGAGGGGGATCTGCCTCACCGCCGGCATAGGTAGTGCATCAGCGACCCGCGATGCAGCTGCTGGGCCACGATCTCGAAGCCCGCGCGCTCCAGCATCGCCGCCATCAGCCAGTCAAATGTGCTGTACTCCCGCGCCACATGCCGCACCGCCTCGACCCGCATCGTGTCGGGCAGCTCGTTGATCAGTCGCGTCATGCCCGTGGCGTAGTCGTGCCCTTCTACCGCGAAGACCACGTCGCGCAGGATGAAGCGGCCACCTGGCCGCAACATCTCGTACAGCCGCCGCAACGCCACCAGCTTCCAGGCGTCGGGCAGATGGTGCAGAGCCGCCACAGACACCGCCGCGTCCACCGACCCCGCCGGCAGGTCCAGGCCCAGGAAGCCGGCGTGGATGCAGGTCAGACCGGACAGGCACAGCCGTCGGGCCTTGGCCGCGGCGTACTCCAGCATGACCGCCGACACATCCGCGGCGATGACGCGATGCCCAGCGGCCAGCGCCGCATGGGCGAAATGGCCCGTGCCCGTACCAATCTCAAGCACGTTAGAACAGGGACCAAGCGCCAACTCGGCGAGGATGGCGGCATCCTCACCGGCCAGATCGCGAAACTGGCCCATGCGCTCGTCGTAGCGCTCCACTTCGGTCACGTCGGCGTAGTCGGTGCCCACCTGCCGCATCTCGTCCCACTGCCAGTCGGGTCGCTCGGCCATGCTCACTCTCCCTGGTACGGATCGACCAGCGTGGCGTGCGACCGGGTCGCGCGCTCACGCAAGGGCGCGATGGCCAGATACTCGGGGCTGGTGAAGCAGGCCCGCGCTCGGGCCTCGCTCTCGAACTCAATGACCACCAGCCGCATCGGCGCCCAGTCGCCCAGGATGGCGCGGGGCGAGCCGCCGCGCACCAGGTAGCGCCCGCCATGGGCGCTGATGATCGGCTGCGCCCGCCGGCCGTACTCGGCGTAGGCAGCCGGGTCCTCGATGTCGTTGATCTCCGCGACGAACAGCACGCTCACCCTCGGTCTCCCAGCGCAGTGTAGAGGGACGAACCCGCCGCGGCAAACAAGCGATCCGCTCGTCACCACGCGCACTGGTTGAGGTAACCTGTGGCCGGGAGTGGCAGCATGGCGAGTCGTAGGCTTCTCATCCTCCTGGACAACCACATGGACGTGGTCTGGCGGCGCGGTTGCCGCACGCACTACGAGGCCGTGGACGGCATCATCAGGCCGTACTCCGACCTGGAGGAGGAACAGATCCGCCGTGCGGTGGACTGGTGCGGCCAGGGCGAGGTGCGCTACACGCTGGAGCAGGCGTTGCCGCTGAAGCTCTTCCTGGAGCGCAACCCCGACCTGCTGCCGGCCGTCGGGCGCGTCGTGGACTCCGGCGCCCTGGAGCTGCCCGGCGGCGGCGAGACGCTCATCGACCTGAACATGGTCAGCGGCGAATCGCTGGTGCGCAACCACCTGTACAACGTGCTGTGGTGTCAGCGCACCTTCGGCAGGCGCCCAACCACCGCGGTCGGCACCGACCTCTTCGGCTACTCGGCGCAGATGCCACAGATCCTGCGCGGCCTGGGCTACGAGACGCTGGCCAACACCTCGCGCCTGATGGACGACGGCGTGCCCTTCTGGCGCGGGCTCGACGGCTCGACCATTCTCATCCGGCCGACCTGGGAGAACCTGGGCCTGCCGCAGGTCATGGCCGGCGGCGGCTGCACCCGGTCGCCAGCAACCTGCTGCGATGGCGACGGCTGCCCGCTCTGCGGCTACCGCGGCATGGACCTGTCCGACGAGAACGTCCGCTCGGATGAGCACCTGACGCGGCTGTTCACGCGCCTGCAGGGCATCGACGGCGACGAACTGGTCCTGCGCATCACCGGCGAGGAGACGCTGGAGAACCGGGCCGCGCTGGACCGGCTCCTGCAGTTGGCCCGCGAGCACGGCTTTGACCCGCGCTGGGCGACCATGACCGAACTGGTCGAGGCCCTCGATGGCGAGCGTCTGGCCCGCTTGAGAAGCGATTCATTGCGGCCGGAGGAGATCCGGCCGGAGGTTGAGGCCAACCCCATCTGCACCGGCTGCTATGCCAGCCGCATCCGGCTCAAACTGTGGAACCGCCGGCTGGAGGCGCTGCTGTCCGCCGCCGAGACCACGGCCGCGCTGGCCTGGCAGCCGGGCGACGTCTACCCAAGACGCAAGCTGGAGCGGCTGTGGAACGACATGGCGCTGCTACAGTTCCACGACGCGCTCACCGGCAGCCACAGCGACGGCGCCTATGATGAACTGCTGTGCCTGTGCCGCAACATCGCCCGTGGCGCGCAGATGGTCTACGACGAGGCCGGCGCCGGCCTGGGTGCGCGGATCGCCGCCCCGAGCCGCGCCGGCTACGCCACGGCGGCCGTGCTCAACCCGTTGGGCTGGGCCGTCGCGGGCACGCCGCTCGACATCGCGCTGGATGTCCCCGGGCGCGAGCTGCCGGCGGCTATCGAACTGCTCGACAACCATGGCCAGCCGCTGCCGGCCTGCTCGTTCCAGGCCGTGCCGCGCGCGGTCGGGGGTCGCGCCGGCGTGCGGCTGACCGGCCTGCACCTTCCGCCGCACGGTTATGCCACGCTGCACTACCGCTTCACCGACCAGCCCGCGGTCGAGACGCCGCTGGCCGGCGAGACCATCGAGAACGAGCACTGCCGGCTGCGCACCGACGCGTTCGGCGTCTGCGAGCTGTTCGACAAGGACCTGGGCCAGGTCGTGGCACGCGGCGAGGTGGGCGGGCTCATCTTCGAGGAGGACTACGGCAGCGTCTGGGAGACCATGGCCCAGCCGTCGTTCGCCTGCTCGGTGGCGCGCCATTCGTCGCCCACGGTGGCCCTGACCAGCGGGCCAGGCTACCAGCGCGTGGTGGTCGAGGGCAGCTTCGCCGACCGGCGTGTCCAGCACGAGCGCTGTCTGCGGCGGCTGGTCTGGCGCCAGGAGTACACGCTGTACGACGGGGTGCGCGGCGTCTACCTCAAGACCGACGTCGACTGGGACTCGCTGCACGGCCGGCTGATGGTGGGCGTGCCGCTGGCCTTCGCGACACCCGAGGATGAAGCCTGGTACGAGGCGCCGTTCGGCGTGCTGCCGCGCCGGCGCTATGCCGGGCAATATGGCGTGCACACGCGGCCCAATGGCGACTGGCCGGCGCTGGACTTCGTCGCCGCGCGCTGGGCGGAGCAGGACGCCTGGCTGACCATCGCCAACCGCGGAACGCCCTGTCACCGCGTCGACCACGGCACGGTGAAGGTGACCATCCTGCGCAGCCCCGGCATGCCGCTGGGCGCATGGGACGCCCAAGGCGCCGCCGAGGTCGGGCACTACAGCTTCGAGATGCTGCTCGGCGTGGCCCAGGGCAGCCTCACTCAGGCCAATCCGGCGCGCCTGGCGGCCACCTTCAACGCCGCTCACCTGGCCGTGCCCGTGACGGACAGGGGCGACCTGCCGGCCGAGCACAGCCTGCTGCCCACGAGCAACGACGCGGTGGTGGTCAGCGCGGTCAAGCGCGCCGAGGACGGCGACGACCTCGTGGTGCGGCTGTACGAGCCCTATGGGCAGGCGACGCCGACGGGCCTGGCCGGCGCGTGGCAGAGCACGGACCTGCTCGAAGCGCCGCTGGACGCGGCTGCCGGCCAGTTGCGGGCGCATGAGATCAGGACGATGCGGCGGAGCGACGATGGAGCATCTTCGCCCTCAGCAGTATAGCCACCGAGCGCCGCCCAGCCCGCGTGACCGCCGGCTTGGTCCGGGCGCCTGGCATCACCGCTGGTCGAGCTCGACGCGCCTGCTGGTCGCGCGCACCGGCCACAGGCCGTCCCTGTCGCCGTCGGACGCGACGTACACGGCCAGCGGCGGCGGTTGCTCCTTGGTGGGCAGGCGGCCCGCATGCAGCGAACTGTCGCCAGCGCTGGTCACGTGCGCCTCAGTCTCCGCCCTGCGCTCCCCGCGTCCCCATCGCGCCAACATGCCCGCGGCACGCTGGTCGGCCATCAGCCCTGCGTCGGCGTGGTCGGTCAGATCCCAGACACGGACCGAGGCCGACTGCCCGGCGGCCAGTTCGACCACACGGCGACCATCGGCTCCGGCGACACGGACGACCGCCGTGCCTGACGACGCGGTCGGACCTAGATAGACAACGCGCCGGCCACCGTGGCGCACCTCCAGCCGGCGACAGACCAGCGTGCCGCCCAAGACCGGCCCACTGACGTGAATGGCCAGCGCCACTGCCAGGCAACTCAGGGCCGCCGCGAGCGTGGCCAGCCGTTCCAGGCGCCGCAGGCTGTGCTCGCTCATCGGCCCGCTCCAGGCAGCCACCGTCCGGCAACCCGACCATCGGTCTCGGCTTGCGCCCACAGCGGGTACTGGCCATCCTTGGCCTGCGGCCAGCCCAGCGCCACCGCGCTCTGACCTGCGGCGGTGGACTGCAGCAGCGCCGCCGCCGGCGTAGCGCCGCCAGCCCTGGCCACCACTCGCGCCAGGCCCGGCGCCTGGCCCGCGGCCAACGCCGCCTCCACCTGGCCAGGCACCGACCACGCGCGGACAGTCGCCTGGTCGGTGGCCGAGACTTCCACGAACCGCTTGTGGTCGGCGCTGGCCACATGCACCATGGCTCCGCCGGGCTCACGCGTCGGGCCAAGGTAGCAGAGCAGACGGTCATGGTCCCTTACGAAGAGGCGGTCACAGACCACCACGCCGCCGGCCATGCGGCGGTGGGTGTCCAGCGCGATGGCCAGGGCCAGTACGGCTGCGATGTTGGCCAGCAGGCTCAGCGCCAGCGCGCGCCGCAGGCGACGTTCGGAATGGTCGGCCACGAATCGTCTCCCATCCACGATGTGCAGCGCTGATCTGACGCCGGCAGTTCCCTGGCAGCGCCATAGCTCAGGGATTCCGGCGCTCCAACGCGAAGCCGTCGGGCGTCACCGTGACCAGCCAGTCGCCATTGGCGCCCAGGTCCTCCACCTCGCCCACCTCAAGCAGCTGACACTCCACGTCGGGGCCCAGCGCCGACTGGACCAGGTCGGGCTCATGGGTGTAGAGGTACCAGATGCAGGCGCAGTTGGCTTCGAGCACGGCGCGGCAGGCCATCCGTTCATCGTCGGGATCGGCGCCCAGCAGCACAATGCCGTCGATGAACTCGCTGAAGCCCGAGGCGAAACGGGCCGCGTCGGCGGCCGGCATCCAGGCGGGGCCATAGATCCGCACGTCCACCGGCCGATGCCCTGAGCCGGGGTCGAGTTCCGTGGCGGCGGCGGTCGGCCAGAGCGTGCCCCACACATCAATCCAAGCCCACCATAGCGCGCTCGCCGCCTGCGTCACCACAGGCGCCAGCCCGGCGAGTTCGGCCACGGACGCGGCGCGCATCTGGCGCCCGCTGAGCGCATACCGCACGGCGGCGCTGCCCATGCGGGGCCCTCCCTCCTAGAGCGGCTGACAGCAGGCTCTGCGGCGAATCGTGCACCATGGGGGCGCGGTTGTCTAGTTCGAATCGTATCGAACGAACCGCGTCGGCGTCTCAGAACACAGATGCAGCGCGTCGACCGGGCTACCTGGCGCGAAGGATCAGGCGGTCGGGCCCGAGGATGTCAGCGACCCATGCGTCGGCGATGCCCACAGGCAGACACGCGTTGAACTGGCAGACCTGGACCGCCGCGGCATCGCCCAGTACGGCCTGCGCCACCTCGGGCTGGCTCGTGAAGACGCGCCACTGCGACGAATCGAAGGCCTCTATCAGCGCCAGGCAACAGATCGGCTCGGCGCTGGGCGCGGAGCAGAGCGCCAGCAGCCCGTCGATCATCTGGTGGAACTCGCCGGCCATGGCGATGGCCTCGGCGGCGGGCGTCCAGAGCGGTCCGTCGAGCGACCAGTCGATGGCAGTGTTGACCGGACATGGGCCCGCGCCAACCCTTGGCGCCAACGCCGAGGGCCAGACGGTGGCCCAAACGTCAATCCAGGCCCACCACGCGGCGCCGGTAGCCTGGTCTAGCGCGGGTGCGAGCTGGCCGAGCAGCAGCGGGGTCAGCGGTGGTGTCCGCTCGGGGCAGGTGAAAACCGTCATGGGTGGGGTGCCCTCAACAACCAGCACGGAGACGACCTGCGTCGCCTAGCCTGCGACATCGCCGCGCCCGTGCCACCAGCCCACCAACCAGCCGGCAGCCGTGGACAGCCACAAGATGGGCGCCCAGACCACCTCGGACCCGGCGTCGGTCGGCAACAGCCCGGCATGCCCGCCCACCACGCATAGCCAGGACCCGGCAAGCCAGCAGGCGAGGACGCATCGCATCTGCCGCTTGGCCGCCCGTTTGCGCTCGCTGCGCCGGGCCAATCGCCGGATGACAACGCCCGCTGGGACCAGCACGGGAGCGCCCCAGACGGCACAAGCAGGCAGTCCTATGATCAGATCGGCGGTCCATCGCAGGTCCATCGCCGTTCGCCTCCCGCCGCCGTGCAAGCCCCACCGGCAGGGCCCACCAGACGCCTACCGGCCCACGCGCCGCCTGCCGTACATCCAGCCGGCCACCGGCCAGCCAGCCCTTGGCGGTGGTGGCGTAGAGAATCGGCGCGTAGACCTGCTCGGAGCCGACCTCGACGGGCAGCAGGCCGCCCAGCCCGCCCAGCATGCACAGCATCGAGCCACCGAACCAGCCGACGCAGACGCCGCGCATCTGCATCGTCGCCGCCCGCCGGTTGGCTTCATCGCGGGCCGTGCGGCGCGCCAGCAGCGCAGCCAGGAGGAGGATGGGCGCGTCGAGCACAGCGAGATAGCATAGTCCCGCGACCAGTTGGAAGCCCCAGTTCATGTCGCGGTACCCTCGCGCTCTCTCGACACGGCAGCCAGGTGGACAGTGTACAGGCTTTGGCCCACCAGCGGCCATGCCAGGGGGTATATACCCCACGCGTCCTGGTAGGCCAAAGACTATTTGCGCTTCGCCCCCAGCGCCGTCTTGGTCAGGTCCAGCGTGAAGCGGTTGGCCTCGACCTTCTTCTCCTTGTCCAGGCTCGGCGAGTAGCTGCGCACGTCCAGCGTCTTGCCGTCGGCCGAGAAGTGCAGGATGCGGAGGTAGCCCTCGCCGCCTTCCTTCTCGCTCTGGTAGTCGGAGAGCATCTGGTGGACCTCACCGCCGGCGTCGTTCTTCGACGTCAACCGCGCCACGCCCGAGACATGGCCGCAGACCACCAGCGCCACGCCAGCGTGCTTCCTGATGAGCTTCTGCCACAGCTCCTCGCCGTCGTTCACACCGCCGGGCTGCTTGGCCATGGGGTACTTGTGGGGGCCGTGGCCGGGCTTGACGCCGTGCTGGTCCAGGCGCGGGCCGGCATTGCTCAGGTAGGCGTGCGTGGCCACCAGCACTAAGCGGTCGGGGTACTTGTCGAGCACGCCGTTGGCCCAGGCCACCACCTCGTCGCGCGGGCCGAACTCGAGGCACAGGATGAGCCAGTCGCGTCCGCCGGCGCTGAACAGGTGGTAGCTGTTGGCCAGGCTCTTCTCGTCGTACAAGCCGCCAAAGCTCGCGGACGCCTTGAACGCGTCGGGCGGGAAGTGCTTGTCGAGCCCGGTCTTCCTGTCGAGCGCGCCGCCGCCGCCGGTGTAGTCGTGGTTGCCCGGCACCAGCGCCAGCGGCACCACGCCATCGAGCAGGCCCAGGCACTTCTTGGCCACTGCCCACTGCTTGTCGCCGTTGCTGTCGGTGATGTCGCCGACATGCACGACGTACTTGAGGTTCTTGGCGCTCGCGTTCTTGGCTAGCCAGCGGCACTCGTCCTCGAAGTACTTGGGGTACTTGGCCGAGTAGTACTGCGTGTCGGGCAGCACGGCCAGCGTCCACTCCTCGGGTGGCGCCGGCGCGGGAGCGGGCGCCGCTGGCACCGCAGTTGGCGCGGACGCCAGAGCAGCGGCGGGAGGCGCGCTCGACCGGCCACAGCCGGCGAGGACACAGCCCAACGCGACAACGAGCCAGACCATCGACCACGAACGACGCATCAAGTCCTCCGGCCACCACGCAACGCCTGGCGTACCACCGGCCAGGGGGCCGGTACCACCAACTGCCTACTCGTCGGTCTTGTCCTTGATCGTCTCCGTGGGACCGTTGGTCTTGACCGAGGCGATGCCCTTCTCGCACGCCGCGGCGCTCTCATAGAGCTCGCTGGTGCCGATGACCTGATGATTGCCGGCCTTCAGGTTGAAGTACGGCTTACCGTTCTTCGATTCCAGCCGCTCGTAGCGCTCGTCCAGCGGGCTGTTCTTCTGCACCGAGGCAATGCCGTTGCGGGCCGCGGCCTCGGTGGTGTACGCCTCGCTGGTCAGAATGGTCTCAGCGTTGCCGGCCTTCAGCACGAACTGAAACTGGCCGTCCTTGCGCGTGCTCAGTACATACCAACCTGCCATGTGCGCTCTCCTCGTTTGCGCCAGAAACGGTGTCAGGGACCGTTTTCACGCGTGGAAACGGTCCCTGACACCGTTTCCGCGCCTGCCTGGATCCAGGCCCTGGGATGGTGCTCGAAGCCGACCTTGGCGTAGTAGTCGGCGGCCGCCGGCGCGGCCAGCAAGACGATCATGCACGCTTCGCCGAGGCGGGCTCGTGTCTCGGCGAGCAATTGCCGGCCGATGCCGCGGCGTTGGTACGCCTCGTCCACGGCCAGATCGGCCAGGTAGGCCACGTAGCCGAAGTCGGTCAGCGTACGCGCGATACCCACCAACACGCCATCGGCCCAGGCGGTGATGACCAGGTCGGCGTGCCGCAGCATCTGCTCGAAGACATCCGGCCGGTCCACCGGCCGGCGCTCGCCCAGCGTCGACCGCCGATACAGGTCGATGGCCTGCTCCACTCCGAGTTGCACGTCGTCGCGATAGATGATGTCCACGCCGCTAGTGTGCCGGCAGCCGATGGCGCGGTCAAGAGATCCGCCGTCCGGCCCACGTCCTACAGGATGTACCGGCTCTGGTCCTCGTCCTCGACGATCTTGTTCAGGCGGCGGTGAACATACTCAGGCGTGACGATGACGCGTGTGGCGCCGATGTCCGGCGCCGCGTAGCTCAGTTCTTCGAGCAGGTTCTCCAGCACGGTATGCAGCCGCCGCGCGCCGATGTTCTCGCTGCGTTCGTTGACGCGCGTGGCGATGTCGCCGATCTCGTCCAGTGCCTCGTCGGTGAACTCAAGCGTGATGCCTTCGGTGCCCAGCAGTAGCTGGTACTGCTTGGCCAGCGAGTGTTCGGGCTCGCAGAGGATGCGCTTGAGGTCGCCCGCGCCCAGCGCCTCCAACTCGACCCGGATGGGGAAGCGGCCCTGCAGCTCGGGGATGAGGTCGCTGGGCTTGCTCACATGGAATGCGCCGGCGGCGATGAACAGCATGTGCCGCGTGTTCACCGGGCCGTATTTGGTGACCACGGTGGTGCCTTCGACCACCGGCAGGATGTCGCGCTGCACGCCTTCGCGGCTGACGTCGGGGCCGTTGGTATTGCCGCGGCCAGCGATCTTGTCCATCTCGTCGATGAAGATGATGCCGTCGTTCTCGGCACGGCTGATGGCCTCGCGCACCAGGCTGTCGCGGTCGGCCAGCTTGGCCGCCTCCTCGCGCGTGAGCACCTTGATCGCCTCGGCCACGGTCGCCCGCCGGTGACGCGTCTGCTTGGGCATCATGCCGCCCAGCGCATCCTCCATGCGGATCATCTCTTCGCCCTGACCGCCGAAGATGTTGAACACCGGTGACCGGCTCTCCTCGACGTCGATCTCCACCATTTCCGCGTCGAGCTCGCCCGCCAGCAGTTGCCGGCGCACCTCGGCCCGACGGCGCGGGTCAGGCGCGGGCGGCGGCGAGGGCTCGGGCATGGGCGCCTCGGCCGCGCCGGTCATGCCGGCGCCGCTGCGCTGGCCGAACGACGCTGCCATGTCCCGCATCCAACGCAGGTGCGGCGGCACGTCGGTGTCGGCCGTGGCGGCCCCGGGCTCCTTAAGCAGTGCGTCGAGCACGCGCTCAACCGCGCGCTCTCGTGCCTGCGGCTCGTCGCGGGCGAATTGCTCCTCCTCGACCATGCGCACCGCGGCGTCGGTGATGTCGCGCACCATCGACTCCACATCGCGCCCGACATAGCCCACCTCGGTGAACTTGGTCGCCTCGATCTTGAGAAACGGCGAACGCGCCAGCTTGGCCAGCCGCCGCGCTATCTCTGTCTTGCCCACGCCCGTGGCGCCGATCATGAGGATGTTCTTGGGGATGACCTCCTCACGCACGTCCTCGGGCAGTTGCTGCCGACGGTAGCGGTTGCGCAGCGCGATGGCCACGGCGCGCTTGGCCGCGGCCTGGCCCACAATATGGCGGTCCAGTTCGGCGACGATCTGGCTGGGGGTCAACGATTCGGGCATGGTTGCGTCCTCGACGGGTGCGGGGGCAGAAAACGGTGTCAGGGACCGTTTCTACTCGCAGAAACGGTCCCTGACACCGTTTTCTGCCCCCGGACTCAGACTCACGCTGTGATGGTCTCGACGGTAATCTGGTTGTTGGTATACACACAGACTTCGCTGGCGATGACCAGCGCCTCGCGGGCAATGTCGGTCGCGCCGAGCTCGGTGTGGCGCATCATGGCGCGAGCCGCGGCCAGGGCGTAGGCGCCGCCCGAGCCGATGGCCAGCACGTCGTCGTCGGGTGCCAGCACATCGCCGTTGCCGCTGACCAGCAGCAGATCCTCGGCGTCGGCCACGATGAGCTGCGCCTGGAGCATACGCAGGTACTTGTCCGTGCGCCACTCCTTGGCCAGCTCGATGGCCGCGCGCCGCAAGCTACCGGGATGCTGCTCAATCTTGGTGCGGAACTTGTCGAGCAGCGTCATGGCGTCGGCCACGGCGCCGGCGAAGCCGACCACCACGCGCCCGTCGTTGAGCGTCTGCACCTTGCGTGCCGTGCCCTTGATGATCATGGCGTCGGCCGTGACCTGGCCGTCGCCCGCCACCGCCGTCATCCCGCCGCGTCGCACCGCGACGATGGTGGTACCGCGAACCTTCATGCCTTATCCTCTCGGCCCGACCGCGGATGCGCTCGATCGTAGACGCTGCGCAGCCGCTGCACCGACACATGCGTGTAGATCTGCGTGGTCGACAGGCTCTCGTGCCCCAGCAGTTCCTGAACAATACGCAAATCCGCGTTGCCGTCCAGCAGATGCGTGGCGCAACTGTGCCGCAGCACGTGCGGCGAGATATCGGCGTTGAGCCCAGCGGCCCGCGCATAGAGCTTCATCTGCTGCAACATGCGGCTGCGGCTCAGCCGCTGACCATGCTGGCCCAGGAACAGCGCGCCCGGCTCGGTCGGCACGCCGCCCTCGGCGATGAGCGCCGGCCGGCCTTGGGACAGATAGAGCTTGAGCGCTGCCGCGGCCACATCGCCGAACGGCACCAGGCGCTCCTTGTCGCGCTTGCCCAGCACCTTCATGTGCTGGTCCTCGAAGGTCACGTCGCCGATATCCAGCCCGCAGCACTCGCTCACGCGCAGGCCCGCGGCGTAGAGCAGTTCCGACCAGGCGCGGTCGCGTTGGCCCACGGGGGTGGTCAGGTCCATCGCGCCGAAGAAGGCGTTGAGCTGGTCGGGGCTGAGCACCTTGGGCAGCCGCTTGGGCAGCTTCGGCGCTTGCAGGCGGGTGACGGGATTCTGCGTAGCGTAGCCGCGCTCAAGCTGGAAGCTGTACAGCGCCGAGAGCGACGACAGCGCGCGCCGCACCGAGGCCGGCGCCTTGCCCTGGCGGTGCAGTTCGGCCAGGTAGCGCCGCAACTGCCGATGGTCCACCTCGGCGAACGATGCCGGCACCGGCCGCAGTTCGTCGAGCGCGAACCGGCGGAACGCCTCCAGATCGCGCCGGTAGGCCGCCACGGTGTGCGGCGACCGGCCGCGTGCTGAGAGGTTGCCCACAAACTCCGCGATGGCTTCATCCACGTCGGGCAGTCTAGTGGGTGCCTCGGGGGGTGTCAAATACGGCGCTGCACGGAGCCCAAGATCGCATGGCGAACTGGATCGCCACACATTACACTCGCTATCAGCGGTCGACGTGGGGACCCAGGGGAAGATTCGCCATGAAGCAGACTCGACGCTGGCTGTGTCTGGGCGCGTTCGCGCTGGTTGTCGCGGGCGGCGCGCGCTGGTGGTTGGTCACGCATCCGGGCGCGCCGATCATCACCTACACGCCCACCGGCGACCTGATCGCCTACGACCGCATTCTGGCCCAGACGCGCTCTGGTCATCTGGCGACGGTCATCCGGGGCAAGTCGCGCGACACCGTGCGGCTCGACGGCCGAGCGTTCGACGCGGGCGGCCGAGTGAGCGAACTCAGCCTGTCCGCCGACGGCGAGCATGTCTCCTGGCTGGCCGAGCGAGACGGCACCAAACGCGCCTATGCCGATGGGCGGCCAGGCCAGATTCTGGGTCGGCATCAACGGCAAGGCGCGCTGGCTGCTGACCAGCGACCAGCGGTTTGGGCCGTTTGACCGCATCGACGATGTCCACCTCTCGGCGGACGGACGGCACTGGGCCTGCGTGGTGCGCGAAGGTGGCCGCGAGACGCTGCTGCGCGACGGCCAGCCAATGTCCTGGCATGAGAGGGTGCTCAGCCCGCGCCAGTTGACGAGCGACGACTGCTGTTGCGGCGAGGGCGGCAGCCCCTTCACGGCCGATGGCCAGCATGTCGTCTGGCAGGTGCGCGACGGCCAGCGCGAGACCTACCTGGTCGACAACCGGCCCGTGCCCATTCGCCAGGCGGGCCGCCAGTGGCATGAGGCGATTCCCACGGGCGACGGCAGCCATCTGCTCACCGCGTCCAACCCGGGCGATGGCGTCCGCTACTGGGTCGACGGCCAGCCGTTGAGCGCCAAGGGCCGCGCCGACGACGGCCGCGCCGACGACGGCGGCGCCGACGACGGCGGCGTGACCGAGGAGGTGGTGACCGGCGCCGGCCCAGCCTGGGCCGCCGTGCTGGGTCGAGCAGGGCGGGTCTTCGTGGTTACGCATCTGGGCGACTTCGGCCCATTCGAGCGGGTCACGCAGCCGGTAATCAGCCGCACCACGGGCGGGATGGTCTGGGCGGCCAAAGCCGAAGGCGCGTGGCGCATCTGGCGCGACGGCCGGCCGGGCGAGCCCGTGCCGACCCCCGATCCGCCGCGGTTCGGGCCGCTGGGCATCCTGACCTACTGCCAGGTGGGCGATGCCAAGCGCCGAGCAATGTGGGTTAACGGCCGCACCGGGCCCTGGTTCGACAGCATCGACGAGCAGCCCTCCTTCAGCGCCGATGGGCGGCACCTCGCCTACGGCGCGAAGCTCGGCCAGCGCGCCGTGGCGGTGCTCGACGGCAAGGTCTCCGCGCGCATGAATCGCGTGGAGCGGCTAACCTTCGCACCCACTGGACGTGGCCTGCTGGTCCGAGGCGAGACTGGCCGCTGGGATCTGCCGTGGCTGGCCGAGGCCCCGCTGCCACCGACGTCGCGGTATGACCTGGACAATGTCGCCTGGAGCCGAGACGGGCGGCACTGGGCCTACCTGATCGGGCAGCCCGGCGAGCAGGCCGTGGTGCACGACGGACGACGGAGCGAAGTCGTGCGCCGCACGTCCGCACTGGCCATCAGTCCCGACGGCCGGCACGTGGTGGTCGTGGCGGTGCCGAAGGGCAAGGCCCAGAGCGATCTGCTGGTCGACGGCCGGTGGCTGGAGGTGGACAGCGAGATCGACTCGCCGGGTGCGTTCGGACCCGACGGCGTCTACCGGCGCCTGGTGCAGCACGACGGGCACACGGCGCTGATCGAGATCCGCTGGCGACGGTGAGGACGCCCACCATGCCCCGACACCTGGCCGCCCGGCTCATCGTCGCCCTGCTCGCCGTCGCCGCGCTGGCTGGTGTGCCGGCCGTGGCCCGGCGGCCGGCGGCGCTGCCGGTGGTCGAGGTGTGGCCGCGCTGGTCGGGCTGGCGCGACGCGGTGGAGGTGTGTGACGAGGAGTTCCGCATCAAGGTCGCGGCCGGCCCCACGCGCGACCGCCTGACCGTCGACGGCCGCGACCACCCACTCGAGGGAAAGCTGGCCGACGTACGCCGCTGGGACGCTCAGGCCGACCCGCCCGCGGCCCGGCGGCGGCTGGTCTGGAAGGAGCGTCTCGGCGACCGGGCGCGCTGGACGGTGGACGGCGTGGCCGGCCCGTGGGCGCGTGACCTGAGCGCGGTGGTGTTCGACGCCGACGGCCACACCTGGCACACCGCCACGCTCGACGGCCGCGCCTGCGTCCTGCGCGACGGGCTGGTCATGGCGCGGTTCGACGAGATCCTAGACGCCTGCCGGCGTGAGGCTGCCGCCGAGTCCGACCGCATGGGCCGCGCCGCGGACACGGCGCCCTGGTACGTTGGCGCCGACCGGCGCGGCCGCTGGCTGGCCACGCCGCAGGGCGTGCACGGCCCGTTCCAGTTCGTGGGCACCGTGGTCTACGCGCCCGACCGCCGGCACTGGGCCTGCTACGTGCGGCGCACCGGAAGGTGGGCACTGCTGCACGACGGACGGCTGCGTGGCTGGTTCGGCACGGTCGGCCTGCAGCCGCGAGCCGACCGGCCACCGGACGGCGAGGATCCGCGCTTCGGCTCGTCGGCCAACCAACTGATCTGGTTCAGCGGGCAAGGCAGCCAGCGCCGCGTGTGGCTCAACGACCGGTCGTGGCCACTGCGCCCTGGCTCCGCGGGCGAATGGGCATGGCTGACTGACAAGACCGGACTGCTCTGGCGAGAGGAGATCAGCCGCCCCGGCCCGTTCCCGCGCGAGCGCTGGTACCGCAACGGGCAGGTCATCGGCGAGGGCTATGGGCCCCACCACAACTGCGGGCTCACCACGGCCGAGCACGGCACCGGATGGGTGCTCATGACGCGGGCCAGCCGAACCGGACCGCGCACGGTGCATTGCCCGCTCGGCCGGTTCGGGCCTTACAGCGCGGCCGACAACCCCTGCGTCAGCAACGGCGGCCGCGTGGCGTGGACCGCCGTGGACCGCGATGGCCAAGAGCGGCTCTGGATCGATGGTCACCCGGTGTCGGGCGGCCTGGCCGACCGGTATGAGTTTGAGGGTGAGCGGCTGGTCGGCACCCAACGCGTGGCCGGCGGCCGTGTGTTTCACATCGATGGCGTCCCCGGCCCGGTCGTCACCAACGACAGCAACGACACCATCGGCCTCGTCGAGCGCGGCGGCCACATCGCCTACCTGGCCCGCGACGGCGAGCAGCAGGTGCTCGTCATCGACCAGCAGGTGCGCCTGCGCGCGCCGGAGCTCAGCGGCCTGATCGCACTGGACAACGGCCACCGCTGGCGAGTGACTACCTCACGGCCGGCGCGCTGGCCCTGGCTCGACCGGTGGCAAGGCGGGCCGCCCAGCACGCCGCTGGACAGCGCCACCACGCCCGACGGCGAGCATCGTGCCACGGTCGAGACGCGCCGGGGCCTGCGCGGCGCCGCGCGGCATAGCCTGCGCCACGACGGCCGACTGATGGCACTGCCCGGCCCGGTGAACTGGCTGGTGATCAGCCCCGACGGTCGCCACACCGTCTGCCAGGCCCTGGGGCCCCGTCCGTACGTGGTCGCGGACGGCCGGCGCGTGCTGCGGGCCACGCTCAGCGGTCAGAGGTTCTCGCCCGACGGCGTCTTCCTGGCCACGGCCCGGCCGGGGCCGGAGACCCAGGTGGTCAGTCTGCGCTGGCCCGCCACGCGGTAGCTATGGTGGCACCGGCTTCCAGCCGGTGATTGGCCACGCTGACGGGTACACCGCCAGCCAAGCCGGTCCGTCCACCGGCCAGGAGGCCGGTGCCACCATCGCCGCGCTGGCGCGACGCCGGCCGACAAGTTACGCTGGATGACGCGGGCACCCGTGCCCGCGGGGGAGACGACGCGATGCGGAGGACAACACGCGGGTGGTGGCTCTGGCTCGGGCTGACGGCGCTGCTCAGCGCGACCGCCGGCGCCGCGCCAGCCACTGCTGGCGCCGCGCCCAGGTTCGTCGAGACGCCGCTGGGCCGCGCGCCCGACAGCCTGGTCGCCCGCGCACGCAACCGCCTGGCGGTGACCGTGCGTGGCGCCGAGCATGATACCGTGGTGGTCGATGGCCGGCGCTACCCGACCGCGGGCCGGGTCGAGCGGCTGGTCTTCACGCCCGACGGGCAGCAGGTCTACTGGTACGTCAGCCGGCGCGGCCAGGGCCAATGGGCGCTCGACGGCGAGGCGATCACGCCGTGGGGCGCTACGCGCAACCTGCCCGTGCGGCTGGCCGATGGGCAGTTCTCGTGGGCCATGGCCGAGGCCAAGGGCGTGCGCGTGATGCACGGCGAGCGCAGTCTGGGCCTGTTCGCCGAGGCGCGGCCGACCTTCGTCGAGCTGGGATCGCGGTCCGAAAGCGATATCCAGAGCCTGCACTGGCCGGACATCGACCGTGGCTGGGGGGCGCCCGTGGCCAATGGGGTGTGGCTCGATGGCAAGGAGCATCCGCGGCACGTCATCTGTGACGAGGGCACGCTCGGCCCGTTCGACCAGATCGGCGCGCTGGCCATGACGGCCGACAAGCGCCATTGGGCCTGCTTCGTGCAGCAGGGCAAGCGCTGGGCGCTGCTGCGCGATGGCCGGCTGGGCGACTGGCACGACAAGATCGGCGGGCCCTGCGGCGGGTGCTGCTGCGACGGGCTGGGGACACCGGCCTACTCGGCCAGCGGCGAGCAGCTCATCTACCAGACCAGCGACGCCGGCCGCACGCGCTTGTGGCTCGACGACCGGGCCTTCGAGGTGCCGGTCACCGGACCGCGCAACATGGAGGCGAAGATCACCGGCGATGGGCGGCACGTCCTCTACGAACCGACGCCGCTCGAGGCGGGCGTCTG